>NZ_QRVE01000009.1 GCF_003462685.1 Collinsella sp. AF23-4AC | reverse complement strand
GTCACCGCGCGGTCCGCATCTGATGGTGTCGACGTCAATGGTATACGGGTGCACCATCGACGTCTTCAATACAGAAAATATCAGTGCGGAATGTTCTGGGGAGAAGCCCATTACGCCCTCGCGGGGTCCTGTGTAGTCACCCTTTAGGCGGAACTCTCCTAATTATTTGGATGAGTCGTTTACTTACTTGTGCTGTTACCGTCTTCCCGCTGTTGTTGGGGTATGCTTTGTTCGTATGTAAACGTTTGACATGTTGATGGGGGAGGGTGCTATGGCTCGCGAGGGCGCTCGTTCTAAGGATTCTGCTAAGCCTGGCATCAAGGAAGTTGCAGCGGTGGCGGGGGTTTCGCCTACTACGGTATCTCGCGTGCTTAATAATCGCGGCTATATTAGCCAAGAGACCCGCGATAAGGTCCATGCCGCGATGGAGCGCATCAACTATACGCCCAACGATATCGCCCGTGCCATGCTCAACGGTCGCCTGAATCTTATCGGTATGATCGTTCCCTTTGTGAGCAGCCCGTTCCATGCTCAGGTTGTGCAGGCGGTCGAGCGCACGTTAGCGGAAAACGGCTTTAAGATGTTGCTGTGCAACAGCGCCAATCGACCTGATCTTGAGCGTTCCTATATCGACATGCTCCGCCGCAATATGGTCGACGGCGTAATCGTCAACTCCCTCAATATCGGTGCTGAGGCATATGCCGAGATGGGCTTGAGCCTGGTTGGCATCGACTGCGATCTTGGCGAGGGCTCTGTCCAGATTGCAAGTGACAGCTATGGCATCGGCGAGCTCGCCACGCGCCGTCTGATTGATGACGGCTGCAGGCGTATCCTGTGCCTGCGCAGCAATAGCCGCATGCGCATGCCTGCCAATAAGCGTACCGATGCCTACCTCGATGTTGTTGAGCAGGCCGGTTTGTCCGCGCTTGTCCGTGAGGTTGAGTTCGTTAAGCCCGACGACGAAAAGGGCGCGGTCGTTGCGAAGATCCTCGATGAGAACCCCGATATTGACGGCATCTTTGCGGGAGACGATACGATGGCGGCCATCTGTCTCAACGTGATGAAGCAGCGCGGCTTGAGCGCTCCAGACGATATTAAGGTCGTGGGCGCGGATGGTGCCCGCCGAACTATGACGTTTATGCCTGACTTAACAACCGTACGTCAAGATATCGATCGCATCGGAGAGCTCGCGGCGCAATCCATCATCGCTCTTATTAACGGCGATAATCCCGAATCGAATATCAAGCTTCCCGTTGAACTCATTGAGGGCAAAACCGCGTAGTTCATCCCGTGCCAAAAGAATTCCTCAAACGCCTCTGATGACCGTTCACCGGCATATGTCAACCGTTTGCCGACGACTGGAACTGCGAAAAGACGTATTGGTGTGAAAACGTTTGACATATGAAAACGATTGACATATCTTGCCATTGTACCGAGTTAGTATGTCGTGGAAAGGAAGTCTCGGATGCACAAGGTGTATTACCAGCCTGAGGGAATTTGGGTAGGCGACATCATGCCGTACGGCGAGGACGGCACGTTCTATCTCTATCATCAGCGTGACACGCGTAACCCCGAACCTTTCGGAGAGCCGTTTGGCTGGGCACTCGCTACGACCAAGGATTTCGTCAACTACAAGGACTTTGGGGAGAGCCTTGAGCGCGGCGGCGACGAGGAAGTCGACCAGTACATTTATGCCGGCACGGTGTTTAAGGTGGGCGACAAGTACCATGCGCTCTACACTGGTTGCAATCGCGATAAGGTCCGCGCACGTTTGATGAAGCAGGTTCTTCTTCACGCAACGAGCGACGACGCCGTCAAGTGGGAGAAGAACATCGCCGAGACGCTGCTTCCGCCCCAGGAGGGTTACGATGATCGCAACTGGCGCGATCCCTTTGTGCTTTGGGATGAGGAGAACGAAGAGTACATGCTCATCCTCGGCACGCGTGTGGGCGAGGACAAGCGTCTGATGACCGGCCGCCTGGTCAAGTTCACCTCCAAGGATCTGACCAACTGGGAGTTCCAGGGCGACTGGTGGAACCCGGGCCTGTACACCATGTTTGAGATGCCTGATCTCTTTAAGATGGGCGACTGGTGGTACCTCGTCTTTTCCGAGTACAGCGACGGCAACAAGACCCGTTACCGCATGTCCAAGTCCATCAACGGTCCTTGGATTACCCCCGCTGACGACTCCTTCGACGGCCGCGCGTACTACGCCGCTCGCACCGCATTCGATGGCGAGCGTCGCGTTCTCTTTGGTTGGGTTCCTACGCGTGACGAGGGCGGCGACCCCAGCTCTTACCTATGGGGTGGCACCTTTATGCCCCTCGAGATCGTTCAGCGTGCCGACGGAACGCTCGGCACCAAGCTCCCCGACAGCATGCTTGGCGCCTTTGGCGAGGCTAAGGCAGTCGAGACCTTTGAGCTTTCCTGCGAGTCGGGCAAGGTCGAGCAGGTGCTCGCCGCGGATGCCGGCTCCACCTACTTGCTCGATGCCGACATTGAGCTCGGCGGTAACGCTGCCGGCTTCTCGGTGAAGCTTGCCGAGGACGCCGAGACCGGTCTTGCCTATGAGTTCCGCGCCAACCTGCGCGAGGGCAAGCTCGAGTTCACGCCGGCTCCCCAGTACCCGTGGTTCCAGGTCAACAACATGGGCCTCGAGCGTCCGTTGTTCTTTAAGGGCGAGGGCACTCACCATGTGCGTCTGGTCGTCGACGACGACATCGCGACCATCTTTGTCGATGATGTTGCGCTCAACGCTCGCTTCTGCAACAAGCAGGGCCAGGGTGTGGCGCTTACCGTCACCGACGGTGCGCTCAAGTGCGCAAACGCAACGATCGCGTCTCTGTAGCGGCAACGAACCGTTTTATGATTTAGAAAAGGAATGGAGAGGAACATGGACTACAAGGCAGTGTCCCAGCAAGTCGTCGACAACGTCGGCGGACTGGAGAACATCGAGGGCGCCACGCATTGCGTGACCCGTCTGCGTCTGGTGCTCAAGGATACGAGCAAATACAACAAGGCCGAGCTCGAGAACATCGATGGCGTCAAGGGCGTGCTGTACAACAGCGGCCAGCTCATGATCATCTTCGGTACCGGTACCGTCAACAAGGTTTACGATGAGTTTATGGCTCTGACGGGCGTTAAGGAGATCAGTGCTTCCGAGGTCAAGGGCGCCGAGGCGGACAAGAAGGGCAAGTTCTTCTCGGTCCTCAAGGTATTCTCGGACATCTTTATCCCCATCATTCCCGCCTTCGTCGGCGCTGCTATCATCATCGGTCTTAAGTCGCTGATCGTTGCCAACGGCCTCTTTGGCATGGAGGGCAGCCTCGCCGATCACAGCGAGTTCCTCAAGAACCTCGCAAGCTTCTTTGCCATTATCGCCACCACGTTCGACTACCTGCCTGTCCTGGTTATGTACAGCGCGGTCAAGCGTTTTGGCGGTAACCCGATCCTGGGCATCCTCGTCGGTATCGTCATGGTTCACCCGAGTCTTATGAACCGTAACACGTTCGTTATGGACCCGACGGGTGCTGAGTACTGGAACTTCGGTCCGCTCTCCATTCCCATGGTTGCTTTCCAGGGCGGCGTGTTCCCCGCAATCCTGACCGCCTGGTTTATGGCCAAGGTCGAAAAGATTGCCCAGAAGTACATCCCCGAGGTCGTTTCGTTCGTCTTTGTCCCGACCGTTACCCTGATTCTTGCTAACGTCGCTCTGTTCACCGTGTTCGGCCCGCTCGGCAACCTGATCGGCGACGTCCTCGCCGGCGTAATCGATATCCTGTACAACAGGATGGGCGTCTTTGGTGCCTTTGTCTTCGCCGCGTTTCTGCAGCCGCTCGTCGTTACCGGTACGCATCAGTTCATCCAGGGTATCGAGGCCAACCTCGTTGCCACGACCGGCTTCAACTACATCCAGGCCATCTGGTCGGTTTCCATCATCGCCCAGGGCGGCGGCGCCATCGGTATGTACCTCATTCACAAGAAGCACTCCAAAGAGCGCAACATCTGCATGTCGTCCTTTATCCCGACGCTGGTCGGAATCTCCGAGCCCGCTATCTTTGCTGCAAACATGCGCTACTCGATCATCCCGTTCATCTGCGCATGCATCGGTGCAGGCTGCGGCGGTGCCTTCGTCAAGCTCTTTGAGGTGCGCGCTATCGGTCAGGGTCTGACCGGTGTGCTTGGCCTGCTCATCGTTACGCCCGAGACTCTCGTGTGGTATGTGGCTGGCAATCTCATCGCCTTTATCGTGCCGATCGTCTTGATCTTTGCCTACAACAAGGCAAAGGGCGTTCCGACCACCGATGAAGAGGGCGCTGGTGCTGGCTTCGATGTCAGCTTCTAGTTGAGCCGTTCAGCGTAATGTGCGGATAAGTCCATTTGAGGAAGGGCGCTCGGCTCGTGCGAGTCGAGCGTCCTTCCCTATAGACGAGAAAGTCAACGGCGATGTTTAATCAAAAAAATAAGGTGACACGCGCGGACTATGAGCAGTGGCGTGCCGGACAGGATGAGACGGCGGGTCGCATCGCGTCCGACCCCGATAGGCTCCTGTTCCATGTGGAGCCTGAGCTTGGCTGGCTCAACGACCCCAACGGTTTGGTTCAGATTGGTGATACGTATCACATCTATCATCAATACGATCCGTTCGATGCCGCGCATGGCGGTCCAGTGCTTTGGAACCATCTGACGACAAAGGATTTTGTGACGTACGAGAATCACGGCCCCGCGCTGTTCCCCGATTCCGATTTGGATTCGAGTGGAGCGTATTCTGGTTCTGCCTTTGTACGCGATGGCAAGATTCACTACTTCTATACCGGCAACGTCAAGCATTTTGACCGCGATGATTACGACTACGTGTTGACGGGCCGTGAGCAAAACCAGATTCATATGGTTGCCGAGAATCCCGACGAATTGGGCGAGAAGTGCATAGCTGTTGGACCGGTCGATTACCCCGACGATATCGGTACGCACGTGCGCGACCCCAAGATCCTTGAGCACGATGGTATCTACTACATGGTTCTGGGCGCTCGTACGAAAGACGACCGTGGCTGCGTGCTTGTCTATGCCTCGCGCAATCTTGAGGACTGGAGCTATGCGACGCGCATTGAGTTGGGCGAGGAGTTTGGCTTTATGTGGGAGTGCCCCGATCTGTTTGAGCTCGATGGCGAGCTTATTCTCGTTTGCTGTCCGCAGGGTGTGCCTGCCGATGGTTGGCGTTACCGCAATCCGCATCAGTGCGTGTGGTTCCCCATCGAGGCCGATTGGGAGGCGCCGAGCTTTAAAATCGTCGGGCAGGGCATGCCCCCGATGGTCGATGCCGGTTTTGATTTCTATGCTCCGCAGTCCTTTGAGGATGCTACAGGCCGGCGATTGATGATCGGATGGTCGGGTTGCCCCGATGCGACGGCGGAAAACCCGACGGTGGCGCGCGGGTGGCAGTGCGCGTTGACGGTGCCGCGAGAGCTGAGCATGCGCGATGGTAAGCTCTGCCAGCAGCCGGCGCACGAGATTGAGAGGATGCGCGGCGACTGCGTTCGCGCGACAGGCGGTGAAACCGTTGAGGAGCCGGGCCGCCTGTTTGATCTTGTGGTTTCCTGTGAGGGCGCCAAGATGGTCGAGCTCGAAATCCGCAAGGGTGTCTTTGTGCGCTATGCAGACGGGATGCTTACCCTCGACATGGGTGACGAAGGCTATGGGCGCGACCAAAGGTCGATCGAGCTCAGCGAGCTTCGCGACCTGCGCGTGCTTTCGGACACTACGATGGTCGAGATTTTTGCCAACAGCGGCGAGGCGGCACTTACGAGCCGTACCTATTCGCCGGCGGTTTCGGCGATGGGGTTGCATGCCGAGGGTGCGGCGTCGATGGATTTCTACCGCCTCGCGCATTAACCGTGCGTGGAGCACGATTGGACTTGCCGGGCGGAATGTGTCGCAGTTGCCGCAGCGAACTACCGTTTATCGTGTATAGCTACCGTTTGCGGAGTAAGTAACACATTGTTGTAAACCGTGTAGAATCCTAGATAAGCACGGAGTTTTCCAGGGAGACGCTGTCCTTTGTTGTGTGCAAGGGGCGGCGTCTCTTTGGCGCTTGGAGGCCGTTGTGTAGCAGGACGGTGGACGTGCGTCACATATTAAAAAGCCAACGTCGGGATGGGTCGTGATGATAATGGGCAAGTACGTAATCGTGGTTGAATCTGGTTCGGATGTGACGCCAGAGCTCTGCGAACGCTACGGTATCGTGCGCGTACCTATGCATGTCACGATTGGTGACGAGACCGTCGAGGACGGCTCGATCGATCCGCTCGAGATTTATTCGCGCTGCAACGAGTTTGGCGTGATGCCCAAGACCAGCGGCTGCGCGCCGGCAGATTTTGCGCACGTGTACGATCGCATCCATGCCGAGCAGCCCGATGCGACTATTCTGCACCTTGCGTATTCCGAGGCCACGACCTGCTCACACCAGTCTTCTAAGATTGCCGCCAAGGGTCGCGACTACGTCTACTCCATGGACACGCGTTTTGTCTCGGTGGGCCAGTCGCTTGTTGCCGTCGAGACCGCCAAATACATCGAGGCTCACCCCGATGCCACCGTCGACGAAATCTTTGCATTTACGAATTCCGTCATGGACCGTGTGCTGCTGGGCTTTGTTCCTACCGACCTAGCCTTCCTTAAGGCGGGCGGTCGTCTATCCAACGTGGCATTCCTCGGTGCCCATCTGCTCAAGATTAAGCCCTGCATTGAGGTAACGGGCGGCAAGTTCGTGGCAACCAAGAAGTTCCGCGGCTCTATGCTCAAGTGCGCCCGCGCCTTTATTGACCACATGGTTGCGAAGGGCGAGATTGACTACTCGCATATTGGCCTGGCGTATTCGGTAGGCCTTTCCCAGGAGCTGCGCGACGACATGGAAGTCTATGCGCACGACCTGGGCTTTAAGGACGTTACCTGGACTCAGGTCGGCGGTGTCATCTCGAGCCATTGCGGCCCGACCGCCTTCGGTGCGGTGCTCACGCTTAAGGCGTAAGGTCTGGCGTCTATCGATTTCTATTGCCTCAGCGGCGGGCGGGTTGCGATAACCTTCCCGCCGCTCTTGCGTAGGGCCAAATAGGACAACCTAATTGACCGCTAAACCGTTTCGCCATCATGCGTATGGGCTAGAATGATTCTGGCATTTATGTAGCTAAAACCAATGAGAGGCAAGGTAGCGGGAATGGCTGAGATGACGCTCGAGGGTGTGGACGCTCGTCCCGAGGACTCTGCGTTTGCCCTGGGCCGCGTACATTCGATTGAGACGATGGGAACGGTCGATGGACCCGGCATCCGCTTTGTGGTGTTTGTTCAGGGCTGCCCCATGCGCTGTGCGTATTGCCACAACCCCGATACCTGGTCGGTTAGCGGCGGCACCATGGTGACCGTCGAGCACCTGATGGACGAGTTCCAGAGCAACCATGAGTTTTACCGCAGCGGCGGTATTACGGTGTCCGGCGGCGAGCCGCTCTTGCAGCCCGCGTTTTTAGCCGACCTGTTCCGTGCAATGCACAACAACCCCGATGGCCGCGTGCATACCTGCCTCGACAGCTGCGGCTATGCGTTTGACCCCAACCATCCCGAGAAGTTCGATACTGTTCTCAACGAGACCGACATGGTGCTGCTCGACATCAAGCATGCCGATCCCGTTGAGCATAAAAAGCTGACCGGTTGCGATCCCGCACGCATTCTGGCGTTTGGTGATGAGCTTGCCCGTCGCAAGATTAAGGTCGTTATCCGCCACGTGGTGGTGCCCGGCATTACCGATACGGTTGAGGAGTGCGAGGCGCTCGGCCGCCTCATCGCTCCATGGCACAACGTGGTGGGCCTGGAAATGCTGCCGTATCACACGATGGGCGTCGTCAAGTACGAGCAATTGGGCATTCCCTATAAGCTCGAGGGCGTTCCACAGATGGATACCGCGCGCATGCCCGAGCTGCGCAACGCCGTCATGACGGGCATGAAAAAGCGTCGCGCGGAACTCAAAAACGCTATCGGCTAGCGAGCCATTTTCGCTCCCCAAAGGCACTCATTGGGGACAGACTTAAATGAGTGCCCCTGGGCACCAAGTTGATTGCCAAAGAGCTCCGTCAAGTTGCGGTGGAATAGTTCTTGTTTTTCGGCTTATGCCGCCCAAATAGGAACTATTCCACCGCAACTGCGTTTTGGGCGGAGATGCGCAACAGAATCGCGCCATTTGGATAAATACGCTTGTGGTTTCTTTAAAGACGCCTTAAACGCCGCTGAATATCTTTGGAAAGAAATGCCTGCTCGGTATTATGCTGCTCGTATATGAACGGTAGCAGTCAGGAGACCACGTGCGAAATAACGCATCGCGGGACGAGTATATGCCGCAGCATAGCAGCAGATATGAGACGAAGGGCACATCTTCGCGTGGCCTTGCCGACGCTCGCGTCCGCGTGACGAAGATTGCCGCCATTGGGATGCTAACGTTGGCGATTATTATCCTCGGAATTACCGCCAAAACCTACGCGTCGGAGCGAATGGCACACTCAGATGCGTCAACGGTACAGACGCAAAACGAGAAGGTTTCAAAGTCCAAAGCGTCGGCAGATCTCAAGACGAGACTTTCGAAGGCGGACTTCAACGATATCCCTTCGGGTGATACCGTTCAGGCCTTCTCGTTGGTGGATAACAAGACTCCTACCTTGGAGGATGAGAGCCTTGCCTTGCTCCAGGATGCCCTGAGTCGGGCGCAGGAGCTAGGCGATGTGGGCGTGGTGTTCTACGACCTGTCAAGCGGCAAGGGCGTGACGTATAACCTCGATGTCGAGGTTTACGGCGCGAGTAGCTACAAGGCGCTCTATGCGTTGTACATCTGCGAATTTCTGGTCGAGACGGGTCAGGTTTCACTCGATGATTCCCTTGGCACCTATGGTGGCTACAACATGGGTTGGCAGACGGTGCGCGACCTGATCGAGGCCGCGATCGTTAATTCGGACAACGATTCGTTTATTGCGTTACGCGCGACGTTTGACCGTGTCGGTTACGAGGATTGGATTGCCAGTCTTGGCATCGATTACGATACCGCACTCGATCCGATGAGTGATTTTCCCACCTATTGCCCGCGCACCTCGGCCAAGTTGTGGCGCGAGATGAGCGAGTATTTGAGCCGTGATACCGAGACGTCGCAATGGCTATCGGATCTTCTGGCCTCTACGACCCGGTCCTTTATCCGCGACGGCATTGCGGACGACCAAGCCCTGGTGCGCAACAAGGCCGGCTGGATTAGCGAGGATGGTTGCTATTCGACATGCGATGCGGGCCTCATCGATGTCGATGGCGACACCTACATTATGAGTATCATGACATCGATGCCATGGAGCGATCGCTCGAGCGAGCTGGTGGCTGCGATTGCTAAGACATTCTTTGATACCCGAGCTGCGCTGGCCTAACGTGTTCGTTTGACGAGGTCAAACAAAATGCTGGTACCATACCGTGGTTGAGAATTTCGTATAGGTTTGGGGAATGGCATGGCTACCATCGCGATTATCGGTGCGCTCGAAAAAGAGATCATGCAGATTAAGGAAGAGTTGAGCAACGTTTGCATGGTACAGGAGGCGGGCTTGAACGTTGTGACCGGCGGGCTCGACGGCCTGTCGATTGTCGCCACGACGGCGGGTATGGGCACGGTAAACGCTTCCGCCGCAACACAGCACCTCATTAGCAAGTATGCTCCACAGGCAGTTGTGTTTTCTGGTATCGCAGGTGGCCTGAATCCCAAGCTCCATATCGACGATGTCGTCATTGGCAAATGCCTGCGCTATCTAGATACCGATACCGCGCTTATCGCCGAGTCTGCACCGGGGCTCGAGGAGTTTGTCTCGACGCCCGCGCTGGTCGATATTGCCGCCGATGTGCTTGCTGAGCGTGGGTTTGTTGATGCTTCGACAAATGAGACCGCTTCGAACGAGGGTGCAAAGCAGTTCCTGGTCGGCACGATTGCCACGGGTAACCGCTTTGTGACGGGCGCCGCTATGCGCAATGATGCCATCGAGGCGACGCATGCCGATTGTGTCGGCATGGAGGGCGCGGCAATTGCCCATGTCGCAACCAAAAATGGTGTCGATTGCCTGGTGCTGCGTGCTATCAGCGATAATTGTGACGAGGCGTATGATGCGATTTGCGACCGCGAGTTCGATTTGTTCGAGTATGCGCGTGCCGCAAGCGATATCACGCTCGATATCGTTCGACGCATTGCCGCTGCGCAATAGCGCGTTTTTTGCAAGATCCTACGACCAAGGAGTGTCCATGGCCGATTCCATTAACTACCAGCTTGCCAAGTTCGTCGCCAGCTACGGCAAGGTTTCGCAGATCCCCGAGTCCACCTGTCCCGAGGTGAGCTTTGTTGGCCGCTCCAACGTGGGCAAGTCGTCGATTATGAACAAGCTCTTTGGCCGCAAGAACCTGGTCAAGGTTTCCAGCACGCCGGGCAAGACGAGCAACATCAACTTCTTTGAGGCCGACGACGTGCATTTCGTGGACCTGCCGGGTTACGGTTTCGCCCGTCGCTCCAAGGCCGAGCGCGACCGTTGGGCCGAGCTCATCGGCGACTTTTTCGACTCCGAGCGCAGCTTTAACTTGGTCGTCTCGCTGGTGGACATTCGTCACGACCCCAGCAAGCTCGACCACGACATGATTGACTACCTACAGGGCAACGAGTTCAACTTTATCGTCTGCCTCACCAAGGCCGACAAGCTCAGCCGCACCCAGCAGGCCCGTCAGGCAGCGGCCATCAAGAAGCAGCTCAACGTCCCGGCCGAGAACGTAATCATCACAAGCTCCCAAACCGGCACCGGCATCGACGAACTCAAAAAGCGCATCGCCGAGGCCTGCCTCTAATCGGGCTGCAGCCCCTCAAAAGCTCTCATCTATATCACCCCAGTGATAGTTATTGGTAAACTATCACTGGGGTGATGTCAATTGGTTCCGAGTATTATCCCAGGCGTTTCGAGTGAGAGCAGAACGCGCGGCGCAAGTACTTGGACACTGTGAATGGATTCGATTCCGAAGGTGTCGACATTAGGGATTTGATGGCAGGGAGGGTTGATTTAAATGATCCAAGAGTTAACGGATTGTGGGCCGAGTAGGACATACCCCGTCTACTACCTTGAGGATGCAATGAACAACCTCGGCGACTGCTTTGACTATGCCGTTAACGATTATGGGGCAGAAGGATCGGAAGTTGCTGAACTCTTTTGTCTGAGCGGCGTAGCCCGCGAGTTCGAACGCGGCAACGCATGGGTAGTGTCGGGAAAATCGGGCGTTGAGCTGTTCGCGCTCATTGCCGAAAGGTCCGGCTATCAATCAAGGCCGATGCCAAATCGAACCTACCGATTCGAAAAGACACCGGAATATTGGACAGGCTGGATATTGGCATACCTTCAGTGGCGCCTAGGAGAGTCTTTCGAAGATTTGCTGCATGTCGTTCCATTTGATGTGCTACGCAGTCT
Source organism: Collinsella sp. AF23-4AC (assembly GCF_003462685.1). GTDB lineage: Bacteria > Actinomycetota > Coriobacteriia > Coriobacteriales > Coriobacteriaceae > Collinsella. Next base: position 70,191 of record NZ_QRVE01000009.1, on the reverse strand, counting down.
GTACTACCCCTGGCACGAAGCCTCGGAGGAACGCGTGGCTCGCCTCGTCTGCGATATGGCGAAAAAAGCGTCCAGGCAAACCAAACTTGCGTTAGCAAGAAAGAGGCTCAAGAAAACCCAACAAGATCTGGCATACGAATCGGGTGTGTCACTCCGCTCAATCCAAATGTACGAGCAGCGCCAGAGAAACATCAATGAAGCTTCGGTTACAAGCGTAAGAGCCATAGCAAAAGCCCTCCACTGCAACATCGAAGACCTCCTAGAACCAGTCTTCGAATACAAAGAAACCAGCGCCGCCTAAACCAAGCACACAGCCGATGCCCGCCTCTAGGAAGTGCTCCAGCCTAGCAAGAGCCCCTACCAATAAAAAGCCAAACTATCAGCCCGGCGCCCTTTCAAAGCGTGGGTCCCTGTAGACATCCTCAGTAAGGTAGGCGCAGGGACGGTCGGGATGTTCCCTCAAAATCATTCCGCAGCGCGAAGGCCCCTTGTCCGTCGCTCCGCAGGAGCAGGACAAGGGGCCTTCATGCGCGAGGACGATTTTGAGGGAACATCCCGACCGTCCCGGACAGGTATATGAGGAGGATGTCTACAGGTACTCGATTTGAGCGCCCTCGGTGTCGCACGTCAGAATATGCGTATCACACTTAGGGAACTGCTCGCGCAGCTTGACCTGCAAGAACTTTGCCACGATGGTGTCGTCGGTCACAGCCATGAGGGTCGAGCCCGAGCCGCTAATCCAGATGGTCTTAGCGCCGCCGTTAAGGCAGGTGTCGCGCACGGCGTTGTAGTCGGGAATCAGGCGGCGACGATAGGGCTCCTGAATGCGGTCGTCATTGGCGGCGGCAATCAGGTCCAGGTCACCAGTCTCCAAGCCGCGCGTCATACCGGCGATGCGGCCCATCTGCCACACGGCGGTGGAGAGCGGAATCTCCTGCGGCACGACCTTGCGCGCCTCGCTCGTGTGTACCTCGTAGGGCGGAATCACGGTAATAAAACGCAAGCGATCGCTCACCTCGTAGCGCAGGCACTGGGGGAGCGAATCGGTCGGCGTAAAGGAGCAGACGGCGCCGCCCAGGATAGCGGGGGCGACGTTATCGGGATGGCCCTCGACCTCGGTGGCGAGGCGGACGAGCTCGGCGCGGTCGACGGTATGGCCCGTCAACGCGGCGGCAGCCATGATGCCGGCGACGACGCAGGTGGAGCTGGAACCCAAGCCGCGGGCGACGGGCACGTCGGTCTGAATGTCGATAGCGACGGGGAAGGCCGGCTCGCCCCAGGCGGCCAGAGCATCGACAAAGCTCACATAGACCAGGTTATTCTCGTTTTGGAACTCCTCGGGGCAGCCCGTGATGGTGAGCTTGTCGGCGCGCTCGAAGGTGAAGTGCGAGTAGAGGCTGACGGCCATGCCGAGGGTGTCGTAGCCGATGCCCAAGTTGGCGCTCGTTGCTGGGACGGTGATTTTGATCATGTGGGTCCTCCTGGCGTGCCTGGCTGTTTAGTTCGCTGCTCGGACAGTCCTGCGCAAGACGGAAAGCACATTAAGTGCTTTCCTTTGCGTGCGGAACTCGCGACGAACTAAACAGCCAGGCACGCTGTGCGCGTTCGTCATCATCCCGGGGGTTATCTGATGAAAGAAGGTGCGCCGGCTTTCGCCGGCGCTTAATAAGGGGTTTAGTTGGTAGCCATCTTTTTTGCTGCAGACTCTACGTAGTTGGCCATGTCGGCTACGTCGCAGACGTCTTCGAAGCGGACGGGCTTGGACTCGAGCTCGGCGAGTTGGATCGGGGCAACCGTGTTGGTTGCCTGCTCGAGCACGCGCATGGCCTCAAAGTCGTCTTCGGGAACGTCGAGCCCCAGGGCGTCGCAGCAGGCGCGCGGGAACTTGTAGGGGCTGGCGGTCGAAAGTAGCACGCGGGCCTTGGCGCCCTCGGCGGGAGCGACCTTTTCAAAGACGTGATAGCCGCAAGCGGTGTGCGGGTCGATTACGTAGCCGTTCGCATCCCAGCAGCTCTTGATAGCAGCACGGACTTCGTCCTCGCTGGCCCAGCCGCAGCCAAAGACGCTCTGAATCTTAGCCAGCAGCTCGGCGGGCACCTCGTAGCGGCCGGTCTGGGCAAGCTGCTCCATAAAGCCGGCAACGAGCTCGCAGTCGCCATCGGACAGGAAGTACAGCATGCGCTCCAGGTTGGAGCTGATGAGGATGTCCATCGACGGCGAGATAGTCGTGAAGAACGGACGGTTGCGGTCGTAGACGCCGGTGGTCAGGAAGTCGGCAAGCACGTTGTTCTTGTCGCTCGCCACGACGAGCTTGGCGACGGGCAGACCCATGCGCTTGGCGTAGTAGCCGGCCAAGATATCGCCAAAGTTGCCGGTGGGTACACAGAACTCCACGGCGTCGCCAACCTCGATAGCGCCGGCGCGCAGCAGCTGCGCATAGGCGGCAAAGTAGTAGACGACCTGCGGTACCAGACGGCCGACATTGATGGAGTTGGCGCTTGAAAGCACCGTGCCAGCGGCCTCCAGGCGCTCGGCAAGCTCCTTATCGGCAAAGATGCGCTTGACGGCGCTCTGGGCGTCGTCGAAGTTGCCGCGGATGCCGCAGACGGCGACGTTATCGCCCTCCTGTGTGGACATCTGCAGGTTCTGGACGCGGCTGACCTTGCCTTCGGGATAAAAGACGGTGATGCCCGTGCCCGGGGCGTCGGCAAAGCCAGCGAGTGCTGCCTTGCCGGTGTCGCCTGACGTGGCGGTGACGATCATGATGCGCTCGGTGCCGCCGTCCTTGGCGGAAGTGCGGGCCATGAGGCGGGGGAGCATCTGCAGGGCGACGTCCTTGAAGGCACTCGTGGGGCCGCCAAAGAGCTCCATCACATAGGTCTGAGGGGCGTCAGCGCCCGGCGCAGCGTCGAGTTTGACGAGCGGCGTAACCTCTTCACTCGCGAACGTGCCGCGGTATGCCTCGTCGACACACGCCGAAATTTCTTCGGCCGTGTAATCATTCAGTAACATTCCCAACACATCTTGAGCGATTTCAAAGTACGATTTATCTGCAAGCGAGCTGATATCGACCTGCTGGGTGCCGAGCTCGTCCGAGACAAACAAACCCCCGTCGGGAGCGATGCCGGTGCGGATTGCCACCTTACTTGAGCACGATAAAGTGCGTCCTCGTGTACTATGATAAGTTCCCATATAACACTGCTCCTCGGATGCCTTGGTCCCAATCGGTGAAACCATGGTATCAGAGCGCGCAAAATAGGTTCGCAGAGGCTTTTTAGAAAGGTAACCTCCAGCCCATGATTAAGATTGCCAAGTTTGGCGGCTCGTCAGTCGCCGACGCCGAACACTTTAAGAAAATCAAGGCCATCGTCGATGCCGACCCGGCCCGCCGTTTTGTGGTGGTTTCTGCCTGCGGTCGCCGCTTTAAGGGCGACACCAAGGTGACTGACCTGCTCTACCTGGTTAATGCGCATGTTAAGTACCACGTGTCGTGCGAGGAACTGCTCGAGGACATTGGCCAGCGCTATTTTGATATCGCTGACGAGCTGGAACTCACCTATCCCATCCGCGAGGAGTTCGCGGCCTTTGCCGAGCGCGCCCGCTCGGGCGGCTACTCTACCGAGGAGCTCGTAAGCCGTGGCGAGTACTTTACCGCTCGTCTGATGGCCGAGTACCTGGGCCTGCCGTTCCTGGATGCCGCGACGGTCGTGGCGTTCCATCACGACGGTACGCTCAGCATGAACCGCACCTCCGAGCTGGTGCAGGAGTACGGTCAGCAGGGTGGCTTTGTCATGCCCGGTTTCTACGGCGCGACGCGTGAGGGCCAAATCAAGCTGCTCGATCGTGGCGGCGGCGATATCTCGGGCTCGATTCTGGCCAAGTGCCTGGGCGCCGATCTGTACGAGAACTGGACCGACGTTTCGGGCTTCTATTCTGCCGATCCACGTATTGTTCCCGAGGCTCAGCCCATTGCGCGCGTTACCTACGAGGAGCTGCGCGAGCTTTCGTACATGGGCGCAAGCGTCCTGCACGAGGAAGCCGTGTTTCCCGTGCGCGAGGCAGGCATTCCGCTGGTCATCAAGAACACCAATGCGCCGCAGGACCCCGGGACCATCATTAGCGAGACGGCTGATGAGGGCGAGGCGGAGCCCATCATTACCGGCGTGACCGGCAAACGCGGCTTTGTCGCCATCAACGTCGCCCGCGACCGCACCAAGCCCCGTGTCGGCTTTATGCGCCGTGCACTTTCGGTGTTCGAACGCTATGACGTTTCCGTCGAGCACATGCCCACTGGTGTCGACCGCTTTGGCGCCGTGGTGCAGGAGCAGGATGTGCACGATTCGCTGTACTCGCTTGTGGGCGACATTCAGCAGGAGGTCGAGCCGCTCGAGATCGAGGTTGTCGAGGGCCTGGCGCTCATCGCGACCGTCGGTCGTAACCTGCGCGGTCGTGCAGGTATCTCGGGCCATCTGTTTGGCATGCTCGGCCAGGCCGGCGTGAGCGTGCGCATGATTTCGCAGAGCTGTGACGAGATCAACATCATTATCGGTGTCGAGGAGAAGGACTTCGACCTGGCGATTCGGACCATTTACCGTGCCTTCTCCGACGAAAACGGCATTGTGAAGGTCTCCGATCTGGAGGCTCCTGCGCCGGTCGATCCCGCTCTGGCTGCGCTCAAAAAGTAGCGACTGCTCGGTAGATTTTTGGGTCATGTCTCAAAAATCTACGGTGGGGCGTTTCGTTTCGGTTTCGTTTCGACGGGGCGGGTTTCGTGCCCGCCCCGTTCTTGTATACACTGGCAACAATAATCGGCCTGCTTGGCGTGCGGGCAAAAGCCACAACCTTTAAAGGGGGAAGCATGAAACAGTACACGGTTGCTATTTTGGGCGCGACGGGAGCTGTAGGCACCCAGATGCTCGAGTGCCTCAACGAGCAGGAGTTCCCGGTTGGCAAGCTCAAGCTGCTGGCAAGTGCACGCTCCGCGGGTAAAACCGTCGAGTTCCGCGGCGAGCAGATCGTGATTGAGGAAGCTTGCCCCGAGGCTTTTGAGGGCTGCGACATTGTGCTTGGAGCCGCCGGTGACGATATCGCGAAGGAGCTGCTGCCCGAGGCCGTCAAGCGCGGCGCCGTCGTGGTCGACAACAGCCATGCCTTCCGTATGGATCCCGAGGTGCCGCTGGTCGTGCCCGAGATCAATGCTGACGACATCAAGTGGCATCACGGCCTTATCGCCAACCCCAACTGCGCGACCATCATCGGCCTGGTTCCCACGTGGCCGCTGCATCAGCTCGCCGGCGTGAAGCGCATGATTGTCTCGACGTATCAGGCGGCTTCGGGCGCTGGCGCGCCCGGTATGGCCGAGCTCGAGGCTCAGCTGGCCGCCCTGGGCCGTGGTGAGGAGATTCCCGAGCCGCGCGCATTTGCCGCCCAGCTCGCGAGCAACCTGATTCCGCAGATTGGCGGCGTCAAGGAGGAGGGCTTTACTTCCGAGGAGATGAAGCTGCAGAACGAGGGTCGCAAGATCATGCACCTGCCCGAGCTGCGCGTGAACTGCACCTGCGTGCGCGTGCCTGTACTGCGCTCGCACTCCGAGAGCATTACGCTCGAGTTTGAGCGCGACATTACGGTGGAAGAGGCCCGTGCTGCGCTGGCTGCCGCTCCGGGCGTGAAGCTGGTTGACGATATGGCTGCTGAGGATGCACACGACCGCTTCCCCATGCCGATGGATACGTCCGACCAGGACCTGATCTGGGTCGGCCGCGTGCGTCGCGACATCTCGAACCCCGAGGCTGCGCGCGGTATCACCTTCTGGTGCTGCGGCGACCAAATCCGTAAGGGCGCGGCAACCAACGCCGTCCAGATTGCCAAGCTGCTCTGCGAGTAGTGTGACCTGTCCGGCGGGGGCCGGGCTTAGTTTTCAGAACGTCCTCGACCATGTGTGGCGCCTTGTCCTGCTCCTTCGGAGCCGCGGACAAGGCGCCACACTGGTCTGCGGAGTGTTCTGAAAACTAAGCCCGGCCCCCGCCTGCGGTGACTCGGCTGCGAGCGGCCTGCGATGGGGCCGTTGTTGGCTGGGGCCGCTGGGCTGATGTGAGGGCACGTGGCCGTTGCGGGCCCTGGCCCCGGCGGCGGCCTCGGCGCTTTGCGCCTGCCGCCTTTGGGGACTGTGGGGCGCGGCCGGCAGCTGCGGCGCGTTGCGCCTGCTGCCTGCGGGGACTTTGGGGTCGTGCGGCAGCTGCGGCGCTTCGCGCCTGCTGCCTTGGGTGACTTTGGGGTCGATTGGGGTTGCCTGTACAATTCGCGGTATTATGTTGCGGAGTTTTGAAGGGAGCCGCTGGTGGTCACGACGACGTTTGCTTCGCCTTTGGGCGAAATCTTGCTTGCCGCTGATGGCCGCGGTCTGACGGGGCTTTGGTTTGAGGGGCAGGAGCACTTTGGTTCCACGCTTCTTAAAGAAAGCGCCGAATACGTTGAGGGCACCGATGCAGTTTCGGGTGCCGGGGGCATGCAGACGGTAAATCCGGCCAATGGCGCGGCTTCTTCGGTGCTAGAGCGTTCTTGGGCTTGGCTCAACGCCTATTTTGCGGGGCAGGAGCCTCGGTTTACGCCGCCGTTGCATTTGATTGGCACGGCGTTTCAGCGTGAGGTTTGGTTTGAGCTACTTTCAATTCCGCGTGGCGAGGTCGCTACGTATGGCGAGATCGCCCAGCGTGTTGCAGCGCGGCATCGTGTGCCGGGAAACGAGGCGCCCGTTGTGTCTCCCCGTGCTGTGGGGGCTGCGGTTGCGCGTAATCCCATTTCGATTATCGTGCCGTGCCATCGCGTGGTCGCGGCCGACGGATCGCTCAACGGATATGCTGGCGGCCTCGACCGCAAGGAGTGGCTGCTGCGGCTTGAGGGCGCGTACGAGGAGTAACGCTCGAGCACTTTGCATAGCCAAGATGCCGTGAAAGAACGGGACACGCTTTCCGAATGGAGGCTCAGACGGAAACTACGTCCCGGAATTCCGTTTTAAAGCGGGATGCGCTTTCCGAATGGCGTCCCAAGCGGAAACCGTGTCCCGGAATACAGCCTCAGAGTGGGGCGCCGTTTCCGGTTGAGATCACCTGCTTGGACATCTTTCTACGCCCGCTCCTGCAGGGCGTAGATCGATTTGTCCATGTTGAACAGATAAGCCACAACGCAGACGATAAAGAACGCCGGCAGATTACCGAAACCGAAGACCTCGCAGCCAATGAGGATCGGCGCGAGCAGCGTGTTGGTGGCGCCGCCAAAGACGGCGGCGTATCCCAGCGCGGCGCAAAGTTCGACGGGCATGCCGAGGATTCCGGCGAGCACGACGCCAAGGCTCGCTCCGATGGAGAACAACGGCGTCACCTCGCCACCCTGATATCCTGCGGCAAGCGTGGTAATGGTGAGTGCGAATTTGAGCGCCCAGTCCCAAGGCATGATGGCGTCCTTGCCGTCACCGTTGAGCGCTGCCGATATCAGGTTGGTACCAAGTCCGCAGTATCGCCCCTGCCACAGTGTGAGCAGAATCGCTGATAGCGCGATGCCCATAACGGCGATGCGCACATAGGGGTTGGGGAGTAGCCGCGCCGCAAGTGTTTTGGCATGTGCAAGGCACCAGGCAAAGGCGCCGCCCACCATACCAAACGCGATGCCCAACAGCGCCAGCCGCCCAAGACCGGGGAGGTCGAGCGCATACGAGGCGGTAACGGCGACCTCGAACTTCTCGAGCCCCAGGGCGCCGGAGGTCATACTTGCGGCGAGCGAGGCCGTAAGCGCGGGAAACAGCGCGCGGTATTCCATGCGTCCTGCGACCAGTACTTCGATAGCAAAGACCGTGGCTGCAAGTGGCGTTCGAAAGAGTCCAGCAAAGCCGGCAGCCATGCCGATAAGCAAAAACGTGTTGCCGGGGTCTCGGAAAGGTAGACGCCGGCCGATCCAGTGTGAGACGGTTGCACCGATCTGCACGGCCACGCCCTCGCGTCCCGCGCTGCCGCCAAAGAGGTGCGTTCCCCACGTGCTCAGCATAATGAGCGGCACCAAGCGCGGGGAGATAGCGTCTTCGCGCCCGTGGCCTACGTCGAATACTAAGCTCATGCCGCGTTCGGTGCCTTTGCCCCAGGTGCGGTAGGCAAATACGATGGCCAAGCCCATGAGGGCGAGGAAGGGAAGGAGCAGGGTGATGTGCTCGTCGCGGAAGGCACCGATCGCCAGGAGCACGCGACCAAAGAGGGCACAAATGGCGCCGACGATGATGTCAATAGGGATTCCGACAGCACCCATGAGCACGAGGCCGCTATAGGTGTTGACCAGGTGTTTGATTCTGCTCAATACGTTGCTTTCCGACATTTTGCTTTCCGACACTTGCTCTTTTGATAAAAAAAGAGCTGGAGTTGCGCATCGTTGAGAGGCTTTCCAGCTTTAGCAAAACAAACTTATAAGATGCGACGGGCTGCGTCAAGATAATTACCGGACGGCCCAGGAGGCGGCTGGTTGGCTGGCTTAAAACCTAACGCGTGAAATGACGCTCCACGCTATTCAGCGCGCTTGATAGGATGACGAACCACAGTCTTAAGTTTCTCCGGTGCACATTTGCGTGGATCGGAGAGATAGATTTCGTGATGTAAACGGGTGTCTGAGAAGTCGGGGACATAGCCCAGCTCGGTCGCATATTCATGCATGGCGCCTACGGTTGCCGGCTCGTTGTCGTAGGGCCCGGTGTGCATGCATTGAACGCAGAGGCCCTCGTCAACTTTAAGCAGTTCGACGGCGGAAAAGTCCAGTTTCTTTTTGGTCGTGGCTTCCGCGACTGCCCAGTCAAAGTCATCTCGGGTGACGAAATCGGGCAGGCGGATGCACGAGATAAAGTTGAAATCGTCCTTGCGTACATAATCGATGTCGCCGCTCGGGAACTCTTGCCACCAGAAACCCTCGAGCGGCGGTACCACAAAGTCGAAATAGCCCTCGATACTCCTTGAGCCTTTCTTCGACATCTTGACGGTATAGGCGATTCCGTAAAGCAGCGGCAGAGCGTTTTGATACTCGCCACCTTCGGTATTTGGGTCGCCCTTGCCGCGAACGGCAACGTAGCTCATAGGCGGGACAGTTACGATACTCGGCTTGCTTGCAGGTTTGTAGAGCTCCTTGCATTCCTTCTTAAAGTCGAACGCCATGTTGGCCGCCTTTCTGCGTATTGGCCTGCTTAGATAACGGAATCATATCATAGAAACGAACAGCTGTTCGAATGATTTGGCTGACAGATTGAGATGCGTGCGTTGTGTTTGGCGGTCGGCCTGACCCCGTCGATGATTTCTCTGCCTCCCCGGCGCCTCATCTATAGCTGCCGTTTCCCCATATAAAACCTGCCAAAATAAACCTGTCTCTTTTTGATAGGTGGGAAATGGGTAATACTAAAGAGTTATCCGACCAGATGGGAACCGATCGATGGCCTATATCGAATTTAAAGACGTCATCAAAGCATACGGCGAGGGCGATGCCCGCATTCACGCGCTCGACGGCGCGAGCTTTACCGTTGAGCGCGGTGAGCTCGCCATTATCCTGGGCGCCTCGGGTGCCGGCAAGACCACGGCGCTCAACATCCTGGGCGGCATGGATACGGCGACTTCCGGCACCGTAACGGTGGACGGGCGCGATGTGAGCTCCGCCAACGAGGCGCAGCTCGTGGAATACCGCCGCGCCGACGTCGGCTTTGTCTTCCAGTTCTACAATCTGGTTCCCAACCTGACGGCACTCGAAAACGTTGAGCTCGCAGCTCAGATCTGCCCCGATTCGCTCGATGCCGAGCAAACGCTTAGCCAGGTTGGCCTGGGCGAGCGCCTCGCCAACTTTCCGGCGCAGCTTTCGGGCGGCGAGCAGCAGCGCGTGTCCATTGCCCGCGCACTGGCCAAGAATCCCAAGCTGCTTTTGTGCGACGAGCCCACGGGCGCACTCGACTACAAAACCGGCAAGCAGATCCTGCAGCTGCTACAGGACACCTGCCGCAAGCAGGGCATCACGGTCATTATCATCACCCACAACTCCGCGCTGGCGCCCATGGCCGATCGCCTGATCCGCTTTAAGAGCGGCCGCGTGGAGAGCGAGACGGTCCAACAAAATCCCGTGCCTATCGAGACGATCGAGTGGTAGCGCCCATGGACCAAGATCGCCAAAACAGCCAAAACCACGATACGGAGCATGCGGGTCGCGACCGGGAGTTCGCGACCTATCGTACTGCCCAAAGTTCAAACGACATGGTGCCGACGGTTTTTCGCCGTGGCATCTACCGCACAATCCGAGGCAGTCTTAAGCGCTTCTTGTCTATCGTCGTGATCACCGCGCTCGGCGTGAGCGTGATGTGCGGCCTCAAGGCGGGTTGCGAGGATCTGTGCGATTCGGTCGACGCTTACTTTGACCAGCAGAATGTTTATGACATCAACGTGCAGTCGACTTATGGCCTGACCGACGATGATCTCGCCGCCATCCAAGAGGTCGATGGTGTCGAGACGGCCGAGGGCATCTACACCGAGACCGCCTACACCGCCGTGGGTACAACGCGCGAGCGCGTGGTCGTGCAGAGTCTCTCCAAGGAGAACATCGATCAGCCGGTGCTCGTGAACGGCGATTTGCCCGAGAGCGCCGATGAGGTCGCGGTGACTTCGAAGTTCCTGAAGGCTTCGGGCAAAAAGCTCGGCGATACGGTGAGTTTTGCCGCCAATGACGCGAGCTCGTCGAACCAAAGCGCCAAGGATCAGTTTGCCGCGGGCGATTACACCATTACGGCCGAGGTCCTCGATCCCACTGATGTGAGCTCCGACTCGACAGTCAACGCCTTTCGCGCTGCTTCGGCGGCGGACTATAAGTTCTATGTGAGCGAGGACGCCGCGACGTCGTCGTCCTATTCCGCAGTCCACGTAGTCGTCGAGGGAGCCAAGAGCCTCAACTCCTATTCGGATGCCTACGCGGCAAAGATCAACAAGGTCAAGGGCAATATAGAGAAGATCCGCGAGGAGCGTGAGAAGGCGCGCGCTCAGGAGCTGACAGTCGACACGCCGGCAAGCTTGGATGCGGCCGAGCGCCAGGCGAATATGCTCTTTGGGATTGAGCAGGACAACATCAATCGCATGGCCCAGGGCAGCGAGGAACGCGTCCAGGCTCAGGCCGACCTGGATCAGCGCCGCGCCGCCGCCGACCAGCAGTTTGCCGATGCCCGCGCCGAGCTTTCCGATTTGGGTGAATGCACGTGGTACATCCAGGACCGCGACAATATCGCAAGCTACTCAAGCGTGGAGAGCGATAGCTCGTCAATTGAGGCTATTGCGACGGTGTTTCCGTTCATCTTCTTTATCGTCGCCGTGCTCATCAGCCTTACCACCGCCACGCGTATGGTCGAGGAGGAGCGCACGCTCATCGGCCTGTATAAGGCGCTTGGTTATTCGCGCGGGCGCATTCTGTCCAAATACGTGGACTACTCGCTGTGGGCGTGCCTGATCGGCGGCGTGCTCGGCAATATCATCGGATTTGTGGGCCTGCCGCTGTTCCTGTTTACGGTGTTCGACGACATGTACTCGCTGCCCCAGATGTTGCTTTCGTACGACATTGTGTCCTCAATCGTCTCGGTAGCACTGTTTGCCGTGGGCGTGGTGGGCGCCACAATTATCGCCTGCCGCCACGAGATGGCCGAGACCCCGGCCTCGCTCATGCGCCCCAAGGCTCCGCGCGCCGGCTCGCGCATCTTGCTTGAGCGCATCGGCTTTATCTGGCGCCGCATGGGCTTTTTGAACAAGGTCGCTGCACGCAACCTATTCCGCTATAAAAAGCGCGCCTTTATGACCATCTTTGGCATCGCGGGTTGCACCGCGCTTGTGATCTGCGGTATGGGTATTCGCGATACGTCGGTGGCGCTTTCGCCCAAACAGTACGGGCATATCACGCGTTATGACTTGCTGGCGGTCGCCAACCCCGATGACTTTACGCAGACGTGCGCGGCGTTGGATGAGCGCAGCGCGGCCAATGATTCCAACGTGACCGTGACTTCGACGCTGCCGATTATGACCGACAACGTCACCTTTACTTTTGGCGGCAAGAGCGAGACTGTGCAGCTGATCGTGGTGCCCGATGACCGCACGAACGACCTGGACGACTACGTTCGCCTTGAGGATGAGTCCAAAGAGCCGCTGTCTTTGCGTGACGGAGACGTGTATCTGAGCAAGAGTTCACAGCTGGTGCTGGGGATTCAGCCGGGCGATACGGCACACGTCCAGGATTCGTCGCTCAATGTTGCCAAGGTCAAAGTCAGTGACATTTCGCTTAACTATCTGGGCAACACGCTTTACATGACGCAGGGCACCTATGAGCGCGCGTTCGGTCGAAGCGCACGCCTCAACGGCGTCTTTGTGCTGCTTAAGGGCTCGTCGGCCGACCAGATTGCGTTTAGCAAGAATCTTAAGAGCGACGGTTGGCTTACGATTTCGAGTACGGCCGAGCATTGGGAGAACTACGAAGCGAACTTTACGATTATCAATTCGGTCGTGGTGCTCGTGACCTTTATGGCGGCGTGCCTGTCGTTTGTGGTGGTGTTTACGCTGTCCAACACGAATATCTCCGAGCGCGAGCGCGAGCTGGCGACCATCAAGGTATTGGGCTTCCGCCGTGGCGAGGTGCACCATTACGTCAACAAGGAGACGCTGATTCTCACGGCGATCGGCGCTGCGCTGGGCGTGCCGCTGGGCGGCTTGCTGGCCGAGAGCTTTACCTACATTTTGCAGATGCCGTCGCTGTACTTTGACGTCGAAGTCGAGCCGCTGAGCTACGTGCTATCCGTGTTGCTGGCCTTTGCCTTTACGTTTATCGTCAACCTCGCCACCAATCGTACCCTCAACAAGATTGACATGGTCGGCGCCCTCAAGAGCGCCGAGTAACCCGCCAAAAAGGAACAGGTTTATTTTGACAGGTTTTATCTGGGCAAACGCCGGACAACCATTAGGTGGCCCGGCGTTTGTTGCTTTGCTATCTTCTGCTCGCAAGCGTTGATGAGAGGCTCTCTTTAGCCTTCGAGATTGGGCTTGAATGGGTCGTGTGCTACAAAACGGGCCTATCTACTACGTTTAATTGGATACCCTCAACCATGCCGGGAAAACGAAAAATAAAACCGCAGGTAGAAGGCCTGTCGATTTTTGAAAAAGGCGGTCATGGTTGACCCCATCGAGTTAAACGTAGTAGATGACCCCTTTTCGTGACGGACCATCAAACGAACGCCGACGCTTGTGCCGTAGCCGCTCCGATCGTTCGTAAGTTGCGGTGGAATAGTTCCTAAATTCGACTACTCAAGGCTAAAACCGGAACTATATCACCGCAACTTAGGAGGGATGGGCGGGGGAGTACTAGTTGGGTGCTGCTGTCGGGCTGGGATGGTTTAGGCTCGCTTGCGGTGCTTCCATTGTTTGCGGCACCAACGCATGAGTGCTTTTACGACCGGGATGGTGATGAGGATTACCCAGGCGGGATGGGGCTGCCCCAGGCAGAGCCACATGTAGAGGAACCATGCCTCGGCACTGACTGAATAGACGACATCGATCAGCTTAGATAAGTGGCGTTGGTCGATAAGGTCGCCAAGCGCGTAATAGATGGGAATCAGAAAGACGAGGAAGAGTCCCGTAGCCCATGTGCCGTAGACAATGCCGAGCACCAGATAGGCGAGAGCGACAAGTGCGGGGAAGGGGAATTTGTTCCATGCACGTCCAACCTTGGTGTGGAAATGCTTGCCATGATGGTCGAGCTTGTCGTGTGCTTCCTTCCAGCTGGAAAACGTCTCGCCGTCGATGGTGACAGTGCCGTCGTCATTGGTACGCACGCTATGTCCATCGTCCTCAAGCGTATCGATATGCACGCCGCCCGGCCCCACATGCACCTCTTCGCCCTTGCGCTCGTTGGTCACATGGATGCCGCTCCAACCAACATGGACTTCCTCGCCTTTATTGGGATCAATGACGTGGATACCGCGCGCGAGGGAAATATCGACAAGTGGCTTATCGCTGCAATCAGCGTGTTCAGTAGAAGCCTCAGCCTCTTCAGCCTTATCTGAAGCTTTGGCGCCGGCGTCGCTGTCCTGTGCCTCATCATCAGCCTGCGAGGCGTCAGTGCTATCCACCGCCTCCCCATACAACAACTCATCCAGCGACACACCATACAGCGCGGCGAGCGCAATAAGGTTATCGGTATCGGGCGAGGATTCGCTGCGCTCCCATTTACTGACAGCCTGACGACTCACGCCCAACTGGGCGGCAAGTGCCTCCTGAGAAAGCCCGGCAGCCTTGCGGCGATCAACGAGCCGCTGTGCCATCGCAAGATCCATGGCAGTTCCTTTCATGTGGTGACCGTAATCGAATGAGCCGAGTATGCCGAGAACAACCGGTAGCGACCACCATTTCTAGTTAGAATCTGCCCCAACCCTACCGCAACTACCGGTAGCAACCCCTAACGACCAGCCATTTCAGGACAAATGTCAGTGCAAGTAGCGGCCAAGAGCCCCACTCAGTAAGTTGCGGTGGAATAATTCCTAGATTCAGCCATTTGCAAGCTAAGCAGGAACTATTTCACCGCAACTTAATTTCAGCCCACACACTTGTAGCAAGAAGACGAATAGCCTCGGCTTCCCTAGTTACCGCAGGAGGCCCCAGGGCTTACCTCCCAAATCTTTCCGCAGGACGGAAGGATCCCGCCGCGCGAAGCGCACGGCGGGATCCTGACATGTCCGAGGACGATTTGGGAGGTAAGCCCTGGGGTCTCTGATGAGAGCAGTTTCGGCCGAGGCTATTCGTCGCCGAAACTGATGCCCAGCGCCTTGGCCTCGCGCACCAGATCGCTCTGGGGGTCGACATACTTGAGCTTGCCGGCGACATCCTCGAGCGGCATGTGGCACATCTTGCCGTCGCGCAGGGCAATCATGTAGCCGAACTCGCCGCGCAGACAGCCGAGAGCCGCCTCGACGCCGCACTGGGTTGCAAAGATGCGGTCCTGGGCATCGGGCTGGCCACCGCGCTGCGTGTGGCCGGGGATGGCGACGCGGGTCTCGCGACCAGTCTTGGCCTCGATCTCCTTGGCGATGTCGTAGACAATCGACGGGCTCGTGCGCTCGGCGAGTTTCTTCTTGTACTCCTTCTTGGACAGCGCCGCGTCCTCCTTGGAGATAGCGCCCTCGGCGACGGCCACGATGGTAAAGCGGCTGCCGGTCTCCATGCGATGCTCGATGGTCTTGATGACCTGGTCCATGTCGTAGGGGATCTCGGGGATCAAGATGACATCCGCGCCGCCCGCGACGCCGGCATACAGCGGGATCCAGCCAACCTTGTGGCCCATGATCTCGATAACGAACACGCGGCCGTGACTCGAGGCGGTGGTGTGGATGTCATCGATGCACTTGGTGGCGACGTCGATGGCGCTCGTAAAGCCAAACGTCAGCTCGGTGCCCCAGGTGTCGTTATCGATGGTCTTGGGCAGGGCGATAACGTTGAGGCCCTCTTCGCGCAGACGGTTGGCGGTCTTGGTGGAGCCGTTGCCGCCCAGCATAAACAGGCAGTCGAGCTGCAGCTTGTGATAGGTGTGGACCATCGCCGGCACCTTCTCGACACCATCGGCCTCGGGGGTGTCCAGACGCTTGAACGGCGTGCGGCTCGTGCCCAGGATGGTGCCGCCGCGGGTGAGGATACCGCTAAAATCGGCGGGCGTCATGACGCGGAACCTGCTGTAGATAAGGCCCTGGTAGCCGTCCTCAAAGCCATAGATCTCGATAGGTTCTTCGCTATTGGTCATAAGCGTTTTGACGATGCCGCGCATGGTGGCGTTGAGCGCCTGACAGTCGCCGCCACTGGTAAGAAGACCGATCCTGAGCATGATGAATCCTTCCGGGCAAGTTATAACATGCGCATAAGTTTACCCCCGCACACTGTTGATACGGGGGTAAAACGTGTTAGCTCAAGCGTATGGAAATGTAAGCAACGCCAGGGAACGTAAGGTCGACGGGCCTGGCTCCTTACAGTGCGAAGGCATCGGCGTTGCCCCAGTGGCGGCGCAGCGTGATGGCGGCAGCGGGCTCGGTATTGTCAAAGACGACCGACCATTGCGTATTGCTGGTGATGTCTTTCGGATTGGGCTCTTGGGCTGCGGCGCGAAGGGCCTTCCAAGCGACTGCCTCGTCTTGGGCGCCGACATGGGCGTCAAGGACATCGGCGATTGCGACGGCGCGCTCTTTACCATGGCCCAGCTCGCCATTCTTTTGGTTGGGCAGCACTTCGTCGCCATAACAGGCGTAGAAGTTTGTAACCTGGCGTACAGGAGTCGCTTTGAAAGCGCGGTCCGGATCGCGCGGATCCCACTCTACTACGCGCGCGTCACCGGCGGCGTCGTTGATAAAGAAGTGGTAATCGCGTCCTGCCATGGCGTGCATGTCGTAGGCAGAAAGCAGGTCGACGGCCTCTTGCGTGGTGGTGGCACGGTCGAGCACCAGACGGATGGCGAGCGAGGTATTGATGACGGGGCGTTGCGTGTCCTGGTCACAGGGCTTGGAATCCAGGGTGAGTACGGCAATGGACACGCCGCATTCGTTAACACCATCGAGCTGGGCAAACGGGCCCATGAGTGCGGCGGCGCGTCCGCCGACGGAGTCAAGCGGAGTGTTATCGCCCAGGTTGTTAAGGGCGGCAAACCCGATGGAGGCATAGCCGCCGCGTGGGTGATTACGCACCAGCAGCGCCGAGGTGTCGTCCTTAAAGTCGTAATTGCGACCGGTGCGCACGCGGCATTCGGCATCTACGGCGACAAAAGCGCTGCAGGCAAACTGGGGCGCCTGGACATGTACCGGCACACCGGGCAGCACCTGCGCCACCACGGCATCGATGTAGGCCTGGTCGTCGCGCACGCCAGCGGCGATGATGCGATCAAGATCGTAGTCGTAGGCGATGTCGATTGCGTACAGGTCATAGCTATCCGCGTAGCCGGTCAAGCGTTTGAGCGAAGCGGCGGACTTGATTTGCTTGCGGTAAACGATGCCGGCGGCAGCGGCAAGGCCGACGGCGACTCCCGCGACACCGCAGGCGATGGCAATGTTACGTGGCTTCATGACGGCTCCTTTCGTCCTGTTAGCGTAATTGTCGCAAAAGGAGTGCGGGCATGATGGCTCAACTTGGCGAGCGGCGCGGGATTAAACATGGAATGAAAGGCACGGCACTGGCGCGGCGGGGTATGCTGGAGGGGACCATCAACCCAGCGAAAGGGGAGAGCATGACGGATCAGGAAACGCCCGAGCGCGCGCATGTGACGGCCGACGATATCGAGGCCGCCAACGATCTTATCGACTTTATCGAGGCGTGCCCCAGCATGTTCCATACGGCGGCGACTATTATGGCCGAGCTCGACGAGGCGGGCTTTACCTATCTGCCCGAGAACGCGGCGTGGGACATCGAGCCGGGCGGGCGTTATTACACGCAGCGCAACACCTCGAGTGTTGTTGCCTTTAAGGTGGGCGAGGACCTGGCCGCGACGTGGGGCGAGGACGGTGTTGCCGGTGACTATCATTTTCAGCTCACGGCGTCGCACAGCGATTCGCCGACGTTTAAGGTCAAGGCCGTGCCCGAACTCGACGGCGCGGGCGAGACGCTGCGCCTGAACACCGAGGCATACGGCGGCATGATCGACTACACCTGGTTCGATCGCCCGCTGGCGCTCGCGGGCCGCGTGTTGGTGCGCGAGGGCGACCGTATTGAGAGCCGCCTGCTCGCCACCGAGCGCGAGGTCGCTATCATCCCGAGCCTTGCCATCCATATGAATCGTGGCGTTAATGAGGGCTTTGCTCCCAATCGCGCCGTCGACCTGTGCCCGCTCATCAGCGCTGGTGACCTTAAGCAGGGCGACTTTGACGCCCTGATCGCCGACGAGCTGGATGTTGAGCCCGAGCAGATTCTGGGCCGCGATTTGTTCCTGGTCAACCGCCAGGATGCGCGCATTTGGGGCTGGGCCGACGAGTTTATCTCGACGCCCAAGCTCGACGACCTGGCCTGCGCCTACACCTCGCTGCAGGCATTTTTGGGTGCTGAGAACGCGCACGACGTTTCGGTCTTCTGCTGCTTTGATAACGAGGAGGTTGGCTCCGAGACCAAGCAGGGTGCTATGTCGACGTTCTTGGCCGATGCGCTACGCCGCATTAACGGCTCGCTGGGCTTTGACGACGAATCGTACCACCGCGCACTTGCCGCCTCGATGCTCGTGAGCTGCGACAACGCGCATGCCGTGCACCCCAACCACGCCGAGAAGTGCGACGCCCGCAATCAGGTTGTGCTCAACGGCGGCATCGTCATCAAGGAGGCCGCCAACCAGCACTACTGCACCGATGCCTTTAGCCGCGCGGTGTTCCAGGCTATTTGCGATGACGCCGACGTGCCCACGCAGGCCTTCGCCAACAAGAGCGATATGGCGGGTGGCTCCACGCTCGGCAATCTGTCCAATATGCAGGCGAGTATGCACGCCGTGGACGTGGGCCTGCCGCAGCTGGCCATGCACTCGAGCTACGAGACCGGCGGCGTGCGCGACGTGATGTACGCCATCCGCGCCCTCACCGCCTTCTACGAGCGTGACCTAACCATCAACGGAGCCGAAAGCGTGGAACTCTAAAACCTACCAAAAAGGGACAGGTTTATTTTGGCAGGTTTTATCTGGGCAAATGCCGCAATGCCAACAGCTGGACGGAATTGTTAAGACACCGCTGGTCGGGCAAACGTCAGCGAGCGACGTCCAGAGCGAACAAGTTGGCATGAAAAAGGCGAGGCATTGACCTTCTGGTCATGCCTCGCCTTTTGAATGACAAATTGTCGTTCTGGACGTCGCGCAGCGTCGGCCGGTCCGCCGTTCGTAAGAACGGCGGAACCCTAATGTTCGATCCAGCAGCGAAGCGTCTCGCCGGCCTGCAGATGACGCAGATTCTCCGCGGCGATGTCGACCACGTTGTTGAGCGTGGCCTCTAGGTGGAACCAGCCCGAGATATGCGGCGTGATGAGTATGTTGGGCGCATCCCACAGGGGGCTTGTCTCAGGTAGCGGCTCGGGGTCGGTGACGTCGACCGCGGCGCCGGCAAGATGTCCTGACTCCAGGGCGGCAACTAAGTCGTCGGCAACCACAAGATCGCCGCGGCCCCCGTTGGCAAAGAAGGCGCCCGGCTTCATTGCGGCGAAGAACTCGGCGTCCGCCAGGCCGCGAGTCTCGGGTGTGCTGGGCATAAAGGATGCGACGATGTCGGCCTCGGCTAGGCGCTCGGACAGGGCATCCATGCTGTCCATGTCCTCAAACACGATGGGGTAGACGAGCGGATGGCGCTTGATGCCGCGGACGTGCGCGCCCATACTGCGGCAGAGCGTGGCAAAGTGGCCGCCGATATCGCCCGCGCCCAGCACCAGCACGTTGGCGTTTTTGAGCGAGGTGACCGGACCTAAATCCTCCCAGCGATGCTCGCGCTGCAAGTCGTGATAGCCGGGCAGGCGCTTCATCATAGACAGCACCATAGCAAACATGTGCTCGCTCACGGCCTGGCCGTAGGCGCCCACCGAGCAAGACAGTTTGGCGTCGACCGGCACAGTGCCGGCGGCAAGGTAGTCGTCATAGCCGGCGGTCTGCAATTGCAGCAGCTGGAGATGCTCGCATGCCGTGAGCATGTCAGGGTCGATGTTGCCCAAGATCACGTCGGCATCGGCGACCTGCTCGCGCGTGATGGCGTCGGCGCTCGTGTAGATAAAGTCCTCGCCCGGAGCGCTCGACTCGAGGATCGCGCGATGACGGTCGTTGACGGGCAACAAAACCAGGATGTTCACAAGCAGTCCTCTTCGCTCGACCTGCCAAAAAGGGACAGGTTTATTTTGGTAGGTTTTATCAGGCAAAACGTTCAAAAAAAACGCCGGATGCAAGACGAGCGTGCCCGTCAGCATCCGGCGCATCCACAGCTACCAGCTCAGCAGCTCGTAACCATCCTCGGTCACCACGAGCTGTACCTCGCACTGGGCCGAATCGCTGCCGTCCTTGGTGCGCACGCACCAACCGTCGCCCTTGCTAATCTTAATGTCGGGCGCTCCGGCATTGACCATGGGCTCGATGGTAAAGACCATGCCCGGAGCCATGATGGTGTCCACATCGGGTGCCTCGGTGGTAAAGCCCACAAACGGGTCCTCGTGGAACTCCTTACCGATGCCATGTCCGCCGTACTCGCGCACCACGCTAAAGCCGGCGTCCTCGACCGTCTTTTGCACGGCCTCGGCCATAACGGACAGCGGCAGCCATGGCTTGACGGCTGCCAAGCCCGCCTCCACGCTGGCGCGGGTGACGTCGACCAGGCGCTGGCGCTCGGCCGAGACCTCGCCGATGCAGAACATACGGCTCGAGTCGCTAAAGTAGCCGTCCAAAATCGTGGAGCAGTCCACGTTGATAATATCGCCCTCGTGCAGCACATCTGTATCACAGGGGATGCCGTGACAGACCACGTCATTGATCGAGGTGCACACGCTCTTGGGGTAGCCCTCGTAGTTGAGGTCGGCCGGCGTGCCACCGTGCTCGACGGTGTAGTCGTAGATCATCTGGTCGATCTGGTTGGTGGTCATGCCCGCGGCGATGTGTTCGCCTACGTAATCGAGCACGCCCACGTTGATAGCGGCCGAGCGCTTGATGCCTTCGATATCGGCGGGCGTCTTGTAGAGCGTGCGGGGCAGGACCTCCCAGCCCTCTTCCCACAGGCGCTCAAGGCGCTCATCGAAGGCGCTATGGCATTTCTTATATTTTTTGCCGCTGCCGCACCAGCAAGCGTCGTTGCGGCCAGGTACGGGTTCTTTGTCATACATGGCTAACTTCCTTTCATTCGCAGCTAGTATAGCCCACTCACAGGGCAGCTGCGCGCTAGTAGCTCACCTGGCAGGGGATGCCGAGGGCGCGTACGCGCGCGGCAATGGCGTCGAGCACCTCGGGCGCCGCTTTGGCAAGGCCAGCGATCGGTGTCTCGCGCGCCACCGTGTAAATGGTCGCTTCTTGTGGGCGAATGCGCTCAAGCGCCGCGAGCCAGGGGGCAACGTACTCCTCGCCGGTGTTGTCGATGAGCTTACCCTGATACTCGCCGGTCAAAAAGATTGTCTGGATAATAACGTGACCGTCAAAGCTTGCGAACGTCTCAATCTGGTGCTCGACGTCGTAGGGGCCAACAGGCTGGTCGAGCAGCTGGATAAACGCCGGGTCGACGGTATCGAGCTTAAGAATGTTGTCGTCGACCATCATGAGCGCGTCGTGCACCTCGGGGCGATCGGCGCGCGTACCGTTGGAGAGTACGGCGATCTTGGAGTTTGGGGCAAGCTCGTTGCGCAGCGCCACGGCGCCGGCGATGGCCTGAGGAAACTCCGGTGCGGCGGTGGGCTCGCCGTTGCCTGCGAAGGTGATCACATCGGGGAGCTCGCCCTCGGCTGCCATCTCGCGCAGCTTTGCCTCGAGCGCGTCGAGTACCACGGCAGCCGTGTTGTACGGCTCATGGCAGGGGCGTTCGGCGTTGAGGCCGTTTTCGCAGTAAATGCAGTCGAACGTGCAGATTTTGCCGCTGGCCGGCATCATGTTGACGCCGAGCGAGAGACCAAGGCGACGGCTGCGAACGGGCCCAAAGATGGGGCTTGCATTCAAAAACGTAGACATAGGCATATGCTCCTCAAGACAATTGTGCCTAAGCATAGCATCGGCTCCAAAGCAAGGTGCGGGCTCTTGCTTTACAAGTTTCGTTTTTTCACGTCGCTCATTATGCCGTGCCATGAAAAGCCTCGGGTCGGGTAAAGTTAATCTGTTAACAAGGCGTAAGGCAATACGGGTCCATCCAACCGCACTGACGTGCAACCGGATGAGCGTTGATGATGGGGGCACAACATGGATTTTACGGTCGAGAATGCGGGCACCACGATTGCCTGTCGCGAATATGCCGGCCCAGATGTGTCGCCTGATACTCCTGCCTTGGTGTGCGTGCACGGCGCTTGTGTCGACGGCACATTTTTCGACGGTATCGCTTGTGAGCTCAGCCGCAACTACCGCGTAATTGCCTACGACCGCCGCGGCTGCGGTGGCAGCAGCGATGCGGCAGACGGCAGCTATGATCTTGCCGCTCAGGCCGCCGACCTGCAAGCCGTGATCGAACACGTTGGCGCTCCGGCAAATGTGCTTGCGCACAGCGCCGGTACGTTGGTGGCGCTGGAGCTTCTTCGCACCGAACCCCATCTCGTCGCCCGTGCGATTCTGCATGAGCCGGCTGTGTCGGCCGAAGGTGTCGGCATGGGTGCAGCTCCGGTTTTGCTCGATATGATTGCGGCTGGAAAGGTTTCAAGGGCGCTCCGGCTTTTCTTGGGAGCCCTCGGCGACTTGGACCCCGAGGCTCCTGGGACGACCGAAGTGGAAGTCAAACATGCCCTGCGCAATGGTCGTTGCTTTATGGCCAATGAATACGGAACAAATATGACATATGCTCCCGACTGGGAGCGCGCCCGCGCATCGAAGTCCGTTGCTGCTGTGCTTCTCGGCGAGCTTTCGCTCGGTACGCCCCGCGAGGCTGGCACGCGAGCGGCTGCCGAATATCTCGATTGCCCCCTTGTGACGATTCCGGGCGCGCATAACGGTCTGCGCGATCGCCCCGTTACGGCGGCAAACGCCGTTCGCGATGTCTTGGAGCGTTAGCACGCTCGATGACCTGCGGGGAGAGGGGCTGCTGGCGTTTCGTCATTGTTAACGAATGCGCCCATAACCGCGCACCCGCGGCTCCATTACCGCCGTTTGCCAGGTCATAAAAATGTAACGATAAACGCGCGTTTGCCTTCAGCTGTTAGATGTTACCCTTGTACCAATTGATATGCACCGTTGCCGTGCGTAACGATAGAAAGGGCTCCATATGCTCAATAATCACGAGGTCAATCTAACCGACGAGGAGGCTGCCGCCGAGGTCGCCCGCGTCGCGAAGACCTACCCCGTGGTGCGTTTGCTGTCGGCCGATCAGATTAAGAGCGAGCCTAACTGCCTGCTCGCCGGCAATCGGTGCCCTTGTCTGCGTCAGTCAAGTCTTGAGGCCTTGGCAGGTTCCGATGATGTATCGGAGCAGCTGCTCAATGATGGTACCGAGTACCGCGCTCGCCTGCGCCCTCTGAAGGTCGAGGGCGAGCCTCACGTCCTGCTGATGGTGCGTCCGATCGATGAGCAAGAGGCTGCAGAAGAGGACCTTGTCTACACCGACGTGCTGACGAGTGTGCGCAATCGCCGATATTACGAGGAAAAGCTCCGTAGTGCCCGCATGAATGCCGGCGTTGCGGTGATCGACCTTGATGATTTTAGGGTCTTCAACGATACGTGTGGCCGCCATGCCGGCGACCTTGCGCTCGGTGCTGTGGCGACAGCCATACGCAGCGGAATTCGTTCGACTGACGAGCTTGTACGCTATGGCTGCGACAAGTTTGTGGTCGTCATGCCCAATATTCCCTCCGATGACTTCACCCGTCGCCTGCACCAGGTGTCCGATGCCGTTCATGCCACGATTGTTCCGGGCCATGAGTACGTGAGCTTGACGGCATGTATTGGTGGCGTTCGCATTCATGGCGAGACGGTCGATGAGGGAGTTGGCCGCGCTGTCCAGTTATTGAGCCGCGCTAAGGCAAAAGCCGGTACGGTCGTGACCGATGCCGATTCCATCGAAGCCTTCCAAAGCGAAAAGCCTTTGGTGCTTATTGTCGATGACTCCGAGATGAACCGAGCCATTCTCAACGAGATGCTCAAGGATGAGTATTGCATCCT
Organism: Collinsella sp. AF23-4AC; assembly: GCF_003462685.1. Taxonomy (GTDB): domain Bacteria; phylum Actinomycetota; class Coriobacteriia; order Coriobacteriales; family Coriobacteriaceae; genus Collinsella. Next base: position 46,356 of record NZ_QRVE01000009.1, on the reverse strand, counting down.
CGAGGCCGCCAACGGTCGTACGGCGCTCGATATGGTCGACCGCTATGGCGATGAGTTGTCGCTCGTGCTGCTGGATATTGTCATGCCGGGCATAAGCGGCTTTGAGGTGCTGGCCGATCTGTCGCGCCGATCGGGTATCGACAATCTGCCTTTCATCATGATTTCGAGCGAAGATTCCGATGATATGGTTCTGCGCGCGTACGAGCTGGGCGCCTCGGACTATATCAACCGCCCGTTTGACTCCCGTGTCGTGCGCCGCCGTGTAAGCAATACCATCCGCCTGTACGCCAAACAGCGCCGCCTGACGAGCCTGCTGTCCCAGCAGTACAACGAGCGCGTCAAGAACAGTCGCATGCTCATCGACATCATGGCTGGCGTCATGGAGCTTCGCAACGGCGAGAGCGGCAGGCACGTTACGAACATCGAGAAGCTGACCGAGCTGCTGCTTGGCTGTCTGGTCCAGCGTAGCGGCACGATCTTCCTCGACAATGAGGAACGCTCCACGATCGCCCTGGCTTCGGCGCTGCACGATATCGGCAAGATGTCGATTGACGATGCGATTCTCAACAAGCCCGGACGCCTTACGCCCGAGGAGTTCGAGATCATGAAGACGCATACCACGATCGGCGCCGATATGCTGCTTGAGCTGGGCCGCCATCACGTCGGCAATGCGCTTATGGAATATGCGTACCAGATTGCGCGTTGGCATCACGAGCGCTGGGATGGCAGGGGTTATCCCGATGGCCTTAAGGGCGACGAAATTCCCATTGCCGCACAGGTGGTCTCGGTGGCCGATGTGTACGATGCTCTGACGAGCGTGCGCGTGTACAAGGACGCTATCCCGCACAAGGAGGCGATCCAGATGATTCTGGACGGTAAGTGCGGCACCTTTAACCCGCTGTTGCTCGACTGCCTGCTCGAGGTGCAAGACCGTATTGCCGAGACGTTGGCACGCCCCGCCGATATCGCCGCGTTTCCCACGATTTAGTTTGACCAAAGGAGTTTTAATCCATGATTTCCATGCGTGAGGCGTATGAGAAGATCGGCGCTAATTATGATGACGCGTGCGCTCGACTGATGGGCGAGGAAATGCTTGCCCGCTTTGCCCTCAAGTTTTTGGATGACGAGAGCATGGACAAGCTGGAGGCCGCCATGGCGGCAGGAGACGCCAAGGGTGCGTTTATGGCAGCGCATACGCTCAAGGGCGTGAGCCAGAACCTGGGATTCGATAATCTGTACGAGCCGGCGGTTGTGGTGACCGAAGCACTGCGCGGCGCCGATGCCGTTGACGGCGCTCGCGAGGGAATGCATGCGTTGCAGCAGCAATATGCGGCTACGATGTCGGCCCTGCGCGAAGCGGCTGAATAAGAGCTTGCGAGCCTTGGTGTGTGCCTGCCGCGTATAGGCAAAAGGGCGCCCCGCCGGACCATGTGGCCGGCGGGGCGCCCTTATCTGTTGTGTGGCTCGCGAACTAGCGGGCCTGCTTAACCTTGGCTGCTGCCTCGACAAACGACTTCCACAGGTTAAAGTCGGTCTCGAGCGTCTTCCACGTGTACTCAGGGTGCCATTGTACGCCCAGACAGAAAGGTTGGCCTTCGACTTCGATGCACTCGGGAACGCCGTCGGTTGCCTTGGCGACCAAGCGCGTGCTTTTGCCCAGACGATCGACGCAGCAGTGGTGTGCGGAGTTGGTCTGGATCAGCCTGTGCCCGCCAACCGCGCGGTCGAGCAGCGAGCCCGGCACGACCTCGACGGGATGCACGGGGTCGTTGAGCACGTGGGTATGGCGCCACTGCGTGCGGCCCTCGCGAGCGCCCAGGCTCGGCACGTCCATGCACAGGGTGCCGCCAGTGGCGACATTGAGCAACTGCGTGCCGCGGCAGGTGGTAAAGAGCGGCTTTTTGGCACGGAGCACCTCGCCGACCAGCTTAAACTCAAAGCTATCGCGGATCTCGCAGCAGAGGGTGGGGTCGTAGGGTCGATCATCGCCCCAGCGCTTGGGGTTGACGTCCGGCCCGCCGGGAATGGCGATGCCGTCGGCGATATCGACGTAATGACGGATGACCTCAATGTCCTCGGTGATGGACATCTGCAGCGGCAGGCCGCCGGCGGCAAGGATGGCATCGACAAAGACGCTTGCGATTTCCTCGTTGGGGGAGAGGGTCTCGCTTAAAAACGGTTTTGCCTCTTCCCAACGCGGCGCTACCAGGATGAGTGGACGGTCGGCGGGGGCAACGTCGACGTGCGGGGTGTATGACGATGAAGTGCGAGTTCCGATCATAGGTGTAGCTTTCGAGTTTGGATGGGCATGGCGGGCGGGTGGGCGGTCTGGTTAGTGGCCCTTAATGGAGTTGAGGAAGTCCTGGGCGCGCTTGGTCTGGGGGTGGTCGAAGAACTCGTCGGGCGTGCCGGTTTCCACGATCTGGCCGTCGGCCATAAACACGACGCGGTCGGCCACGCGGCGGGCGAAGTTCATCTCGTGCGTGATGACGATCATCGTCATGCCCTGCTGGGCCAGACGGACCATGACCTCGAGCACCTCGTTGATCATTTCGGGATCGAGGGCGCTCGTGGGCTCGTCAAAAAGCATGGCCTTGGGTTGCATGGCGAGTGAACGGGCGATGGCCACACGCTGTTGCTGGCCGCCCGAGAGCTGTGCAGGCACCTTATCGGCCTGCTCGGCAACGCCCACGCGGCTCAGCAGGTCCATGGCGCGCTCGCGGGCCTCGTCCTTGGAGACACCCAGCACATCGACCGGTCCCAGCATGACGTTCTGCAGTACGGTCATATGTGCGAACAGGTTGAACTGCTGAAACACCATGCCCAGCTCGGCGCGCATGCGGGCAAGATCCTTGCCTTCCTGCGGTAGGGGCTCGCCCTCGATGAGGATCTCGCCCGAGTCGATGGTTTCCAAGCGGTTGATGGTGCGGCACATGGTCGACTTGCCCGAGCCCGAGGGTCCGATCACGACGACGACCTCGCCACGGTCGACCGAGAGATTGATATCGTTGAGGACGTGCAGATCTCCGTAGTGCTTATCGACGTGCCTGAGCTCGATCAGCGGCTGATTGCCGGTGGAAGAGGTGCTCTGTGCCATGGTGCTCGGCTCCTTATGACTAGAAATGGTAAAGCGTTAGCGGATGATGGTCGCGCCGGTCTTGTGCGAAACGTAGACAGCGGCCTTGTTGATCGCGACGTTGATGAGGATGTAGATGACCGCGATAACCAGGTAGACCGACACGAGGGCGTCGTAGTTGGTAATGAGCACGCGGGCGTTTTGCATGAGGTCGGGGTAGCTCACCACGTAGGCGACGGTGGTGTCTTTGACTACGACCACAAGCTGCGAAATCAACGACGGAATGATAAACCGAATAGCCTGCGGCAATACGATTTTAAAGGTGATTTTAGCCTTGGAGAGACCGAGCGCCTGGGCGGCTTCGACCTGGCCGCGCGGCACGGCGTTGACGCCGGCGCGGAAGATCTCGGCAAGTACGCCGGCCGCAGCGAGCGCGACGGGAAGCGTGAGCATCCAAAACGACGGCAGCGCGATCTTGTACTGGGGCAGCACCAAAAAGAAGAAGTAGATGAACAGCAGGCTCGGCACGCCGCGGAAGAAGTCGGTAAGCACGCGGCAGACCAGCTGCAGCGGCTTAATGTCGCTGGTACGGCCGAGCATAAGGGCTAAGCCCAGTACCAGCGCGATGGCGCCAGCGGTGAGTGCGACTTTAACGGTGCCCTCAAAGCCGGCAAGCAGGAACTTCCAGGTGGTGAGGTGCGTAAAGAAATACCAATAGTGAACCGAAAGCTGGCCGGTCGCATAAAAGCGCTGCAACACGAGGACGACGAGCGCGGCGACGGCAACAAGCGAGATAGCGGTGCCGATGCGAATCTTGGCGCGCATCTTGGGGCCGGGAGCCTCGTAGAGCGCATCGCGCATGGTGAGCGCGGAGGTGGAGTGCTTGCTCATCGGAGGATCCTCACCTTCTTATCGATGTAGTTGCCAATGTGGCTCACCACAAAGGCCGTGCCCAGGTAGCCGAGCGCCGAGATAAAGAACGCGGCGACGCCGCCGAGCGAGCGCGTGTTGATGTAGCTCACCACGCCGGTGAGCTCCTGCGGTTTAAGCGGCACCTGGCTGCCGAGCGCGGTGGTGAGCATGACGGCGATAAAGAGGTTGGTCATGGGCAGCACGCTCGAGCGCAGCGCCTGCGGTATCACGATCTTGGCGAGGATACGGCTGAAGCTCATGCCCAGCGAGCGGGCGGCTTCTACCTGACCGACGCCGACTGTGTTAATACCGCTCATAAAGTTCTCGGAGCCAAAGGCAGAACCCAAAAGGACCGTGGCGACGATAACGCAGGTGCGGTAGGGCAGGACAACCTTGAGCGGCGGCAGCGCGTAGACGACGATAATGAGCAGCGCGATGCCGGGGATGTTACGGAAGACCTGGACATACAGGTCGCCAAAGACGCGCAGCGGCTTGAGCGGCGACACGCGCATCACGGTGACGGCGACGGCCAGCACCATGGCGATGGCAAACGACTCAAGCGTCATGCCCCAGGTTGCTAGCAGCGCGTCGATATAGTTCTGGCCATAGAGCGACCAGAGCTCGGAGAGACTCATGCGGACCTCCCGCCGATAAGGAAAGGGGCTCCCGTGTGTACGGAAGCCCCGACAACTCAGTGAGGAAACAGTTTACCGCAATAAAGTGCATCATGCGTTTCCGTATGGTTTCGTTGCGGTCGTTACCAGGTTCGCTGCCTAGGCGCCGATCTCGGGCAGCTCGGGAACATTGGTGTCGCCCGTACGGTCACCGATGCAGATCTGCCACAGCTCAGTCCAGGTGCCGTCGTCCTCGATCTTCTTAAGGAAGTCGTTGACAAAGGCGACGCCGTCGGAATCGAGCGGCAGGCCGATGCCATAGGGCTCCTTGCTGCCGAAGGGCTTGCCGGCGATCTTGTACTTACCGGGCTCGCGGACCAGGGCGCTCTGCTGCATGTTGTTATCGATGACATAGGCGTCAACGCGACCCTGCTGGAGTGCCTGACGGGCCTCCTCGTCGGTCTTGAACTCCTGCTGGCTGGCCTTGGGAGCGAACTCCTCCAGGATGGCAGGGCCGTTGGAGCCGGACTGGACGGCGACGTTCTTGTCGGCCAGGTCATCGACGCTCTTGATGTCGTCGTTGTCGGCGAGCACCAGGATGGCCTGCTGGGTGTAGTAGTAGGGACCGGCAAAGGAGACGAGCTTCTTGCGCTCGTCGGTGATGGTGTAGGTGGCAAAGACGGCGTCGACCTGGCCGTTCTGCAGGACGGACTCGCGCGTGTCCGAGGTCACCTGAGTGATCTCGACCTTGTTCTCGCCCAGAATGTAGTTGGACAGGAGCTGTGCGATACCAGCGTCGAAGCCGCGGGTCTGACCGTCTTTCTCGTTGAGGAGGGAGAAGAGCGTGGAGGTCTGAACGCCACCGATCTTAAAGACGCCGGCGTCCTTGACGGCCGTGGCCCAGGTGCTGGCGGCGATGGCATCGTCATCGGCCTTGGGGCCGTTGTCGACAAGTTTGTCGAACGCCTTGGCATCGAGCGTAGCGGAAACCTCGGTATCCTCGGAGCCCTTGGAGGAGCCGGTGGCGGAACCCTTGTCGGCCTCGGCGCTGGTGTCGGAGCAGCCGGCAAGACCAAGGCCGGCGACGGTTGCGAAGGTGGCGGCAACGAAGCCGCGGCGGTCGAGAACGACCTGCTGGGAGAGGTTCTTGCTCATGGTAGAACACCTTTCTCAATAAAATCCCTAGCGGTTGAGTAGAGTTATACCCTATCCCGCTCAAATGGGTCAACACGAAATAACTCAGAAACATACTTGCCTTATGGGTAATTCTACCTACCAAAAAGGGACAGGTTTATTTTGGCAGGTTTTATCTGGGCAAACGTCAGTTATTGCAGCTGAAATAGCGTTTTGCAGACGGCATGATCGCTCGCAGCGGTCGCTATAATGGCGGCAACGCGACACATATATAAGTAAGGAGATCGCGTATGAACGGTTATTCGTTTTTTGCACCGACCAAGGTGCTGTTTGGCGCGGACAAGTTGGGCGAGCTGGGCGCGCAGAAGCTGCCCGGCACCAAAGCGCTCATCGTTACAACCGGCGGCAACTCGGTCAAGCGCTTTGGATACCTGAGACGCGTGGAGGCCGAGCTCGAACGCGCCGGCGTGGCGCATGAGCTGTTCGATCGCATTGAGCCCAATCCCCTGCGCGAGACCGTCAACGCAGGTGGCTGGATGGCGCGTGCCCATGGCTGCGACTTTGTCCTGGCGCTCGGCGGCGGCTCGGTCATGGACGGCAGCAAGGGCATCTGCGCGGTAGCGGCCAACCCGCATACCGATGCCGAGGGTAACGAATGCCCTGGTGACATCTGGGATTTTGTAAATGGCGGTACTGCGCTCGGCCTGCCGATCCCCAACGATCCGCTGCCGCTTGTTTGCGTAACCACCACGGCGGGTACCGGCTCCGAGGTCGATGCGGGCGGTGTCCTGTCCTGCGAGGACAATGACGAGAAGCTTCGCCTGGGCGATCCGCGCCTGTTCCCGGTGCTTTCGATCGTTGATCCCGAGCTCATGGTGAGCGTCCCGGCGCGTCTGACCGCCTATCAGGGATTCGACGCTCTGTTCCATTGCGTTGAGTGCTACATCTCAAATACCAACACGCCCATGGGTGACATGGTTTGCCGCGAAGGAATCCGTCGAGCCGCCGCGGCGCTGCCTACGTGCGTCAATAATGGCGATGACCTGGAGGCGCGCTCGAGCCTTGCGTTTGCCAACACGCTCGGCGGCTATGCCATGGATGCCTCGGGCACCACGGGCTCGCATGGCCTTGAGCACGGCATGAGTGCGCATCATCATGACCTGCCGCACGGCGCGGGCCTCATTATGATCGCCCGTGCTTATCACACGTGGATGATCGATCACGGTGCCGCACCCGAGCGCTATATCGACATGGCGCGCCTGATGGGCAATGCTACCGCCAGCGATCCGCACGATTTTGTGACTGAGCTAACGCGCCTGATGGAGGCCTGCCACGTGGCCGACCTCGCCATGAGCGAGTGGGGGATTACGGTCGAAGAGCTGCCTGCCATCGCACACAATGCCCTGACGACCAACGGCGTCCTGTTCAGTCACGACCCCGTGACGCTGACCGACCCCGACGTCGTCGAAATCCTCAAGCAAAGCTATCGATAATCGCCTTGCTGCTTTGTCTCGATCTGTAACATCTGCAGCCGTTTTTGCCGAGTAACTGTTACAGATCGAGATTTTCTCTTCAGGGGAATTCGAATGTCTCGATCTGTAACATCTGGACGGACAAAAGGTCTCTATCTGTTACAGATTGAGACAAAGGTCAGGGACTAAGACGTTTTGTCTAGATCTGTAACAGTTAGACGGGAATTCGAGCCCTAGATGTTACAGATTGAGATAATCGCGTCGCGAAAATAAAAACCTCCGCAGGGGTGCTTTCCTTGCGGAGGTTTTCTTACTCGTTGAGTAGTCTCGCGGCTTCGGCGGCCATGTTCTCGACCGTCATGCCGTTCTGAGCGAGCAGCTCGTTGGGGTCGTAGCGGTCGGGGAAGCCCTTGGCGATGCCAAAGGTGCGCGTGCGCAGCGGCGTGCAGGCCAGATAACATGCCACGCGCTCGCCCCAGCCACCGTCCAAGATGCCGTCCTCGAGGGTGACGACAACGCGATGCTCGGCGGCAAGGCTGTCGAGGAACTCACGGTCAAGCTCGGTTGCAAAGCGCGGGTTGACGAGCGTGGCCTCGATGCCGTACTCGGCAGCCAAGCGGTTTGCCACGCGCTCGCCCAGCTCAAAGAAATCGCCGAGCGCGAGCACGGCTACGTCGCGGCCCTGACGCACCACGTTGTAGCGAACGGCGCTGTAGTCGGTGTCCTCGGCGGGCGCCAAATCGGGGCGGCTAACCAGGCCAATGCCCGGTACGCGGATCGCCACGGGATGCTCGCGGTGGTCGAGCGACCAGCTCAGCATGGACAGATATTCCTCCATGCAGGCCGGCGCCAAGTAGTGCATGTTGGGAAGACCGCCCAGCATGGAAATATCAAAGAACGAGAGGTGCGTCTCGGACGTGGTGCCAAAGATCGACGCACCAAACACCAGGATGGTTGCGGGGGCGTCGTTGAGGCACAGGTCGTGCCACAGCTCGTCGTAGGCGCGCTGCAAAAACGTGCCGTACACACCAAAGACTGGCTTGGCGCCCGAGCGCGCAAGCGCGGTGGCAAAGGTTACGGCATGCTCCTCGGCAATGCCCACATCGACGAACTGTTTGTCGGCGGCAGCGCGAAGCTCGGGTGTAAAGCCCATGATGTAGGGCGTGGCGGCCGTGATGCCAACGACCTGCGGATCGCGCTCGATGGCGGCGCTGAGCGCCTCGCCCGTAATGTCGGCATAGGTGCGCGGCGCAGGCTCGCTCGGATGGCCCGGGCAGAGCTTGCGTCCAGTCGCCATGTCAAACGGACCCACGTGGTGCCAGCGTTCGGGGTCGCTCTGGGCTGGCTCAAAGCCCTTACCCTTGGCGGTGGAGACATGCAGCACGATGGGATGATCGATATTGCGCAGTTCCTGCAACGCATCGACGAGGGCCAACACATCGTTGCCGGCGTCCAGATAGCGGTAGTCGAGCCCCATCGCGCGGAAAACGTTGCGCTCACAGGCGCCGTTGCTGGCGCGCAGCTCGGCCAGATTGCGATAGAGGCCACCGTGGTTCTCGGCGATGGACTGGTCGTTGTCATTGACGATGATGATCAGGTTGCTATCGAGTTCGGCGGCATTGTTAAAGCCCTCAAACGCCAGGCCGCCCGAAAGCGAGCCGTCGCCAATGATGGTGATGACGTTGTACGCATCGCCTGCCAGGTCACGAGCGTGCGCCAGGCCGCAGCCCAGGCTCACAGACGTGGAGGTGTGGCCCATGGCGAACAGGTCGTGCTCGGACTCGTCGGGATTGGCAAAGCCAGAAGCCTCACCATAACGCTCCGGATCGATATAAGTGTACGCGCGCCCAGTCAGCGCCTTGTGGGCGTAGGTCTGGTGCGAAACATCAAAGACAATCTTGTCGATGGGGGAGTTAAACACGCGATGAAGCGCAACCGTGAGCTCAACGACGCCCAAGTTGGGGGCAACGTGCCCGCCGACGGCGGCGGAGCTTTCGAGGATTGCCTGACGGATCTCGCCGCAGAGCAGCGGAAGCTCGGCGCGGTCGAGAGCCTTGACGTCCTCGGGCGTTGTCGTTTGCGTAAGCAGCATCGTTGTGGGTTACTCCATGCGAATCGTGCGCCGGCACTCCCTCGGCCGGCACAATTGCACAAGACAGTCTCGCACATTTTGGCGTTTGATATGTGACGGCGGCGCGGTAATTCGCCAACTGGTGGGGCAAAACGTTTTGTCCGATGCCATACTGATGTGTTCCATGATGTTTTTATCGATTGTGCACAGGCCGTGGCTTGTCGCCGTGGGCCGCTGGAAGGAGGCAGCATGTCCGATGCCATTCGTGCCGAGAAAATCGCGCACGAGGTCGACTTTGCTGCCCGTCAGCTGGCCCAGGCGGGTCGCTTGGACTTGACGCGCGAGTTTATCCAGCATGGTGACGTGACGGTCTATGCACATGTGACTTCGGTAGCGCGGGCGAGCCTGTCCTTTGCCGAGCGCTTGGGCCGTGCTGGCATTTCGGTCGACCGTGCCTCGCTGCTGCGCGGAGCCTTGCTGCACGACTACTTTCTCTATGACTGGCACGACCCCGACCCGAGCCATCGACTGCACGGATTTCGGCATCCATTTTTTGCCCTGGCGCGTGCGGAGGAAGATTTTGAGCTGACGTCGCGCGAGCGGAATATTATCGTGCGCCATATGTTTCCGCTGGTGCCGGTGCCGCCGACGTGTCGTGAGGCATGGATTGTGTGCCTGGCAGATAAATGGTGTGCGCTGCGTGAGACGGTCGCCGGCCGCCTGCCGCGCAAGGACGAGGCAGACGATGGCATGAGTAAAGCATCGAGCGAAAAGAGGAGAGGGTAGACGGTGGGGACCGCGATCGACATGGCATTTGACGGCGCAACGCTTGCCGCCTGCCCACTCTCGGCACTGGTGCTCTCGTTTGCCTTTTACGGGTTTTGCGGCTGGGCATGGGAGTCGACAGTCTGCGCCATGCTCAACCACGGACGATTTGCCAACAGTGGCTTTTTGCTGGGGCCGTGCTGCCCCATCTATGGCGCGGGCGGCATTGCCTGCTGGCTGCTGTTGCGCGGGATTCCGGATGCCTCCAGCCAGTTTGTCGCTGCAGCGCTCGTATGCAGCGTGATTGAGTACAGCGTGGGCGTGCTGTTGGAAAAAACAACGGGCGCTCGCTTTTGGGATTACTCGCACTTGCCGTTTAACTTGCACGGACGCATCTGTCTGTACTGGGCCTGCGCGTTTGGCTTGGGTGCGCTGTGCATTTGCCGTTTAGTGGAGCCGGCATTGCTGGGCCTGCTCGGCCATCTGCCGGTGCTGATTGTGCGGCTGTCCGCCTTTATCGTCGCGGTCGCAATGATGATCGACGCGGCGTGCTCGTTGGCGAGCTGGCAGCGTCTGTCCGATCAGCTGGAGCGCGTCCGGGCCGACCTTGCGGACCGCATCAACGAGTCGCTTGCCGATGCGTCCGACTCTATGCTCGAACGTATTCCCGATTCGGCGATCGACTCGGTGGCGCAGACGCATATCCGCAGCCGTGCCGTTAACGCGTGGCTGGCGGAGCTGGGTGACGCGGCGCTCGATGCCCTGCGTGAGAAGGCTTCGATGCCGACGTTTATCTCGGACGGTGCCCGCGGTCTGGCGCTTGCCGCCCGCCGTGTGGCCGATGCCGCGCCGAGCGTGCCACGTCCGTCGCTCAGTCGCCGCCTTGCCGGCAAGCGCATGAGCCGTCCGGTGCCGAGCGTGTCACTCAGCCGTCGCGACCTGCGCTTCTTCAATGCCTTCCCGCGCTTGCGTATCAACCGCTATGAGGGCATCATCCGAGCTACCAATCTCCGCGACCGAGCCCGCGAACTGTTCCGGCGCTAGCCGGGACGGGTGCGTTCACGGCCCCCTTGCTCGCGTATTTCCCGTTCGTTTCGCGCCCGTTGCTGCGCCGTTTCCAAGATTGCGGCACCGTTTCCATTCGACAACGCAGCGTTTAACAACGCCGTATCTGGTCTACACCAGTTGCCCCTCGGCCGCATTATGGGCGCCGACAACGTTCATGCGACCAAGGGAGAGCGAATGTACGATACGGGATCGACAACGTTTATGCTCATCTGCACCATGCTCGTGTTTTTAATGACACCGGGTCTGGCGTTTTTCTATGGTGGCCTGTCCAGGCGCAAAAATGTCATCAACACCATGCTCATGTGCTTTGGCGCCATTGGCCTGGTAGGTGTGCTATGGATTGTTGCCGGCTGGTCGCTGGCCTACGGTGGCGACGGTTCCAGCCCGTTTATTGGCGGCTTTGACCAGCTTCTGTGCCTGCCGGTGCTCAACCAGGTGCTGCAGGCGGCCGAGGGCACCGCGTCGGACGGCGCCGTCTACCCGGAGATTATCAACATCGCCTTTCAGATGGCGTTTGCCATGATCACGGCTGCTATCGTCACGGGCAGCCTGGCAGGCCGCGTTAAGTTTGGTGCCATGACGGCCTTTCTGGGCATTTGGCTGCTCGTGGTCTATGCACCGCTCGCTCATATGGTCTGGGGCGGCGATGGCTCCTTTATCGGCGACATCATCGGCGCGCTCGACTTTGCCGGCGGCGACGTGGTGCACATTTCGTCTGGTCTTACCGGCCTGATCCTCTGCTTAATGCCCGGCCGTCGTCGCGGTTTTGGCATGGTGAGCTACCGTCCGCATAACGTCCCGTTTGTGGCGCTGGGAGCCGGCCTGCTTTGGTTTGGCTGGTTTGGCTTTAACGGCGGCAGCGAGTTTAAGGCCGATGCCGTGGCCGCGCTCGCCATCCTCAACACCGTGACGGCCAGCGCGGCGGGCATGGTTTCGTGGCTCGCCGTCGAGCGCGTGCACACCGGTCGCCCCACGCTGGTGGGCGCTAGCACCGGTCTGGTCGCGGGCCTCGTGGTGGTTACGCCGGGCGCGGGCTTTGTCGAGCCGTGGGCGGCGCTGGTCATGGGCCTGATCGTATCGCCCGTCTGCTACCTGGCTATCAGTCATCTCAAGACCAAGTTTGGCTACGATGACGCGCTCGACGCGTTTGGCTGCCACGGCATTGGCGGCATCTTGGGCGGCGTGCTTACGGGCCTGTTCTGCGTGCCGGAGCTTTCGTGGACCGGTAAGGGCGGTCTGTTCTACACGGGCGACGTGTCGCTGCTCATCTCGCAGATTTTGGGCATTGTGGTGACGGTCGCCATTGTGCTGGTGCTCGATTTGGTCATCGCCGCGGTAGTCAAGGCGCTGTTCCACGGCAGCCTGCGCGTGGACGAGGCCGACGAGGCGCTGGGCCTGGATGCGAGTCAGCACGGCGAGAGCGCCTACCCCTCTTTCTCCGGACTCGATTAACAGCTTCCCCAAGTACCGCACCTTGCCGTTCAATCGTCGCGCGGCTTTCCCAGGCACCCGACCTTGCCCCTCAAACCGTCGCTTGCGTACCGAAGTACGCGGCGCTCCTCTTTCGGGGCAATCTCGGGCACCTCGAAAACCCGCGTCATTGAATGGCAATTCATTTCTTTTATTGAGGAGAGGAATTCACTATGAAGAAGATTACGGCGATTGTTCGTGCTGAGAAGCTTGAGGTTCTCAAAGACGCGCTGTTTGCGGCTGATGTTCGCGGCATGACCATCAACCAGGTGCAGGGCTGCGGCGCTCAACATGGTTGGAAGGAATACGTGCGCGGCAATGAGCTGCTCGTCAACACGATCCCCAAGGTGCAGTTCACCCTCATCTGCGCCGATGAACATGTCGACGGCATTGTCGAGATTATCTGCAACGCTGCTCGCACCGGTGCCGTCGGCGACGGCAAGATTTGGGTCGAGCCGGTCGAGGAGGTCATCCGCATCCGTACCGGCGAACACGGCCCCGCCGCGGTGTAGAATCGACCGCCTACCATCCGCAACGTTAAAATGCTGCAATGAGGCACAAGACTTGCGTTGCGGATGGACGAATTATGGGTCGTAATAAATATCCCGAGGAGACGGTCGCGAAGATTCTCGACGCGGCGCTGGAGTTATTCTGCGCACAGGGTTATGAAGGGACGAGCATTCAAGATATCGTCGACCGCCTCGATGGCATGACCAAGGGCGCTGTCTATCATCACTTTAAGAGCAAAGAGGAGATTTTCAACGCCGCATTTGATCGGGCAATGGCTCCGATTGTTGAGCACCGTCGCTCAATGCTTGGTATCGGTAATATGACCGGAGCCCAAAAGCTCAAGCAGCTGTACGCGCCCGAGTCCGTCGTTCCACAAATTGAGCTATGGGCACGCATGCATCCTGCGGCGGATCCGGTAAAAAGCTCGCGTCTACTGGCGATGCAGTACCAGGGCTCGTTTGACGAGTCGGCCGATGGCTGTCTCTTGCCAGTGATCGAGGAGGGCATCACCGACGGCTCCATTGCGTGCGAATGCCCGCGTGAAGCGGCGGAGGCCGTATCGTTGTTGGCGAATCTTTGGCTGCTGCCATTGTTCCGTCCGCTCGAGCCCAAGGAGCGAATGCTCGCTCGCGCACAATGTTTGGCGCAGATGGCGGCCGCGGTGGGGCTCGATTTGGGTAATGAAGTGCTTCAGACAACGGCGCAGATTTGGGACGTATGGGACCGCGCCGGGTGGTAATATAGATACCAACGGTATGTAATTGATTTGTGAGGGTAGCCACGGCTGCCCTTTTCAAGTCATTAAATACATACTACCGGTATGTATAGGGGTAGGCTTATGGCTGGAATGCGGAGGAGTAGTGTCTCGTTGACGCAAAAAACAGTGCAATCTATCAGGCTTTTTGGCCTTCTTGTTGCGCAGCTGTGCACGTATTCGATGCTGTCGGCGCTGTGCTTTGCGTATCCGCTTTACTTGTTCGATTGCAGCGGCTCGTCAACGCTATATGGCGCCGTCGCGGCGATAGCGTTCATACCAGGTGTGCTCGCGACTCCGGTTGGCGGGATCTTAGCGGATAGGGGAAGACATCGCGAGGTCCTCGTGGCCCTCGGTATTGCTCTGATGACTGCATCGCTGCTGTCTATCCCCATGAAGCGCTCATTGCCTCTTGCGGTCGTCGTAGTAGCGATACTTTGTGTTCAATATGGCGTTCAATCGCTGCTAAAGCCAATACTCCAAATTGAGACGGTTCGCATGACGGGTGAAGAGAAGGTTGAGTGGGCCACTGCATTGGTTTCGCAGATGACCATGGTGAGCAATATCTTGGGCCCTGTGGTCGGGACGGCAGTCTATGGGTGTTTTGGTATCGATGCTCTTTGCGCGACCGCGTCGGTGACGTTTGCGATTTCAGCCTTGCTGTTTGGGGGTGCACTCAAGCAAAATGCCTCATCTGAAACGATGGGAGACGGCGCGACTCGTACGACATGCCGAAACGATTTTCGGGAGTCGATTCGGTATCTGCTGCAAAATGCATCATTGGTCGCCGTGATTTTGCTTGCGGCCGTTTTAAACCTTGCGTTGGTTGGGCTAACGATTGGCGCTCCCATTATTGTTACAAAGCATCTCGGCATGCAATCGTCCTGTGTTGGGATGGTTGAGGTTGCTCTGGGCTTGGGTGGTCTTACCGGCAGTGGCTTGGTCGGCATTTGGCCGCATCGCTTTTCTCTCAATGGCATATGTCGATATGTTGCGATGATCTGTTTAGGAGTCGTACCGATTATTGTTACGCTACTGTTCGGCGCGGATGTATGCGTGTTCACCGTGTTTACGGTTGGTTCGGCATGGGTCATGGTGTGGGCGGCCATTGCGTCGGTTGAAATCATCGCGTTTGTTCAGCGGGCAGCGCCGACTGAGCTCTGCGGAAAAGTGCTTTCGGTCGTTTACACGGTCCTTTCCTGCGCAACGCCTATTGGCCAATTGACGTACGGGGTTGCATATGATCGATGGACGCCGGCGATCGTATTCGCAGGCATGCTGGCGGTGCTGACGTTGACAACGGCGCTGTTTTATCGGCTGAAAAGTCGCTTGTGGAGATTGATTTAACGCGCTGGGGCACTGTGGCTTTGCGGGAGCGAATGTCCCGGCGCGTTGGAGCGCCCTTGCATGGGCGCGCTCATTCTCGTCTAAAATATCGTGCAGACGAAAGAGAGGCATGCCCATGATCAAGATGTTCGCGAGTGACTTAGACGGAACGCTGCTTAACGCCCTGCACGAGGCAGACGGGACTATCCGCCGTGCCATTCGCGAGCTGACCGAGGCTGGCCTGCATGTGGTTCCCGCGACCGGACGCTCGACGCTACCGATTGGCGAGCATGGCTTTACGGGCCTGGCGCTTGACGCCTGCTGCTCCAACGGCTCCATCGTGCGCGACAGTCATGGCGAGGTGCTCAAGACCTGGACCATCGACCCACAGATCACCGAGGAGCTGCTCAAGGAGTTTCCGGATATCTGCTTTGACTGCTCCACGCCCGACGGCATGTTCTCAAGCGGTTCGTTCGAGATGCACCAGGCGGGCTTTAAAAAGGACAGTCCTATCAAACGCATCGTGATGCGAGGTATGCGTGCGCGTGGCGGGTATCACGAGGAACAGTATTTCGACCAGTCGATCGGTGACATCCTGCGCCACGATGTGTGCAAGATCAACTGCCGCGTGACCTCGCCCGAGCTGGAGCGCGACCTTAAGGCGTATCTTGCCGAGCGATCGGACCGCGTGGTCAACGCGCCGTTCGATCCGGTGATGTTCGAAATCACGGACGTGGCGTGCAACAAGGGCGAGAGCGTGGCCTGGCTGGCGGGCTACTACGGTATTGCCGAGGACGAGGTTTCGGTTTACGGCGACGGCGGCAATGATATCGCCATGCTCAAGCGTTTCCGTCACAGCTATGCGACCAAAAACGCTAGCGATGCAGCTAAGGCCGCCGCGAGCGCGACCATCGGCAGCTGCATGGTCCACGCCGTCCCCAAACACATGCTCGCCACCATGCGCAAGCAAAACTCCCGCACCGTCATCGAATAATGTGACAAAGGGACAGCCCCTCTGTCACATTCCAAATATTGCCTTTACGTGTTGATGCACACGGTGTGCAATAATACTCGCACTGTGCAATAGCGCACAGGCTGAGTAACAAGGAGGACGCTTGTCCCAGCTCGAGAAATGTGATCGCCGGTCCCTTCGCTCACAGCGTGCCCTTCGCCAGGCACTTGCTAGCGAGCTTGCCGAAAGCGGCGACCTTTCGCGCATTAATGTCGCGTCGCTCACCGAGCGCGCCGGTCTTACGCGTCGTACGTTCTATTCGCACTACCGCGATATTCCTGACTTTATCAATCAAATCGAGGACGGCTTGCTGGCCGAGATCCGTGAGCGCATTGAGCTCATCACCGCAGCTCGGCTGCCCGATCTTTACCGTAACATTGACGAGCTCGAGCCGGCGCCCGGTTCGGTTGAGCTGCTGCGTTATCTTGCGGCCAACCGCGACTTAATCGGTGCGCTGCTGGGTCCGGGCGGCGACCAGGCCTTCATTAAAAGGATTATCGACACCGCACGTGAGGCCGTGGCGCCGCGTGCGCAGACGGGCATTTTGGGCCTGGCGCTAGGCACGTTCTTTGACTACTACGTCACCTACGTCGTGAGTGCCGAGGTCGGCCTGATTCAGCGCTGGTTTGAGCGTGGGCTCACCGAATCGCCCGAGACCATAGCGCGCATCATGACGGTTATCGCCTTTGTGCGCCCCGGCGACCTGTATGGCCAACCCATCGATATCAACGTGCCGGAATACGGCATGAAGCTATTGAATCTGCAGCTCGAGGACGCGGTCGACACCGCCGCAACCGTCGAGTCCAACAACTAAGAGGAGAGACAATGAGCAAACTCGTCGAGGGCATTAAGGACCGCATGGTCGCTGCCGCACGCGAGGCCGCGCCCGCCGTGGTGGACGCCGCGCAGAAGGCTGCGACTGCCGCTGCCGAGAAGGTCGCCGAGGCAGTTGCCGAGGCCAAGAATGCGGCGGGAGAGACGCTTGCCGCCGACGCAGCCACGCCCAACGTTGCCGAGTCCGTAACCGCCGCCGCCCACGCCCCCGAAGGCGCGATCTTCAACCCTGAGAACGCCCGTGGTAACCTGCACCTGGGCATCGACGTGGGCTCTACCACCGTCAAGCTCGCCGTGCTCAACGACGACAACCAGATCGTCTATGCCAAGTACCAGCGCCACCACACCGACGTCCGTGCCTGCGCCCGTGACCTGTTCGAGGGTGCTACGACCGTGCTGCCGACGGCCCAGATGACCTGCGCCATCACCGGTTCGGGCGGTCTGCTGCTGTCTCAGTGGCTCGACCTGGAGTTTGTCCAGGAGGTCATCGCCAGCAAGCGTGCCGTCGAGACCCTCATCCCGGCCACCGATGTCGCCATCGAGCTGGGTGGCGAGGACGCCAAGATCATCTACTTCGATAACGGCATCGAGCAGCGCATGAACGGCACCTGTGCCGGCGGCACGGGCGCGTTCATCGACCAGATGGCAACCCTGCTGCACACCGACGCGAGCGGCCTCAACGAGCTCGCGGCCAACGCCACCACCATCTATCCCATCGCCAGCCGCTGCGGCGTCTTTGCCAAGACCGACGTGCAGCCGCTGCTCAATGAGGGCGCCCGCCCCGAGGACGTGGCCGCCTCCATCTTCCAGGCTGTCGTGACCCAGACCATCTCGGGTCTGGCGTGCGGCCGTCCCATCCGCGGCAACGTCGCCTTCCTGGGCGGCCCGCTGCAGTATCTCTCCGAGCTGCGCCACCGCTTCTACCTCACGCTCAACCTGGACGAGGAGCACCGCATTGTGCCCCAAAACGCTCACCTGTTTGTGGCGAGCGGCGCCGCCATGGCGCACGAGTCCAACAAACTCAGCACGTTCCCGCAGCTTATCGAGGCCATCGACAGCTTGGGCGACACGCAGGGTGCCGAGGTCGAGCGCCTGGACCCGCTCTTTGCCACCGACGAGGACTTTGCCGAATTCAAAACCCGCCACGACCAGGAAGTCGTCCCCAAGGGCAAGCTCGACGGCTACACCGGCCGTGTGTTCATCGGCATCGACGCCGGTTCCACCACCATGAAGGCCGCGCTCGTGGGCGAGGACGGCCAGCTGCTGCACACCTGGTACGGCAACAACAACGGCGACATCCTGGGCACGGCCAAGGTCATCATGGCCGATTTCTACAATCACATCCCCGCCGGCTGCACCATCGGCCACGTGACTACCACGGGCTACGGCGAGGCGCTGCTCATCGAGGCCCTCAAGGCCGACTCCGGCGAGATCGAGACCGTCGCGCACCTGCGCGGCGCCAAGGCGTTCCTGCCCGGCGTCGAGTTTATTCTGGACATCGGCGGCCAGGACATGAAATGCCTGCGCGTCAAGGACGGCGTGATCGAGCACATCATGCTCAACGAGGCCTGTTCGTCGGGCTGCGGCAGCTTTATCGAGAGCTTCGCCGTGTCCATGAACATGGACGTGCGCGCGTTTGCCGATGCCGCCATTCACGCCAAGGCTCCGGTCGACCTGGGCAGTCGCTGCACGGTCTTTATGAACTCGCGCGTCAAGCAGGCGCAAAAGGAAGGCGCCACGGTGGGCGACATCGCGGCCGGCCTGTCCTATTCCGTCATCAAGAATGCCCTGTTCAAGGTCATTAAGCTGCGCGATCCCAAGGAGATCGGCAGCCAGGTGATCGTCCAGGGCGGCACCTTTATGTCCGACGCCACGCTGCGCGCGTTTGAGCAGCTCACCGGCGTTCATGCCGTGCGTCCCGACATCGCCGGCTGCATGGGCGCCTACGGTGCGGCCTTGCTCGCCCGCGATCGCGCCGGCGCCGACGGCACCTCGACCATCCTTTCGGCTGAGGACATCGCGCACCTTACCGTGACGCAAAAGCATGTCCGCTGCGGCCGCTGCTCCAACAACTGCCAGCTTACCGTCAACGATTTTGGCGGCGGCAGGCGCTTCATTACCGGCAACCGCTGCGAGAAGGGCGCCGGCCACAAAAAGCAAAAGACCGAGGCTCCCAACCTCTTCAAAAAGAAAAACGAGCTGCTCTTTAACCGCGAAGTCCTGAGTCCCGACGAGGCCCCGCGCGGCACCGTCGGCATCCCGCGCGCGCTCAACATGTACGAGAACTACCCCTTCTGGCACGCGTTCTTTACGCGCCTGGGCTTTAGCGTGCAGCTGTCCGACCAGTCGAGCAAGAAGACCTACCAGGCGGGCATCGAGTCCATGCCGTCCGAGAGCGTGTGCTATCCGGCCAAGATGAGCCACGGCCATGTGATGAACCTTATCGACCGCGATGTCGACTTCATTTGGATGCCGTGCGTGCGCTGGGAGCGCAAGGAGGATCCGACCGCCGGCAACTGCTATAACTGCCCCATCGTCATGAGCTACCCCACGGCGTTGGCGCTCAATATTGACGAGATCCGCGAGCAGAACATCGAGTTCCTGTACCCGTTTGTGCCCTATCACGACAAGACCGAGCTCAAGCGCCGCCTGTATCAGGTGCTCGCCGTCGACCGTGTGGCCGATGCCGAGGCTGGTCGCGGCCGCGTGCGTGGTCCCAAGATCACGCGCTCCGAGGTCGATGCCGCCGTCAACGCTGCCTTTGAGGCCGATGCGCGTTTCCACGAGGATATCCAGACCATGGGCGAGGAGGCTCTTAAGTGGGTCGAGGACCACGGCGGTCACGGCATCGTACTCGCCGGTCGCCCCTACCATAACGACCCCGAGATCAACCACGCCCTGCCTGAGCTTATCTCGAGCTTTGGCTTTGCGGTCTTTACCGAGGATTCGCTTGCGCACCTGGTGAAGCCCGAGCGTCCCATTCGCGTCGTCGACCAGTGGATGTACCACAGCCGCCTGTACGCCGTCGCCCGTTTTGTGACGATGCGCAACGACCTAGATTTGATTCAGCTCAACTCCTTCGGCTGCGGTCTCGATGCCCTGACTACCGACCAGGTGCAGGAGATCCTGGAGGCCAGCGGCAAGATCTACACCGTGCTCAAGATCGACGAGGTGTCCAACCTGGGTGCCGCGCGCATTCGCATCCGCTCGCTCATGGCCGCGCTTAAGGACCAGGAGGCCGAGCGCCTGGCCGAGGCCGCGGCCGCGGGCGAGGCCTACGAGCAGGGTGATGCTGCGCCGGTGGCGCCCTCCACGGATGCCCCCGCGTTCGCGAGCCGCAAGTACACGTTTGAGGCTCAGCGCGAGAGTGCTTCGACCGCGTGGCCCAAGGTGCTCTTTACCGAGCAGATGCGCGACGAGGGCTACACCATCCTGTGCCCGCAGATGGCGCCGATTCACTTTGACCTGGTCAAAGAGGTGTTCCGCGGTGCCGGCTACAACTTGGAGCTGCTGCCCTCGACCGACCACGATGCCGTCGAAGCCGGCCTGCGCTATGTGAACAATGACATTTGCTATCCGTCCATTTTGGTGACCGGCCAGATCATGGAGGCCGTCGAGAGCGGTCGGTACGACCTGTCCAAAACGGCCGTGGTCATCAGCCAGACCGGCGGCGGCTGCCGTGCCACCAACTACATCGCACTCATCCGCAAGGCCCTGCGCGAGAGCGGCCACCCCGAGATTCCCGTGATCTCGCTTTCGGCCGTGGCGCTCGGCGAAGACAACCCCGGCTTTAAGCTGACGCCGGCGCTGCTTAAGCAGGCGGTCTACGCGGTGCTCTTTGGCGACGTGATGATGCAGATGCTCTACCGCTGCCGTCCGTACGAGGCTACGCCCGGTGCTGCCAACGCGCTCTACGAGGAGTACATGGCGCGCGCCCGCAAGCTGGCGCCCAAGTTTAACCGCCACAACTACACCAAGTTGTGCCGCGAGGCCATCCGCGCGTTCGACACCATGCCGCTCGCAGGCGAGGGTACTAAGCCGCGCGTGGGCGTGGTCGGCGAGATCTTGGTCAAGTTCCACCCTACGGCCAACAACCACGTGGTCGACGTTATCGAGCGCGAGGGCTGCGAGGCCGTAGTGCCGGGCCTGCTCGACTTCTTCCTGTACTCCATGAGCAACGCCGAGCTGCAGAAGGACGAGCTGGGAAGCTCTGCCACTACGCGTGCGGGCATGCAGGCGCTCATTAAGCTTGTGGACTGGATGCGTACGCCGGTGGAGGAGATGCTCGAAAAGTCCCGCCGCTTTGAGGCGCCCGAGCGCATCGGCACCATGGCCGACAAGGCCCGCACGGTGCTTTCGGTGTGCAACAACATGGGCGAGGGCTGGTTGCTCACGGCCGAGATGCTCGACCTGATTGACCACGGCGCGCCCAACATCATCTGCACGCAGCCCTTCGCGTGCCTGCCCAACCACGTGGTGGGCAAGGCCGTGATCAAGGAGCTGCGCCGCCAGCATCCCGAGAGCAATATCGTCGCGGTGGACTATGATCCTGGTGCGTCCGAGGTCAACCAGCTCAACCGCATCAAGCTCATGATTAGCGTGGCGAAGGAGAACATGCGCGCCGGCAAGGGCTTTAAGCTCGAGAAGGTGGCACCGCTCGCGATGGACGAGGTCACCGGTCAGATGCGTGCCCATGATGGCTGCGTGAGCTGCGGACCGGCCAGCGAGGAGGCCGTTGCATCGGTCGCCAAGCGTCTGGGACGCGGCATTAAGAAGTAGTTGGCCTGCTTTGGGCTAGATATGAGACAAACGGGTGGTAGCCATACCGGCCATCACCCGTTTTTACTGAACATATGTTGCGCAAACGCCCCGACTATCACCCTTTGCGAACTCAGATTTCGGAAGTATGCGGCAAAATTTGAATAGGCCGAGCACACTGGATATGCCCAAGCTTTGTACCTGCGGTTTTATTGGTGAAAAACCGGGGTGTGCTCGAGGGCTCCGGAATTTGCCGCATACTTCCGAAAACAACGTCTCGGTGGCACCAAAAATTGCCTCCAGAACCCTGAGATAATGAACATATGTAGCCGTTCGCCGCAAATTATCGTCCGTTCATGGAACCTATCTCCAACGAGTTGTAACCATATGGTTTGATGTTGGAAACATATGATTGCCGGCAGGCCGTAGGTGACGTTTGCCCTGATATCGGAGGTACCAAGTATGTTTCGTGCTCCGTTAAACAACTATCGGTTGGGCTAACATGGATCACCGTGTTATTTCGATAACCCTTGCAGTGGTCTGCCTGGCTGTGCTCCTGGGCGCTACGGGGCTGTTTGCTATAAGCCGAGAAACGTCCTATATGCAGGAATGTGCTTCCGAAGGGTTTGCCATTGATGGTTACTATCGGGATGACAAAACGAGTCGGGAAACCCTGGCTTTTCTTGAGGAGGACAACTGTCGATGGCAGCTGGTCGACCAAGACGGAATCTGCACAGACGGGCAGTTTAAGCGTACGGATGACCCCAACATCCTGATATTAAAGAAGGAAAACGGCGAAGAATTCGGTACGGTCCACGTGGCGTATATTTCGCGCCGCCGCGATCAGGGGCAGATTTACCTAATTAGAAATACTAAGGTGACTCGATTTTATCTTGTGAGCACCGATCCGGCGTTTACGGTGGAGTCTGGCGATGTCGATGCGGACGTCTGATTCACGGCAATAAAACAGCGAGCGGGGCTCGGGTGTGAACTGCACCCCGCAATTTGCTCGTGTCCGTATCGCGTCTGCGCCTCGTCGTAACTTGCGTCCGTGCGAGCATTCATCCCGCGCCGGCATCACTTCACATCGAACTCCACGCGATCGAGCTCGGGCACATTGAGGTCGATGAGCTTGCGGGCGACGAGGCGGTCGTGCGCCCCGAGCGCCTCGCTCGTTGTCACATGGGCGACAATCTCGCGCTCGACGATGCCCTCTTCCTCGCCCTCGGTAGCCGAGGTCTCGACGGCGACGGTGTAATCCTTAAAGCCCGGCAGCACCGCGGCAAGCTCGCGTGTGGTCTCGGTGACGCCGTAGCCGTCCTGCACGCCGGCCTGCGCCGAGCCAATGGACCCCGCGGTCATAACGATGCAGGGGATGGCAAAGATGATCGTGCCCACAATAATGCGGCGGCGCACCTTGCGTGACAGCTCGTCGACCTCGGCATTTTCCTTGGCGGTCACAATACCGTCGCCGTTCAGGTCGCGCTTGAGCGGCACGCGCAAAAGAAGCAGCACGGCTTCGGCAGCCAGTGCGATAAAGACCACGTTGATGCCAAACTCGTAGAGCGCCGAGAGAAACAGTGACCCGCTTGCGATGGCGATGCCGTAGCCTGCTGCGCACAGGGGCGGCATCAGCGCGGTTGCCACGGCCACGCCGGCGATAAGCGTGGCGGGTTCCTGGTCGCGCGAGTTGCCCAGCCCGCCTGCAAAGCCGCCTGCGAGTGCGACGGTAAGGTCCCATACGGTGGGTGTCGAGTTGTCGATGATGGCGGCCGTGGTGGCGCCAAGGGGCGAGAGCTTAAAGTACAACGTGGAGGTGACCAGGCAAAAGGCCATTTGCAGCGCAAGGCTGGCGACGGCTTCGACGGTAATCTCGCGGTCGAGCGTGGCGATGCCGTATGCCATGGCAAGGACCGAACCCATGAGCGGGCAGATGAGCATGGCGCCCACGATGGCGATGTCTGAGTCGATATCGAGGCCAATACTTGCGATCAACATGGCGATGATGAGGATGCATAGGTGGGAGCCAGTCAGGCGCGCCCCGTTTACAAAATGCTTGCGGATCACGTGATAGGGCGCGCGTCCCTCGCGAATGTTGAACGCGCGCTTTAAAAAGCGACCAGCCTGCTCGGCAGCCTCGCTATGGGCAGGGCGGATGCCGTGACGCCGATGATGACGCTCGCGCAGTCGCTTGAGCTGTTGGTTATCGAGTTCCATGTTCACCTCGTTCTGGCACGGGCCGCGCAACGCGCCCGTTGTCCTAACTCTACACCGTGGCGGGCGGGGTGTCTGTTGGATGCGGAATCCGATAGGGCGGATGACGCGGGAGCAAATGCAAATCACAGGCTCAATTCGATCCCGCAAGAATATGATGCGCCAGCTCCTACATATGTGACGAAATTGTGAAGCACAAGAGTGCGAATTTCAAAAAATCCGCTGGTGACCAATGTTGCGCAACAGAATTCAAAAATCAGCTCCTACATTTTGAAGCGTATGGATACATCCGTGTCAAAGGGAGAAAGCCATGGCAAACTACAGTCCACAACACTTTGAGCCTCGGGCTAAGGCCGTCAACGTCAAGGGCGTTGCTAACCGCGCCGTCGCAACCGTTTTGACGGCGGGCCTCATCGCTCAGCCGCTCATGTCGCCGCTGGCGGCAATCGCCGCACCGTCAACCGATAACGGCGATTCTGTTCAGGGGGGGGGTAGTTCTGTAGAGAACACCGTTGTCGCCGGTAACCAAGCGGTCGTAAAGACGGCTGCCCAGCTGGCCGAGGAGTCGGCAAAGCAGCTCAAGGACGCTCAGGCCGCCTACGATGCCGCCCAGAAGAAGGCCGACGCGGCGGGCCAGTCTCAAAAGCAGGCGCAGCAGCAAAAGAATCAGGCCTCGCAGGCCGTGACCGATAACGCCGCCGAGCAGAACGAGGCCGAGGTAGCCGCGCTTCAGGAGAAGATCGACGAGCTTAAGGCGGCCGTCGAAAAGACCGAGCAGCAGCAGAAGAAGCTGGGCGACCTGAACGATCAGCTCGAACAGGCCAACAAGAGTGTCGAGGATAAGACCCAGGCGCTCAAGGACGCCAAGGCAAAGCAGGATGAGGCCAAGAAGGCCCTCGATGATGCCCAGGCCAAGCTCGAGGCCATGGGTATGGACGAGTACGAGGCCGCCAAGAAGGCCGTCGAGGACGCGCAGGCAAAGCTCGATGACGCCAATAAGGCCGTTACTACTGCACAGGCCAATCTGGACCAGGCCAAGGCCGCCGAGGTCAGCGCCCAGCAGGAAAAGAAGGACACTGAGACCGCTCTGACTTCCGCTCAGGCCAAGAAGCAGGAGACTGCCGCTGCTCTCGCAGCCGCAACCACCGCGCGCGATAACGCCCAGCAGAAGCTCGACCAGGCGCAGGCCGCACTCGATGCCGCCGTCTCGGGCACGGGCGTCGACCTGAGCGCGCTCGAGGCCGCCAAGAACACTGCCGCCAGCGAGCTTGCGACCGCGCAGGACGCGCTCGATGCCGCGACGACTGCAGACGTCACTGCACAGGCGAACCTGCAGGCTGCGCAGACTACCGCCACCGCCGCGCAGGAGAAGGCCAACGCCGCCAACGCTGCTGTGGCATCTGCCAAGTCTGCATACGATGCGGCAAACAAGGAGTACAACGCCGCCGCCAGCAAGCGCGACGCTGCCAAGGCCGCATACGAGAAGGCGCAGCAGACCGAGGCCGAGAAGAAGACCGCGTACGATAAGCTTGTCGAAGTTCGCAAGCAGAAGCGCAGCGAGTGGGAGGCAGCCTGCGCCGCTTCGAACGCCGCGGAAAAGGCTTATGACGCCGCTAATGCCCAGGTTGAGGCTCTTGAGCAGCAGATTGCTGACCTCAAGTCGAACATGACCGTAGACCAGAATGTCATCAGTCAGGGTATGTTCGGCTTCATGAACTACATCATCGGCGGCAGCCAGTTCACGGCCACGCAGAAAAAGAACGCCCAGGACGCTGTATCGATGCTGACCGGTGCCGATGCCGAAGACAAGGCCGAATGGTATGACAATTACGTCGATCAGGACATGTCTCGCGACACCAATCCGCTCTCCTTGGAGCAGATGCGCAACGCCCTGACATATCTCGACACCCAGAACAACCTCCGCAAGGCGAACGGTCAGTCGGCACTCAGCGTCAGCCTCCGCATGACTGTAGCAGCTGCCCTTAATACATCGTATTCATCGAACATCTGGGGACACTCTGGCTGCTACTATGATAACGGTGAAAATCTTGCCGGCGGCGGCGGTGCATATACCGGCGGAGAGACCGAGGACACCCTCGGCTGGCCCTATACCGGCCTCTACGCCCAGGAGAAAGAGGCATTCGATAAGTACGTCGCACAGTATGGCGACAAACTCGGTAGTCACCGATATGATTCCTACTATATCTACCAGCACTACAACAGCATCTATCATGAGTGCGGGCATTATCTCAACATTATCGATGCCGGTACGAAGGCTATCGGCATCGCAACCGGTAGCGGCAAGAACACCGATTCCGAGGTAACCGTATTCGATTACAGCGCTGATGACACTCAGGCCGATTTCACTGTCTCCGAGTTCAAGAAGCTCGTGAACGACTACATCGACTCTGCCTATAACGCTGGCGGCACGCAGGCGCAGAAGGCGCAGCTCAAGGAGCTTCAGGGCAAGCTCGCCGAGGCGCAGAAGAGCTTTGGAACTACTAGGGAAGCTTACTTCGCAGCTGTAAACGGGCAGGATGCCGCCCAGGACGCTTTCACCGCAGCAGATGTGAACATGAACACCGCCAAGGGTGAGTACGAGAAGGCTAAGTCCGACACCGCTACCGCCAAGTCCGCCTACACCGCCGCTGAAGCCAAACTCAAGGGTATTGACGTCAAGACGCCCAAGACCAAGCTCGACGCCGCCAAGAGCGAGGCCGCTACTGCCCAGGCAGCTCTCGATAAGGCAAACGCCACGCTTGCTGACAGCAAGACGAAGGCAGCCGATGCCGCTGCTCACAAGGCGAAGGCTCGCAGCGCCCGCGATGCCGCCAAGGCAAAGTCCGATCAGGCCAATGAGGCGTATGGCAACGCTACCGCTTCGGTCAAGGACCTTGCCGCCAAGTGCGATGCCGCCAAGACGGATCTTGCGAACAAGCAGGGCACGCTTAACGATGCCAAGAAGGCCGACGACACTGCCCAGGCTGGCGTTGACAAGGCTCAGGCCGCAGATGTGCACGCCGCGACCGCTCTTTCGGACGCCAAGCAGGCAGTTGCTGCCAAGACGCAGGCCGTGTCCGACGCACAGGCGAAGGCCAAGGCCGCCGAGGGCGAGCTGGCCGGCGCAAACAAGGCCTTCGAGCGCTTCGCCGGTGCCCAGAAGGCGGTCGACGACGCCAAGGCCGCCTATGACGCTGCCGTCGCCGGTGTCGCCGATGCCCAGAAGCAGCTCGAGGCCGCCAACGAAGCCGTCGTCGATGCGAACTTCGAGATCGTCAAGGCCAAGGCCGAGCTTGCCAGCGATGAGGCACTCAAGGCCGATCTTGAGGCTGTCGACCATAAGGCATCCCTTGCCGCGGGCACGACGGGCAACGAGAAGCTGGTCAAGCTGAACGCTGCCTACGCTCGCTATAAGGCTGCCGTCGATGCCGCCGCTGGTCTCAAGGCTGCTCTGAGCGATGCCGATGCCAAGCTGTCCGATGCCAACGACGCCTATGCCGCCGCGCTTGCCGAGCTTGGCGATGCCAAGGATGCCCTGGCTGCCGCGCAGGCCGAGTACGACAAGTATCATCCCAAGGCTGAGCCGCAGGCCAAGCCTCAGGTTGCGCAGGCTGCCGCAAAGGCTCCTGTCGCCAAGAAGAAGGCCACGGACGGTGCACTTGCTCAGACGGGCGATACCTCCGCGCTTGCAGGTGAGGTCTTCGTCATCGGCGGCATTACGCTCGTTGCCGCGGGTGTGACGCTCGGCGATCGTCGTCGCAAGCAGATGTAGCGTTTCGAGCGTAGTTTCTGCAACGAACTTCAATTCATAACGGGACCGTCTCGTTAGCCAAACGATAAGGCCGGCGCGCTGTTAAATGCAGCGCGCCGGCCTTTCTTTGCGTTGGTATAAAAAGCCCGGTCGGCAGCCGCAAAAGCTACCGACCGGGCAAGTCGTAGGCAATATGGTTGCCGTCGAGCAGCTGCTCAGCTTAGCCCAGCAGGCTTAAGCCCACGGAGACAAACGCCAGGATAACGCCGACGATGGACTCGCCGCCGAGCAGGCCGCTGGCGACAACCAGGCCCTGTTCCTGGAAGGCGGCGTCCTTGGCAGCCCTCTCCTCGTCAGAAAGACCAGCGGTGGCGTCGCGGTGGGCGGACCACTTGTCGTAGGCGAGCTTGACGCAGGAGCCCAGGAATGCCGTGAGTGACATGTAGAACGGCAGGTACACGCCCAGGCCGATCATCATGGCCGGAATGCCGAGCCAGTACATGACGATGCCGGCGATAAAGCCACCTGCGAACCACGGCACGCTCGGGATGCCCGAGACCATGGTGGCGACGACGCTTGCCTGCGCGGCAACAAAGCTCTTGTCGGGGCCAAAGGCGTCCGGACCATAGGCGGTGACGAGCGCGACCATGACGGCTGCGGCGACCAGGGCGCCCACGATGCCGCCGATGGCCTGGCCGATCCACTGCGCACGCGGGTTGGTGCCCAGCACGGCGCCGGCCTTAAAGTCGTTCATGACGTCGCCCGCAAGGCCGCACGCCACGGCTACGATGCCGGCGATAAAGAACAGCTTGACCTGCGCGATCTGTGCAAAGGCGGCCACGATGAGCATAACGATGAGGCCAAAGATCTCCATGGGGTCGATGCCTGTCTGGCCGCAGCTCTGCGCGCTCATGATGGTGGTGACAAAGGTGAACAGCGTCACGATGACGGCCGGAACGGGGCCAAGGTCGAGCACGATGGCGATGATCACGGCGATGGCGGCAGCGCCCAGGCCGATGATACCGGCGTCGAGCTTAAGGGAGCCCGAGATGAGCGACTGCTCGTCGGTGTCGGTGGAGCTGTCGGCGGCGAGGCCGCGGACGATACCGGCGACCTGCGGCAGGATGTCCTTGAGGACGACGGCGACGCCAAAGCCCATCATAAGGCCCATGCCCAGGGACTTGACGATGCCCTGCGCAGTCACAACGTCGAACAGACCGGCAGTGGTGCCGCCCACGATGATGCCAAAGTTGCCCAGCAGCGCGCCGGCAAACCAGAACGCGACGGGGGCGAAGCCCACCAAAAAGCCGATGGACAGCAACATGGGCGAGTTGTAGATAGCAAAGGTCACGCCGGGGATATTGAGCGTGCACAGCATGCTGGGCACCACGCCCAGAGCGTCGCGCAGCACGCTGTAGATGCCTGCGATGGCCATGGAGCCAAAGAGCTGCTTGCCGGTCTTGCCGCCGGCCTCGGTGGCGCGCAGGGTCTGAGCTGCGGCGTTGCCGGTGGGGAACTCCAGCGCGGCGTCCACGATAAAGTGACGGTGGATGAGTGCCGTGGCGAGAAGGCCCAAGATGGTGCCGGCGAGTGCTACGATAAACATGTCGAGCCAGCTGATCTGGTCGGCATAGCCCAGCATCCAGGCGCCCGGGATGGTAAACGCCAGGCCGCCGGCGACCATGGCGCCCGCGGACATGATGGTGTGGGTGACGTTGGCCTCGTTGAGGCTGGCGTTGCCCATGAGCTTCAGGAAGAACAGCGAAATGACAGCAGCGAAAATAATCGGCCAGGGGAGTGCGCCCATCTTGAGGGCCGTGTAGGCCGAGCTTGCCGTGATGATCACGCAACCAAGGACGCCGATGACGACGCCGCGCAGCGTGAGTTGCCCGCGCATCGAAGCGCGGTTCGAGGGATTGCTCATATAAAACTCCTTTGCGTATATCCGCTTCCCCCGGGAGCGCCGTTACGGATACGGCGCGGGAAGTCGGGTTACCAAGGGCCGCCGCGTGAGCTCGCGCGCGACCGCGCACCAGTATAGCCGCAAGCTAGTCATTTTGGGATGACTGGTTTAGGTAGGCGATATACTGCTGGGCAGACGAAAGGAGCGCCGACGATGCTTAATGGGTGCGCATATATATTGACGGTCGACGTGGGCAACACGTTCATTCGCTTTGGCCTGTTTGCCGAGGATTCGGCCGCGGCGCAGGAATGTCCGCTTGCGACGTGCGAGATCACGACGCCGTCGAGCATTACGGCCGACGAAGCGCGTATGCGTCTCGCTCAAGTCATGGCCGCGCTGGCGGCCGATGCGGGCATGCCCGGCGCGCTCGTGCCCACGGCGGCCGTGCTGAGCTGCGTGGTGCCGGCGCTCGAGCGCCCGTGGAAGGCGGCGCTTTCCCGCACCTGCACGGGGCGCGTGCTCACCGTGGGGCCGGGCCTCAAGACCGGCATGCCCGTCCACTACGACGACCCGGCCGAGATCGGCCCCGACCGCATCGCCGACGCCGTGGCGGCCCGTGCCGTCTACGGCTCTCCGTGCATCGTGATCGACCTGGGCACGACGACCAATATCGAGGTCATCGACGCGCACGGTACCTTTGTCGGCGGCGTCATCGCGCCGGGCTTGGCGCTTGGCGCTCGCTCGCTCTCGGCCGCTGCGGCGCGTCTGCCACAGGTCGAGCCCTCGGCGCCCACGCATGTGATCGGTCGCAACACGCGCGAGGCCATGCGCTCGGGTGTGGTCTTGGGCGAGGTGGCCCGCATCGACGGCATGCTCGACATGGTGCTAGCCGAGATGCGCTCGACCAAGGCGGCGGGGGAGGGCAGCGTGCCCATCGTCATTACCGGCGACGACGCCGAGGCGCTCGCGGCGTTGGTCGGCCACAGCATGACGGTAGACGACGCGCTGACGCTGCGGGGTCTCGCCGAGCTCTACCGCATCAACCAAAAGCCCCGCCGCGTGTAAATGTGAGGGCGCCGGTGGGACAAACGCCCACCTTTCACCTGCTACAATGGGTCAAACTATTGCGATTACGGAGGTGTCTGCCATGTCGGACGATCTTCATCAAACTTCGTCAGGCAAGCGCCTGGACGTCATTAGCTGGGACGAGTTCTTTATGAGCGTGGCCATCGCCGCGCAGCGCCGCAGTAAGGACCCCAACACGCAGGTGGGCGCGTGCATCGCCAGCACCAACCACCGCATCCTTTCGGTGGGCTACAACGGTACGCCCTCGGCGCTCAACGACGACTTTTTCCCGTGGGGCACGAGCGACGACCCGTTGCAGGACAAGCACAACTACGTGGTGCATGCCGAGGCAAACGCCGTGCTCAACTACCGTGGCTCGCTCAAAGATCTTGAGGGTTCCACGGTCTACGTCACGCTGTTCCCGTGCCACGACTGCGCCAAGATTTTGGCGCAGGTGGGCGTGGGCGAGGTTGTCTACCTGGACAACAAGTACGCCGACACCGATGACGGACGCATCAGCCGCCGCATCCTCGACTCCTGCGGCATCAGCTACCGCCAGGTTATCGTCGATGTTCACATCGGCACCGAGGGGCAGGCTCAGCAGTAGCGCGTGGCAACGCCAGCTGGCGGCAAAACAGCCAAAAGAGACCCGTCCCAAATTGACCGCTCGTGAAAGTCGTGTCCGCACGCATGGCTGGCGCCTAAGCGGGTACATGGCTGTAGTAACATAGCCCCTGTCCGCGGGCGTGCCCGCGTTATTGTGAGAAAGGAGCCCCTGTGGCTGTTAACGAAGAGCTGCTTAAGAAGGTTCTTGAAGAGATTCGCCCCAACCTGCAGGCCGACGGCGGCGATATGGAGTATGTGGGCGTTGACGACGAGGGCGTCGTCAAACTGGAGCTGCAGGGCGCTTGCGCCGGCTGCCCCATGAGCTCGCTGACCCTGTCCATGGGTATTGAGCGCATCCTGAAGGAGCATGTGCCCGGCGTTACCCGCGTGGAGCAGGTCAATGCCTCCGGTGAGACCGACGACCTGTACGACGAGTATGCGCCGTTCTAAGATGCGAAAGCTGCGGACGGCATACTCCGCATAGACGTTACGCCCAAATATGCGGCTGCGAGCGCAAGGCCCGCGGCCGCATTTGTATGTAGGGAGTAGGAGGGTCGACATGCTCAACGACTTCTACCATATGCTTGATCCTGTCGCGATCTCGGCGGGCCCCATCACCATCTACTGGTACGGCCTGGCCTACGTGGTCGGCGCTCTGCTCACGACGGTCGTTATGTACCGCACGCAGCGTCGTTGGGGCTTCGACATTACGATTGATGACCTGACGAGCGTCGTGGTCGGCGTGGTCTTTGGCCTTATCATCGGTGCGCGCCTGTTCTACGTCGTCTTTTACGGTGATGGCTACTACTGGGCGCACCCGCTCGAGATCTTTGCCACCAACGAGGGCGGCATGAGCTTCCACGGTGGCCTGGTCGGCGGCATTATCGGCGGCATCATCGTGTGCCGCATGTATAAGCTCGACGCCTGGACCATTGCCGACCTTGCCGTCATCGGCGCGCCGCTGGCCTTGTGCCTGGGCCGTTGTGCCAACTTTGTCAACGGTGAGCTGTGGGGCAAGCCGACCGATCTGCCCTGGGGCGTGGTCTTCGGTGGCACCGCGGGCGATATGCCGCGTCACCCCTCCCAGCTCTACGAGGCATTTCTTGAGGGCATCGTGCTCTTTTGCATTCTGCAGGTGCTCAGCCGCAAAAAACCGCTGCTGCCCCAGGGCACGTTTATGGGCGTGTTCGTGATGGGCTACGGCATCGTTCGCTTTTTGATTGAGTTTGTGCGCGTGCCCGATGCGCAGCTGGGCTATCTGCTGGGCGGCGTCATCACCATGGGTCAGCTGTTGAGTCTGCCACTCGTAATCGCGGGCCTGGCGCTCATCATCTTTGCTCGTCGCCGCAACCAGCCCCAGCGCATCTACCTCGACGCCTAACCACCACAAAGGGGACAGGCGCCTTTGTGGTGGTTCGCTGGGCAACGATGACAGAACCGTAACGTTTTCCCAGATAAAACCTGCCAAAATAAACCTGTCCCTTTTTGGCAGGTTTCTAGAAAGGCTCTTTGGACTGTGAAGGATTCCGATCTCTCCACAACGGCTGCGCGCGACGCTGCCCGCATCGTCTGGTTTAAGCGCTACCCCGCCAAGCAGACGCTCATCGCATTTTTGCTCGCGCTGTTGGCGACCACGGCGTTTTCCATCGATCCCGCCCCGGTATCGAGCAACGCAGTCTTGGCGATTGACCCCAAAGCCTCGGGTATGCTGTACGTGTGCTATGAGGTGCTTCTCTCGTTTGCCGGTCATACCGACGCGGTCATGCTGCTTGCGCTTGCCTGCCTGCTCACCTTGCCGTTTCGCTACGTGTTCTTTGGCCGTGGCGACACCTGGCGTCCATCGATCATTCTGCCGTCGCTGTTCTTCGCCATCTGCATGGTGTTCGGCCGCAGCTACGATCTCACCGACTCGGCCGAGATTGTCCTTGGCGACAAAGCCCGCATCATCTGCGCCTGGATTGGCGGCGCGGGCTGGATGCTCTTGGCGGTCGTTGCCTTCTACCTTGCCTTTGAGTGTCTAGATTGGCTGAGCTCTCGGCGCATTCCGTTTTCCGAGGCGCACTTTGGCCGCGTATGGCGTGTGACTCACGCCGTGCTCTCGGTCCATCCCTTTGCCGGGCCCTTCCTGGTGCTTATGATCGCCTGGGCGCCCACGCTCATCGCTTCGCTGCCTGGCCTTTTTATGGGAGATACGGGCGCGCAGATTCGCCAGTGGTTTAACTATCCCAACGGCACGAGCGACTACCTGCGCCTACTCAACCCCAACGTGCTGCTCAACGGGCATCATCCCGTAGTGCACACGGCCATTATTGGCTCGTGCGTTCAGCTGGGGCTTTCGCTGTTCAACAGCGCTAACGCGGGCCTCATCATCTATACCTGCGCTCAATTTGTCATCACGGCCGCCTGTATGGCCTATTCCATTTCGTCGCTGCGCAAACTGGGCGTGAGCCTGCCGGTCCGCGGCGTGATCTTGCTGTTCTTTGCGTTTATGCCCATGTGCTCCAACTACGCGGCCCTGCTCACCAAAGACGTGCTCTTTGCCGACGCGTTTTTGGTGCTGCTGGTACAGACCGTCAAGCTCGTGGCATGTGGCTTGCCCCGTCGTGATGCCAATGTCGAGCGAGCGGGCGAGAAAGCCCCTGTGCTCTTTGCGCGCCACGACTGGCTGCTGCTCGCTCTGGGCGCCATGGGTTCCACGTTCCTGCGCAACGGCGGCCTTGTGTTTCCCCTGGCGGCATGCGTAATCGCGGCGGCGTTTTGCGTATGGGACGTGCATGTGGCTCGTCGTGCAGCCAAGCAGACTGGTGCTGCGCCTTCGGGCGCCATCCCGCGTTTCCGCTGGGTTGGCGTTCTCGCGGTGCTCGCGCTCTGCCTTGCCTCTAATATGTACTTCACCAAGGTCTTTATGCCGGCGCACGATATCACGCCTGGTTCCAAGCGCGAAATCCTCTCGATCCCGTTCCAGCAGACGGCTCGTTTCGTCCAAAAGCACGACGGCCTCAACTCGGGCGTCAACCCCACGGTTAAGGAGGACGGCACCATCGTGGAGGCTCCTTGCGACGGTTTGGTGACCGACGAAGAGCGTGCCGTGATCGATCGCGTACTCAAGTACGAGAACCTGGGTCGCCGCTACAACCCCGACAAGTCCGATGCCGTCAAGAACTGCTTTAACGAGTACGCCTCGCAGGAGGACATCGATGCCTATTTTGAGGTATGGGCTCAGATGTTTAAGAAGGATCCCGAGTGCTATATCTCGGCGCTTATCAATAACTACTATGGTTATTTTTATCCGAGCGCGCGCGATGCATGGGTCTACAGCACGGCACGCAGTGCCGAGATTATGGCGCGCCCCGATAATCTCAAGTACTTCGACTTCCATCCGGTTGACAGCAACGTGGTGCGCTGGTGTGACCATCTGATCAACCTATACCGTGTGGCGGTGCAACGCATCCCGTTTATCTCGCTCACCATGAGCTCGGCCACCTATGTGTGGATCATGATCGCCGTGGTGGTCTACCTGCTGCGTCGTCATTCATGGCGTGCGCTGGCGATCTGGGTGCCGCTGTTGGGCGTGCTCGCTGTGTGCCTGATTGGCCCGTGCAACGGCTCGACCTACATGCGCTACCTGTATCCGGCCATCGCCTGCATGCCCTTCGCCATCGGCGCCACCGTCACCCGCAGCGACTTCCTCTGGTCCTAACTTGGTGCATTGGGATCAGGTTACTTTGCATCAAAGGGTGGCATCATCACGACGCCTTCATTTTGGGGTTTATCTCGCAGGCCAGTAGGTATATCATAACGACGTTTGTTTATATTGCCCGAGCATCTGCGCTGGGCTTTAGGTCGAAACCGATAGGAGACACGTATGTCCGGACACTCTAAGTGGGCCACAACCAAGCATCGTAAGGGCGCGCAGGACGCCAAGCGTTCCGCCCTCTTCTCCAAGCTCAGCCGCAACATCACCGTTGCTGCCCGTCTCGGCGGTGACCCGCTGCCCGAGAACAACGCCAGCCTCGCCGCTGCCGTTGCCAAGGCCAAGGCTCAGTCCATGCCTAAGGACAAGATCAAGTCCGCTATCGACAAGGCTTTTGGTTCGGGTGCTGACGCCGCCGTCTACGAGAACATCGTGTACGAGGGCTACGGTCCCGCCGGTGTCGCCGTCTACGTCGACTGCCTGACCGACAACCGCAACCGTACCGCCGCCGATGTCCGTTCCGCTTTCTCCCACGCTGGTGGCAACCTGGGCACTTCCGGCTCCGTCGCCTTCCAGTTTGAGCGCAAGGGCCAGATCGTCGTTGCCAAGGAGATCCTGGACGAGAACGCCAAGAAGGAGACCATGATCGCCAACGGTGCTGCCGGTGACGAGGATGAGTTCATGATGGCCATTGCCGAGGCCGGTGGCGAAGACTACGAGGACGCCGGCGAGGAGTGGATCGTCTGGACTACTGCCAACGAGGTCATGGCTGTCTCCAAGG
Organism: Collinsella sp. AF23-4AC; assembly: GCF_003462685.1. GTDB lineage: Bacteria > Actinomycetota > Coriobacteriia > Coriobacteriales > Coriobacteriaceae > Collinsella. Next base: position 10,566 of record NZ_QRVE01000009.1, on the reverse strand, counting down.
CGCTCGAGGAGCAGGGCGTCCAGGTCAAGGGCTCCGAGACCACCATGGTCCCGACCACCCCGACCGAGGTCTCCGGCGCCGACGCCAAGAAGGTCCAGCGCCTCATCGACCGTCTTGAGGAGCTCGACGACGTCCAGGATGTTTACAGCACCATGGACATGACCGACGAGGTCATCGCTGCCCTCGAGGAGGAGTAGCGCCCGCACGGGTTAAGCCGTGCATATCTGGGCATAATGAAGCGAGCATGCAAGCCTCGTGGAATAGATGAGCCGGATCCGCGTGCGTAGAGCACCGGACCCGGCTCTTTTATAATGATGCGAACCGTTTTGCATTTCGAGAGCCGAGATTTGAAGGGAGCGCCGCGTGCGCGTACTCAAACGAGCCCTAGCGATCGTGTATCTTGCCGCCACCATCGTGGCGCTGGGTACGCTTGTCTGCCAGTTTTGGGGGCCGTATACGTATCGCTTTATGCTGCTGATGCGCGACCCCATGCCGCGCATCGTCGTGACGGTGTGCGCCGGCGTCGTGGCGCTTGGCGTACTGCTGAGCTTTTTCCGCCTGATGTTCGCCCGTCGCGAGCCGTCCTGCGTGCATCCGGCGGGGGAGCGCAATATCGAGGTTACCCTTGCGGCGCTTTCTTCGTGCGCCAGGGCTGCTGCCGAGCGCGACGACCGCGTGATGGTCGAGCATGTCGAGGCCCGCGTCCAAGGCCCCGACGATTCGCACATCCGTTTTAAGGTCGAGGCTATCGCGCTTGACGATAAGGACGTGGCATCTCTGGCTACCGCGATGCAGCAGCGTATCGAGGAGGCCTGCGATACCATGCTCGGCACGCCGGGTACGACCACGCGCGTCCGTTTTTTGCCGTCCAAGACTACCGTCCAGACCGTGGAGGTTTCCGGTGAGTGATACCAATCAAGATAAGACCGCTCGTACGCCGCGCCTGACGATTGACCAGAGCGCCACACCGGCGAGCGAACCTGTTGATTCCAAAGCAGAGGCAACCGAGTTACAAGACGCGGCAGCCGCGGATTTTGACGAGGCTATGGGTCTCATCAAGGGCACGGGGGCGGCTATCTGGAGCTATGCCGTTCGCCATCCCAACACCACGCTCGGCGCCGTCGCGGGTTTTGTGCTCGCGGTGCTGGTGCTCACGCTCGGCCTGTGGGACACGCTGGTCATCGCATTCTTCGTGCTGATCGGGGCTGTGATCGGCCAGATTCGCGATGGCGAAAACGGGATCGTCAACTTCTTCGGCCGTCTGTTTAGCGGCCGCTAATATGTATTCGACTGTCGCATCCGCGGCAGGCATAAGGAGGAACCATGGCTTTTAATACGAAGGTCGATGTGGCCGATACCGAGCTCGAGGCAGACGAGACCGTCACCGCCGAGGCCGAGGACGTGACGCTCGAGGACGAGGCTCTTGTCGAGGCCGAGTCCGATGAGGATGAGGACGACGAGGAAGCGGACGAGTCCGAGGACTCGCTGACCTATTCCAACGGTGTGATCGAGAAGATCGTTGCCATGGCCACTCGCGAGGTGCCGCACGTCTTGGGCATGAAGGGTAACCTCATGCATTTTGTGCAGGAGCAGTTTGGTGCCGAGAATCTGACCAAGGGCGTGACGGTCGAGGTCACCGACGATAATCGCGTGGTCGTCAACATCTCCGTCATTATCGAGTACGGCGCCTATGCGCCCGCGATCTTCGACGATGTCAAGGCGCGCGTCACTGAGCGCCTTGCCACGATGACCGGCCTTGAGGTGGCGGGCGTCAACCTGCGCATCGAGGACGTCATCACCCCCGAGGAGTACGAGCACCGTACCAACCAGCACGAGTAGCCTGCCAAATAGGGACAGGTTTGTTTTGGCAGGTTTTATCTGCGAAAACGTTAAACGGCCGACCGCGCAAGCAAAAGCGTGGCCGGCCGTTATTTGTATGCCCCCCGATGTAGGCATACCGCTCGTCTAACTAGGGGTTGCAATCGTCGCGTTCCGCGTTACCCTAATGGGCACATTGTTTCCAAATTGTTAACGAGGGGTTGCCGTAATGGCTGACGAGCACGAAACAGAAAGCAAGGCATGGGCGATTGAGGCCGCTGCGGCAGAGGCGGCATCGCGTGCTGCCGAGGAGGTGCATCGTCCTCCCGTGGTGCCGATGGAGCGCGTGGTTGATCGCACCGATATCGAGCGCGGCGAGCGTGCCGGTCAAAAGCGCAGCCAGGAGCCGGGCTTTCCGCGCTTTTTCGCCGAGCTCAATCTGGGCCTGATTCTTACGGCCTTTGCCATCGTTGCGTTTAAAACCCCTAATCACTTTGCTTTCGGCGGTACCTCGGGCGTGTCGGTCATTTTGTCCACGCTGTTCCCGACCCTGCCCGTCGGCGTCTTTATGTGGATTATTAACGCGGTTCTCGTCGTTTTGGGCTTTATCTTTTTGGAGCGCAAGGCAATCCTGTGGAGCGTCTTCGCCTCGTTTGCGCTGTCCGCCTATGTTTCGCTGTTTGAGCTCTTTATTCCGACCGATGTCTCGATGACGGGCGATATGTGGCTCGACCTGTGCTTTGCCGTCATCTTGCCGGCGCTCGGCAGCGCTATTGTCTTTGACATCGGCGCCTCGACGGGTGGCACGGACATTCTTGCCATGATCCTCAAGCGTCGCACCACGCTCGAGATTGGCCGCGCCCTGCTGCTGGTCGATATCGGTATCGTGACCATCGCGGCCTTCTTGTACGGCCCGCGTGTCGGTCTGTATTGCGTGCTCGGCCTGTTTGCCAAGACGCTTGTGGTCGACAAAGCCATTGAGAGCATTCACCTGCGCAAAGTCTGCACGGTCATTTGTTCCGAGCCCCTTAAGGTCGAGGAGTTTATCGTCAAGCATCTCAACCGCACGGCGACCATCAGCCGCGGCTACGGTGCCTTCTCGGGCAAGTGTGTGACGGTGATCATGAGCGTGCTGAGCCGTCGCGAGGCCGTGCAACTGCGCCGCTATGCGCGCGAAGTCGATCCAGGTGCCTTTATCACGATCGTCGACAGCTCCGAGATCGTCGGCAAGGGCTTCCGCGGAACGAACTAGCACAGACGTATTCAACGAACCGCCTGCTGGCGCCGTGTACCTTGCAAATCGGTCATCTTTGAGTATTTGACCCCACATTGGGCAATAATGATGCTAAAGACATCGTTTGCGATCCAAGTGATTCGTTCAAGATACGAAGGGATGATTCTATGTTCTGCTCGCAGTGTGGCGCCCCCATGGGCGATAACGACAAGTTCTGCGGCGTGTGTGGTGCTCCTAATGCCGGTGCCGCTGGCCCCGCTCCCCAGGGACAGCCTCAGCCCCAGCAGTTTGTTCCGCAACCGCCCGTGGCGAATGCGCCAAAGGGCTGTGTGGCTCAGGCGTTCCAAGATATGACCAAGACTCCGGGCGTGCTTCAGCGTGTATGCCAAATCGCGTTTTTGCCGGCGCTGATTTGCGTTGTGTCGGTGCTCGTGTTGTTTATTCCCGTTATTGGCGGCATTGCGGCTGCCATCGGCTTTTTGGCAGCTTGCATTGCGAGTGTGTGCGGTTCGGGCTTTGGCATCGAGTGGGGTCGTGATCTTTCGCTCAAGGTCGATGACGGCATGGACCGTCCACTCATGCGTTCCACGTCGTTTGGTCTCGGAGTCTTTTCGAGCGTTATTTCGGGCGTGCTCGAGGTTATCGCTGCCATTCCCGTTATCGGTGTAGTGCTTTCGCTGGTGGAGGGCGTGGTAATTGGCGCCGCGGGCTCGTATTCTTATTACGGCTCTTATGCGCTCGAGGCTGCGCTGTTCGGTTCGCTCGGCCTGCTTGTCCTGGCGCTAATTGCCTCGGCGATTCTGGGTGTCTTCTTTAAGATGTTCGCCGACATCGCCGTGATGCACTTTGCGGTGACCGGTCGCGTCGAGAGCGCGTTTTCGCTCGATAAGGTCTGGGCGGCGTTTAAGCACAACAAGACCAAGCTGTTCTGTGCTTCGTTCCTTCCCGAGTTTTTGACGGGCCTGGTCGCCAACGTTGTCACATGGATCTTGACGGTCGTCTTTGGCGCCATTGCCTCTGTCGGTATGTATAGCTACTACTATCGTCCTACGGGTATTGAGGCAATTGTTACCGGCGGTGGCGTCACGCTCGCGCTGTTCTTGGTGCTGGTCGCTTTCGTCACCGTATTTCTTACGGTCTTTGGCAAGATGCTCAAGCACCGTGCCGTTGGCTATTGGGTCGCACGCTATGCAAGCGAGTGGGCCGATGAGGATAAGGACGACGTCCTGACTTTTGTGTTGCCCTTCGAGAAGAAGTCCGCTCCTTCGGGTTACGGTGCTCCGGATGCTTCGCCGGCACCTGCACCCGCTCCCGCGACCGAGCCTGAGCCGGCGCCCGAGCCTGAACCGGCACCCGAGCCTGAGACGGCATCTGAGCCCGAGCCTGCGCCTGAGCCTGAGCCTGAGCCTGTGCCTGAGCCGGCACCTGCACCTGAGCCGGCGTCCGAGCCAAGCTCCGACGAGGAGCCTCAGGACGAGTAGCCACGCCGCCTGCTATTTGGGGACGGGCTAGAAATAGCGCTTGACAAATGAGCGGGGGCGGACGTGTCGAAACGTCCGCCCCCGCTTTGACATCGCGGTGTGGCTATGACTGCGAGATGCCAGCGAATCGATTACTCGTCGTGCTTCTCCTCGCGGCGTGCAGCAGCGCGTGCGTCGTGGATGCCCTTGATCGCGGCATGGCGAGCCGTTCGGGCATCATGGATGGCGTCGCGAGCCTCGGCGGTCGTCGCCTTGGCAGAGCGCAACTTGGCGGCCAGATCGGGGTTGGTTTCGGCGACCGCGCTAATCGCGGGGCCGTCGAGCTCCTCTTGCGTGGGCTCGGCCAAAAAGTCGATAGCATACTGGGAGGCCACCATGGAACCCTTTGCCAGCACGGTCTCGTCAATCTTGTAAAAGCAGGAATGCTGGGCGTACGTGGCGCCGATCTTGGGGTTGCGCGTACCTACAAAGGCGAGCACGCCCGGTACGCGGCGCAGGTACTCCGAAAAATCCTCGCCCGAAAGCGTGCCGCGGTAATGGCCTTGACCGGTGGGACCCAGGCATTTGATTACAGCCTGACGGCAGCGCTCGCTCGAGGCGACCTCGTTTTCGACCTTGTAGTTGGCGATGGTGTAGTCAGTGAGCTCTGCCTCGGCGCCCAAGGCGGCCGCGGTATGCTCCACAATGCGGCGCATAAGCTCCGGCATTTCCTCGTGGGTCGAATCGCCGTAGGTGCGCACCGTGCCGGCGAGGTAGGCCGTGCCGGCGATAACGTTGCGCGCGGTGCCGCCGTGCAGCTCGCCGACGGTGATGACAGCCGGCTCATAGGGGCTGATCTCGCGCGAAACGATGGTCTGCAGGGCGTTGACGATCTCGGCGGCAACCATAACGGCGTCGTGGCCGCGCTGGGGCATGGCGCCGTGGCATGAGGTGCCGCGGACGTCGATGCGGAACCAGTCGGTATTGGCCATGCGCGGTCCGGGCTCGCAGCTCACGGTGCCGGCGTCGACCTCACTCCAGATGTGCGCGGCGTAGGCGCCATCGACGCCGTCGAGCACACCCGTGCCGATCATGAGCTTGGCGCCCTGGCCGTTTTCCTCGCTGGGCTGGAAGACGATGCGGACTTCGCCGTGAATGTCGTCGGTCATATGGCGCAGGATTTGCAGCGTGCCGAGCATCATGGCGATGTGGCAGTCATGGCCGCAGGCGTGCATGCAGCCCTCGTTGACACTGGCGAACTCCTCGCCGGTCTGCTCGGTGACAGGCAGGGCGTCGATATCCGCACGCAGTAGGATGCGGCGGCGCGGCGTACCGTCCTCGCGGTAGGCGTCGGGCGCGGTGCCGCGAAGGGTCGCCACCAGACCCGTCTTAAGGGGACGCTCATAGGGGATATTCATGGCGTCGAGCTGGTTGGCGATGTCGGAGGTCGTGCGCTCCTCGGCAAGGCTCAGCTCCGGGTGCTTATGGAAGTGCCGGCGCTGCTTGATGATATAGGGTTCAAACTCGGTAGCGATATCTTTGATGGCTGCGGTGACGTCGCCAGCCGCGCGAGCCTCGGTCGCCGCCATAATCTGCTGTGCCTTGGTCTTCGTCATGGTCGATTTGCTCCTTGCTGGGTTGATCGCAAAATCGTACAGGCTCTCTCCAGTATGCCACCTGCCGCTAGGGCTGGTAAAGTTGCCGTTTGCCGCTTGGGGTTTTGTTACAAGGGCGGGGGAGTACACTCGGGGGTGTTGAATTTCCTGCCAGAGATGGGGATGCCCATGCAACATATCGATCGGATTATCCGCTCCAAGAACGTCTTTACCGCGCAAGACGGCATCGATACCGCCCGCGAGCTGGCGATTGCCGTCGCAGGCGACCGTATCGTCGCAGTCGGTGCGCCCGATGACGTGATCGCCGCCGCTCCCGCCGCCACGTCGGTTATCGACTACGGCGAGCAGTTTGTCTGCCCCGGTTTCCATGACGCTCATCTGCACTTCTTCCATACCTCGGTCGGTTCCTCGCCGTACATGCTCATGGATATGGGCACGTCCGAGGCGGCGCTGGTGCAACATGCGCTCGAGTTTTCCCAGGACCTGCCCGACGACGCTTGGGTTGTGACGCAGGGCTGGCGCGATTACCGTTGGGACCCGCCCGAGCATCCAACCAAGGCGTCGCTCGATGCGGCATTCCCCGATCGTCCTTGCGTTATGTATTCGGGCGACGGGCACACGCTTTGGCTCAACAGCCGCGCACTCGAGGCGCTCGGCGTCACACGCGACAGCGAGCCGCCAGCGGGCGGCAGATACGACAAGGATGCAAACGGCGAGCTCACGGGCATTGCTCACGAGGCGGCTGCCATGCAGCTGCTACCGCGCTGCCTTGAGTGGCTGGGGGAGGATCGCATTGCAAGCGCTTACGCCGATCAAATGAGGCGTATGGCCGAGCAGGGCATCACCTCGATCTGCGATATGTCGCTCATGCCCATGCCGGGCTGCGATTTTATCCGCGACGACGTCTACGACAAACTGCAGGTAGCCGGCAAACTGGGCATCCGAGCCCATCTATTCCCCACACTGCTGGATGACCAATCGCGCTTGGAAGAACTCCAGACCCGCTACGCGAACAACGCGCTGCTCTCGGCGCCTGGTTTTAAGCAGTTCTTCGATGGCGTGTCGAGCGAACACACGGCATATCTCACCGAGCCCTATACCAATCCGCGCTTCCCGGGCGACCAGGGCCGTCTGACGGTTCCGGCTGAGCGCATGCGCAAACTGGTTCTGGCGGCCGCGGAGCGCGGTCACACCGTGCGCATCCACGTCATTGGTGACGGTGCGATTCATGCCGCGCTGGATATCTTCGAGGAAGCGGCCGACCTGTACGGCCTGCCCCAGCACGGTCATAACACGCTCGAGCATCTGGAGAACCTCTTGCCCAAGGACATCGACCGCCTGCGCAAGCTCGACGTGGTTGCCTCGAGCCAGCCCTGCCATATCACGCTCGACCCGGGTGGTCCGGAGCGCGACCTGGGCTTGGAGCGCAGCCGCATCATGTGGCCGTTCGCAACCTATAAGCAGCGCGGCATTCGCCAAGCCTTCGGTACCGACAGCCCCATCACAGCTGTTACCAGCATGAACGTGCTCTACACGGCTATCACGCGCCAGGACCCCAAAAGCCACTGGCCCGAGGGCGGCTGGTTACCGAGCGAGCGCATCGATGCGGCAACGGCCCTGCGCAACTACACCCTGGGTAGCGCGTACGCAGCGGGCGACGAGCAAAACCTCGGCAGCTTGGAGCCTGGCAAGTACGCCGACCTGGTAGTCCTGGACCAAAACCCGCTCACCGTTGACCCTCAAGACCTCCAGGCCACCAAGGTTCAGGCCACCTACCTGGCAGGCAACTTAATCTACGAACGCTAGCCTCATACCCCACTCATAAGGGGCACGTTTCAGCAACGTGCCCCTTTCTTATTCGCACCATCTGCATCGCCATTTTGCTGCACTGACTTTTCTGAATACCGGGCCCGAATTAGTTAACCTGGCTCCCGTGTGGCTCCGGAAGGGCGGGGCATAAGGTTTATCGCGAGTTCCGCACGAGCCGAAGGCCACTTAATGTGGCCTTCGTGCGAGCAGGACTGCCCGAGCAGGAAACCTTATGCCCCGCCCTTCCGGAGCCACACGGGAGCCACCGCTAAGTTATCCCCCGGCATTCAGAAAATCTAAGTGCCAAAAAATAAGATTTTTTGACTCTGTGTTGTATAACCCGCCATTCGTGGGTACCATTCAACGCGTACGCAAACAAAAAGGGTTAATTCGCGTGGTATAACCGCGCGGCCCAAAAAGGAGGAAACAAGCATGTCGTCTTTGAAGCCGCTTGCAGATCGCGTCCTGGTCAAGCCCGACGAGGCCGAGCAGAAGACCGCTTCTGGTCTGTACATCGCCAGCAACGCTCAGGAGAAGCCGCAGCGCGGCACCATCGTTGCCGTTGGCGCCGGTAAGGTCAACGACAAGGGCGAGCGCATCCCCATGGACGTTCAGGTCGGCGACGTCGTCATCTACGGTAAGTTCGGTGGCAACGAGGTCAAGGTCGACGGCGAGAAGTATCTGCTGATGCGCGCCGACGACATCTATGCCGTCGTTGAGGCCTAGTCTCGTCAGAATCTCTGATTCGTCTTTGAACGCGTCCGCCGCATAGGACTCGGAAGCGGCGACGCGAGTCACATTTCTTTTGGAGGATTACCTACCATGGCAAAGAACATTACGTTCAACACCGATGCCCGCGCTAAGCTTGCCAAGGGCGTCAACACTCTGGCCGACGCCGTTACCGTCACCATGGGCCCCAAGGGTCGCTACGTTGCGCTGCAGCGCACGTTCGGTGCCCCGACCATCACCAACGACGGCGTTTCCGTCGCCAAGGAGATCGAGCTCGAGGACAACATCGAGAACATGGGTGCCCAGCTGGTGAAGGAGGTCGCCACCAAGACCAACGACACCGTGGGTGACGGCACCACCACCGCAACCCTGCTCGCTCAGGCCATCGTCAACGACGGCCTGCGCAACGTCGCCGCTGGCGCCAACCCGCTGGCCATTCGTCGCGGCATCGACAAGGCCGTCAACGCCGCCGTCGCCGAGATGAAGAAGCAGGCCAAGCCGGTCGAGACCAAGGAGCAGATCGCTTCCGTCGGTACCATCTCCGCCGGTGACCCCGAGGTCGGCGAGAAGATCGCCGAGGCTATGGAGGTCGTGGGCAAGGACGGCGTAATCACCGTCGAGGATTCCCAGACGTTCGACATTACCATCGACACCGTCGAGGGCATGCAGTTCGACAAGGGCTATGTCTCCGCTTACTTCGTCACGGATAACGACCGCATGGAGGCCGTGATGAAGGATCCGTACATCCTCATCACCGACCAGAAGATCTCCAGCGTTCAGGACATTATGCCCGTTCTCGAGGCTGTCCAGCGCGCTGGCCGTGGCCTGCTCATCATCGCTGAGGACATCGACGGCGAGGCTCTGCCTACCCTGGTTCTCAACAAGATCCGTGGCGCCCTCAACGTCTGCGCCGTCAAGGCTCCGGGCTACGGCGACCGCCGCAAGCGCATCCTCGAGGACATCGCCGTCCTCACCGGTGGCCAGGCTGCCCTGGACGAGCTGGGCGTGAAGGTCGCTGACATCACCGCCGATATGCTCGGTACCGCTAAGTCCGTCACCATCTCCAAGGACAACACCGTCGTCGTCGGCGGCGCTGGCTCCAAGGAGGCCATCGACGCTCGTATCGCTCAGATCAAGGGTGAGATGGAGAACACCACCTCTGACTTCGACCGTGAGAAGCTCCAGGAGCGCCTGGCCAAGCTCTCCGGTGGCGTTGCCGTCATCAAGGTCGGCGCTGCTACCGAGTCCGAGCTCAAGGAGATTAAGCATCGCGTCGAGGACGCCCTGCAGGCTACCCGCGCTGCTGTCGAGGAGGGCATCGTCGCCGGCGGTGGCGTCGCCTTCATGGACGCTGCTCCTGCGCTCGATGCTGTCGAGATCGACGACCCCGAGGAGAAGATCGGCGTCGATATCGTCAAGAAGGCTCTGACCGCTCCGGTCGCTACCATCGCCAAGAACGCTGGCTTTGAGGGCGCCGTCGTGGTCGACAAGGTTGCCGAGCTGCCTGCCGGCCAGGGTCTCAACTCTGCCAACGGCGAGTGGGGCGACATGATCGAGATGGGCGTCCTCGACCCCGTCAAGGTCAGCCGCGTCACCCTGCAGAACGCTGCTTCTGTTGCCAGCCTGATTCTCATCACCGAGGCCACCGTCTCCGATGTGCCCAAGAACACTCAGCTTGAGGACGCTATCGCTGCTGCTACCGCTGGTCAGCAGGGCGGCGGTATGTACTAAGGCCGACAAGGTCTAGAACTCCCACCGGGAATCCGGGGGCGTGACGGGGCTTCTCTCCGGAACGTCCTCGGACATGCAAAGAGGCTCCGCATCGCGCTTCGCGCTGCGGAGCCTCTTTGCGTCCTGACGCTCCTATTTGGCAAGGTGTTTTTTAGAATCCATTTTGCGC
>NZ_QRVE01000008.1 GCF_003462685.1 Collinsella sp. AF23-4AC | reverse complement strand
GGGCCGTGTTCCGCTATGCGGTTGTCAATTTGCGAAAGAAATTATGCGTCACCTCGGGGCTCTCGCTGCCGTTGCCCAGTCATTGGGGACAGACATAAATGAGTAGTCATTGGGGACGTTCTTAAATGACTACTCAGGATGAGTGTCCAAAAAACCGCGCTCGTTCGATTGGCGCATGTCTACGCAGCGTAGGTTGTCGAGCCTGGCCTTCAAATGGATACTGACTGTCGAACCGGTTCACTCCATTTCTTCAATTTGATTGGACAGCCCATGAACCAGACACGGCAAACCAATGCCTCCCATACTTTTTTGGCAGCGCATGCCATCAAGCAGCTGCGCGAAGAGCGCGGCCTCACCCAGCGCGCCCTGGCGGAAAGCCTTGGCGTGACCGATAAAGCCGTCAGCAAGTGGGAATCCGGCCGCGGCCTTCCCGACATTTCCCTCGTTGAGCCTTTGGCCCAGAGACTCGGCATAAGCGTGGCTGAGCTTTTGGCTGGTGACATTCGGGCCAACGCCAACCGTGCAGGCAATATGCTCAAAGGCGTCTTTTACGTTTGCCCTATCTGCGGAAACGTTGTGCACGCGCTCGGAGAAGGCAGCTTTAGCTGCTGTGGCTCCACGATGTTTCCCCAGGAGGCCGAAGAGCCGGACGCGGACCACGCCTTTTCCATCGAGCGCATCGAGGACGATTGGTACGTCACGCTCGATCATCCAATGACCAAGGATCACTACATTAGCTTTGTGGCATATGCGACTATGGACGGCATCTGCTTTAAGAAGCTCTATCCAGAGCAATCGGTGCAGCCGCGCTTCCATATTACCGGGCGCGGCAGGATATATCTTTACTGCAACCAACACGGACTCTTTACGTCGCTGACGCCTCGCAAATAACGGCTGTCTATCCGCCCTCCTCATGCGTTCCCGGGGGACCCAAAATGAGCGTGGATAATCTCCCGTTTTTGGGCCGCATGCAGGCTCAAAGTGGGAGATTATCCACGCTCGTTATCTGAGTGTCCAAAAATCCACGCTCGTCGCTACTTGAGTCCGGGCAGGCGGGTGTAGGGGAACGAGCGCTCTAAGAACTCGGAGCAGCGGGCGTAATCTTTGGCAAAGTAGCTGCTATAGAGCGAATCGAGTACGTATTGCACGGCGATATGGCTGGCGAATTGCGTGATGCGGTGCGTCATGCTCTCGTGGTCGCTTACCGTGAGATAGGCGGCAAAGCCGGGGTGAATGCGGGCACAGTACGGCGTGCCGATGACGATGACCGGGACATGTCGACTGCTAAGGATCGGCAAGATCTCCTTGAGGTTGGGGGCAAGGCCGCTGTAGGAGATGACGATTGCCACATGGTCGGGACCCGAGGCGAGCGCCGTGCGCACCTGCGCCTCGACGCTGTCGTGGCACGTCGCGCTTTTGCCGGCGGAAAGCAGGCGATCGCGGAACATTCCCGCTGGATACAGGTTATGCGAGCCCGTGTAGATGTCCACGGTGCCGGCGCGCATGATGAGCTTGGCGGCGTGGTCGAGCTGTGCAGGGTCGAGCAGCTCCTGCGTTTCGGCCAAGGTGGTCTGGTAGAGCCCCTCCATGCGCTCCATCACCTGCGCAGGGGCGGAGGTGGCATCGAAGGGAAAGTTGATGTCCACGTCGCGCCGGTTGCCCGCCTCGGTCGCCTGGCGGATGAGCTCGACCTTGAGGTCTTTGAATCCCTCGAGGCCGAGCTTTTTGCAAAAGCGGTGCACGCTCGCGACCGAAACGTTGGCGCACGCGGCAAATTCCTTAATGGAAAGCCCGCGCACATCCTCGCCCATGGCGAGGGCCGTTCGCCCAAGTTGTTGCTCGGTGGGGGTGAGGCTTTTGCCCTGCGTGATCTTTCGCCTGATATCCATATGGCTCCTATGCGTTTGCGTCGCGATAAACCAATCATAGCGATAAATAAAACGTTCGGCTTGGCTGGGAGTTTTGGTCCGCCGGTCTATGAACGACGGACCGCTCGACGCTGTGCGGGCTCAACATAGGGGCGCTGTCCTTGTTGGGCCGTTTGCGCCCGGGGCGTTACCCGAGCACGCGTACGGGCCCCAAGAGACCGCTGGGCTCGGAGGGCTCGGTCATGCCGAACACGTCGGGGACGGCGTGGTCGAGGGTGTTGATGATATCGATCGTGAGCGCGTGCTCACCGGCTAAAAGTGCGGCGGCCTCAAAGCGGTAAGGCGGACAGATGCGGGTGCCGAGGGATTTGCCGTCGAGGGTGACGGTTGCGGTCTCAAAGACCTCCCCAAGGTCGATGACAGCGCGGCTGGCCGCTTCGCCCAGGACAAAGGAGGCCTGGTAGCGGAACGTGCCGGCCTTGCCGGGGAACTCGGCCGAGGAAAGGTCGTGCAGGTCTGCAAGCTCAACAGACTCGCCAAAGGCATCGGTACCAGGGGCAGAGAAGGCAACCGCCCAGGGCTCGTCGACGCATGTGGCTTCGTCTCCAGCAGTTGCCGCGCCGGCGGAACCTGTAGCCCCAAGGACCACGATGCAGTTCTCGTAGGGAGCCAGCTCGAGCGTGCCGTCAAAGGCGGCGGGATCGGTGCCGTTGAGCAGGTCGAGGCGCGCGCCTGCAACGGGTATGCCATCGGCAAGCGCAATCTGAGTGGAGATACCCTGCTTGGGATGCTCGTTGACGAGCATCAGATAGGTCTCGCCCGCCCGCTCGTAGCGCAGTGCGCGCAGCCAGGGCTGGGACTCGGCACAAACCACGGTCTGCATACCGGCGTCGGCAAGTGTGTCTGCGAGCTCGGTGGTCGCCAGGAGCTTGATGCCGGCGACCGCGGCTGCATCCAGGGAGGCAAAGCCCTCGCGACCTGCAGTGTCACCGTCGTAGCGCTTGTTCGGCAACTCATCCAGCGCGTACACGGCAACACCTGCGGCTGCGGCACGCGCGGCAAAGTCGAGCACGGCTTCGCCGACAAACTCGGCTCCGGGCATCACCAGGCAGCGGTATGCCTGGCCGTTCACGCTAAAGCCGCTACCGTCTGCGGCAATTTCAACGGCATAGCGCCCTGCGTCCTCAAATGCCTCTGCCGGCACGATGTCAAAGTCGACCTGCGCGCGCATAAGCTCGGAGGCGGCATGCTGCATAAAGTTCGCCTCGCCTGCCCACTCGGCGTCCGCATGGTAGAGAAGCGCCACCGGGGTCGTTGCGCGCCCGCCGCTCAGCAGGCTCGCCGTACGGTTCATGTAGCTCATAAGCTGCCCAAAGTGTGCAAACTGGGGGTTTTGGCCATGCGCATAGAAATGCGGCGGGCAGTCCCAGTCGGGGAAGGCGGCCATGCTAAAGGCATGCGGCACAAACCAATTGACGCCGCGCACCAAAAAATGATCGGCGATCCACTTCATCTCGCGTAGGCCTTCGTGCCATCCAAATGCGCCAAAGACCTCGGCCATGCAGCGCCCCTGCTTTTTGGGGTCGAGGTGTGCTGCCGAGGAGCCCAGCTTGGGCAGCACGTAGTTATAGAACTCGAGGTCCCACACGCCGCGTCCGTAGCTGTGAAGGCCGCGGTCCATGCCGGGTACCAGCTGGTTGATCACGATGTCGACGCCCGCCATGTCCTGACCGCCCACGGCGCGGAAGTAGTGCCCGGCGCCCACGCCCAGGCGCGCGTGGCAGTCCTTGTCCTCGATAACGTGGCCGATGTACTGCACGCCGCGCGCGCGGCACCAGTCTCCGAGCTGGTCGCAGAAGCACTCCTTATAGAGGGTGCTCGCGATGTCCATATAGACGTGGCGTACGTGCGCGCCGGCCGGCTCGCGGTCCCACAGGTGCGGGAGCTCGGCCAGGTAGCGCTCGCCCAGTGCCGCGCGCAGGCGACGCTCAAGCTCGGCCGACCAGGGTAGGGGCGCGGTGGCCTTGCCGATGAGCGTGTCCGAGATGCCATCGGGGCCCGTGGTGCCCTTCTCGTTGGCAAATCCGGGCTCATCGGAGAAAAAGCCCAAGATGGTCTTGCCAAACTCATCGCCCAGATGCTCAAAATGCGGCTCGTAGACAGCATCGATGAGCTGCGCCACCGAGGCGCGGTCGACCATATTGATGTAGTCCTCGTTGTAGGAGGTCTTGCCGCTCGTGAACATCACGCATGCCTGCGTGAGGCCCGCAGGTGCATCGAAGACCAGGCGGCTGGGGTTGCCGTCTGCATCGTCGATTACTCGGTAAGCGACGTCGACGGGGCTGCCGTCCTGCATAAATGTCACGCCGTAGAAGCGCTCCGTTTTGTCGAGCATGTTGGCGAGCGCGATGCTCGCGGCGGACGTGGGGCCCACGATGTCGAACGTGCGGTGCGTGAGCACGATCTTGCGGAGCTCGGGCACGGCCTCCTTGACGGCGCCGTTGGCAAAGCCCGTGGGGAAGTGCGCGTCGTCCAAGATCCAGAGCTTAAGGCCCAGCTGCCTGCACTCGTCAATGACAAAGCGCAAGTCGCGCCACCAGCCCTCGCCGCAAAAATCGGGGTGTGGGCGGCTTTCGAGACAGACCTCGTGGATGTCGGCGCCGGCGATCTTTTCCAGATACTCGGCAATGGTCTTATGGCTCTCGCCCTTCATCCACAAAAACGGAAGCACGTGGTTGTCGTATGTGCCCTCGAGCACCTGCTGATAGTACGCGATCATGGATCCTCCTTGGCTCGATCGATCTGCTGCATAGCACAGATTATGGACGCGTCGGCGCGTTCTGCTAATATCTGAATCACGACGAACTATGACCAAATCAACGATTGGCAAGCCATGGAGATCGACGAGCTCGAGCGTAGGCTCAACGAACTGAGCGCCAGTGAGATCGCTTATAAAGACGGCATGGCATTTGATTGGTCGATTATGACCGAGCATGTCGAAATCGACGGATGCCCAGTGCGCAAGATTGGCCAGCCAGGGTTTGCCTATGCCCAGCCCGGCATGCCGCGTGGCCTGACGATAAGGAAAAACTCGCGCTTTAATGCAGTTCCCGAGCACGTGCATGATTACGTGGAGCTGAGCTATGTGTATCGCGGACGCTGCCCGCAGACGGTGGCGGGGGAGAGGCTCGAGCTGGGCCGCAACGAGGTGCTTTTGCTCGACGCCCTCTGCCCGCATGCCGTGGCGGCGCTTGGTGAGGACGACATCATGCTGAGCATGACCGTTTCACGCTCTTTTTTGCGCCGGAGTCTCGAGTCGAGCCTCTCGCGCGAGAGCGCGGTCTCGCGGTTTTTGTTCAACGCGCTCAACAGCGAGACGGACCATCGGGGCCATGTCCGTTTTCATTGCGGCGAGAGCCGTCGGATTCGGCGCTACATGCAGGAGATGCTCTGCGAGCTGTACGACCCGAGCCCCAACGGTCCCGAGATCGTCTTGCGTCTGTTTCAGCTGTTTTTGGCCGAGCTCATGGATTGCTACGAGCGCGAGCTGGTGCGCGGCGCGGCGGACGGCGCGGCGGGGCCCACTGCCCTGGTGACGGGAATGCTTGGCTATATCGATCGCGAATTCGCTGCATGCTCCCTCGAGGGGATGGCGGCGGAGTTTGGCTTGAGCCCTAATTATGCGACGGCGCTCCTCAAGCGGCATGTGGGCAAGACCTTTAGGCAGCTTGTGCAGGAGCGACGCCTGGTACGTGCGGCCGAGCTTCTGCGCGGCGGCGCCACGGCCGGGGCGGCTGCGCATGCGGTGGGCTATGAAAACATGAGCTTCTTCTACCGTAAGTTTCACGACAAGTATGGCTGCACCCCCGCGGCATACCGCCGGTAAGCGCGGGGCGGATCGTCTTCGCTCCCTCGGTGTCAAAAAGTTTCAGCTGCAGTGCTGTTGCAGCGCGCGTCTGCGAAAAGAAGTGTCGGGTTTGGCACCCCTGCCCCTGCCTGTCGCGTGCGTGGGCGATACTCGGCCTATCGACCCGCAATGCAAAGGAGATGCTCATGGCAAACATCAAGTTCCCCGAGGGTTTCTATTGGGGCGGCGCCACGGCCGCCAATCAGTTTGAGGGCGCTTGGAACGTTGACGGCCGCGGTCCTTCCGTCGACGACCATTTTTTGGGCGGCAGCTACAAGGAGCCGCGCCAGATTACGATCGACATCGACCCTAACCGCTTCTACCCCAACCATGACGGCATCGATTTCTACCATCACTACGAGGAGGACATCGCGCTGTTCGCCGAGATGGGCTTCAACATGTTCCGCATGTCCATCTCCTGGAGCCGCATCTTCCCCAACGGCGATGACGCCGAGCCCAACGAGGCCGGCCTCGCCTTCTACGACCGCGTCTTCGACTGCCTGCGCGCTCACAATATCGAGCCGCTCGTGACCCTGTCGCACTACGAGATGCCTTATCACCTGGTCGAGAAGTACAACGGCTGGGCGAGCCGCGAGCTCATCGGCTTCTTTGAGAAGTACTGCCAGACCGTCTTCGACCGCTATCAGGACAAGGTCAAGTTCTGGCTCACCTTCAACGAGATCAACTGCGGCACCCAGGACATGGGCAACCTCTTTGGGACCAGCATGATCCAGGGCTTTGAGGGCCCGGCTTCGGCGGTCCACACCACGCCGCAGGCCCGTATGCAGGCCCTGCATCACCAGTTTGTCGCCAGCGGCCGCGTCGTGCGCTATGCCCACGAGCACTATCCGCAGTTTAAGATGGGCAACATGGACTGCTTCATCCTCTCCTATGCCGCCACGTGCGATCCGGCCGACGTGTTCGCCACGCAGCAGGAGATGAATACCATGAACTGGTACTGCTCCGACGTGCAGGTGCGCGGCAAGTATCCGTTCTATGCCAAGCGCTTCTGGGCCGAGAACGATGTCGAGCTTGTGATGGAGGACGGTGACCTGCAGGATATCGCCGACGGCAAGGTCGATTTCTACACCTTTAGCTACTACATGTCCGGCACCGTGGGCACCCACAAGGATCACGAGATGACCGAGGGCAACATGACCTTTGGCGGCAAGAATCCCTATCTGGAGTCCACCGACTGGGGCTGGCAGATCGATCCGCTGGGTCTGCGCATCGCCCTCAACGAGATTTACGCCCGCTACGAGATTCCGCTGATGGTAGTCGAGAACGGCATGGGCGCCTACGATGAGGTCGAGGAGGACGGTTCCATCCACGACCCGTACCGCATCGCCTACTTGCAGAGCCACATCAAGGCCATGGGCGAGGCCATTGCCGACGGCGTCGACCTGATCGCCTACACCTGGTGGGGTCCCATCGACCTGGTGTCCGCCGGCACCGGCGAGATGCGCAAGCGCTATGGCTTCATCCACGTCGATAAGTACGACGACGGTACCGGTACCTACGAGCGCCGCCGCAAGGACAGCTTCTACGCCTACCAGAAGATCATCAAGTCCAACGGTGCCGAGGGCCTGGATTAATCGACAATATGAGTGCCACCGGGGAAAAGCGTTGGGATGGGCTCGCGATTCGAGTCCCCACCTTAGCATTTGAACCATTTGGCACTATAATCACCATAGGCATGCGCATAACGTTGCGCTTAATCAAGAGGAGAAAACGTATGGGTCTGTTTGACATGTTCAAGAAGAAGGCTGAGCCCGCGGCTGCCGCTGCTCCGTCCTCCATCTCTGCTTCTGCCGGCGCCGACGTGCTGTGCTCGCCCGTCAAGGGCAAGGTCATCAAGATGGCCGACGTGCCCGATCCCGTCTTTGGCGGCGAGGTCCTGGGCAAGGGCTGCGCCGTGTGGCCCGAGGACGATCTGGTCTACGCTCCCTGCGACGGCAAGGTGACCGTCACCATGGGCCACGCCGTGGGTCTGCAGTCCGATAGCGGCATCGAGGTTCTGGTGCATGTTGGCGTCGATACCGTCAACATGAACGGCGATGGCTTCGAGGGCTTCGTCAAGGCCGACGATGTCGTTAAGGCTGGCCAGCCCATGCTCAAGATCGACCGCGCCAAGATCGCTGCTGCCGGTTACAAGGACTGTGTCGTCGTGGCCGTGTCCAACACCGCCGAGTTTGCCGACGTTGAGCTCGCCGTCGAGGCCGACTCCGCTGTCGCCGCTGGCGACGCCATCGTCAAGGTCGTCCGCAAGTAAACTGCGGCAACATAAGGATGTTTTGGGGTGGTCGAATTGTCCGACCACCCTTTTTTATTACAATGCGGCGGAACGTTTTATTGCGCGTTGGGCGGACCGGTAAACCGTTCGGACGTTAAATCGAGCCGACTGCGCCTTTGCTTTGCCGGGGGTGTTCGTTATCGGCTAGTATGGCCTTATTGTTACGACGCGCACCGCGTCGGGAAGCGCGGTGCCGCTTGTTGGGAGGAATGTCATGAAGAAGAAGCTGCTGCTTGCGCCCCTGATGGCTGTTCTGGTCGCGTGCGTGGTTGTGCTTTCCGGCTGCGGAGGTCCTTCGGTTGAGGAGCTCATCACCGAGGATCTTACGACGCAGTTTGACGAGGTCAAGAACGGCGGCGACGACTTCCTCGCCGGCCTGGAAGAGGCCTCGGGCGACGAGTTTGAGCAGCTGGGCATCGATCCCAAGGAGTACGCCAAGAGCTATCTCGAGGGCTTTGACTACAAGATCGGCGACGTGACGGTCGACGAGGACAAGGGTACCGCAACTGCCGAGGTCACCATTACCTGCAAGTCCATGAACCAGATCGTTGAGGATTTTGCCACCCAGTACCAGGAGAAGGTCGCCGCGCTCGATTCGATGCCTTCCGATGACGAGCTGTACAAGATGGCCGGTCAGGTTATGGTCGATGTGACCAAGGCTGCTAAGACCAAGGACACCAAGGTCACCTTCAAGTATTCCTGCAATGACGACGGCGAGTGGTCTGCCGACGATTCCGCAACCAACGAGATGATGAATGCCATGATGAGCTAGGGGGTTGCGGCGTTTTACCAAACGCCGCAACTGCTCGACGCTGCGCGGGCACCAGAGCGACAACTTGTCATTCAAAGAGGACGGCATGACCAGAAGGTCTATGCCGTCCTCTTTTCATGCCAATTTGTTCGCTCTGGTGCCCGCTCGCTGTCCGTCCTCTATCTGCGGCGTTGCCATGGTGGTCATTGGGGCGGCAGTTGGGGACGTTCCTTTTCTGCCGGCAGTTGGGGACACTCCTTGTGCCGGCGTTGCATCGAGTGGTCGGGAAAATGCGACCCGGTTTTTGGCCGAATAATGGGTCGCGGTTTCCGAATGGGGTGGGTTGCGGAAAGTGCAACCCGGAATAGTGCTCAAAAACGGGATGCCGTTTCCCCGATGGGGCTCAACCGGAAAATGCGTCCCAGTTTGAGGCATCAAAACGGGACGCATTTTCCGCGCGCCAGCATCGCCGCGACCGAGCAGCGCGGCGGCTTCGTTACTCGCCCAGTATCAGCGCCGCGAGCTCTTCTTGCGTGTCTACCACGTAGTCGGCGCCGGCGGCTTCCAGCTCTGCGCGGCCGCGGAAGCCCCAGCTGACGCCCGCGCTCTTAAGGCCGGCGTTGTGGCCGGTCAGAACATCGACATTCGAATCGCCCACATAGAGCGTGGTTGCCGGATCGGCGCCCAGCTCTTTCATCACATGTAACGTGACGGGTGCCTCGGGCTTGGGCGGAAATGCGCCCACACGGCCCTGTACCAGCGCAAAGCGATCGGGGCCAAAGTATTTCTCGATAAGCGGGGCTGCCGAAATATGATCCTTGTTGGTGAGCACGGCAAGCTGAACGCCCGCTGTGCGCAGACGGTCGAGCATCTCAATCGTGCCGGCGTAGGGTGAGGTGTGGTCCTCCTTGTGCTCGCCGTAATAGGCCCTAAACTCGGCAAGCGTCTGCTCAAACATACGGCTGTCGCCCGCGTACTCGGCGGGCATAAAGCGCTCGACCAGCTTGAGCATGCCGTTTCCCACCTTGTAGCGGTATTCGTCAATGGTAAACGTGGGCCAGCCGTGCGTCTCGCAGGTATGGTTGCCGGCGGCCGCCAGGTCCTCGAGCGTGTTGAGGATGGTGCCGTCGAGGTCAAAAATCACATGGGAAAACGCTGCCGCCATGGGTGCTCCTGCCGTTTGAGTAATAAAACGCACTCCATGATACTGGGCCTGCGTATCGGGCACGTTTGGAATCTGAATATCTTTGCCGGCCTTGAACCGCGTTGCGCCGGCCGCGAGCCGTTGCCGTTAGCAAATTCTCGGCAGCTGTTCTCCTACGAGCATGTCGAGGATGCGGGTCGAGCCCCAGCCGGTGCGTACGCGCACGGCGGGTCGAGCGCTTTCGGCAAGCGGCAGCACGCGACCGATGATGGCGGCATTCTCGCCGTAGCGGGCGACGCGCATGGCCGCCAGCGCAGCATCGGCCTGCTCAGCCGGCACCACGGCGACCATCTTACCCTCGTTTGCCACCTGCAGAACGTCGTAGCCGAGCATCTCACATGCTGCCTGCACGTCGGGGCGAACGGGCACGGCATCCTCGCTAATCTCCATGGCAACGCCGCTGGCCTGGGCAAACTCGTTGAGCGTGGATGCCAGGCCGCCGCGCGTGGGGTCGCGAAAGCAGCGGGTGTCGGGTGCGGCGGCGAGCACGTCGGCAATCAGATGATTGAGCGGCGCAGCGTCGCTTTCGATGTCGCTCGAAAACGCCAAGCCCTCGCGCTGGCTCATGATGGCGATGCCGTGGTCGCCTAGCGTGCCCGATACCAGGATGGCGTCGCCGGGCTGACAGTTTGCACCGCTGAGCGCTACGCCCGCGGGCACTTCGCCCACGCCGGCGGTATTGATATAGACGCCGTCGGCACCGCCACGCTCGACCACCTTGGTGTCGCCGGTGATTATGGACACGCCCGCCTCGCGCGCCGTTTCGGCCATGGTCTGCACAATCTGGCGCAGCTTGTCCATGGGATAGCCCTCTTCGAGGATAAAGCCGCATGAGAGGTAGCGCACGTTAGCGCCCGAGGTCGCGACGTCGTTGACGGTTCCGCATACGGCGAGGCGGCCGATATTGCCGCCGGGGAAGAACTGCGGCGTCACCACAAAGCTGTCGGTCGACATGGCGATTCGCCCGCTTGCGGGCAGCGCGGCGACACCGGCATCGTTGCCCGCAAGCAGCTCGGGCGACCCAAAGGCATCCAGAAAGACCTCATCAATAATGCGTTTCATCATCTGGCCACCAGAGCCGTGGCCCAACAGGACGGTGCTATCGGTGATGCTATGGGACATATCGAAAACTCCAATCGCGGGTGGAATTATATGGGTGAGGCGCAGCGTCGACCGGTCCGCCGTTCGTTAGAACGGCGGAACCTAATAGTCGCGGTATCTAAAGTACGCCGCGCAGCTGCCTTCGGAGCTCACCATGCACGGGCCGACGGGATGCTCGGGCGTGCAGGTGCGGCCAAACAACGGGCAGTCGCTCGGCGTGATAGCACCGCGCAGCACGTCGCCGCAGCGGCACCCGCGTGGCTCGACCGTCGCCTCAACGGGCACGTCAAAGCGGGTGCCGGCATCAAAGCGCGCGAATTCGGGTCGGATGGAAAGACCCGAGTTGGCAATCGGTCCCAGCCCGCGCCACGTGGTATCGCACGGCTCAAATACCTGCTCGACCAGATGGCGTGCTACGGGATTGCCGTCTGCATTGACGCCGCGGCGGTAGGCGTTGTCGATTGCGGGCCTGTTCTCGACAACCATCTGGACCAGCATGCAGATGCCCTGCAGGATATCGACCGGTTCAAACCCGGTGACTACGCCAGGGGTCTCGAACTCATCGACCAAAAACCCAAAGGGTGCCAAGCCCGTGATGGTGGCGACGTGGCCAGGCAGGATAAAGCCGTCGATGGTCGTCTCGGGGTCGTTGGAGATCGCACGCAGAGCCGGCGGCGTGGTCTTGTGAGCACAGTAAACCGAAAAGTTCTGGAGCCCGCGCACGTCGGCCTCCAGGATAGCGGCGGCAATGGTGGGCGTTGTGGTCTCAAAGCCGACGCCCATAAAGATGACCGGGCGTTCGGGATTTTGCTCGGCAATGTCAAGCGCGTCGAGTGGAGAGTAGACGATGCGGATGTCGCGCCCCGCTGCCTTTTGCGCGGCAAGCGAGGTGGACGATCCGGGCACGCGCATCATGTCTCCAAAGGTGGTGATGATGGCGCCGTCCATGTTGGAAAGCGCGATTGCGTGATCGATGTCGCGGTTGGCGGTGACGCAAACGGGGCATCCCGGGCCGCTTAGCAGTTTGAGTCCCGTCGGCATAATGGAGCGAAAGCCATAGCGGCCAATGCTCACGGTATGCGTACCGCAGACTTCCATAAGGTTGATGCTGCGGTTGCCGACAAGCTCGTGAATACGATCGATGAGCTCGCGAGCTAGCTTGGGGTCGCGAAATGCCGAAAAGTCGATACCGGAGCGAACCGGCTGCGCCGCCGCCACTAGTATGCCTCGGCCGGGTTGGTGGCGAGCTGGTCCTCTTCGGCCAGTTCGGTCATGGTATTAACGAGCTCGAGTGTCTCTTGGGCTTCCTGCTCGTCGACAATCTGAATGCCAAAGCCGGCGTGCACGAGAATGTAGTCGCCTACCTGTGCCGTCGGCACGAGGCGCAGCGAAACGGGGCGTTCGATGCCCATCATGTCGACGGTCGCCTTAAGGTCGTCGTCGCGTTTGACCACTTTACCGGGAACGGCAAGGCACATAATGTTCCCCTTTTATACGTTTTGCGCTGGATAGGCGCCTAATTACCCATCAGTTGATGGTAGCGCTCGCGGGAGTCACGAGCAAACGCGTTACACCTGTGAGACGGCGGCGCGCAGGCTGGCAAAACAGCCTATCACGATGCTGTCTGCGCGAGGCGAGCGCGAGCGATGGCGGCCTGACCGTAGGCGATGCAGCCGTCGTTGACGGGCACGGCGTGGGGGACCAAGACGGCAAGACCGGCGTCTTTGAGTTCGTGGGTAAGGAGCTGAAGCAAAAGCCGGTTCATGAACACACCGCCCGAAAGCGCGACGGTATCGAGGCCTTCGCGCTCACAGATCTCGCACGCGACGTGGGTCGTAGCGTGCGTAATGGCGATGTGAAACCCGAGGGCGAGCCTGTCGGCCGGCACGCCGGTCCTGATTCCCTCCAAAAGCGCCTCAAAAAGCGGTCTGGAGTTCAGAACATGGCAGTCGTCCGGACGGGATGATTCGGTTACGGAAAAGCTGGCCATATTGCCGGTGGGGCAGGCACTTTCACTGCTGAGCGCGCGCCAGGCGGCGGCTTCGAATTCTATGGCGGGTTCGCCCTCGTAGGTTGCCTTGCCGCAGATGCCCAGAATCGCTGCCGCGGCATCAAAGAGACGCCCCATGCTGCTGGTACGCGGGCTGTTGATGCCGCGCTCGATCATGGTGGCTGTCACGCTGCGCGTTTGCTCGTCGAGGCCGTCCAAAAGCCGAGCGGCACCTGGGTGCTCGAGCAGGCCGAGCTCGCTCAGCAGGGCAAAGGCATTGCGCCGGGCATCGCGCACGGATGCGGCACCGCCTGGCAGCGCCCAGGCGCGTAGGTGCGCGGCGCGTTCAAAATCGGCAAGGCCGGCGACAAGGAACTCGCCGCCCCAAATGGTCCCATCGGCGCCGGCGCCGGTGCCGTCAAAGGCAATGCCGAGCACGTGCGCATCGGGCGCGAGCTGACGCCCAGCGATGGCCTCGGCCATCACGCTCGCGATATGCGCATGATGATGCTGAACCTCAACAAGCGGCATGTCCTGTTCCTGCGCCTGTTCGCGTGCCCACTGACTCGATAGGTAGCTGGGGTGCAAGTCGCAGGCCAGCGCGGCGGGCGTCAAGTCAAAAAGATCTTCCAGGCGTATGCGTGCGGCGTTCCAGGCATCGAAAGTCGCACCATTTTCGACATCGCCGATATGCTGCGACACAAAACAGGTTGCATGGCCGTCGGCGTCCTCGCGCGTGAGTGCCACTGTGGCTTTTTGCTGCGGCCCGCAGGCGAGCACGCAGGGCGTGGTGCTGTCGAGCGCCGGCAACGACAGCGGCTGCGGCGCATATCCGCGTGCGCGACGCACGGGCATGACAGCCCCGTCGACTACGCGTACCACGGAGTCGTCGTAGCGTGAGAGAATCGCACGGTTATTGCCAAGTAGCGCGTCGGCGATGCCGGCGGCAACAAGATGTTCCCATGCAAGGGCATCGTCGGTCTCTATGGGCTCCTCGCTCAGGTTTCCGCTGGTCATGACCAGCGCATGCGTACCGCGGGCTTCTGCCGCGGCAAGCAACAGATGCTGAAGTGGGGTGTAGGGGAGCATGACGCCGAGCTCAGGTAGATCGCGCGCGACGGATGGCGCGAGTTCGAGGGCGTTGGGGGAGCCGTGGGTGTCGTTGCCGGTCGCGCGGCGGCGCAACAGCACGATGGGACGAACGCTGCCGGCCAGCAAGCCGCGCTCGGCGTCGTTGACATGGCACAGGCGTTCAGTATCGGCAAGGCTGCGCACCATAACGGCAAGCGGCTTGTTGCTGCGGTGCTTGCGGCGGCGCAACTCGGCTACCGCCTGCTCGTTGGAGGCGTCGCATGCCAAGTGAAATCCGCCCAGGCCCTTGATGGCGACGATGCCGCCGCCTACCAGCAGCTCGACGCAGCGTTCGATGATGGCATCGCTGGCCTCGCGCGTAGAGCCGACGGCTGGTGTCGCGTCGACCGCCGTTGGCACAACACCGTGGTCCGCCTCGCGCCACGTAATATGCGGTCCACAATCAAAGCAGGCATCGGGCTGCGCATGAAAGCGCCGGTCAAGCGGGTCGCCATACTCTGCGGCGCACTCGGGGCACATGGGAAAGCAGTCCATCGACGTGGCCGCTCGGTCATAAGGCAGCGATCGGATGATGGTAAAGCGCGGTCCGCAATTGGTGCAGTTGATAAAGGGGTAGTGAAAGCGTCGGTCGGCGGGGTCGAACAGCTCGCGCAGACAGTCATCGCACGTGGCGATGTCGGGCGAGACGAGCGTCGTGTGCACGGTCTGATCCTGCGACGCTACGATACGAAAGACCTGCTCATTGTCGGCATCCCAAGCGTCGGGCTCCAGGTCTGCAACAGCGACATGCTCAACGCGGGCCGCGGCAGGCGCGTGCTCCGACAGCGCGGCGACAAAGCCGTCAAGTGCCTCGACCGAAGCATGCGCCTCGATGTGCACGCCATCACCCGCATTGAGCACCCAGCCGCAAATGCCATGCGCCATAGCCTCGCGATACACAAATGGCCGCATGCCAACACCCTGCACAATGCCCGTTACATGGATATGCACATGCCGCATGTGGCCCCCCTCGTCAAAACCGACCAAAAAGGGACAGGTTTATTGTTGGTCGGTAAAACTTCTAAACCCGCCAAAATAAACCTGTCCCTTTTTGGCAGGTGCGCTGCGGGAAATCCCGTTACAGCCCCAGGCTTTGCTTGGTGGCGGCGCAGGTGAGCTCGCCGTGCTTAACGCCGCGCAGGCCCAGCAGGCGGTCGGCTAGTTCGTAGACGCGCTCGCCGCGACCCTTGAGCGCCAGGATCTCCAGGCAGTTGTGGTGGTCCAGATGCACGTGCATGGTCGAGACAATCTCGTCGGTGTAGTCGTGCTGCACCTCGTCCAGACGGCGCGTCAGGTCGCCGGTATGGTGGTCGTAAATCATGGTGAGCGAACCGATAACCTGCTCGTCGGGCGTGCGCATCTGCTCCTTGGCGATCGAGGCGCGAATCAAATCGCGCACTGCCTCGGATCGGTTGGCCACGTCACCGCGGCGCGCGATCTGCTCGTCAAAGCGGCGCAGCAGGTCGTCGGGTGCGGTGACCGAAAAACGGACCAGCTCGGAGCCGGAGCCACTACAGTGGCAGCCCGCATCACCGTCCGCCCCGTGCGGATGCTCGTGCTCGCACCCGCTGCCATGCTCGTGTTCGGCCACTTTACACCAGCTTCACGGATCCGACGGAGTTGTGGTCGGCCTCGATGGCCTCTTCGTAGCCCTCGAGTGCGTCATGGGCCTCGTGCAGCGCGGCCATGGCTGCCTCGAGCTTGGCGCCGATGCGCTCCATGTCAAAATTCTCGGTCGCATGCAGCAGCTGATGGCTCCACTCATGAGCGAGCTCGATGGTGTCGTCGACCTGTTTGACGCTCATGGCAAGCTGGCTCATGTTCATTCCAACATCATGCATGGGAAATCTCCTTTTGTATGGGGCAGTTCAGTGGTTCAGATTTTACTACGCCCACTCTGTGCGCAGCTGCATAAGAAAACGGGTGCGAGTCTGTGCGACTCGCACCCGTTCACTGGGGGCTGTTTGTAACTACCATACTATCCGTGGTCGCACGCGCCGCACCCGGCAGTCCGGCGAGCGGTGCAAAACCGCTCATGGACGGCGGGTAAGTAACAAGCGTATTACAGATGCTTCTCCAGCAGCGCCTGCAGCCTCGCCTTGGGCAGAGCGCCAACCGAGCGGTCAATCTCTTCGCCGTTCTTAAACACAATCAGCGTGGGGATGCTCATGACGCCATACTTCATGGCCAGGTCCTGGTTGTCGTCGACGTTGCATTTGGCAACGGCAAGCTTGCCCGCCAGCTCATCGGCAACCTCGTCAACGATGGGCGAGAGGGATCGACAGGGCCCGCACCACGGTGCCCAAAAATCGACCAGCACGGGCAGGCTGTCGTTAACGACGGAATCGAAATTCTCGGGGGTAATCTGCTTAATGTCAGCCATGGTGACCTCCATAATGCGACGCGGCTTGGCCGCGTAAAACTCAGTACGACCGTGCTTATACCCAGCCGCCCGCAAAGCAACCACTCGCGGGCAGCTCTTTTATATAATGGTGGGCACGCAAACGATTGGAGAGCGCATGTCCACGTCACAAAGCCAGAAAAAAGAAGCCATCGCCCAGGCGGCCGAGCAGGAGCTCACATCGCTTGCGGTCCGTGGCGTGCGTATCGCGGGCAACGCGTGCTCGCCGATCGTGCTGGTCAAAGGCGATTTGGACGAGGCCGAGCGTTCGGGTGGCGAGCTTGCCGCCGGCCCGGATGGCGCGGCGTTGCGCAAGGCGCTTGGGGCCATCGGCTACGCGCCCGAGGATTTTTGCGTGCTGGCAAGCGTCGCCGGCGCAGGCGACGGAGCGGTCGCGGTGGGCGAGACTCTGCCGTGCGAGCTGTTCCGTGAGGCGCTTGAGGCTTTGGACCCCGAGGCGGTGCTACTGCTCGACAACAACGCGGCTGACGCCATGCGCGAGACCTACGCCGATATGCTCGTGGCGATCGATGACTTCGACACCGCTATGCTCAAGCCCGGCTTGGTCGCCCATGTGCAGGGTCGCCGCGTGCTCGCGCTCGACGGTTTTGAGGCGGCACTCACCGACAAGGCCGCTAAGCAGCGCATGTGGGCCTACATCAAGCAGCTGACTCCGGCGGCCGCTCCGCTGTAGCGAGCCCGCGTCGACAAACGACCCCGAGCGGGCGAGCCGTACCCGCGGAACGCAAATCCGTCGCGCCCGCGCCCTTACATCACAGCGCGCAGCTCAAACCGATCGCCGTTAATGCGGAACTGGCAGTTGCCGTTCATACGCTCCACGGCAAGTTTGATGCTCTTGGTGCCAAAGCCGTGGCCCGCATGCCGGGTCACGGGCATGCCGTCGACCATGCGCGGCGCGCGGTCAAACGTGTTGGAAACTAACAGCAGCAGCTGGCCGTCCTCAAATCGCAGGTCAAAGTCGACGAATCGCTTTCCTTGGGGTGCGGCGCTTGCGGCGGTGATAGCGTTTTCCAAGGCATTTGAGAGCACGCTAAACAGGTCGGCGTCACCTACGTAGACGGTTTCGGGTACGGCGGCGCGCAGGTTGGCGGTAATGCCGTTTCTATTGATATCCGAGTTAAATGACGAAAGCGCAATGTTTACGGTCTCGTTGGCACAGAAGCGGCGTACGGCGGTTCGGTCGCCGGCTTCGCAGAGCTCATCGATGCGTTTGAGCGCCTCGTCGGTGTGGCCCTCCTCAATTAAAGTGGCCAGGCCGCGTAGGAAGTGGCGCATATCGTGGCGAAGAATCGACAGCTCGCGCCCAGATTGACGCCAAGCCTCGAGCTCTTTGATGGCGGCGCTGTCGCGGGTTTCGAGCATCCAACGCTCTCGCTCGGCGGTTTCCTTTTCTTCGTATTCGCGCAGGTAAACGGCAAGAAACATAAGATAGAAGGCACAGAGCGCAAATGCCAAAAACTCAACTGTCACCACCGAGCCCGAGTGGAACAGCGTGGTGTAGACGTTCGTGGCGTAGTCAAAGATGTAATAGACGAGCGGCAGGATTAAAAGGATGCCCAGCTCGGTGGGGCTTTTAATCGCCAGGCGGGGTCCAATGCCGCCGGCCCAATGCAGCAGGACGGCAAAGACGCCGAGCGTGGTAGCGATGCGTGCCAGATAGTACGCGATCTGAGAATCGGTTGCGGCAAATGCGGCGATGCCCATCCAATTGCTGAACTGGCAGCTCAGATAGGCGCTGGTGACGCCCAACGTCGCGAGCAGCGGACTCAAGTGGTAGCGCGCGCATAGGTAGACGGTAAGCGGCAAGTGCACGACGAGCGGATAGACCTGACGGGCAAAAAGCTCTCCGCCAACGACATTGGCGATTGAGAAGGCGATGCCGGTCAGAATGGTAACGACCGCCAGCTCGAGCGCATGGCGTCGATTGAGCTCGACGCCGCACAGCGCCGCCGAGGCAAAGACGCCAAAGAGCAGCGTCGTGGCGTGGTGGATTGCCCAAAGGACCATTTCGACCGAGGAGATCATCAGCGCCTCCCGCCCTCAAAGCGCACCGCAAAGTAGGCGTCTTGGAACCCCTGCTTGCTGCTGCGCGACAGCGGAATGCACGCGCCCGAGCGCATGACGATGTCCGTGCGATTGAAGTGGTCGATGTTGCGCAAGTTGACCTGGTAGCTACGGTGGCATTTAAAGAAGGTGGCATTTTGTGCCAAACGGTCCTCGACGCTGCGGAACGACTCGAGTGCCTCGATATCGCGTCCGTCGCGCAGGTGGAAGACCACGTGCTTGTTGCGCGCCTCGGCATATTCGATGTCGGACAGGCGCAGGGCGTGGTAGCCAAAGGACGTTTTGATCACGAGCTCGTCGGTTGCCGCCGGGCGCATGCTCGAAAGTTCGTCGAGTAACTGCGCCAGGCGTTCGTAAGTCACGGGCTTGAGCAGATAGTCGAAGGCGCGGACCTCGTAGGACTCCAGTGCAAACTCGGGCGACGAGGTGAGAAACACCAGGCGCACGGCGGTGTCGGCCTGGCGCAATTCGCGCGCGGTGTCCATGCCGTTGACGAGCGGCATGATCATGTCGAGCAGGATAATGTCGGCGCGCGACGCGGCATGGCGGGTCAGCAGGTCCTCGCCGCGCGTGACGAGCGCAACATCGACCGCCGTGCCCGTTTCGGTCGACCAACGGTCGATCATCCGGTGCAGTCTATCTAGAAAAGCGACGTCGTCGTCGCAGGCAATAATCTTGAGCATTCGGCCCCCTTAGTAATTCGATTTTGCCACATTGGGTGCGTACCGCTCGCGGGGGTGCGCACCGTTTGCGCCCCACGGCGTGCAACTCGCGCCGAGCGGTATTGCGGTGGCGAAAGATGCCCCCTGCGCTATCGAGAGCTCGGCTATCCTCAGCTTGCCGGTTCGAAAATGGATCTGCCGCATGATTGAATCTTTATTTCAACTTTACACCTAGGTTTACAGCTGTCTTGTCAGCTGTAAACCTAGGTGTCATACTAAAGCCCCAAGATTCGCCAAAAGAGAGGGGCCTTGATGGCACAGAGCGCGAACATGAATGCGTCGGAGCTTGCACGCGATATCGCGGCCGGCCTAGCATCGGCAACGACGGCAACGGAGCGTGCGGCACTGGTGCCCGCAGAGCTCGTCGAGGCCATTCGGCAACTAAAAACCCAACGAGACGCGGTGATCCTAGCGCACTATTACGTGGCGCCCGAGGTGCAGGCCGTGGCTGATTACGTCGGCGACAGCTTCTACCTGGCTAAGCTCGCCAAAAGCCTGCCGCAGCAGACCATCGTGCTGTGCGGGGTGGAGTTTATGGGCGAGAGCGCCAAGCTGCTCAATCCCACCAAGACCGTGCTGCTGCCCGAGCCGGGCGCGGACTGTCCCATGGCGCACATGGTCAAGCGCGAGACGGTCGACGCGGCGCGCGCCGAGTATGGCGACGACCTTGCCGTGGTCTGCTACGTCAACTCGACGGTCGAGATTAAGAGCTGGAGTGATGTGTGCGTCACCAGCTCCAACGCCGTCAAGATCGTGTCCGAGCTGCCGCAGCAGCATATCCTGTTCATTCCCGACCAAAACCTGGGCCGCTTCGTAGCCGAGCAGGTGCCGCAAAAGCACGTCATCCTCAACAACGGCTACTGCCCGCGCCACCACATCATTACCGTCGAGCAGATCGTCGATGCGCAGGAGGCCCACCCCGACGCGCTCGTGCTGGCGCACCCCGAGTGCAAGGCCGACGTGCTGGCCGAGGCCGACTACATCGGCTCCACCGCCGGCATCATCAAGTATGCCGAGGAGTCCGACGCGAGCGAGTTCATTATCGTGACGGTCCGCGGCGTGCTCTATGAGCTCGAGCGCCGCTGCCAGGGCATCGGCAAGAAGTTCTACTTCCCCGCGGTGCAGCCCACCTGCGTCAACATGGACCTCATCACGCTCGAAAAGCTCGTGCGCTGCCTGGAGACGGGCGAGGGCGAAGTGCAGATCGGCGTGTCGGACGAGGCTGCCGACCAGGCCAAGCTCACGCTCGATCGTATGCTCGAGTACGCAGCACGCTAGAACAATGTGGCATGAGGGATGGTCCCTTATGTCACATTCAAGGGAGAGGATTCCTGTGGAAACCAAGCAATACCCCGACATGGAGTGCGACGTCGTCATTGCCGGCTGCGGCGTAGCGGGCCTGTACGCGGCTCTCAATCTGCCGACGAGCACGCGCGTGATCATGCTCTCCAAGGGCGCCGTCGACGAGTGCGATTCGATGCTCGCGCAGGGCGGCATTTGCGTGCTGCCCGAAGGTTCAGACTACGATGCCTTCTTTGAGGACACCATGCACGCCGGCCACTACGAGAACCGCCGCGAGAGCGTCGACATCATGATCCGCTCGAGCCGCTCGGTCATCAACGACCTGCTAGCGATGGGCGTGGATTTTGAGCGCAAGGCCGACGGCAGCCTCAACTTTACCCGCGAGGGTGCGCACAGCCGCCCGCGCATTGCCTTCCATGCCGACATTACGGGCAAGGAGATCACGACCAAGCTGCTCCAGGCTGTTCGCAAGCTGGATAACGTGCAGATTCTGGAGCACGTGGCCATGACCGACATCCTGACCGCCGAGCGCGATGGTACCACGGTGTGCACCGGCGTCGTCGCCGTTCCCGTGGACGAGAACAGCTCGGTTCGTCCTGCCGACGAGCTGGCAAATACCGCCGAGGGCGTGCATGCCGGCGAGCCGTTTAAGATCCATGCCCGCCATACGCTGTGGGCGACGGGCGGTATCGGCGGCGTGTACGACCATTCGACTAACTACCCGCAGCTCACGGGCGATGCATGCTACATCGCTCAGGAGCATGGCATTAAGATGGAGCACCTGGACTACGTGCAGATTCACCCCACGGGGCTGTTCTCGCCGCAGCCGGGTCGCACCTTCCTGATCAGCGAGAGCTGCCGCGGCGAGGGCGCGATTTTGCTCAACGCCGCCGGCGAGCGCTTTACCGACGAGCTTCAGCCGCGCGATGTGGTCGCTGCCGCTATTCGCGAGCAGATGAAGCAGGACGGTACCGAGCACGAGTGGCTGAGTTTTGCCCCCGTCGAGCGCGATGTGGTGACCGGGCACTTTGCCAACATTCGCGCGCGCTGCCTGGAGGACGGCCGCGACATCTTGGACGAGCCCATCCCCGTTACGCCCACGCAGCACTACTTTATGGGTGGCGTATGGGTCGATAAGGACGGCCGCACCTCGATGCCCGAGCTCTACGCCGCGGGCGAGACGGCCTGCAATGGCGTGCACGGCAAGAACCGCCTGGCTTCTAACAGCCTGCTCGAGTCCCTAGTTTGGGGCCGCCGCGCTGCTTGGCGTATGCGCACCGGCGAGTCGCTGACCGTGGAGCAGGCCGGTGAGCCCGCGCTTGACGGACGTCACCGCGCCCTGAGCGCCGAGACCCTTGCAATCGATGATTTGGCCCGTGCCGCCGGCACGCAGGCCGTGGAGGAGTAGACCATGAATCCCATTACCATGAAGCTCGTCGTCGATGATCTGATTTTGCAGGCTCTGCGCGAGGACATCACGTTTGAGGACGTGAGTACGGCGAGCGTGTGCCCTACGGCGCGCCCCGCTACCGTTGAGCTCATCGCCAAGGCCGATGGCATCATCGCCGGCTTGGATGTGTTCGCTCGCACCTTTGAGCTGCTGGATTCGCAGAGCTCGGTGCTGTTTGATGTTGCCGACGGTGACGAGGTGCACGCCGGCGACCACGTGGGCCAGGTGCGCGGCGATGCGCGCGTATTGCTTTCGGGCGAGCGCGTGGCGCTCAACTACCTGCAGCGCATGAGCGGCATCGCTACTTACACGCATCGGATGGCGGCCGCGCTCGAGGGCACCAAGACCGTGCTTGTCGACACGCGCAAGACCACGCCGGGCATGCGCGTCTTCGAGAAGGCAGCAGTCGAGATCGGCGGTGGCAGCAACCACCGCTATAACCTGTCGACGGCCGTCATGCTCAAGGACAACCACATCAATGCAGCCGGTGGCGTGACGCGCGCGATCGAGATGGCGCGCGCCCATGCGTCGTTTACCACGACGGTCGAGATTGAGTGCGAGAACCTGGACATGGTACGCGAAGCCGTGGAGGCCGGTGCCGATATCATCATGTTCGACAACATGACCCACGACGACATGGCTGCCGCGATTGAGCTTATCGCCGGCCGTGCCAAGACCGAGTGCTCGGGCAACGTGGATGCCAGCAATATCCGCGCGCTCGCCGACCTGGGCGTTGACTTTATTAGCTCGGGGGCGTTAACGCACTCTGCGCCGATTCTCGACCTCTCGCTTAAGCACCTGCGTCTGCTGGACGGTAAATAATGGACGCCCGCGAGCGTCGCCGTGCCATCATGGGCGTACTCGAGGGGGCCACGGAGCCCGTATCGGGCAGCGCGCTTGCCCGCGAGGTTGGCGTGAGCCGTCAGGTCGTGGTTCAGGATATTGCCCTGTTACGTGCCGATGGGCACGATATCGTGGCAACCAACCGTGGTTATGTGCTGCAGGAGGCCCCCAGCAGCCCCGCCGTGCCCACGCGCTTGGTCAAGGTTCGCCACAGCGTGGAGCAGGCAGGCGATGAGCTCACGAGTATCGTCGACGCCGGAGGTGCCGTGCTCAACGTGATCGTCAATCACCGCGTATACGGTAAGATCACGGCCGACTTGGACATTCGCAATCGTCGCGATGTTGAGCGCTACCTGCACGATATCGAGAGCGGCAAGAGTTTTCCGCTGCTGACGGTGACAAGTGGCTATCACTTCCATCGCATCGCGGCGGAGGACGAGCAAACCCTCGACGAGATCGAGGCGATGCTCAAGGAGAAAGGCTACCTAGCAGACCTGATGCCCTACGAAGACGATCTCTCTTAGCCGACGCCATATCTATAAGTTGCGGTGAAATAGTTCCTAAAATGGGCATCGAAGCCATGAAACAGGAACTATTCCACCGCAACTGCCAAGAGCGCGTCCCAAATTAGCTGCCCGCACATGCAAAAGGAGGCCTCCGCGGCGATGCGGAAGCCTCCTTTTTGTGCACGGTGTACTTTTGAGTGTGCAAGTGGGGGAGTTGTTACTCCTCGACGATCTCGGTGATCGCGCCAGCGGGGCAAGCGTCCTGGCAAGCGCCACAGGCGACGCAGGAGTCCTCGTCAGCGACGGTAGCGACGTCCTGGAGCTCCAGAACGCCAGCGGGGCAGGAGTCGACGCAAACGCCACAAGCGATGCACTCGTCGGCATCAATTACGGGATGAGCCATGGTAGTTTCCTCTCTGTTGACCGACGCTACAGGCGATGCGCGCCGGTTTGATTCGGGCAAAAACATACCACGGGAGCGACCGTTTGCAATACCCTCTGACCGGCATCTTCATACCGTTCGCCGAGTATGCCACGGCTTACTAAAAAACATGCAGGTGGGGCCGTTGAGCTGCGCAAATGTTAGCTACAGGTGACTTGAAATATTGAGCTATTGAGCGCGCCTGCGGAAAGGGCATCCCGTTATTTGGTCGAAAAACGGGTCGCAGTTTCCGGTTGGGCCCGCTAGCGGAAACTGCGACCCGGTATCAGCTCTCAAAACGGGACGAGCTTTCCGCAAGGCAGCCCCAGGCACCCTCGGACCCAAGCCTCAGCCATCTCTACATAGATCTCGATAGATTTGCCTAGAACTCAAACAGCGCATCTACCTGCGAATTTAAGAACCTAAACTCTCGGCAATAAGAAATCTTATATGAATTGACTTAGATTTTGTATATTCCGGCCCATAAGGGGATACACTACATCCTGAAAGACAAGCCGAAACACCGCTCGGCAGACCGCCGAGTCGGTGCAAACGCACAAGAGAGAGGGAATTTCTAATGGGCAAGATTCTTGGTATCGACCTTGGTACTACTAACTCCGCAATGGCCGTTCTCGAGGGCGGTTCTCCGACCATTATCGTGAACGCCGAGGGCGACCGCACCACCCCGTCCGTCGTGGGCTTCCGTGCCGACGGCGACCGCGTCGTGGGTAAGGCCGCTAAGAACCAGGCTGTCACCAACCCCAAGAACACCGTGTTCTCCATCAAGCGCTTCATGGGCCGCAAGTACTCCGAGTGCACCTCCGAGATCAAGACCGTGCCGTATGAGGTCAAGGAGGGCCAGGGTGGCCGTGCCGTCGTCGACATCGAGGGCAAGGACTACACCGCCGAGCAGGTGAGCGCTATGACGCTCGCAAAGATGAAGGCCGACGCCGAGAAGTATCTGGGCGAGACCGTCACCGACGCCGTCATCACCGTCCCGGCCTACTTCAACGACGCCCAGCGTCAGGCTACCAAGGACGCCGGCAAGATCGCTGGCCTCAACGTCAAGCGTATCGTCAACGAGCCGACCGCTGCTGCTCTGGCCTATGGCCTGGACAAGCAGGGCACCGACCAGCGCATTCTGGTCTTCGACCTGGGCGGCGGCACCTTCGATGTCTCCATCCTCGACCTCGCCGACGGCGTGTTTGAGGTTCTGTCCACCTCGGGCGACAACCACCTGGGCGGCGACGACTGGGATCAGCGCGTCATCGATTGGATGGCCGATAAGTTCCAGCAGGAGAACGGTGTCGATCTGCGTCAGGACCCCATGGCCCTGCAGCGTCTGAAGGAGGCCGCCGAGAATGCCAAGAAGGAGCTCTCCGCCGCCCAGCAGACCACCATCAACCTGCCGTTCATTACCATGAACCAGTCTGGCCCGCTGCACCTCAACTACACGCTGACCCGCGCCGAGTTCGAGAAGATCACCCGCGACCTGCTCGAGCGCTGCAAGCAGCCTGTCACCAACGCCCTGCGCGACGCCAAGCTTAAGCTCTCCGATCTGACCGAGGTCATCCTCGTCGGCGGCTCCACCCGTATGCCCGCTGTCCAGGAGCTCGTCAAGACCATGACCGGCAAACAGCCCAACATGTCCGTGAACCCCGACGAGGTCGTTGCCGACGGTGCTGCCGTCCAGGGCGGCGTGCTCACCGGCGACGTCGAGGGCATCCTGCTGCTCGACGTTACCCCGCTGTCGCTGGGCGTCGAGACCATGGGCGGCATCATGACCAAGATGATCGACCGCAACACCACGATCCCGACCTCCAAGACCGAGGTTTACTCCACCGCTGCCGACAACCAGACCAGCGTCGAGATCAACGTGCTCCAGGGCGAGCGCGAGCTTGCCCGCGATAACAAGTCGCTCGGTAAGTTCCAGCTGACCGGCATCCCGGCTGCCCGCCGCGGCGTGCCGCAGATCGAGGTCACCTTCGACATCGACGCCAACGGCATCGTCAAGGTCTCCGCTAAGGACAAGGGCACCGGCAAGGAGCAGCAGATTACTATCTCCGGCTCCACCGCGCTTTCCGACGACGAAGTCGATCGCATGGTCAAGGACGCCGAGGCTCATGCCGAGGAGGACAAGAAGCAGAAGGAAGAGGTCGAGGTCCGCAACCAGACCGACAGCCTGTGCTACTCCACCGAGCAGACCCTCAACGAGCTCGGTGACAAGGTTTCCGCCGACGTGAAGTCCAAGGCCGAGGCCGCTATCGCCGACGCCAAGAAGGCGCTCGAGGGCTCTGACGTCGAGGCCATCAAGGCCGCCGGCGAGTCCCTGCAGTCCGTGGCCTACGAGCTGGCCCAGGTTGTCTACGCCGACGCTCAGCAGCAGACCGACGGTGCCGCCGGCGCCCAGCCCGCCGACGATGACGTCGTCGACGCCGACTACGAGGTTGTGGACGACGAGGACAAGTAATCATGTCCGCCCGTAAAGCTCGCACGGAGGCGGCTGCCGCTGGCGCCGCCCCCGTTGACTCTGAGGAGAAGGACGTGAAGATTCCCGTAGAGGCCGTCGACGATACCGAGGCCAACGAGGCCGCGGCCGCCGAGGCTGTCGAGAACCAGGTAGAGGATTCCAACAAGGAGGCGACGATGACCGAGGACGAGATGGTGGAAGCCGCTATCCGCGCCGGTGAGGAAGCCGCCGACAACGACTTTAAGCTCAAGTTCGAGCAGGCCCAAAAGGAGCTTGCCGACGTACGGAGCGAGCTCGATGCTGCGGCAGAGGCTCAGAAGGCCGCCGAGGACAAGGCAAAGGACGCCACCGAGCGTACCGCCCGTCTGCAGGCCGACTGGGAGAACTTCCGTCGCCGCACCGCCAGCGAGCGTATCGCCGAGCGCGAGCGCGCGACCGAGAAGCTTGTCACCGCGCTGTTGCCGGTGGTTGACGATATCGAGCGTGCAATCGACCATGCCCGTAGCCAGGAGCTTTCCGACGACTTTAAGCAGTTCGTCGATGGCGTTGATGCGGTGCATGCCAAGCTGCTCGATGTGTTTGCGCACGAGGGCGTTGAGCCCATCGACCCCAAGGGCGAGGCGTTCGATCCGCTCGAGCACCAGGCCGTGGGGCGTGTCGAGGACGCATCGCAGTACGACGAGACCGTCAACGACGTGTACCAGAAGGGCTACCGCATGGCGGACCGCATCCTGCGCTCCGCGATGGTGACGGTGACCTACGGTGGCGAGAAGCGCCCCGCACCGGAGCCCGAAGCGGCGCCCGAGGATGCTGCGGCCGATACGGCTGAGAGCACCGAGAAGTAATTGAGAAGGGCCCCGGGGCAACACCCGGGGCCCTTTCTGGCCTAGTGCCATATGACAGTATGAGCCGCCGCCCGTTGAGCGGTGGATGAAACAGGAGAGGAGCTACGATGGCTGCAGGCAAAACCTTCTATGACATCCTGGGCGTATCCAAGAGCGCCTCCGACAAAGAGATCAAGAGCGCGTTTCGCAAGCTCGCGCAAAAATACCACCCCGATGCCGGCGGCGACGAGGCCAAGTTCAAGGAGATTAGCGAGGCTTACGAGACGCTTTCGGACGAGAAGAAGCGCAAAGAGTACGACCAGATGCTCATGTTCGGCGGCATGCCGGGCGCGGGCGGCGCGTATGGCGGCGGCTACGGTGCCGGCGCGGGCGCCAGCGGCTGGGGCGATATCTTCGACAGCATCTTTAGCGGCAACGGCGCTTGGGGCAGCGATTGGGGCTCGGGCTTTGCCGGGGCTGCGGGTAATGCCGGCGCGGGCCGCAGCCGTGCTCGCAAGGGCGGCGACCTGTCGCTGACCGTCGACGTGACGGCTGAGGACGCGTTTCGCGGCGTGACGCACAAGGTTACCTACCGCATTCCCTCGACGGGCGAGCAGCAGACCATTACGGTCTCGGTGCCCGCGGGCGCGGTCGACGGTGGCAAGCTGCGCTATAAGCGTCGCGGCGAGTATGGCGTTGCCGGCGGCGAGCGCGGCGACCTGGTCGTGACCACGCACGTGGAGGAGCACCCGCTGTTTAAGCGCAAAGGTGCCGACGTGACCATGGAGGTACCGGTCTCGGTCTACGAGGCGGCGCTCGGCTGCACGGTGGACGTGCCCACGCCCGGCGGGGCGACGGTTCGTCTGAAGGTTCCCGCGGGTACCCAGACGGGCAAGAAGTTCCGCTTTAAGGAAATGGGGGCGCCTGACGTTAAGCACCGTGGCCGCACGGGCGCGCTGCTCGTCGAGATCAAGGTGCAGGTCCCCACGAACCTGTCTGACGACGAGCGCGATGCCATGACCAAGCTGCGTGAGGCCGACACGCGCGACTATCGCGAGAAGGTCAACCGTTACAAGGCGACGTACTAGGGCGGTCGCGGCGCACGCCCACGCCCGCGGGCTTATGATGGACGATAACGAGACGGAAAGGGGTCAGGTAGCATGGCCGAGGACAATAGGAGCAAACCGCTGTACATGATCAGCGTGGCGGCCGAGCTGACCGGCATGCACCCGCAGACTCTGCGCGTCTACGAGTCCAAGGGCCTGGTGAACCCCCAGCGCTCGGGCGGTAACACGCGCCTGTATTCGCGTGCCGATATCGAGCGCTTGGAGCTCATCAACCAGCTGACCGACGAGGGCATCAACCTTGCCGGCGTGGTGCGCATCCTCGATATGAAGGAGCGCGCCGAGGAGCGCGAGCGCGAGAACGAGAAGCTCCGCGCCCGCGTGCGCCAGCTCGAGGACGAGCTGCACGAGTACAAGATGCAGAAGAAGATCACCGCCCTGGCCCCGCGCGACGGCTCGGTTAACCCCGAGCAAGTTATGCGCAAACTGCTAGGTACGGGTGGCGACCTATAGCTCCGCCGACGCTGCCGGGCACTCATTGGGGACAGACTTAAATGAGTGCCCACAGAATGAGAGTGGATAATTTCCCGTTTTTGGCCTATGTGCAGGCTCAAAGTGGGAGATTATCCACTCTCGTCATTTCGGCACTTGGGGACGTTCCTTTTGTGCCGGCACTTGGGGACACTCCTTGCGCCAAACCGGTCTTCCCGCCCCCGGCTCGCCTTATGCTTTACTGAGATAAAGTGAACGTGCAGATTCGTAACCCGCTGGCAACTGTTCTATGGCACGATATTGAACGAATGTATGCTATGCGCCCAAATCGTTTTGGGCAGAGTGGGAGACAGTATGGTCAAGCTGTACGAGGACGGCATCTACCTGCGCGGCGGCAGCGAGGTTGTGCCTGCGGCCGAGGCTGCTGAGCGCGGTATTACGCAGACGCCCGAGGATGCCAAGCGCGGCACCATCGCGTATTCGATCCTTCAGGCACACAATACGTCCGGCGACCCCGAGGCGCTCAAGATTCGCTTCGACGCCATGGCGAGCCATGACATCACCTTTGTCGGCATCATCCAGACGGCGCGCGCCTCGGGCATGGAGCAGTTCCCGCTGCCCTACGTGCTCACCAACTGCCACAACTCGCTGTGCGCCGTGGGCGGCACCATCAACGAGGACGACCACGTCTTTGGCCTTTCCGCAGCCAAGAAGTACGGCGGCATCTTCGTTCCGCCGCACATCGCCGTCATCCACTCCTTTATGCGCGAGAACTTCGCCGGTTGCGGCAAGATGATCCTGGGTTCCGACTCGCACACCCGCTATGGCGCCCTGGGCACCATGGCCGTGGGCGAGGGCGGCGGCGAGCTGGCCAAGCAGTTGCTGCGCGACACCTACGATGTCGCCTATCCCGGGGTCGTTGCCATCTACCTCACGGGTGCCCCGCGCCCCGGCGTCGGCCCGCACGACGTGGCGCTCGCCATCATCCGCGCCGTCTTTGCCAAGGGCTACGTTAAGAACAAGGTCATGGAGTTCGTGGGCCCCGGCATCTCGAGCATGACGACCGACTACCGCAACGGCGTCGACGTCATGACCACCGAGACCACCTGCCTTTCCTCAATCTGGGCAACCGACGAGGACACGCACGCGTTTTTGACCATGCACGGCCGCGGCGACGACTACCGCGAGCTCAAGCCCGCCGATGTCGCCTACTACGACGGCTGCGTCGAGGTCGACTTGTCGAGCATCAAGCCCATGATCGCGCTGCCGTTCCATCCTTCCAACGGCTTTGAGATCGACGAGTTCAACGAGAACCTCGAGGACATCCTGCACGAGGTCGAGCTCGAGGCCGCCAAGATCGGCGAGGGCAAGACACGCTTTAGCCTGCTCGACAAGATCGACGACGGCAAGCTGCACGTGCAGCAGGGCGTTATCGCCGGCTGCTCGGGCGGCAACTACGACTCCGTGGTCCAGGCTGCCCGCGTGCTCAAGGGCGCCAACACCGGCTGCGGCGAGTTCTCGCTGTCGGTCTATCCCACGAGCCAGCCCGTGGCACTCGAGCTTACACGCCGCGGCTATATCTACGACCTTATGGAGGCCGGCGCGATCGTGCGCACGGCATTCTGCGGCCCGTGCTTCGGTGCCGGCGACACGCCCGCCAACAACGGCCTTTCGATCCGCCACACTACGCGCAACTTCCCCAACCGCGAGGGCTCCAAGCCGGGCAATGGCCAGCTGAGCGCCGTGGCTCTGATGGACGCCCGCTCCATTGCGGCGACGGCTGCCAACGGCGGCGTCCTGACGCCGGCGACCGACCTGCCCGAGGACACCTGGGACGAGGCCTGCGAGTACACCTTTGACGACGCGCCGTACAAAAAGCGCGTGTACTGGGGCTTTGGCAAGGCGGAACCTGCCGACGAGCTGGTCGAGGGTCCCAACATCAAGCCGTGGCCCGCGATGGAGCCTCTCGGCGACGACATCCTGCTCAAGGTGTGCTCCAAGATCATGGACCCGGTCACCACGACCGACGAGCTCATTCCCTCGGGCGAGACGAGCTCCTTCCGCTCCAACCCGCTGGGCCTGGCCGAGTTTACGCTGAGCCGTCGCGATTCGGCCTACGTGGGCCGCTCCAAGGAGGTCGACGCCGTGGAGAAGCGTCGCGTGGCCGGCGAGGCCGCGGGCGACCTGGCGGCACTCGATACCGAGCTTGCCGGTGTGTTCGAGGCACTGGCCGGCGTGGGTGTCGCGGCCGATGCCAGGGCGACCGAGTACGGCTCCATGCTCTATGCCAAGAAGCCCGGCGACGGTTCTGCCCGCGAGCAGGCCGCGAGCTGCCAGCGCGTAATTGGCGGCCTGGCCAACATCGTCCACGAGTACGCCACCAAGCGCTATCGCTCCAACGTGATGAACTGGGGCATGGTGCCCTTCCAGATGGAGGCCGAGCCCAACTTTGAGGTGGGCGACTACGTCTTTGTGCCGGGCATCCGTGCCGCGCTCGATGGCGACCTAAAGGACATCGCCGCCTACGTGGTGCGCGCCGATGGTGCGGTTGAGCAGATTGAGCTCTACATTGCCGATATGACGGCCGAAGAACGTGCCATCGTCAAGGCCGGCTGTCTGATCAACTACAACAAGTTCAAGGCCGCTGCCGAGTAACGCACTTAATTGTCCGCCCGGGGCTTACCCTTTCCCGCTCGCTCACGCGCTTCGCGAGGGTCGCGTTCGGGAAAGGGTAAGCCCCGGGCTACATTTCTGCGTTCTCGTTGGGTCTTGAGGGACGCTAATAAATAGACTTGCTTGATGCCGCCTCTTTTTATTGGGGCGGCTTCTTTTTGTCGAAAACCACCACAAAGGGGACAGGCACCTTTGTGGTGGTGGGGACTAGCTCGATGTTGTTGTGATCGTTGAGCGGCATGTTAATGGGCGTCCCTACAGGATTTCATCCAAGCCGGGAGTCTTGGTTGTTTTGGGGATGCCGAGTTTGGATGACGCGAAATCGTCAACATTGTCCTTAATTCCGTCTTTGGTGTAGACAGTGACTATATAGGTGCTGTGTCCGAATTCGCCCTTGTCGCGTGTTGCCCAGGCATCCCAGTAGGCGGCCCCGTTTCGCCCTTTGATTTTTCCGACACGGCGGAGTTCTGTTCGCTTTAATTTCTGGTTGCTATAGATGGCTCGACCGGCCTCCTCGGTGAGCCCGCACTGTCCAAGCATCTTGTCGAGGACTTGGTTCATGTGGCGCTCATCGGTGTTTGGTGCGTAGTCGTAGGCGAGGGTGATGGAGTCGAGTGGCTGGTCGTCGATCAAATAATT
Source organism: Collinsella sp. AF23-4AC (assembly GCF_003462685.1). Classification (GTDB taxonomy): domain Bacteria; phylum Actinomycetota; class Coriobacteriia; order Coriobacteriales; family Coriobacteriaceae; genus Collinsella. Next base: position 55,145 of record NZ_QRVE01000008.1, on the reverse strand, counting down.
CATCGTCTGAGGTTCAAGGCTGAAATAGGGGAAGCATCCATCAATCGTTCCGAGCAGCGGTAACTTTGACCGCCAAATTCCGGTGGGAATTCCATCTTCGTAGAACACGCCGCGACAGATAAAGGAGAGCGAGGTGGCACGCGAGCCGGCGTCGACCATTCCGCATAAATCGAAGGGCGAGGCGATGCCAAGGGAAAAGGGCGTGGCGACGATAAGGAAGAGCATCACGATGGGTATGGCGAGAATGGCGATGACGTTGCGACCGGTGGAATGAGACGGCTTCATATGCGCTCCTCGAGACAAAGATCTGTTGAGGATAGGCAGAAATGGATATGTTCAGAGAACAATTCAAGTTTAATCTCATGGCGCGAGATGGTCGACCGTTAGCGTCGAAAACCACCACAAAGGTGCCTGTCCCCTTTGTGGTGGTGAGGAGCGCGCGGCTTCTTTTGGTAATAATGCTGGCTGGCGATATCATTAGTGCAGGTAGCGAAGGTTTGCGTTGCGAGGTGCTTTGCTGTGAGAAGTCCTGCCCGTATTGGATTGATTGTTTTGGCGCTTGCGATCACGGTGGTTGGCATGGGCGCTGTTGGCATGGCGTTTTTACCTGCTGCGGTGACGGAGCCGGTGGTCAAGCCTGTGACTCAATCTGTCGAACTTCTGACCGGCGACGACAAGCCCGAGACCATTACCGTTGATTTTGATGAGCAGCCGGCTGTGCTGGGTATTAGTAATTATCCGCGTATTCAGCTTGGGGCCATGCGCTATACCACGGATACAAGCCTGATCGATAGGGCGTCCGAGCTACTCAAGGGCAAAACATTTAAGCGTTGGTACGGATATGCGTCCTATCGGGCAAAAGCGAACGACATGGTTGGCGGATGCCACTCGTCCATCGAGCTGGACACTGCAAACGGCGCAAAGTTATGTGATGTCTCGTACGATCCGGGCTACGAGGGCAATGAGGGTCCGGGCATCTACATCATGGACGGCGATGTCGCCTATGTCATGGAGGGCGACCAGACCGAGCTCAACGATTTTATGGGTCAGTGTATCCAAGATGCCTATAAACAGACCTGCTTGCCTGACCCGCAGACTGCACGCGATAGTGGGTCTGCCCGTACATGGCTGTTCGAGGATGAGATGCCCTGGACCGTCGAATCGGGAAGTACGGGTTCGGCGAAGGAGTAGAGACCGCGACCACCACAAAGGTGCCTGTCCCCTTTGTAGTAGTTCTCGGTTTGTCTCGATCTGTAACATCTTGGCCGCTAAAAGTGGGCCTGGTGTTACAGATTTAGATTTTCGACTCAGGTGTCTTCGTTCGTCTCGATTTGTAACAGATAGAGCCCTATTTGCCGACTAGATGTTACAGATTGAGACAAACGGGCGCCGCTGAACAATTCGTCTCGATCTATAACATCTGGAGCCGGAAACGGTCGATAGATGTTTCAGATCGAGATAGTTAGGGGACGAGGCCGCAGTGGGTGAGCGTGCCTGCCCCTATCCATCAATCACTCAGAAAATCTTATATATAGAGACTTAGATTTGTGTATAAGATCGTACAAAGCTGGCAACAATACTTCTCGAACAACGTGAAGCCGCCCCGTAGGGCGGCCGCCCCAAGAGAGGTGATTCCATGAGAATCGATAAGCTAGCAATGACGTCGCGCGAGGCGCTGCAGACCGCCATGAGCACGGCTGCCGACGCGCAGGCCGGCGCGGTGGAGCCGATTCACCTGCTGTCCGCCCTGCTTGGTGCCGGCGAGCGCAATATCTCCGTGATCATCGAGCGCATCGGTGCCGACCCGGCTCAGCTCGCACGCTCCACACAAGATGCCATCGACCATGCGCCCAAGGTGTCGGGCGAGGGTCAGCAGATGGGCCTGTCCAACGAGCTCGTTCGCGTGATCGAGAAGGCCGAGAAAAAGGCCACCAAGATGGGCGACAGCTTTGTGGTGACCGAGCATCTGCTGATGGCACTTGCCGAGGACAAGGGTGAGGCGGGTCGCGTGCTGCGTGACGCCGGCGTGACCAAGGAGCGCATCGAGCAAGTCTACGAGGAACTGCGCGGCGATGACCGCGTGACGTCTGCCGAGGACAAGACGCAGTTTGAGGCGTTGGAGCAGTACGGTCGCAACATCTGCGATCTGGCTCGCGCCGGCAAGCTCGACCCGGTCATCGGCCGTACCGACGAGATCCGTCGTACTATTCAGGTTCTGTCCCGCCGCACCAAGAACAACCCCGTGCTTATCGGCGAGCCGGGCGTCGGCAAGACGGCCATCGTCGAGGGCATTGCTCAGCGAATCGTGGCCGGCGACGTACCGAGCACCCTGCGCGACCGCGACCTCATCGAGCTCGACATGAGCGCGCTGGTCGCCGGCGCCAAGTACCGCGGCGAGTTCGAGGACCGCTTGAAGGCCGTGCTCAAGGAAGTGCAAAAATCCGAAGGCAAGGTCATCCTGTTCATCGATGAGCTCCATACCATCGTGGGCGCGGGTGCCACCGAGGGCTCCATGGACGCCGGCAACATCCTCAAACCGGCGCTCGCTCGTGGCGACCTGCACGCGATCGGCGCGACCACGCTCGACGAGTACCGCAAGTACATCGAGAAGGACGCGGCGCTCGCCCGTCGTTTCCAGACCGTGATGGTCAGCGAGCCTACCGTCGAGGACACCATTTCAATCCTGCGTGGCCTGAAGGAGAAGTACGAGATCTTCCACGGCGTACACATCACCGATAGCGCGCTCGTGGCTGCCGCCGACCTCTCCGACCGCTACATCGCCGACCGCTTCCTGCCCGACAAGGCTATCGACCTGGTCGATGAGGCCGCGAGCCGCCTGCGCATGGAACTCGACAGCATGCCGGTCGAGATCGACGCCACCACGCGTCAGCTCACCCAGCTGCAGATCGAGGAACAGGCGCTCATGAAAGAGACCGACGACGCCTCTAAGGAGCGTTTGGAGGCTCTGCGCCAAGAGATTGCCGAAGTCCAGGAAAAGCTCAACGTGCAAAAGGCCGGCTGGCTCAACCAAAAGAACGCCATCGACCACGTGCAGGAGCTTAAGGGCCAGCTTGACGCGGCCAAGAGCGAAGAGGAGCGCGCGACGCGCAACGGCGATCTGGGCCGTGCGTCCGAGCTTCGCTATTCTGTGATCCCGGGTCTGCAGCAGCAGATTCAGGATTCCGAGGCTGCGCTCGAGGCGCAAAAGCAGCAGGACGGCGAGGGCCTCAACGAACAGGTGACCTCCGATGAGATCGCTGAGGTCGTGAGCGCCTGGACCGGTGTGCCCGTGTCCAAGATGATGCAGGGCGAGCTCGACAAGTTGAAGGGCTTGGAGGGCGAGCTGCATAAGCGCGTTATCGGTCAGGACGAGGCCGTCTCCGCTGTAGCCGCGGCCGTGCGCCGCAGCCGTGCGGGCCTCTCCGATCCGGACAAGCCCATCGGCAGCTTCTTCTTCCTGGGCCCCACCGGCGTGGGCAAGACCGAGCTCGCCAAGGCACTGGCCGAGTGCCTGTTCGACGACGAGCGCGCGCTCGTGCGTATCGACATGTCCGAGTACATGGAGAAGTTCAGCGTCCAGCGTCTGATCGGTGCGCCTCCGGGATACGTGGGCTACGACGAGGGCGGCCAGCTCACCGAGGCCGTGCGCCGTCGTCCGTACTCCGTGATCTTGCTCGACGAGATGGAGAAGGCTCATCCGGATGTCTTTAACGTGCTATTGCAGGTGCTCGACGACGGCCGTCTGACCGATGGCCAGGGTCGCCAAGTGTCCTTCAAGAACACGATTATCATCATGACGTCCAACGTGGGTTCCAAGGCTATCGCCGATCTGTCCGGCAAGGACGAGGAGGAGATGCGCCATCAGGTTGACGGGGCCATGGCTCAAACCTTCCGCCCCGAGTTCCTCAACCGTATCGACGATATCGTGGTGTTCCATCCGCTCGGCATGGCGCAGATCGAGAAGATCGTCGACATCCAGCTCGCCGACGTCCGCGCGCGTCTGGCCAAGGAGCGCATGACGCTTGCCATCACCCCGGCGGCCAAGCAGATGCTCGCCATGGGCGGCCTGGACCCGGTCTTTGGCGCCCGTCCGCTCAAGCGTCTGGTTCAGCGCGAGGTCGTGGATGCCATCGCCGCCGCTATCATCGACGGCACGGTGCGCGAGGGCGATCAGGTGACAGTCGATGTCGACAAGGACGGCGGCTTTACCGTCGTGTGCGATAACACGCCGGCGGCCACCTACGAGGTCCCCGACGCCGAGTAGATTTTTGGGATATGCCTTAAAATCTACCAGCCGTCTCTAAACGCCAAGGGCGGCGGATCCATTGGGTCCGCCGCCCTTTTTCGTGCGACAATCGATGATGCCGAACGGATGCGATGTAAGGAGCTATGCAGATGAAAGACGAGATCAAGACAAGCGCGCCGGCGCCCAGGCCCACGTCCAAGCCGGCGCCCAAGCCGCGCGACCCCTATATTCGCGCCGAGAACGAGGACGACGACGGCTACGATCCCTACAGCGATCGCCGCCCCGAGCGCGAGCCCCTCTTCGAAGCCGACCCCTGGCGCTAAGTAGCTCATTTGGGACGGGGCTTTTTTAGCTACTTTTGCCCCCTCCCGCCTGCCTGATGATTTTTCTGGGACGGGGATTTAATAATCATTCGGTACAAAATGATTATTAAATCCCCGTCCCAGAAAAATCATTCTCTCGAGCTTGGTGGCTCCTCAGCCGTTCGACATCCTCCGGGAGACCAGTAACAGAAAAATTTGCTTACCAATTAATCAAGATACGCATAAATCTTGCTCTCCTGCTAATCAAGAATCGATATAATCTTGATTAGCATATAAGCAAGATTGGAGAATCATGGCATTCAACGACTTGGTGGCCCAGAAAATAAAGGACTTTGAGCAACAAGGAGTTCCACAGGTCTTTGAGCGCGACCTTGATCTGGGAAACCCGCAGGAACCCAAGCGCGACAACATCGTAAATGTGATTGTGGGAGCCCGTCGTTGTGGAAAGACGTATCGCCTGTATCAGGAGATGCAGCGGCTTCAGGGTCAAGGTATCGACCTTGACCGGATGCTTTATTTCAATTGTGAGGATGAGCGCTTGCGTCCGTATGAGCCGTCGCTGCTAGCGGACGTGCTCGATACATTCTATGCGCTATATCCTGCTGCTCGAACCGAGGGTGCCTACATTTTCTTCGATGAAATCCAGGAAATTCCCGAATGGGGTGCGTTTCTGCGGCGTGTGGTCGATACGGAGAAAGCGACCGTCTACGTGACGGGATCTTCTTCTAAGATGCTGTCCTCGGAACTTAAGAGCGAGTTCAGGGGCCGCTCTCTTGTGCGAGAGCTGTTTCCGTTGAGTTTTTCGGAATACGTCCGATATAAGACGGGGAGCGTTCCTGAGTCGAACGCGCCCTTCTCCTCAAGCGCTGCAGCGTTGCTCCGACACCATCTGGTCGGATATCTCGAGCGAGGGGGATTCATCGCGACACTTGAGCAGACGCCCGCAGACGCGATTCAGCTGCTACAGGAATATGCGTCGCGAACGGTCGCTATGGACGTTGTGGAGCGTTACGACGTCAAGAGCCCTCGTTTGGCCTCACTGTTTCTGACGCGGTGTATGGCATCTTCGGGACGAGAGCTGTCGGTGAACAAGGTGTACAACGAGTTCAAGAGCAGGCAGATACCCGTCAGTCGTAATTCGCTCAGCGACTTACTTGAGTATTACGAGGACGCCTACCTGCTGTTTTCTGTGCCGGAGTTTACGCGTTCACTTGCAAATAATACGCGGTCTGCGTCTAAAGTCTACGCTGTCGATCCTGCGATGTTTGGAGCATTCTCTCCCGCATCGGCATTGGACCAGGGCCAGAGGCTCGAGACTGCGGTGTTCAATGCGCTCAGAAGAAGGACTCCTGCGGTGCGGGTCGGTTCGGTCTGCCGCCTACTGGTCAAGGAGAAGAATAAAAGCCATGAGGTTGACTTTGTGGCTGGGGATGCACTTCTCATGCAGGCTTATAGCCTGACTCAGGTGAGTGTGGATATGGCAAGCGAGAAAACGCGCGAACGCGAAATTGCAGCCCTCGATGCCTCGATGGCCCAGTTTGATCTTGGCGAGTCGGTAATCGTTACTATGGATGAACAGGCCGATATTCCATGTGAACACGGTGTGGTACACGCTGTGCCCGCATGGAAGTGGCTCCTTGCCTAATCATCTACGGATCTGTGGGGCCAGGACCTCCTGGCCCCTTCATCACGGTTGGGGAGTACCATGATGCGCCCGGCTAGTCCTGGGCCTTGATGCTCGGCAGCAGAATCTGGGCGATGTAGTCGCATTCGAGTTTGGTCGCGGCGTCGGCTTTGCCGTCTTTGCCGACCAGTACGTTCTTGATCTGGCTATACGTATAGCGGTTGCCGGTCGTAAGCTCGACAAGCTCAATGGCCGTGTCCATGGGGTAGGTTGACACGGGATTCTGCGTCCGTCCGTTGATGGTCTGGGGCACCACGTACGGATAGATGGGGCCGCTGGCGTAGACGGTGTAACCGTTGCCTAGGTTGGCCGCACCCAAAACCGTATCGCCCTCATCGGGCGTAAAGCTCTCGCCCTCGCGCACCGCGACGAGCGTCACAATCGGCGTATCGCTGTCGCCGGCAAGATAGATGCATAGCGTGCTGCCATTTTGCCAAGTCTCGACCTTGCCGTACCACTCGACGGGGATATCGAGCTGGTAGAGGTCGGTTGCCTTGTGACGGGCGTCGGCATCACGGGCCGCCTGTGCCTTTTGCGCGCTCACGGCATTGACGGCGGCGTCGCGCCGCGCGGTTGCCGCCTGCTGGAGCACCTTGGCGGTGGCGGCGGAGCTCGCGCCTCCCTCCTCGGCATATTTGGCGGCGGCATCGATCTGGTCGTCGGTTACCGTGTCGGCCGAAGGCACCTTGAGCTTAAAGGCGGCCTGGCTGCTTAGGTCCTGTCCGTCGCTCTTGATCGTGACCTGCGCCTTGGTGGTCGGCACGGTATAGACGGTGCCGTCGGACGCGATGGGGGAGGCGGCAATGGAGAGCGTGTAGTCACCGGGTAGCAGTTTGATGCCACGGCCATGCTCGTCAACATAGAGTGTTTCGCTCACGGAGGATCCGTCAGAATCCTGGCCACTCACTTGTACGGGAATCTTGGAGCCGGCGGAACAGTCGAGCCCTGCGGCATGTACGCCAATCTGCACCGACATCATCGTGTGGGCATTGGCGGCGACAGTGGCAGCCTGCTCTTGCTGATATCCGTTCCAGGCAGCATAGCCTGCGCCGCCGGCGACGAGCGCGACGGCCACAACGCCGGCAACCATCAGGTTGCGGCGCTTGGGCGACATCTTGCGATGGCGAACCTCGGCCTCGCGTGCCGAAGGAACGGACGGTAGGGGAATATCGCCCATGGCGATGGTCTCGTCCACGGCAGGCGCAGAGCCTAAGCCAGGGAGCTCGCGGGTCAGCGAATCTTCGGCCGGCAAGCTGTCGAGCAAGATGGTTTCCTCGCTCATGTCAGATTCGGTCTGGTCGTCGGCCTCACATTCGGTGTCTTCGTGATCTACCTCATCTTCGGTAGGCTCAACGTCGTCTGCATCCTTACCATCGGACTGCGTCCCGGCTTCCGGCTCATCCTGCGCATCAACGCTCGAATCGTCAAACGCAATCTCGGCCAGCGCGATCTGGTCTAGGCTCTCCAGGGCCTCGGCACACGCTTCTGCATCTTGGACCGCATCCTCTTGGCCCATCGTCTCATCTTTCATATATCCCCCAAGCTCAATATCGGGACAACAATGTACCCAAAATTGGGGTCACATAGGGCTGTCAGTCGGTTGGAAATCTGATTTTATCTGTGAGAGAGGTTTTGCATATCGTGCGTGAATGCGCGCAACAACAAAAAGCCCCGGAAAGCGGGCGAATCGCTTTCCGGGGCTGCGCATGACGCGCGATTGTGGCGTCGGCTAAGCTTGCCTACATCCAAATGTGGGCGGAATAAACACGTTACTCGGCGTGTGCGTAATCAACCTTGGCGCGGCGAGCGGTAGCCTTCTCCCAATCGCTGGTGCCCTCAAAGACATCCTGCTTGTAGGGATTGCGGCCGAGCTTCTTGGCACGGTAGGCGACGTAGATAATCGCGGCGATGTTGGCGACCAGTGCGGCGATCGAGACCGCGGTAGCGGCGCCGGGGTCGAGCGTGGAGTGGGTCACAAAGATGGACTCCTCCTGGAAGTAGGGGAACACCTGGGCAAACATGCACCAAATGGCCAGCGTAAAGGCGCGGTTCTGGATCCAGCCGCCCTTGTTCCAGATAAAGGCGGCGACGGTGGGCGCCAGCAGCAGCGCAAAGCCGCAGAACCAGGAGTGGGTGGGCAGGCAGTTGTAGGTGTAGCAGAAGTTCCAGATATCGTAGGCGATGATGTAGACCCAGGTCATGTCGGGCCACAGCATGTCGGTCTTGTCCTCGGAGGCGTAGACGCTCCACCAACCGGTCATGCAGAAGATGTTGATGATACCGGCGATGCCGTTGAACACGTTGTTCCAGCCGGCCAGCTGCGTAGCACCTTCGGAGGTGACCCAGGTGGACTGGCCCAGGACAAAGAAGTGATAGGCACTCTCGAAGTCGGACACGACGGCGATCATGATGTTGATGGCGACGATCACAAACGGCCATGCGCGGAACCAATGCGCCTTGCCGATCTTGCCCCACTGATACTTAATGGCGATGAAGCCCCAGCAACCGGCCAGCGCCGCGTATACCTTGGCGTAGTGGAACCAGCTGTTCTGGTACACATGGGTGGGGTTGGTGAGCGCCCACTCGGCGCCTTGTGAGACGCCGATGGCGATGGCGACGCAGTAGATGGTCATGGCCAGCGGAGCCACGCCAAAGATGATGGCCGCGCCCAGCTTGGTGCGGCGGCCGACCTCGTTGAGCACGATCAGGCCAATAAAGACCATGGCCCAGCCGGCCCAGTGGATAAGGGTATCGCTACCCCAAACATCGAACAGCATGCTGCTCTCCTTTCACACGCCCGCGGCCCCTCTTCCGATCGCGGGCAGTTTGGCCAAATGTCGTCAGTTCTGGGGCTTGCGCTCCGGATACTTGGCGGTATAGCCCTCGATGTGGAGTGTCGAGGCGATGATTTCCTTGACCGTCTCGTCGGGCACATCGGGGTGCGTGCGGATATACATCAACAGTCCCATGATGAGGGTGTAGAACGTCTCGTAGACATGGTCGATGCGTAGCTCATGATGGGCGACAAAATCCACCACGGTGGTGTCGCAGATGTACTGAGCCACTCGCTGAACCACGTTGTGCAAAAAGCCGCCGTAGAGCGCGCCACTGCTTGAGGTGAGCGTACTCGGCAGTTCGTGGCCGCTGGCGACCAGACGCTTAAAGAGCGGGGCGACGGTGTCGAGCGCGCCCTCGATATCGCCGACGGTGCGGCCGGCGTTCCACTGCTCGAGCTCGGAGATAAAGCCGTCGATTGCCTCGTCCATGACAGCGGTGACGGCGGCGTCCATATCGGCAAAGTAGTGGTAGAACAATGAACGCGTGCAGCCGGCTCGCTTGGTCACAGCCGATACCGATAGGTGGGACACGCCCAACTCGGAGCTTACGGTGCGCACGGCATCGAGGATCTCGCGACGGCGTTCGTCGCCCGTCAGGCGCTTTGCCGCGCTATCGGATGCGGGGACGGCATCGACCACAGAGGTACCTGCTGCGTTGTTGCCCATGTTTTGCCGCCTTTCATCCTCTTTTGCCGGACCGTTCGCCTAACAGTCTTGAATATTGTTGACGGTTCGTCAATACTATTTTTGACACAATGTCAACAATGGCGGGTGAACGGCATGGGGGCATGCCCGGCCTGCAAAAAAAGAGGGGTGCCGCGGCCTCGTCGGGCTGCGGCAAGAGAAGGGACAACCATGATTCTCAACGGACCGGGAATTAGCTACACCGAGCCCGATATCGGTTCGGAGTTCGTGCCGCCGCTGCCGGAGCATCCGCGCGAGGCAATCGTCAAGCTGTGCGAGCACTGCACCAACCGTCTGCTGCATCGCGACGAGCTGCTGGGCTACGAGTACTGGTCGTTTGCCGAGGCCGCAACCGACGAGCAGGCCGAAGTGCTCTGCAAGATGAAGATGCGCCGTCCCTATACGCTGCCCGAGATGGTCAAGCTCACCGGCATGCCCGAAGCCGATATCGAGAAGATGCTCGACGACATGAGCTACACGGGTCTGCTCGAGTACAACTGGGAAAACCCCGAGCGCGCCAAGCAGTGGGTGCTGCCCATGCTGGTGCCGGGTTCCGCCGAGTTCCTCAACATGCGCGTGAGCCAGCTCGAGGAGCACCCGGTCTATGCCAAGTTCTTTGAACAGGCATCCAAGGGCCCGCTGTCCCGCGCCACGCCGATGGTGCCGCCCGGAGGCGCCGGTATCGGCATGCACGTCATTCCGGTCGAGAAGGCCATTGACGCCGCAAGCACCTCGGTGCCTATTGAGCATATCGAGCATTGGCTCGACAAATACGAGGGTAAGTATGCCGCCAGCACCTGCAGCTGCCGCGCGAGCCGTCGCGTGATGGGCGAGGGCTGCGCCGATGACCCGGCCGACTGGTGCATTGCCGTGGGCGATATGGCCGACTACGTGGTCGAGACCGATCGTGGCCATTACGTGACCCGCGACGAGGTTTACGACATCTTGCGCCAGGCCGAGGACAACGGCTTTGTGCACCAGATCACCAACATTGACGGTGAGAACAAAATCTTCGCCATCTGCAACTGCAACGTCAACGTGTGCTACGCCCTGCGCACCTCGCAGCTGTTCAACACGCCCAACCTGTCGCGCTCGGCCTATGTCGCCAAGGTCGAGAAGGACAAGTGCGTGGCCTGCGGTCGCTGCGTTGAGGTGTGCCCGGCCGGCGCCGCCAAGCTGGGCCAGAAGCTCTGCAGCAAAAAGGCCGGCGGACAGGTGCCCGAGTATCCGCGCCAGGAGCTGCCCGACGCTACCAAGTGGGACCACACCAAGTGGTCGCCCAACTACCGCAATGACAACCGCATCGAGACGCATGAGTCCGGCACCGCGCCCTGCAAGACGGCTTGCCCCGCGCATGTCGCCGTTCAGGGCTATTTGAAGCTCGCGGCTCAGGGTCGCTATGACGAGGCACTGGCACTCATTAAGCGCGAGAACCCGCTGCCCGCTATCTGCGGCCGTGTGTGCAACCGCCGCTGCGAGGACGCCTGCACCCGTGGTCGCGTGGACGAGGCCGTGGCCATCGACGAGGTCAAGAAGTTTATCGCCCAGCGCGATCTGGACGCCGCGACCCGCTATGTCCCACCTGTGGTGACCCCGACGCGTGCCGGCGGCTTCGACCAGAAGATCGCCATCATCGGCGCCGGTCCGGCCGGTCTGTCCTGCGCTTTCTACCTGGCCGAGAAGGGCTACAAACCCGTCGTGTTCGAGAAGAATGAGCGCCCGGGCGGCATGCTCACCTACGGCATTCCCAGCTTTAAGCTGCAGAAGGATGTTATCGAGGCCGAGGTCGAGGTTATTCGCCTGATGGGTGCCGAGTTCCGCTATGGCGTGGAAGTCGGTCGCGACGTGACGCTCGACGAGCTGCGCGCGCAGGGCTTTAAGGCCTTCTACGTTGCCATTGGCTGCCAGGGCGGCCGCCTTGCCGGCATTCCGGGCGAGGATGCCGAGGACGTGACCGTGGCCGTCGACTTCCTTCGCGAGGTTAACAGCGGCAAGATCGACGCGCTGCCCGGCCGCACCATTGTGGTGGGCGGCGGCAACGTTGCTATCGATGTCGCGCGCAACGCCTGCCGTTTGGGTTCCGAGCACGTTGAGATGTTCTGCCTGGAGAGTGAGGCCCAGATGCCCGCCAGCGAGGAGGAGCGTCGCGAGGCCATCGAGGACGGCGTGCACATCAGCTGCGGTTGGGGCCCCAAGGAGGTTCACCTGGACGAGGCCGGTCATGTGCGCGGCATCACCTTCAAGCGCTGCACGCGTGTCTTTGACGACGAGGGCCGTTTTGCGCCCGAGTACGACGAGAACGACCTGCGTCGTGTCGATGCCGACCGCGTGGTCATGTCCATCGGCCAGTCCATTGTGTGGGGCGACCTGCTGGCTGGCTCCAAGGTGGAGCTTGGCCGCGGTCAGGGTGCCCTTGCCGATCCTCGGACCTACCAGACCGCCGAGCCAGACATCTTTGTGGGCGGCGACGTCTACACCGGTCCGAGTTTTGCCATCGATGCCATCGCCGCCGGTCACGAGGCCGCCGTGTCCATCCACCGCTTTGTGCAGCCGGGCTCCACGCTCACGATCGGCCGCAACCAGCGCCGCTACACCGCGCTTGACCGCGACGACGTCGTGATCGAGAGCTACGACAACGCGAGCCGCGAGGTTGCCCATGTGGACCGCGAGCGCGAGAAGGCCGCGCCGTTTAGCGAGTACGTCGAGACCTTTACCGAGGAGCAGGTGCGCGCCGAGACCGCCCGTTGCCTGGGTTGCGGTGCCTCGATCGTCGACCCCAACAAGTGCATCGGCTGCGGCCTGTGCACCACCAAGTGCGCATTCGACGCCATCCATCTGGATCGCGACCGCCCCGAGTGCTCAACGATGGTCAAATACGAGCAAAAGCTCCCAAGCCTGGGCAAGTATGCTTTGAAGCGCGCCATCAAGATTAAGTTCGGTCGAAAATAGGTAACCATGGCGGGTAAGGGGACGGCGCAGACTAGATTTCGCCGTCCCCTTGCTTTGAGTTTGCATCGAATCAACCTCTGCAGAAAGGGTTTCGCCTTGCATGAATTGGGAATCGTCTATCACATCATTCGCGATGTCGAGAATGTGGCTCGCGCCAACGGCGTAAGTCGCGTTTCGAGCGTGACGTTGCTGTTGGGCGAGGTCTCGGGCGTCGTTCCCGACTTGCTGCTCGACGCTTGGCGCTGGGCAGCGGATAAAAAGCCTATCACCGAGGGCTCGGAGCTTATCGTGGAGCCCGTTGAAGCCGTGACACATTGCGAGGCGTGCGGCCGCGACTACGCGACGGTCGAGCACGGCAAGACCTGCCCTTATTGCGGCAGCGGCGAGACATACCTGCTGCAGGGCCAGGAGGTCATGATCAAGCAGATCGAGACCCCCGACGAGGACCCGGCAGACGCTGCCCCCGACGGCCTCTCCGACGCCCCCGATGCCGTCGACGCCGCCAACCCCCTCCACATCGCCTAACTTAGTCATTGGGGACGTTCTTAAACGACTAGTCATTAAAGAACGTCCCCAATGACTATTCTATTTTGACGGTTTGCTAAAGCATAACTAACGAAATTAGTCAAGTCACGTCTGTTTAAACAAAATATCGAAGAGTCAAGCAGGTTCTTATCCGATTTAAATCGGTATTAATGAATGCTGGGCTTATAGGACAAAATGTGTGTCCACTTTAGGGGCATCGGCGCAGGTCGATGCCCCTTTTTCAGCCGTTTAAATTCCGTGCCCGCTTTTAACCGCCCGGACAGAATGTGTGTCCGGTTGCCTATCGTTCCCGCCGGTAGATACCCTTTTCCGGAACCGTTAAACACCCTTTCGGAAGAGGTGCCCATGAAGGCCGTTTATTGCCCCTACTGCGGCGGTCGGACCAAGCGCAACGGCAGGACCTCATCGGGGTCCCAGCGGTGGAGGTGCACGGCCTGCGGCGCGTCGACGACGCTGAGGTACGACGACACGGCGGCGAGGCTCGAGGAGTTCCTCGGGTGGCTCCTCTCGAAGGACTCGCAGGCCGCGATGCCGGGCGGCGGGCGGTCCTTCAGGCGCAGGACGGCCGAGTTCTGGGAGGTCTGGCCCATGCCCGTCCCCGACGGCGAGCTCCACCGCGTGCTCTACGCCGACGGGATCTGGGTCGCGCGCGACCTCGTGGTTCTCATATGCTGCAGCGGCGAGAGGGTGGTCTCCTGGTACATGGCCAGGTCGGAGAACTCGAGGGCGTGGTCGGCCCTCATGGCACCGATCCCGGCGCCCGAGGTGGTCGTCACCGACGGCGGGAGCGGGTTCGCCAAGGCCGTGCGCGAGACCTGGCCGCGCACCAGGGTCCAGAGGTGCACCTTCCACGCCTTCTCGCAGGTCAAGCGCTACACGACGACGCGGCCGAAGCTCCAGGCGGGGCGCGAGCTCTACCTCATCGCGCGCGACCTCATGGGCATCGAGACGCTGCACCAGGCCGAGCTCTGGGTCGAGCGCTACCTCGACTGGTGCGGGTTCTGGGCCGACTTCCTGGAGGACAGGACCGTGGTGGACGGCAGGAGGGTCTACACCCACGAGAGGCTGAGGCGGGCGCGCTCGTCGCTGTCGTCGCTGGTGTCGGCGGGGACGCTGTTCACCTACCTCGACCCCGCCCTGGCCAAGGCCGGACCGCTGCCGTCGACCAACAACATGATCGAGGGAGGGGTGAACTCGCAGCTGAGGGCCGTCCTGCGCAACCGCCGGGGGCTGACGTCGGTCAAGCGCGTGAAGGCGGTGTTCTGGTGGTGCCATGCGCACTCCGGGGACTCGAGGACGGCGCGCGAGAAGCTCGCCGCGATGCCGACCGACGCGGACATCGACTTCCTGTTCAGCGTCTACTCCGCCTCGCCGTCGCGCGAGGACGGAGGGCCGGAGTGGGGCGACAGGGCCGTGTGGGAGGACCTCCACCACAGGGACCCGTACCCGTTCTGGCTGGATTAATGGATGGAAACGGATGTTCTATCGGGACACACATTTTGTCCTATAAGCCGAATGCTGTGCTTATATCTGTTTTCTAAGATGGTCAAACTAATTATGTTTAGCGAGGAATAGCTGAAAACCAGCGATGTAACCAACTTGTAACAAAGCAGGACGTTTAAACAAATAATCCAACCGTTCACATTTTTTCCTATAATTTAGCCACGCTTGCGGCTATACTCTTTTTTGTCGTGTAGGAAATACGTAGACAAAAAGGAGGTTATGTGATGGTAAGTATTGTTCTTGCTAGCCATGGTGACTTGGCGGCTGGAATCAAGCAGACGGGCTCGATGGTCTTTGGCGATCAGCCGTCTGTAGCCGTGGTCTCGCTCGAGCCGAGCATGGGCCCCGACGACTTCCGAGCCAAGGTCGAGGAAGCAGTCGCTTCCTTCGAGGACCAGGAGCAGGTGCTCTTCCTCGTTGATCTGTGGGGCGGCACGCCCTTCAACCAGATCAGCGGTCTCATCGAGGGCCATGATTCCTGGGCTATCGTCACCGGTGTCAACCTGCCTATGCTCATCGAGGCATATTCGCAGCGCTTTGACGCAAAGAACACTGCACATGCGATCGCAAAACATCTCGTGACTGAGGCTAAGGCCGGCGTGCGCGTCAAGCCCGAGTCTCTGGAGCCCGAGGAGAAGAAGCCGGCTGCGGCCGCCGCTGCTCCTGCGGGTGCCATTCCTCCGGGAACGGTCATCGGCGATGGGCACATCAAGATCGCCCACGTCCGTATCGACACCCGTCTGCTGCATGGTCAGGTGGCCACCACGTGGACCAAGCAGATCAACCCCAACCGCATTATCGTGGTCTCCGACGGCGTTGCTCACGACGAGCTCCGCAAGACCATGATTGAGCAGGCTGCCCCTCCGGGAGTCCATGCTAACGTCGTGCCCATCAAGAAGATGGCCGAGGTCGTCAAGGACACGCGCTTTGGCGACACCAAGGCCATGCTGCTGTTCGAGAACCCGCAGGATCTGCTCAGGGCCATCGAGGCCGGCGTCGACATCAAGGAAGCCAACATCGGTTCCATGGCCCACTCCAAGGGCAAGGTCGTCGTCACCAACGCTGTCGCCATGGGCGATGACGATGTCAAGACCATCGAGGCTCTCAAGGCCAAGGGCGTCAAGTTCGAGGTCCGCAAGGTTCCTTCGGATTCCTCCGAGGATCTCGACGCCATGTTGAAGAAAGCTAAGGCCGAACTGGCCGCTCAAGCATAGTAAAGGAGGGTCCGATACATGTCTGCAATCACTATTCTGCTTGTTGCGATTGTCGCGTTGCTTGCCGGTATGGAAGGCATTCTGGATGAGTTCCAGTTCCATCAGCCGCTCGTGGCATGCACGCTTATCGGTCTCGTAACCGGTCACCTTCAGGAGGGCATCCTCCTGGGCGGTTCGCTCCAGATGATGGCCCTTGGCTGGGCTAACGTCGGCGCCGCCGTCGCGCCTGACGCCGCTCTGGCCTCGGTCGCTTCTTCGATCATCATGGTGCTCGCCCTCAACGGTGGCGCCACCGATTCGGCCAAGGCCGTTACCGCCGCCATCGCCGTCGCCGTCCCGCTGTCGGTCGCTGGTCTGTTCCTGACCATGATCTGCCGTACCCTGGCTACCGCTATGGTTCACGGCATGGACGCCTGCGCCGAGAAGGGCGACTTCGCCGGCATCGAGCGTTGGCAGTACGCCGGCATCCTCATGCAGGGTGTTCGTATCGCCATCCCGGCAGTACTTCTGTGCATCATCCCGGCCGAGGCCGTTACCAACGCGCTTAACGCTATGCCCGATTGGCTGTCCGGCGGCATGGCTGTCGGCGGCGGCATGGTCGCTTCCGTCGGTTACGCCATGGTCATCAACATGATGGCCACCAAGGAGACCTGGCCGTTCTTCATCCTCGGCTTTGTCCTTGCTGCCATCCCTCAGCTCACGCTGATCGCCCTTGGCCTCATCGGCATCTCCCTTGCCCTCATCTACCTTGGCCTTAAGGATCTGGCCAAGCAGGGTGGCGGCATGGGCGGTGGCTCCGGTGACCCGCTCGGCGACATTCTGAACGATTACGAGTAGGAGGGGAGTGATACATATGGCAGAGAACAAGATTCAGCTCACCAAGGCTGACCGTAAGAAGGTTTGCTTCCGTCATCAGTTCCTTCAGGGCTCGTGGAACTACGAGCGTATGCAGAACGGCGGCTGGTGCTTCGCAATGATCCCTGCGATCAAGAAGCTCTACACCAGCAAGGATGACCAGATTGCCGCTCTTAAGCGCCACCTGGAGTTCTATAACACCCACCCCTATGTTTCCGCCCCCGTCATTGGCGTTACCCTCGCCCTCGAGGAGGAGCGCGCCAACGGTGCTCCGATTGACGACGTCGCCATTCAGGGCGTCAAGGTCGGTATGATGGGCCCGCTCGCCGGCGTCGGCGACCCCGCCTTCTGGTTCACCCTTCGCCCGATTCTGGGCGCACTGGGCGCTTCCCTGGCCCTGTCCGGCAGCATCGCCGGTCCGCTGCTGTTCTTCTTCGCGTGGAACATCATCCGTTACGCCTTCCTGTGGTACACGCAGGAGTTTGGCTACAAGGTCGGCTCCTCCATCGCCAAGGACCTCTCCGGCGGTCTGATGGGCAAGGTCACCGAGGGTGCTTCCATCCTGGGTATGTTCATCATCGGCGCCCTGGTCGAGCGCTGGGTGTCCATCTCCTTCACCCCGGTCGTCTCCAAGGTCACGCAGTCCGCTGGCGCCTATATCGACTGGGCCAACCTGCCCGCCGGTTCTGAGGGCATCAAGCAGGCATTGACGATGTACAGCTCTGTCGGTGCCAACGCACTCGACCCGGTGAAGGTCACCACGCTTCAGGCCAACCTCGATCAGCTCATCCCCGGCCTTGCCGCCGTGTGCCTGACCCTTCTGGTCTGCAAGCTCCTCAAGAAGAAGGTCAGCCCGATCGTCATCATCCTGGCTCTCTTCGCCGTCGGCATCATCGGTCGCGTCTGCGGCTTCATGTAAGCACGCTTCGGCTTAAGACCGAGAGTTGCTAGGCAAGGGCTTTTGAGCCATTGAAACGGACCGCACCCGGTGGGTACACTGGATGCGGTCCGATTGTTTTTATTGGAGGGCGAGGCGCGTATGGCGCAATCTCAGAACAGCACGGTCGATTTGGCAACGCCGGCAACCTGCCTGATGGGGCTTACCAGTCACGGTAACGTGATGGTGGGCAATAAGGCGTTTGAGTACTATAACGAGCGTAATCCCGAGGATTATATCCAAATCCCGTGGGACGAGGTCGACTATATTGCCGCCGAGGTTTTGCGCGGCACCAAGAAGATTACGCGTTTTGCCATCTTTACCAAAGAGAATGGCCACTTTACGTTTTCGACGCGCAATGACAAGGAAACGCTTCGCGCGGTGCGTAAGTACATTGACGAGGACAAGCTCGTTCGTTCGCCCGACTTTATCGATGTGACGGCCAAGGGCGCCAAGAGCATCCCCTCCGTCATCAAAAGCCTCTTCCATAAAGGCGACTAGTCGCCTGGGACGTTCTTAAACGACTAGTCATTAAAGAACGTCGCAGACGACTATCTCGAAGAGTGGCTATGCGCTGCATGGTAGTGGCGCAAATCTGCTACACTAGTACAACATGCCTCCGTAGCTCAGGGGATAGAGCACCGCTCTCCTAAAGCGGGTGTCGACGGTTCGAATCCGCCCGGGGGCACCAGAGGAATATCGAGCCCGGTACCGCTACGGTGCCGGGCTCTTCTGGTCTAAGGGCAGGATTCGGACCGTCGACACCCGCGTCACTCATTTCCCCGCGGGGGGAGTTTTCGAATCCGCCCGGGGGCACCAGAGGAATATCGAGCCCGGTACCGCTACGGTGCCGGGCTCTTCTGATTCATGCCATGTCAAAAATGAAGCGCCCGCTTGCTGGGGGAGCAAGCGGGCGCCTGTGAGCGAATATGTTTGCGGCGAGAGCCGTAATGAGCGGTTGGGTTGCGACTAGTTGGTCGTACCGGAATCGTCGCCCGTGCTCGTGCCTGAACCCGAACCCGAGCCAGAAAGTGCAACCGTCAGCGTAATCGTGCTGTCGGTGGACTGCTTGCCGGTGGGGGAGACGCCCGTGACGGTGGCGTTTTCGTTGCCACTCACGGGGTTGCCGTTCTGATCGCAGAATGCGATGTTGTAGAACCCGGCGTTGTTGAGCGCGGTGACGGCCGCGGAGATGCTCTTGCCGTACAGGTTGCCCGGAACGCTGGCCTTGCCGGACTTCTTGGCAATGACGACGGTAATCGTGGCGCCAGGCTTCTGCTTGCCGCTGGGGTTCCAGCTAATCACGGTGCCCTCGGTAACCGAATCGTTCTCCTGGTAGCTCACGTCGACGCCAAAGCCTGCCATATCGAGGGCGTTGCGCGCCTGGGCCTCGGTCATGTCGGTCAGATCGGGGACGGAGGTGGTGTCAGGACCGCTGGAGACCTTGTACGAGATGGTCGTGCCCTTCTCGACTTCCTTACCGGGTTCGGTGCCCTGCTCAAAGACCTGGCCCTCATCGGCCTCGTTGGCCTCCTCGGAGGCGTTGCCCTTCAGGCCAACGCTTGCCAGCGCGGCTTCTGCCTGGTCCTTGGTCAGGCCGACAAGCCGGGGAACCTCAACCTTCTCGGAGGGCTTGGGGCCCTTGGAGATTACCAGGTTCACCTTGGTGCCCTTGGCCTTCTTGGTTTTGCCGTTGGGCGTCTGCTCGGCGACCTTGCCCTCGTCGATATCGTCGTTGTAGCTTTGGTCGATGGTGCCGACCTCGAGGCCGGCTTCCTTGATCTGCTCGACGGCAGTCTGCTGGTCCTTGCCCAGCACATCGGGTACGGTGACCTGCTCGCCGCCAAAGAGTCCTGTGGCAAAGGCCACCACGATACCGATGACGGCAACGGCTGCCACCACGGCGGCGATGATCTTGTTCTTGTTGGATTTGGGCTTTTCGACCTCGTAGGAGCCGGTGGAGCCCGAAACCGAGCTACGGGCGGTATTCTGGCCGCTCACGCCCGAGACGGGACGTACCATGGCGCGCGTCTGATCGGAAAGCTCGCGAGTCTTGGTGGCGCCCAGTTCACCGGGTGCACCGATGATGCGCGTGGGCTCCGAGATGTTGACGGCACGGCCCGACAGGTAGCTGTTGAGCACCTGACGAAGCTCGTCGGCGGTCTGGAAGCGGTTTGCCGGGTCCTTCTCCATGCACTTGAGGATGATGCGCTCAAGGTCGGCGTCGACACCGGAGTTGATCTGACTCGGCGGAATAGGCAGCTCGTTGACCTGCTTGAGTGCGACTGAGATGGCGTCATCACCGTCAAAGGGCACGCGGCCGGTGGCGCACTCGTACATCACGACGCCCAGCGAGTAGATATCCGAGGTGGGGCCGAGGTCCTGACCACGGGTCTGCTCGGGACTGACGTAGTGGGCGGTTCCCAGCACGTTGTTGTCTTGCGTGAGGTGGCTGTTCTTGGCGCGCGCGATGCCAAAGTCCATCACCTTGATGTTGCCGTCGGGCAGCACCATGATGTTCTGCGGCTTGATGTCGCGGTGGATGATCTCGTGCTTGTGGGCGACCGAAAGCGCGGAGCTGATCTGCGAGCCGATCTGGGCGACCTTCTTGGGGTCGAGGGCGCCGTGGCTCTTGATGCCGCTCTTAAGGTCGGTGCCGCGCAGGTACTCCATGACGATGTAATAGGTGTCGCCGTCCTTGCCCCAATCGTAGACGCCCACGATATAGGGGGAGGAGAGACCGGCTGCTGCCTGGGCCTCCTGCTTAAAGCGTGCGGCGAAGGTTGCGTCGCCAGCATACTGCGGCAGCATGATCTTGACGGCTACCGTGCGGTCGAGGACCTGGTCCTGCGCACGGAAGACGGTCGCCATGCCGCCTGTCCCCACCTTATCCTTGAGGAGGTATCTTCCCCCGAGGACCCTCTGTTCCATTCCTGCTCCTAACATAACTATTCGCTCAACGATGTGTGTAGTACCTACGATGTGGCCGCTGGGGCCGTGTGGCGCGTTGCCGCTAACTCTTCGGCCGCGGCGCGCCTCGGGTGTCCGATTCAATCATGGGCATCACGCTCCCTGTGCGGCGAGCGCCGCGGTCAGGACGATGCCGGCAATCTTGGCTGCCTTGACGTCGTGTTTGTCGTAATCCTCCAAGGCCACCGAGATGGCGACCGTGGGTGAATCGTAAGGTGCAAAGCCAACGAACATCGAGTTGACGTTGGTGCCGCCGGTCTCGGCCGAGCCGGTCTTGCCGGCGACCTTGACGCCGGGGACCTGGGCATCGGTGCCGGTACCGGACTGGACGACGGCGAGCATGGCCTGCTTGACCTGGTCGGCCGTGGCGGAGCTGACGGCCTGACCCAGCGAGCGGGACTGCGTGGTCTTGACCACAGTTCCGTCCGGGGCGAGTACCTGGGCTACAAAGTACGGGTCCATGACTACGCCGCTGTTAGCGATGGCGGCGGCAATCACGGCGTTTTGCATGACGGTGGTCTGCGGCCCGGGCGTGTGGTCCATGCCGACAGGCTGGCCGGCGCCGGCCCAGGCGGTCTCCCACTCGGTCATGAGCGACGGGTCGGCCATGATGGAGGCCGCGGAGGTCAGGTCCTGGCCGAGCTTTTGGCCGTAGCCAAAGGCGTTGGCAAACTGCACGAGCGTGTTTGCGCCAACTTCGTTTGCCACTTGGCCAAAGACGACGTTGGAAGACACGGCAAAGGCCTGCTGTAGGCTGATGGTGCCGTAGCTCTCGTTGGCATAGTTGGTGACCGGCGCGTTGCCGATGTCCATGGAGCCGGGCGCCTGGTAGGTGCTGGTAAGGCTGGCGGTGCCGGTCTCGAGTGCCGCGGAAAGCGTAACGACCTTAAACGTGGAGCCCGGCGTGTACAGCGCGTCCATGGCGCGATTGTACATGGAGCCGTCCTCGCCGCCGCCCGCCTGCAGCAGGGCGTCGATGTTGGTGTTGTCATAGGTGGGCGAGCTGGCGCATGCGAGCACCGCACCGGTACGCGGGTCGATGACCACTACAGCGCCCTTAAAGCCCTTGAGCGCCTGCTCGGCCGCCGTCTGGATACGCGAGTCGATGGTGAGCTTGGCGGTGTTGCCCGGCTGGGTCTGGCCCGCGAGCGACGCGATGGCGTTGTTCCAGCTGGAGTAATCCTTAGAGCCGGTGAGCGTGTCGTTCATGACACTCTCGATGGCGGTGGTGCCATACTGCTGGCTCACGTAGCCAACCACGTGCGCTGCCAGGTTGCCGTTGGGGTAGGAGCGTACGTAGGTGCCGTCCTCCTGCTGCAGCGACTCGGCCAGCGTCACGCCGTCGGACGTGATGATGGAACCGCGCTGGATGTACTTGGAGCGGGCGATAGTGTGGTTGTTGGTCGGCATATCCTGATAGTCCTTGGCCTTGATGACCTGGACATAGGTGAGGTTGCCGATAAGGATGGCGAACAGCGCCGTAAAGGCGAGCACCGCACGGGTTAGACGGTTGGCGAGCGCAACGCGGCCGAGCACACCGGATTCAGGCGTGTCGAGCAGGCGACGGCGCATGCGCGAGCCGACGGAATGGCTGCCGCTGCCGTAGGAAGACGAGGTGGCAAAGCGCGTGCCCGTCGGGGCGGCGGCGGATGCGACCTGATCATCGGTGATGGCGGTCATGGTGCCGGTGCCGGTAAGCTCGGCCTCGCGTCCGGTCGCTTCGTCACCGGCGCGCAGCAGGAGCGCGACGATGATAAAGCTTGCCAGCAGCGAGGAACCGCCCTGGCTCATAAAGGGCAGGGTGACGCCGGTCAGCGGGATCAGGCGGGTAACGCCGCCCACGATCAAGAAGGCCTGGAAGCTGATGGCGGCCGTAAGGCCCGTGGCGCTAAAGGCGGCGAGGTCGGATTTAGCGCGGGCAGCCGTGGTGAGGCCACGCACGGCAAAGAGCATAAACAGGATGAGCACGGCGCCGCCGCCCAAAAGGCCCATCTCCTCGCCGATGGCAGAGAAGATAAAGTCGGACTCGACGACAGGGATGTTGTTGGCCATGCCGTTGCCGATGCCAACACCGACCAGACCGCCATCGGCAAGCGAGAAGAGCGACTGGACGATCTGGTAGCCCTGGCCCTGGGCGTCCTTAAACGGATCGACCCAAACCTGGAAACGCACCTGAACGTGAGACAGGAACTTGTAGGCGCCCACGGCTCCGACGGCTAAGAGCGCAAGGCCGATAACGACATACGAAAAGCGCCCCGTGGCAACGTAGAGCATCAGCAAGAAGATGGTGTAGAACAGCACGGCAGAACCCAGGTCGCGTTCGAAGACGACGACGAGCAGGCACACACCCCACACGGCAAACAACGGCAGCAGCAGTCGCAGGCGAGGGATCTTAAAGCCCAAGATCTTGCGGTTGGAGATGGAGAGCAGCTCGCGGTTCTCGGCCAGGTACCCGGCCAGGAACAGCACGATAAAGACCTTGGCGAACTCGCCGGGCTGGATGGTAAAGCCTGCGATGCGAATCCACAGCTTGGAGCCCGAGATCGTGGTGCCGATAAAGATAGGCAGCATCAGCAGAATGATGCCGATAATGCCAAAGGTGTACTTGTAGCGCATGACCACGTCGAGGTTTTTGACCAGTGCAAGCGTTCCCACCATGAGCGCCACCGAGACAAACAGGATGATGAGCTGTGAGATGGCGAGAGCGGGGGCGAGACGCGTCACGAACGTGATGCCGATGCCCGAAAGTATAAATACGATGGGTAGGATGGCGGGGTCGGCGCCGGGCGCCAAGATGCGCACGGCGATATGTGCCGCGGCGAAGGCGGCAAAGAGGCCGATCGGCACGGCGAGCGTCTCAAAGGAGATGGCGGCGCCCGCGGTGAGCACGTACATCGCATACAGCAGGATGACGGGGAACGCCGAGGCGATGAGCAAGAGCAGTTCGGTGTTGCGGCGACTCATAAGCGGCACTCCCTTTCTAGTTCTTTTCGGAGGCTTCGGCCTCGGCGGACTGTTCGGCGGTTTTCTCGGAATCTGATTCGGAGGTCGATCCCTGATCGGTGTTGTCGCGAATCGTTTGCGCGTCGATCACCTGGCGGGTCTGTTCCTCGTCGATCTGGTGGCGGTACTTGGATATCGTGTCCTGCGCATCGTCGACACTTGTTTGCGGAATGCCCGCCTTGAGGCGGTTTTGCGTGTCTTCGGGCAGGTCGGACAGCTTAATACTGGTTTCGCTCTCGAGCCAGTGGAGCTTGAGTCCGAGCGGCTTGCCGGGCAGGCCGCGCCAGACGGCGACATTGCCCTGGTAGGTACCCAGGTAGTACGAGCCGGTGACACCCGTGTAGGCCCAGATGCCAGCTGCCAGCACAAAGACGAGGGCCAGGATGGCGGCGATAGTAATGTTGCGGCGACGCACGCGTTGCGCTTCGCGCATAACGCCATCGTCAACCAGGTCAACGACTACTACGGTCACGTTGTCGTGGCCGCCGGCGGCAAGCGCCGCGTCCACTAGGTTGTCGACACAGATTTGCGCGGTTGAGGACTGCGTGGCGATGTTCTCGATATCGCTATCGGGAATCATGCTCGAAAGGCCGTCAGAGCACAGGATCAGGCGGTCGCCTTCCTCGATATGCAGAGTGAAGTGGTCGGCATACATGGCGGGGTCCGAGCCCAGCGCACGGGTGATGACCGAGCGGTTGGGGTGGACGCGAGCCTCGTCTGCCGTAATCTCGCCGGCGTCCACGAGCTCCTCCACGTAGGAGTGGTCGCGGGTCACGCGGATGAGCGTGCCCTCGTGGAGCAGGTAGGCGCGAGAGTCACCCACGTGGGCGATGGCGAGCGTGTCGTTTTCGATATAGGCGCAAGTGGCTGTGCAGCCCATGCCGGGCTTGCCCAGGCCGTTCAGGGCCGCCTCGATTACGGCGGCGTTGGCTGCCTCGACGGCTGCGGCCAGGCGTGCTGCGTCGGCGGACTGCGGGGCCGTCTTGGCAATAGTCTCGACGGCGATGGAAGAGGCTACCTCGCCGGCGGCGTGACCGCCCATGCCGTCGCATACGCAAAAGAGCGGCGACTGCACCAGGTAGGAATCCTCATTGTGCGGGCGTACGCAGCCAACGTCAGAGCGGGCGCCCCACATGAGTTGCGTGGTGGTGCCGGCATCATAGGTCGAGTCGGTCTCGATGCGCTCTTCGGTCAGGGGCTCAAAGCTCATGGTCGAGCCGGGGTCTTTGAGCTTGGCCTCAACGGCGGCAACGTCGATCTCGGCTGTGTCACCGGGAGAGACGGTGTCGGTCTCGGCGTTTGATTCGGAATCGCCGGTGTCCGGGGAGCCGGGCTCTTCGGACGCGCAGGCGGTCGACTCGTCGTCTTGCGGGCTGACGTCTATAGGCTCGGGCGTCGCAAAGTGCGACGGCGCGGGTGTGCTTTGCGACTGGGCGGCGGGCTCGGTCACGGCATCGGACTCGCTTGCGGGCGCAGGCTGCGGGGCCTTGGGTGCAGGGCCGTCCTCGGGGGATGGCCCCGCCTCGGGCGCCGGCGTAGACGCGGGCGCAACCTCGGATGCCGGGGCTATGGGAAACGCCGGCGCGGCGGGCTCGGGTGCCGCAAACACCGCAGCGCTCTCGTTGATTGCCGCGGCGACAGGCTCTGCAAAGTGAGCTGGCGCCGAGGTTGCTTCGGGCGCTGTGGGCTGTTCCGCGGCATGT
This sequence comes from Collinsella sp. AF23-4AC, assembly GCF_003462685.1. GTDB lineage: Bacteria > Actinomycetota > Coriobacteriia > Coriobacteriales > Coriobacteriaceae > Collinsella. Next base: position 29,691 of record NZ_QRVE01000008.1, on the reverse strand, counting down.
GCGCCGATGGGCGCCGCTACGGTATCCTCTTCGTCCTCGTTATCGGCGAGATCCGAAATATCATGCGTTACATGCGAAAGAGGCAGGGAGAACACGGTGTCCTCGGGTTCCACGGGTGCGGAGCCCGCCGGAGCGGCGTGGGCCGGCGCAGCTGTGGCGGCAGCCGGTGCCTCGGTCATAGTCGCGGACTTGTTCTCCTCGTCGATCATCGACGGTTCACCTTCATGACCACGTCGCCAATCTGGACTTCGTCGCCCTCGCGCAGCGTTGCGGGCTCCACAAGCTGGCGGCCGTTGACGAGCGTGCCGTTAAGCGAGTTGAGGTCCTCGATGATGAGCGCCGGGCCCTGCAGCGAAAAGCGCGCATGCGAGGCCGAGACGAACGGTTCGTTGATGCAGATGTCCGAAGATGGCGAGCGACCGACGATGACGGGGCCGAGCATGTCTACGTGGATGCCGCGGATACCGCGCGGACCCTTGTCCACATCGATCGTCCAGATAGCCGAGTCGCGACGCTGCCCGCGCACAAGTCCCACGCCGGTCTTCATGACGGCGAACAGGAAGATATAGAGCAGAGCGACCAGGACGATGCGGCCTGCAAAAAGGACGATATCGATGTTCATAAGAGACTATCCCCTAAATTCAAAGGTGCTCAGGCCAAACGTCAGCAGATCGCCGTTGCGCAGCGGGCAGCGCGTAATGCGGCGGTTGTTGACGAGTGTGCCGTTGGTGGAATTGAGGTCCTCGATCGACCAATCCGAGCCCGTAAAGGTGAGCTGGGCGTGGCGGCGCGATACGTTGGGGTCGCGCAGGGCAATATCGGAAACTGAGCGCTCGCGACCGATAGTCACCTGTGCGGAGGTGATGCTATGGCTCTCGCCGCTCACGACGTCGACGAGCTGGGCGAGCGGGCGCTGTGGGGCGCGAGTGCTCGCCATGTTGGAGGCGATGCCGGCTGCGGCGCCTAGGCCCACGGCGGCACCGGTCGCGGCGGCTCCGCCCATGCCGGCAAGCGCGTCGCGCGAGACGGTCTGCGGCACCGGGATAGGAGCGGCGGGGTCGGGGACGCTAGGCGCGAAGGGATCTGCTACGGCAAGCGGGTCAGGAGCGGCGGCGCGAGGCGTCGGCTGCTGCTGGGGCATGGCGGCGGGGCGCTGCGGCTGCGGGGCAGCAAACTGCTGCTGGCCGGCGCGCGGGGCGCTGGCGGCACGGCTTGCCGCGGAGTTGTTTTGGCCCAGACCGTTTTGATAGGCGCGCTCTTCTTCGTACAGGCGGCCGAGCGTGGGGGCATCGACGTTCTCGGCAAAGACCGAGAACTTGCCGGCGCGCAGCTGCGGATCGATCATAAAGCGCACGAGGGGCTCGCCGACAAAGACATAGCGGCGCTTTTCGGCCTGCGCTTTCACAAACTCGCGGACCTCGCGCGAAAGCTCGGGGTAGAACGGGGCGAGCATGGGATCGTCGTCGGCGGCGATCAGGATGGTATAGAGTGCCGGCGCCGTGTTGACGCCATTGATCACCAGAGTCTGATCCTCCATGTCGCGAGCGGCCTGCTTGGCAAGCTTCTTAAAGGAGAACGGGGCACGGGTGGCACCGAAGATGCCGGCCACGTGGTCCTCGAAGATGTTCAGGAAGTTCACGAAAGATCACTCTCCGTATAGGTTCTTTGGTATCCGAGCAAATATAGGCATATCCCAACGATTATAGAGGATAGGGTTCCCGCAACTGCCGCCTTGGCGGCGACCGCGGCTGCAAGGCTGGCAATTTCCATATGGTGTGCAAGACAGGACGCCGCTGCGCAGCCGATGCCGGCGACAGCGATGGCGGCGATTGCGGCAAGGTTTGAGCCCTGATCGGCACGCTTGGCATGGGCATTGAGCAGCGCAGATGACGCCGCGGCAGTTGCCGCTACCAGCACAAAGGCAGCCCAAAGGAGTGGGTCTCCCAGCGCTGCGGCAACGTTACCGAGCCCCAGCACGCCTCCGGCTGAAAGCGCGACCGTCGCCAGACGGGCAAAAAGCACGCCCATGCCCGTTGCCGCGGCGGCGCTTGCCGGGCCGAGCCAAAATGACGCGACGCCGGCGGCGACCCCAGCTGCCAGGAAGGTATTGCCAGTCAGACAGCCAAGCGCGAGTGCACAGGTGAGCGCGGCGCTCGCGGCAGCCTCGGTGCGACCCCAGGCGATCCACCAACCGGACATGGCAGCGGCAAAGACCACCGCGACGGGCAACATCGACAGGATGCCCTGCGCCTGCATGGTGGCGTTGGCCATGAGCACCAAAAAGCCCACAGCCGAGATGGCCGAGCCGATCTGGGGGGCCAGGCCAGCCGCCGCTCCGATCGCGATAGCCGCAATGACCAGGCCGGGAAGCGCCGCGACCCCGGCCGTTTGCATCAGCAAAAAGCTAAAGGCGCCGCACGTTAGCGCCGAGATAGCGTGCATGGTGTAGTCGCGCGCATGGCTCCAGCGCGTGCCCGCCCAGCCGAGCGCGGGGTCGACCTCGATGGCGTCGTCCTCGTAGTACGACGGCTCGATATCGTCGAGCTCCTGCTCGTCATCCGAAAGCTCGCCAACCATTTGCTCCAGACTGCGACGGCCCTCGCGCACGCTGCCCAGACCGGCAAGGAGTTGGTCGCAAAATGCCTCGATGCTGTTGGGGCGGTCCTGCGGCATGGGGGAGAGCGCGCTCATGAGCGCGGCCTCGGCTCCCGGGGGAAAGTGTGGTATCAGCTCGCTGGGATAGGTGGCGCCGCCGATGATGCGGTCGAGCGAGTCGGCGGGCGTGGCCGCCATAAAGGGAGCGCTGCCGCACAAGCCCTCATAGATAACGCAGGCAAGGGCAAAGACATCGGCGCGTTCGTCGACCGTGCCGGTCTCGATATCGAGCTGCTCGGGCGGCATGTAGCCGATGGTGCCGCCGCGCGAGCCGCCAAAGCCACCGGCGGACGACAGTCGCGCCATGCCAAAGTCGGTGAGCTTTACATTGCCCGAGTGGTCGATGAGCACGTTGGCGGGCTTAATGTCCAGGTGGAGTACGCCATTGCTATGGGCGAAGGTGAGCGCCTGGCCCAGGGCATCGGCAATGGCCGCGGCCTCGTCAAAGGTGAGCGAGTGGCCGTCCACGCGATGCAAAAACTCGGCCAGCGACATACCGTCGACATACTCCATGACCAGGTAGGCATAGGCGGTGTCATGCGTAAAGTCGATGACCTGCACGATATTGGGATGTTGAAGCATGGCGGCAGTGTGCGCCTCGCGCAGGACATCCATGATGTCGCTGGCGGGCATGCCGGCGCCGTTGATAAGGGGGATGCGCTTAATGGCGACGCGGCGGCGCAGGTGCGTGTCGCGGCAAATCTCGATGGAGCCAAAACCGCCGGTCGCAAGTGTCTCGAGCGGCTGGTACCGCTTGAGCAGCTCGCGAGAGCTGGTGCCCTCCAAAGGAACGTCCGGCGAGAACCGGGCGGTATGTTGCGAGAAAAGCGGCATGGCCAACCCTCGTGCGTTTAAAGTTCGTTTGCGAGCGGCGGGCACGGAGCGGGGCCCGTTCCAGCGTTCGCGGTGGCATAGATGCTGCTAGTGTAGCACGCTCGAGCAGATGACGAGGAAAACGAGCGGCTCGAGCGATATAATGACACGCTATGGAGGCCGTATGCTCTTTTCCCGCCGTTCTGCTACATTTGCCTGCGCCATTGCGCTTGTCGTAATGGCGGTCACCCCTTATCACCGGTTTTCATCTTCAATCGGCCTAGCGTCAGGTGCAATGACCTGGCTCGTTATCCTGGGCGCATGCCTCGCGGCGTTTGTTCATGGTGCTGCGCTATGCAAGGGGGGGATGAGAAGGCCGAGGCATCTCGGTGCCATCGGTGTTTTCCTTGGTGTTATTGCAACGGTTCCCGAATGGGCCGACCTGGCTTTCTATGCTCGCGGAGACTCTATTCCAATCGTGTTTGCACCGATTTGGTTGTTACATGGCGTTTCGTGTGTCTCGTGCTTTGTTGGGTCGCTGCTTCTCTCATATGTTATTTGGGGCACGGCGGACTCTCCTTTGACGCAGAGGTCGACACGGACTGACGAAAGGGAAACTCGTCACCCGCAGGACGCGATTTTTACAGAAACAATAGCCGTCATGTCTTGCCTGCTGTTTTGCTGTCGAGTTTCATGGAGAGTCGTTCCCGAGCCATGGGGGATGCCCCCTGTAACGGCCGCGTCAATTGGCCTTGCGCTTTTAATTCCGTTGGTCTATCTCGCATTGACTGTGGCCCCGCCGTTTTGCCGCCCTCGTGCCTTTGGCCATGGGCGGCGCGACGTGTTTGCCTGTTCTGTGCTCGTAGCAGTTCCTATTGGTCTTATTCCGGCTGTTGAGGCGGCATACTTCGCAAGCGATGCCGTGGTCATTGCATTGCTGGCGATGGGGTCCGTTATCGCTGCTGCCTTCGTATGCATGTTGCTAAGGGGGAAACGGGACAACAATTCGGATATCGCCTGTGCGTCCGACACATTCGATGCAGGGGTGTTTTCCCCTGCCCTGTCGCCTAGAGAAGAGCAGTTTGTTCGACTGCTGCTCAAAGGGAAAACGCCGGCGGAAATTGCCAAGGAGACGGATACGAAGCCATCGACGGTGAGAACAACGCTTCACCGAGCATACGGGAAGGCGTCGGTTGCGGGCTCACGCGAGCTCGTGGCGCTGTTTGCGGGTGAGGGCGATACTGTAGGGCATGAGCTACCGCAGCGGCATGCTGACGATATAGTGGCATCAGCTCGAACGCGCCGGCTGTTTCGATACCTGCTCACATTATTCTTTATCCTCCTTGCGGCGGGGCCCTTGGTAATGGCGGATAGCGATTGGGGGTCCGGTGTTTCGCGGGCTGTCGCCTTTTCCCTCTTAAGCTACGCATTGGGTCTCGGACTGCTTCTGTCGCTACGCTACGCGGGTGGAAAAGCGAATCGTGGCGCTGCGCTGGATAGAGCGGGTGAAGCGATTTGGCTCGGAAGCCCGTACGTATGGGCGGTGCTATCTGCTGTGGAATGGTCTTTTATCTATATCGCGGCATTGATGTGCATACGCGTTCCGTTGATGGCTGTGCCGGTCCTGTTTTGCGGCGTGGCGTCTACGGCTTCGCTCGCTGTTGGGCTGCGTCCGTTTAAGGTGCATGCCCATGCTCGGGCTATCGTGCCGTTGGTGTCAATGGGCATGGTTGCCTTAATCTATGCGGTCGCTAGGGGGCGAATCCATGGACTTGCGGTGCTGACGGGGGTGCTGCTCACATATATAGTGATGCGAAGCTGTCCGCAGCGCAAAATGCTTGGGATATGGATGCTTTGCTTCGGGGCGACGGCTCCTGTTTGGGCTGTCTTGCTCAACATGGTGCAGGATCTGACGGTTTTCGAGCCGTTGTTCCTCGCGTCGTTGTTGGGGCAAAGTTCGGCTGTCAATGTCGTCGTGGCAACGGTGATTGTTTGCTGGTCTGTGCCCATGTTCGTTACGCACATCGCGCTCGCCCGCTCGGTTGAGGACGAGAAGGCCGTCTTGGAGTACCGGGCGAACGGGTCCACCGAAACGGCCCGCGTGCGCCAGCTGGCCCTGCTTACGTCGCGCTCCCTTTCTGATGTTCAGTCGCAAATTTTGCTGATGACGGCAGAGGGGGCAACGACAAAGGCCATTGCGGAGGATGTCGGTTACGCTGCATCTACGGTGCAAGCGCTGCGGTCTGCATCTTACCGCCAGTTGAAGATCAAGAATAAGGCGGAGCTAATTTTATTGTTATCGCAGGTAAATAACGTGTAAACGCCTGAGCAATCAACTCAATAGCGGGTGTTTACAGACATCTTTCTCTATTCATGCGAAGGTTGCCGTGCGTCGACGCATTGTTAACCGCTTTTGATTGGAGAAGGCCATGATTAAGCCAAGGAGCGCTATTGCTCGAATCGGAGTCGGCTTGGTGATTGCAGCTGGTCTGTCCCTAGGGGTTCCCGCTGCATCGTTTGCACAAGAGGAGTTTGACACCTCTCAGGTTTCCAGCATTACTCAAAACGCCGATACGGGAATTACGACCTGTACGAACAATGCCGATAAGGCATTTAGTTTTCAATGTGCCGGGACGAGTGCAACTGGCTACCGTCAAAAGGATGATTCCTCATCGCTCTATCTGGATATCCAGGGCCATACGGGAAATCCGCTTCGGTTATATACAGACGGTGCGTATAACACAAGCGGTAGCGGCAGCATGAATTGTACTCAGGGAACGTATCGTTCGAATCACAAGGGACAGTGGGAAATGTATAACCTCGTCCGTGAGAACGGGCGATCTGCGGCGCGACTGACTGCATGGGCGGAGTCTGGCTACGGCACTGTTATTGGTGTATGGAGCCCCGACTGCGTCGGGCATTTCCACAAGCTTCCCGCATAGTTGTTTGAAATGGCTCCCTTCCGGCTTTCTGGGTCGGAAGGGGGAGGAGGACGTATGAACCAAAAGCTCGCAAGATACGAACTGTCGAAAACGATTAGACGTCCAGCTTTTATCCTTGCTCTCTTGATTGCGGTCGCAGTTGCAATAGCTGCCGCGCTGGAGCCGTGGGCAAATTTGGAAAAAGAGCGTCACAACCTTCTTTCTTTTGGTTACGGCGTTGGCGTGCAAGCCGAAAATTATCTCGGTCAAACACGTGAAAGCAGCTTCGGTAACTGGATTGTTGTGAGCGCGAACGCGCCACTGTCTGCGTCGGTGTTTTTCTATGCACTGCCCCTGCTTGCAATGTTGGCTGGATCTTGGTCGTGTCTCTTTGAGCGTTTGAGTGGTTATGACATGCAGATATGCACGCGCGTTTCCAGAAAGGCGTACGTGAACGTAAAGATGCTGTCTGCTTTCCTCTCCGCGTTTACAGTGACTGCCATTCCTCTGCTCGTCAATTTCCTGATCGTCTCGATGCTTTTTCCTGCGTATCTTCCTCGGGTCGATGAGTCGACTTACGTAGGACTTTACCTGCATAGCTACTTCTCCGGTCTATTTTATTCGCATCCTTTGTCATATGTGCTCGCATACACGCTGTTCGATGCTGTCACGCTCGGGACTTTATCCATGGCTGTAACTGGCTTCTCAATTTTGTTTCGTAGCAGAATCAAAGCGATAATTGTCCCGTATCTGCTAATGGTTGCGTGGCATTTTGCAAATGGCTGGATCTTCGGCGTAATGGCTTGTGTGGGGTTTAACTGCAATATCCTCAACAGCATCAGGTCGGAATCGCTGAATAACTGGCCAGACATTCGAGCCGGTTTTGCGGAAATCATATTATTGACCCTTGCTTCGTTGGCTTTTTCTGGGGCGTGGAAAAGACGCGAGGTGGTCTGATGCTGTTTAGGCTGGTCGCCGCGGACCTGAGGACCGTTTTGAAGAAGAACATCATCACTTTTATTGCAATTGCGGCAGTGACCGTTGCGAACTTGGTGTACGCCTACGGATTGTCTTCTGTGTATGGGGTTAGAACGGATACCTTGGGGTTTGCGGATAATCTTGCGCTCGTGTTTGCCGGATCTGCTCCGTTTGAGCCTAGGCCCGGGGTCATGTTTGTGCCTCCGTTAGGGTGGCTATTCCTCATTCTGCTTATTCTCTATACAACACTCGATTATCCGACTGAATCGTTGCACGGGTTTGGTTTGCAAGCGCTTGTTCGATGCCGGGCAAGAACCCTTTGGTGGGTCTCGCGTTTTATCTTGGTGGCGGCAGTAACGGCATTTTCACTGCTCGTGGTGGTTTGCTCTGTTGTGATTTGGAGCTTGGTGGTGAGCTCCTCGTTCAGCGCGGTCATTCATGGTGAGTCGCTTCAACTGGCTAATTTGGCGCCGTGGTTTCTCAAAGCTGCCGAGGCAGATGCGCTGCCGTTTTTCATAGGTCTCTTATTTGCTTTTGAGGCGCTTGCGTTTGCGCAGGCAGCGGTTGGGTTTGTGCTTGGGTCGTCAGTCTCGTTTGTGGTTTTAATGAGCTACCTGATCTGCTCGGCATATGCACGACATTGGGCGCTATTGGGTAACGCCTTGATGCTGTTGCGCTGGGGTGGAATTGTCAAAGAGGGAATCGCGGCGGGCTCGAGTGTCTTGTCATCAATTGGGCTTATGTCGTTATGCCTATCGTTGGGTGGACTGTGGTTTCGAAGGGCCGACCTTATAGAAAAGGGGGACAAGATATGAGTGTGATCGTAAGGGGCGTATCGAAGCGCATGGGTAAAAACGATGTCCTGCGCAACGTGTCCATCGAGGTTGACCCTGGGACTGTGGTCGGGCTTCAGGGGATAAACGGTTCGGGTAAGACCATGCTCATGCGAGCGGTCTGCGGGTTGATCAAGCCTACCGAAGGCGAAATCTCTATCGATGGCCAAAGGCTTGGGGCGGACATCTCTTTCCCGCCGAGTCTGGGGATGTTGATCGAGGCGCCTTCCTTTTTGGGATATCTGTCTGGCTACGATAATCTGGAGCTCATCGCTCAGATCAAGGGCGTTGCCACCCCCGAGGACATTCGCTCTGCCCTGCGGCTCGTGGGGCTCGATGCAGACGAAAAAAAGAAGTTCCGAGCATACTCGCTTGGGATGAAGCAGCGTCTGGGGATAGCTGCGGCAATTATGGAGAAGCCGAAGCTGCTTGTTCTCGATGAGCCAACGAATGCCCTCGACGAAGCGGGCGTTGAAATGCTCAAGCGCGTTGTGGCGATGGCGGCATCAACGGGTCGTGAGGTCCTTCTGTCCAGCCATGACGGAGAGGTGCTCGAGGAACTGGCCGATCGGGTTTACTGCATGCGCGACGGTGCCGTTGTGAAAGTTCGGGAAAGGTCGTGAGCGCGATGAAGAAGACCCTGTGGACGAGAAGATCGGCGCTCGCGCTTTTTTGCTGTGCTGCTACCGGCCTTGCGGGCATGAGGGTGAGCGTCGTTAACGGGAACCGGACGGTCATTCCTGAGAAATATTACGCGGAGGGCGAATGGCTCTCGATGGATGGAGCGTTTCTGGGGTCGAAGGATGTGGTGACTGATGGGTATTCGTTTTGCATAGACGGGGCAGAGTTGCTCACGCCGCGCGAGTATCTCAAACGAGCACATGACGATTATTCAAAATATGGCACCGTGGATACGAAAACGAGACTGAAGGATGCCGACATCACGTGCGTTATCGCCGTAAAGATGCGTGTCAGAAATAGGGATAATATCGACGGTGGAATCAAAGCGTATGTTTGGCATCTGGTTCCGGAGTCTGCGCCAAACTATGATTTTGTAGTCAATACCGATCTGATAACGCAAGCCATGCCGGTCCTTGGCGGCTCTGCTGCGTTTGCCGTGGAGGTTGGGGCAGAAAACGAGTTGCTCGTCCCATTTATGATGCAGAACACCAACGACTATTTCGAAGGTTACGAGACCGTCCGTTTTGAGAAAGCATTTCCCGGGACTTACACGATGAAGATGACCGATCTGCCGGAGCGGAGGCTCTTAAGGTTTGAAGTGAAATAGCTCGAGAGCAAGGCAAAACGGGTCCATTGGCGGTACGCGCGCCCGATTCCAGGCGCCCCGGCCCGGAATCGGGCGCGGGACGAGGCGCCTTCGGTGTCGGCCGGCCTACCGCTTCTTCTTGCTCTTCTTCTGCTTGCGCTGCTTGCCCTTGGTCTCCTGGGGCTTGTCGCCCTGTTTTGCTTCGGCAGCGGCCTTTTCTGCCTTCATCTTCTTGCGTTTGGTCTCGATGCGGAGTTTTTTGTTGATGCGCGCCTTAAGGAAGGGACCGAACTGCTCGGCATCGCCGCGGACAAAGGTGTCCTTAGGGATCGTCACGCCCTGGTCGGCGAACATGGCCACAAAGATGCGCTCGCCGTCGAGCACGTGGTCGAGCTTTTCAAACGGGAAGAACTGCGACTTGCCGCTCGTGCCCCAAACCATCAGGCCGTCCTCGTTGGCGGCGACGCGGCGATAGCGGCCACCCATGGACTCGTCGGCCTCAACGGCGTCGATAAAGTCGCGGGCGAGGGTGTGGTGCAGGTTTTTGCTCCACCAGGCCAAAAAGGCGCCGAATACGATCAAGACGACGCCAAACTTGATCCAGTTGCCGCCGGCCACCAGCATGCCGATGCCGATGAGCGCGGCAATTGCCGCGGCGACATACAGCGAGCCGCGACGCCTGGGCGAGGCGACCAGGCGGGCGAAGTCGGTGACCAGATCGTTTTCGTACTGATACTCGTTGAGGTACAGGATGCCGTCGTCGGCTGCGGCCTGCTCCTCGAGCGCGACCTCGACCTGGTCGGCTGCTTCGGAGGGAACGAGGTTGCTCTCTGCGTCTGCCATGCTCTTTGGACTCCTATCGCGGCGGGCTCGCCGTACGGGTTATTATGGAATGCAGTATGCCGTGCGACCGCATGGCCGCCGCGGCAACAAGACTCAGTATACCCGGGGGAGCACCCATGGAATCGTTGTACCGAAAGTATCGCCCGCTCACCTTTGACTCCGTGGTGGGCCAGCAGCATATCGTCTCGACGCTCGAGCACGCCATCACCGAGGGGCGCCTGTCCCACGCCTACCTGTTCTGCGGACCGCGCGGCACGGGCAAGACCACCATGGCGCGCATTCTGGCCAAGGCGCTGCTGTGCCGCAATGCCGAGGCGGCGCGCGCCGAGGGTGCAAGCGGCTGCATGCCCGACGGTACTTGCGAGGAGTGCGAGCTCATTGCCGAGGGTAACCACCCCGATGTCTACGAGCTCGATGCCGCCTCCCGCACGGGCGTGGACAATGTGCGCGAGGAAATCATCAACTCCGTCAACTTTGCCCCGGTGCGCGGCAAGTACAAGATCTATATCATCGACGAGGTCCACATGCTCACGACGGCGGCGTTCAACGCGCTGCTCAAGACGCTCGAGGAGCCGCCGGCACACGTGATCTTTGTGCTGTGCACCACCGACCCGCAAAAGATTCTGGAGACCATCCTCTCGCGCTGCCAGCGTTTCGATTTCCATCGCATCGGCAACGAGGATATCGAGCGTCGCCTGGCATACGTGTGCGAGCAGGAGGGCTTCGATTACGACGATGAGGCGCTGGCTATCGTGGCGCGCCATGCCAAGGGCGGTATGCGCGACGCGTTGTCCACGCTGGAGCAGCTGAGCGTCTTTGGCAACGGTTCTGTGCATGCGGACGACGCCCGCTCGCTTTTAGGCGAGGTTTCGGACCAGATTCTGGGCGAGTTTTCCCGCGCCATTGCCGATCGCGATGTTGCCGAGCTCTATGGACTGATCCGTGCGCAGGTCGAGGAAGGAAACGACCTGCTGGAGCTGACGCGCGACCTGGTGGCGCATGTGCGTGACGTGTACGTTGCCTGCGTTGCCGGTGCCCGTGCCGAGCTGTTTGAGGGCGGCTCCGAGCGGGCCGAGGCGCTTGCTGCCGAGGCCGCTGCCTTTGGCGAGCATCCTGCCGACCGCCTGGCCCGTGTGCTGACGGTGCTCGACGATGCCGCACTGGAGATGAGGGGCGCGAGCGACGTGCGCCTGGTGCTCGAGATTGCCTGTACGCGTCTGGCACGTCCCGAGGCTGATTTAACGATTGAGGCATTGGCCGAGCGCGTGGCACGCCTGGAGGCCATGGTTGCCAATGCCGCGGTGCCGGCGAGCGTGGCTGCTGCTCAGGCCGCCGCGCCTGCAGCATCCGTACCCGCTGCTGCCCAACAGCCGACGCTCATTTCGGGCGCTCGTGCTGCCGCTCCGGCGGCATCCGCTGCCCCCGCTGCTACGTCCGCGCGCCAGGGCGGTATGCCTTGGGACCGTGGTGCTGCTGTTCCGGCTGCTCAGCCTGCGCCGACTCCGACGCCTCAGCCCGTTGCGGCCCCCGCGCCTGCCACCGCTCCGGCACCTAAGCCCCAGTCCAACAACGCCGCCCAGGTTGCCGCCGCCGGTGCTGCCGAGACCTCCGCGGTCGAGGACGCCGGAGAGCTGCAGCGCAAATGGGCCGAGGTTGTCGAGCGTGTCAAGGCGCGTCAGGCTTCCTACGCAGGGCTTTTGCTCAACGCCCGCGCCACGGCCGACGACGGCTCCAAGCTCACGGTCTCGTTCCCCGCGGGTTCGACTTTTGCCATTAAGATGCTCGGTCGCGCCGATACGCAGTCGGTGGTCCTGCCGACGGTCTGCGCGGTCTTCGGTCGTCGTACCGTCGACTATGTCCTGGGTGGGGGTGGCACGCCGGCTCCTCAACATGAGGAGCATTCTCCATCTGCACGGGCTGCGGCATCTGCGGACCCGCAACCCGTGTCCTCGGCGGCCCCTGTATCCTCGAGCGCCAGCGCGCCGCAGCAGCAAGCGGCGCCGGTAGCGGCATCGACCCCGTCGGCGCCTAAGCCCGCGGCACCCAAACCGGCTGCTCCGACACCCGCGCCCAAGCCCGTCTCGCCCGCGCCCAAGTCGTCTGACCTGGGCAAAGCCCCCTGGCTACGCTCCGACAACCCCGCCGGCGCTCCTGCCACGGGTAAGCTCCCGACCGAGCCCGCACCCCGTGCGCCCGAGCGCTCGGCTGCCCCGAAGGCTCAGCCTGTCGCGCAGTCCGCGCCGTGGGAATCCGAGCAGGTGCCCTACGACGACGCCATGGTCGGCGGCTTCGCTGGCGATGCGAGCGGGGACGATCTGCCTCCGTTCGACGTGCCGGGTGCGACGCCCGCGCCCAAGCCCGCTGCGGAGGCACCCGCGGCCCCCGCAAGCGACGACGCCCCCGCGGCTCCCTGGGAGTCCAACCCCGGTGCGGGCAGCCCCTTCGGCCATCAGGGCGCAGCCCCGAGCATCCCGCAGACCGAGGACGAGGCCAAAGACCTCATCCGCAGCGTCTTCGGTCAGGCCACCATCTTCAAGCCGGTGGAGTAGCTGCGCAGGCGGGTATACTGCTCAAGAAGAGAACCCTTTGAACGGAGCGAGCTTATGATGTGGGAATATGTCCGCCTTGAGGACGATACGCAGGTTTCGTATTCCGAAGTCCGGGAGGACAACACGGTGAAGGTTGTTGTGGAGCGCCCGCGCGATTGGGGTTTTGACACGGCGGAGTGTATCTTGCCGGCATTCAATTGGGTGTCACACGAGGGCTTTAGCGAAGCGAACCTCAAAGAACTCGATGATTTCGTGCGCAACAATGCCCCGCTCATCCTGCGTTTTGCCTACGAAGGCGGACGAGTCTATGCCTAGTCTCTTCCGACTCGGCCATATATCACTTTCTTTTGTCCGGGCGCATCTGTATTTCGGACATGTGTAGTGTGGTGCCGCGTATATCGCATTCGAGCAGACAAGCGCGTGACGGTCGGCCTAGGATGCTGAGGTCGATACGATACGTCGCATGGCTGTCCGTGTACTCGACTTGCTCGGCGTTGACGGTTGCTCCGATTGTAAATAAAGAGCCCAGTTCGGCATCGACAATCTTGGAGTCCTTTATCTTGACCTTGAACTCTTGGTAGAGGGACGGGCTGTTGTAGTAAATGGTTCGGGTTCCGTCGGTGCATTCATCGGTCGTCTCCCATTTGACGACGGGCTGGTCCGAGCTGGCTATCAGCAGTTCTGCTCCAAAAGCTATGGCATGGGTGATGATAACCAGTAATACCCAGACGACAAAGAGATAGAGAACCACATATGCAACGGGGTGTTTTGAGCGGATGTTTTGGAGTACGGCTGGGACATTCACGAGGGCACCTCCAAATCGTCATCTATGACAATCAAATTATACCCAGCCGCCATGCGTGCCGCCTCGAGCAGCGGCTCGGCATTTTGCCATGTAGCCTTGTAGCCCTACGCATAAACTGCCTGGTTCCAGCTCTGCTAGATGTAGCTTGAGATAATTATGCAACCTTGCATAATTCGACCTTGCATAATCTTGGGCGTGCGTCACGCTCAAGGACATGTATATCGACTGAGGTAGCGTGTCCGCCCCGCTTGCTTGCCCCGCGCCGTGGTACGATTTTTGAGTTTGAAAGTCCCGTCGCGCTCCGGCTGCCCTTGCAGCTTGTCGCGCGGCCGCACGTAAAGGAGCCATCATGGCCGGTATGAACATGCAGCAAATGATGAAGCAGGCTCGCAAGATGCAGGAGCAGCTTGCCGCCGCGCAGGAAAACCTTAAGTCCCAGACCGTCGACGCCTCTGCCGGCGGCGGCATGGTCAAGGTGACCGTTAACGGCGAGATGGAGCTCGTCAACCTCACCATCGACCCCGATGCCCTCGATCCCGAGGACGTCGATATGCTGCAGGACATGATCATGGCTGCCGTCAACGAGGCCGTCCGCGGTGTCAACGAGCTCGCCAACAAGCAGATGGGCGCCATCACCGGCGGCCTCAACATCCCGGGCATGCCGTTCTAAGACACGCATATATATGAGTGCCAACCATAGTCTGCAAAAATTGCTCGATGAGCTGGGCCGTCTGCCGGGCATTGGTCCCAAGTCGGCCCAGCGCATCGCCTATTACCTGCTCGAGGCCGATGCCGAGGAGGCGCGCCGCCTGGCCGAGGCTATCCTGGAGGTTAAGCAGGAGGTTCACTTTTGCAGCCGCTGCTTTAACTACGCCACGGCCGACGAGTGCTCCATCTGCCAGGATTCGATGCGCGATACCACTCGCATTTGCGTGGTGGGCGAGCCGCGCGATGTCCAGGCGATTGAGCGCACGGGCAGCTACCACGGTCTCTACCACGTATTGGGCGGCGTGATCAGTCCCATGGACAAGATTGGTCCCGAGCAGTTGCACATTCGTGAGCTGCTGGCACGCTTGGGCCACGAGGACATCCACGAGGTCATCATCGCCACCAACCCCAATATCGAGGGCGAGACCACGGCGAGCTACCTGGCCCGCACTATCAAGCCGCTGGGCGTTGAGGTATCGCGTCTGGCGAGCGGCCTTCCCGTGGGCGGCGACCTGGAGTATGCCGACGAGCTTACGCTTGGGCGCGCCATCGAGGCCCGTCGCACGATTTAGGTGGCGAGCCTGCTCCTGCCGTATGTCTTCATCGCGACGCACGGGGTAGCCATAATTTCCCCGTGCGACTGTAAGTTTGTTGTGCAACAAAGATGCTTTGTATCCGCTTATCGCATGGATGCTTCCACTCGCATCCTTAATTTGCCCATTCGTTGCGCAACCTTTTGGGTTCGCTGATACACTCAAATATGGATTCGAATGAATGCGCCGCTCCCGAGCGGCGTGTTTTTGTTGGAGGAGAACGCATGCGGCCCGGTGGCACTCAGACAAAGCGCGGCGCCGCGGTGCGCATGCGACGCCGACTGGGCTTGGCGCCGCGGGCGTACGCACTGCTGTCTTGCTCGCTGGTGCTGGTCATAGCTGGCGTTTCTGCCTATGGCATGACCGTGCCGTCCATGATGCAGGCACATGCCGCACGCGAACCGCGCGTGGGGCATGAGGTCAAAAGTGACCTGGGGACCACGACTGGATATGCTTGGGCAAGTGTGGTCGCGCATATTGTGTTTGGCACCGGCGACGCGGACGGCGCCGAGGCCCCGGACAACGAAGTCACGCTTGCCAATGGCAAAACCATCGTGCTCACCAACACCAAGATCATCGATCGGTTGTCCAACAATAGCGTGGCGGCAACGGTGAATAAGGTCGAGCAGCAGAAGGAGCAGGACGCCCAGCAGTCCGGAAAGCCCGGTAGCTCGGATACTTCTGGCTCCGGCTCGGATTCGTCGAGTTCGGGCGGTGGCTCTGGGTCGGGTTCCTCTGCCGGAGGGTCTGGAAACGGCGGCTCGACGGGCGGCAACACTGACAACGATGCAAACTCCGGTGGCCTTTCCGCTGCTGAGGAAGAGAGCATTCACAGCTGGCTTGTGACCAAGTACAACATGCTCGACGGCTATGTTTCTCGTGCCAATGACGTGGTCTCGACCTATAACTCTACGGGAGATCCCAGGCCGTGTGACAGCCTGGTCGGGGAGATGTTTGTCATTCGAGCCGAGTTCGGTCGTCAGACATTCTCGCCCCGGTCAAAGTGGTATCAGCAGTATGCCAATCTGTGGGGCTGTTACACCAACCTATGTCAATGGGTCGGCCATTACGGCGATGATGACGTCGCGCTCGGTAACTTCAACAATAACGTGGCGGCGCTTGCCCTATGATGACCGATCTTGCATCCACCACACCACAATCGCTCGGTCGCGATCCCATGGTCGGCCTGCGCCTGGCGCGTGTCGACGGGTTTGAGCCGGCCATTGCGCTCGGTCAGGACGAACTGTCTGCCTATCTGCGTCGTTTTACGATACTGTTTGCCGACGATGCCACCATGCGCCGTGGCGGTATCGGCCGCGTGACGCGTGCCGTCAACGCCCAAGGCGAGGCCGTGGCACTCAAGCAGCTCATCTTGCCAACGTGCGATGAGTTTGACGATGCCGCCGCCCATGAGGCGCTGGTCGCCAAGTTCAAAGCGGCGTTTCGCGAGGAATACGAATGCCATCGCGCCCTTTCGGGCCTTAAGGGCTTTCCCCGCCTCTATGGCTGGGGCGAGGTCGACGGTGTGCCTGCAATTGTCATGGAATGGGTCGAGGGCGAGACGCTCGCCCGCTTGCGCTCGCGCTTTGCCGTGGACGATGCCGGCCGCCTATCGCCGCTTGTGGCGGCGCGTCTGGGTCGCGACCTGTTCGATCTGCTCTGCCGTATGAGCCTGGTGGGCGAGGGCTTTGTCCATCGCGATATCTCGCCCGCTAATATTATGGTGCGTACGGCGCGTCTACCGCTTGACCGGCAGCTTGCCGAGGGCACCTTTGACCTGTGCCTGATCGACTTTGGCTCGTCGCTGGCGCTTGAGCCTGCGTCGGCCGTGGCCGGTACCGGCGGCAAGGCGTCGTTTACGGAGCGCTATGCCACGCTGCGTCGCGCGACGGTTGCCTATGCCCCGCCCGAGATGCTCACCGACGATATTCCCGACCTGCGCGCTTTGCGTATGTCGCCGGCGATCGACGTCTATGCCGCAGCAAGCACGGTTTACGAGCTCATTGCCGGCGCCGCGCCATACGAAGCCGCGCCGAGCACTTCGGGCACCTCGGGTTCGCGCAAAAAGACGCGCGACATCGCCAGCCCCTACCGTCTCAAGATGGACACGCTGCCCGACTATCCCATTGGTGCCCATGCGCCCGGTTGCGATTTGACTCAGCTGCTTCGTCGTGAGCCCGATGTGGCGCTCGCTGCGGCCGAGCAGGCCCAGCAGCTGGGGCTTGAGCCGGATTCCGAGGAGCTACGCGATGCGCTGGCGTTTGTCGATGCCCAGCTGTTCGACGTGGTGATGGCCTGTCTGTCCAGCCATCAAAAAGATCGTCCCGAGCCGGCGGCGGTCGAGGCGGCGCTCTCGGCGTTTTGTGACCACTATGCGCAAAATGTCGGTCGTTCGCTCCGCGGCGAGCCGCTCACGCCGTGCCCCATGGATGCGTCTGGCCGCGCGGTTCGTCGCGCGCTGATGGTCGGCGCGACGGTCGTCTGTGGCGTGGTTTGGGCTGTGGTCGTGGTTTCGGCCGCGCTGCTGGCGTCGGGCGCTCGCGTGACGGCGACTTTGGGATCGCTCGTGTGGTCTGGGTCGCTACCGGGTATTATTGCCGCACTGGCGTTGGCGCTGCCAGGCATAGCCGGCGTTGCCGCGGGGGCACTTGCGCGCGATCGGCGCTCGGGCTTCCTGCAGGGTGTGCTTGCGCTTTCTGCCTGCGAGGTTCCGGTGCTGGTTGTGGCTGCATGTAGCGTATTTTCCCAACGCGCCGTGATGGGCGGCCTTGTTGCCGCTCTGGTTGCAACCTATACGCTTACGTGGTTTTTGCTTGCGATGGGCTTTGCCTTTGAACTTCCCGTTTCGGCACCGCGACGCACAAAAGCCCAGATGGCGACTCCGCTTGCCGGTGGAGCCGCAGCTGTCCGTACTTTTGGCGGACCTGTCGAAGTATCGTCCGATTCTATTTCTACGACCAAGGAGGCCTAGGTCATGGCATCTCAAGTTGAGCTCACCCCATGCGGGGCCATGTTTGACATCTTTAAGCGCGCAGCGCATCTGAGCCATATCGAGCTGTGCGGCTTGGTGCTTTCGTCCCGTCCGCTCGCCGACGGCCGCAGCCCGCAGAGCCGAGCCGCCGATCGCTCTTGGGTTTCCCGCTTTATCGTTCGCGCGCCGGTCGGCACGCTTCAGCAGCGCTACTTTGCCGAATACGGTACCTCGGCTGCGCGTATTATGTCGCAACTGGCCCTGCGCCAGCGCAACCCCATGGACTCCACGGCTGTAATCAATATGGTGTGCGGTCCTGCAGGTGAACCGATGGTACGCGCGCTCGAAGAGTGCCACCAGGACACGAATCTCTATCGCAACGCGCTCGATCGCCTGTCCCAGGCGGCGGAACTCATGCCCGCCGAGCGCGCCGAGGTCGTGCTGGTGCTGTTTGTCGCCGTCGGTTGTTCGGCGGATGTGCGGTCCTCGGTGAACTATGCCATCGACTACGCGAACGCGACCTGCGGCGGAGGCACATCCACGCCGCGTTCGCTTGGCATGTCGCTGACTGCGGGCGAACGCGAACCCGCCCCGGCGCACCCTTTGGGCTTGCTGCGCGTGCAAAACAGTTTTGTCGTGAGCGCCCCGCGCTGGATTCAGCCGAGTGAGCAGGGTGTTGAGATTGGCGCGCTGGCCACTGGTGAGGGCGATATTACCGACGTCGGCGACGATGTCTCGGCCCGCCATGCCCATATCTGGTGCGATGCTCAAAATATCTGGCACGTCGAGGACTTGTCGTCCACCAACGGAACCGTGGTGGTAAACGGGGCCACGCGCGTTTGCATTCAGGTCGAGCCCGGCCGTTCCGCCCAGCTCAATCCCGGCGACGAGCTCAAGCTCGGCGAATCCACTACCTATGCCATCCTCTTCGGTGCCCTCTAGCCGGCAGTTAAGGACGTTCCTTTTCTGCCGGCACTTGGGGACACTCCTCGGCGCGCCAGAGCCGGTCGCCTGGGGATGGAGAGGCCATTTTGGCCCTTGGCGGTCAGTCGGGGCGAAACTAGAAGATCTTTCCGATTCGCGGCTGTTCATGCTTGTAGAGCATCTAAAACAATAGGATGTTATTCTGGAATATGCCGGGTGCGTGAACTTGCCTGTCTTAGCCTTAATAAGGTATAGGGGAGTTTGGCTCAGGGGTTCCGTGTTGTTCTTCAGCGCAGTATTGTGGGACAGATTTGCTGAGATTGGCGCCTTACACCGCAGAGCGCACGGAAGGCTCTCGATTTGTGTTCTGGCCCCAGAATACAGGGCCTGATACTTACCAACTGTGGCATGGATGTAACATCTGTAGAAATCAACCCTTTTGTTGTCGACCTTTGTAAGAAAAACACTGCCATCAACTCTTTGGATGACGAAACTAGGGTGCTTGAGGGGAGCCTTTACTCCCCTCTGAGAGATGACTCATGTTTTTCGCTTGTCGTTGTGAATCCTCCGTTACTGCCGATTCCGGATGAGATTCCTTATCCCTTCGTTTGAGATGGAGGACAATCGGGTCTGGATAAAACACTTCGTATTCTTAAGGGTGGCGATACGCATTTAGAGAAAAACGGTAAATACTGCTAATAGGGGTGACGACGATGGTGCGGGGGCGACCCGCGATGCTCTCATCAATACGTCGGATACTTGGGAAATCAGGTCTAGATGCATGTATGATGATGCTGTGTGGCTATTCAATTAATCCGCGTTCCGAATGGGTGCAGGGTATAGCTGCGACATCGTATGCTTTTGACCCGGCGCGATACTCAGATATTTCTGAGGCGGTTGACGAAGTTTATACGCACTATGCCGCGCAAGGCGTTTCGGAAGTTTGCACATCTACGTTACGGGCTTAGGTTTCTTCAAGCGAGCAGGCCGGTTGCGTTATTTCGAGCGATTTTTCTAGTCTAGACGACAAAAGGCAAAGGATTTGATGGGTATAAAACGCGGACGTTTGTGGGCGGATGCTCAAATCTATTGTGGCAATCGGGCGGTTGAAAAAGATATTTCAACCGCCCGATTGCCAGGTTCGTCGGAGGAGATGTCCGATTCCGACTCTCTTGTAGGAAGAGCTTGAGATCGTATTGGCCCAAGGCAATCTTAAAGCAGTCTCATTGGCAAATCTTCGCTCCTGTTGTGTTGAGGTGTAAGGTATCAGTGATTGATGTTTTGTGGCGGGTAGATTGGGGCCTTCCTTGATTCGATGCGTTCTCTCGAGGTTCATCAGAGCAAAAGGGGCTTTCGTCTTCATTGCTATCACGGTGATTGGAACCGCTCTCTCCTATGCCATGCCATACGTGAACGGGAAATTCTTAGATTTTCTTCTCGGTAACCGCAGCGAAAGAGACGCCGTACTCTTCGCGCTCCTGGTTGCGTCAATAGGAGTTTTCTCCACCCTCTTTACTTATTTTGCAGGAACACTTTCCATTCGCATAACCACGAGACTTTCCTTTGATCTTCTCAGGGAGGCCGTCTTGCGTTTTGAAAGAGACGATTACTTGGTGAGTCGGACCATCGATCCAGCCTATACAACGCAACGGATTATTTCCGACTCTAGCGTGGTCTCATCCTTCGTTTTGGCGAATTTTATCAGTGCGCCGCTGTCCATTGTAGCCATTCCCATCGTATTGCTTATCATATGGTCAATTGATTCAACTCTCGCGGTGTTTTCCATCATTCTCCTCATCGTGTATTTCTGTGTAATTACTGGGTTGAGGAAACTTTTGTATAGGGTCACGTATGAGAAGAAAGAGGCGGACAGCGCCTTTTACGCCGCAATTGCATCGCAGCTTAATCAGATTCTCAACATTCAACTGACATCTTCGTACGGCAAGAGCGAACAAGCGCTCGACGCTGGGTTTAAGAGCTATTTTCCCAAAGTTTTGCGCTCCGGAAAGCTATCATATTCTCTGACATCGCTCGATGGTCTTTTCGCAGCGTTGTTTCAAGCGGTGATACTTGTTGTTTCCGGAGTACGAATCATTAACGGAACTATGTCAATAGGCGAGTACACTATCATCGGTACATACTTCGCGGTTCTCTTTAAGACTTTGAAAAGTATGATGTCATTGTTCAAATCCTATCAAGATGCCAAAGCATCATGGGATAGGACGGCTATCGCGACGAGAGAAAAGGAGAGATCGGGGTGGAATCGGACCGATTTAGCTAAACTCGATGAAATAAATGACATTTCGGTATCTGATTTGGAATTCTCGGTTGCCCTTCCAGACGGATCTGTCCGAGAGGTCCTCGGCGGGTTTTCTTTCAAGTTTTCCGGTCCTGGTACATATTGCATAGTTGGGGAAAACGGAAGAGGCAAGACGTCACTTCTTTACTTGATGCTCGGGCTATACTCATCGAAAGGCAAAGTAAAATACAACGGCGTGCCAATCGAAGAATGCGACTTGGATTACATACGTGCGAGAGAGATATCGTGCTGCCCACAGTCGTGCTTCGCGCCGGACGAAACGGTGAAAGAGCTGTTAGAGTATTTCGACACGCCCTTTTCTTCCTATCACCGGGGTGTAGATGGCCTACTTTCGCTGGAAAACAGCGTGAAGGAGTTGCTCGGGAAACGTTGCTCCGCGCTTTCGGGCGGTGAGCTGCGCCGAGTGTACTTATGGTCCGCGATTTCACGCAAGTCGTCAGTTTTGGTACTCGACGAGCCCACGACTGGGTTAGACGCTGTAAGCCGCGCCGAGCTTGCGGCCTATGTTAAGCGCAACAAGCAAAGCCAGCTGATCATCATTGTCTCTCACGATGACGAGATGGTCGGCGCGGTAGAAGGGGTAGTGGATTTAGGCAGCATGTACCGGGGTAAATGCTGACAAGTGTAGTGCTACCCAACTGACAGAGATAACAAAAAAGCGATGCAGATGCACGTAGCATTCAGTCGGTTCGGACTCGGTGCCTTCACGCCATCGCAACGCTTTCAGATATAGTTCTCATTCTCTTACTAAAGGAAACTTTAGTCTACGTTGTCTTGTCGAGACAGAGGTGAAGCGAAGTGTTGTCGCGACGTATCTTATTCCAGGTGGCTCAGTATCATCGTGAGAATCACACCAAAGTGTACTTACAATTCTCGTGTCCCACGGACAACATGAGCTGAGCATTGAGGTTCCACCCTTTGCTGCAACTACACGGGGTTGGACGGCAATGAATATGCCGGGCCGCATGCCACGCGCAGCGGGGGTCCATGCCCCAGTATGTTGCCTACAGCAGCCTCGATGTCCACGCACACATCATCTCTGCCTTCGTGTTCAATCCGTTTGCCGGAGAGTGCGAGGGTTACAAGGCCGTAGAATACGAGCCGAACAAATGAAATGCGGTATCGACGCATAGGATTAAACTGACGATTGCTTTGCACCGAAAATACGCCCGGAAAGCCGCTATGGGTGGCGGCCCGGGTTAAATTGAGAGGCCCGTCCGATCACTTTCATGTGACGAACGGTCGGGCTTCTTATTCCACTTGCCAATGCTCGGCTCATATTGGAAGAAAGCTACGCTAATGTTTGCGTGATACTCCTATTTTTTCCGAAGAAAGAATCGGATAATGAAGAATAACAATAAAAAAGGTGCCAGATATAAAGCAAGTACAAAGGTTAATCCAACGAGACCTTGCAATAATGGCATAACTCCTCCCAGACACGAGATTTTGGTATTTGTCCCCATCTTATTTTGAATTGGACCAAATAGTTCCTAGACACAAAAACTACTCGTCAACTGGATCGCACCAATCTGCTGGCAAAACACAGCTTGATTCTTTATCGACATAGCACCAATCCGCAACAGGGCACTCGGCGATGTCGTAAAAATTGCATATATCAACTCCAAGACAACAAGGCTCAACGGGAGTATGTTCATTTGAACCAACAGGATGGATATGCTTCATAACAGCTCCTCACCTTAATCCAATTAGAGACTACGTTTGATCAATGCCACAGTGATCTACAACGCAGATGCTGCCGCCATCCATGTCATAGTCGCAGTAATCGTATGCACCACAGCCATCTGCTTTATCATAAACAGTACAGATGTCAGTAATGCCCAAGAGGCAGTCAAAAGACATCGGCTTCACGCCTGCCTCGTCGCCACTTCCTGGATTAATCGGATGAATATGCTTCACGACTACCTCCCTTTGAGTGCAGAAAAACCTCAATATTGTGTATAACAAACCAAGATGTCTAGTTCACCATATTTCTAGAATGGTTTCGGCGAACGTAGCAATAAGCTTCGCAGACGGTAATCAGAAGAACGAACACCTCCACAATGGTGACAGCAATGCGCTGAACCGCTTATTCCGATACAGTAGCTTCTCGTTGATTTTTCTCCTGCGAAGATGAGTGGCGGGAAATAAGGTCAAAAGCCATCTCGTAGCACATTTTTCTATATTCACATGATGCAGGGTGTAGACTCTTGGGCAAGTAGCCGTGCTCGTCTGCAGCCTCCCAGCTACAGCCCCCACCACAGAAAGACCGAGCCCAACAGTCCGTACAGTCAATTCTTTTTTCGACACCCTGACTCCAGTTTTCAATATACCTAGTTTCGTCAATTCCGGTGACGATGTTGCCCATTTTGAATCGCATCATCCCGACAAACCTGTGACAGGGGTATACGTCCCCTTCGGGAGTCACGGAAATAAAACGCCTGCCAGCCCCGCATCCGACAAAGGCGATCCTGTTGCTCATAATCAAATCAACTGCAGTTTTCAATGTTCTAAACAAGGGCTTTTCCCCTTGATCAATCTGTTTGAGATATTGATCCGCCAAATCTATTAGGCCCGCCCTGATTTTGTTTAATGAGTGTTCGTCGAGTTTGATATTCTCATCGAATGAGCTCACGGGCGAGAAGTAAATCCTTCTGAAGCCCATCTCTTTAAACTGAAGATAGTCTTCAACAAGGTTACAGTTATTATTTGTTAAGGTCGCTCTTGCGCCGAAGGGGAACGACTCGGAAAAACGACGAACGTTTTTGTCGATATCGGAGAAAGAGCCGCCTCCCGTCTTGTACGGGCGCGATGCATCGTGCTTGCATCCTGTACCATCGAGACTAATCAGAACAGAAAACCCGTGCTCCTTGAAAGAATTCACAGCAGTGTCATTCAAAAGCGTTCCGTTGGTCGTAATAGAATAGGTAAAGTTTCTATTGGGGTATATTCTTTTTGAATAGTCGACCGTTTTCCATATCAGCGGCTCGTTAATCATGGGTTCCCCACCAAAAAAGACGATTGCAAGCGTTTCGTTTTCCGATGAACTTGCGACGAGGTAGTCGACCGCCTTGAAGGCTATCTCGTCTGTCATCAGCAGAGGAGACGTTCCATAATCTCCTTTACCGGCAAAACAGTAACTACAACCAAGGTTGCATGCATGTGAAACGTGGAGTTCGATGGATCTAAGTTTTCGAGGCGTGTCTTTTGTTAAGAAAGTCCGCTCAGACAATCGTTGATACTCATCAATGTCGTCTTCAAGTTCTGCTATGGTCGTTTGGTCGTAGCCTTTCGCAGCAAGTGACTTTGTTAGCAACTTCGAGTTGACCGTTCTTCCCGATGCTTCAAATATGCGAAGCGCATCTTCTGATGCTTGGTCAACCTGAAAGCAATTGCGAGTGACCTCATCGAAGCAGTAACGACGATCGCTTACTGAGAAAAAAATGCATACGTTCC
Source organism: Collinsella sp. AF23-4AC (assembly GCF_003462685.1). Taxonomy (GTDB): domain Bacteria; phylum Actinomycetota; class Coriobacteriia; order Coriobacteriales; family Coriobacteriaceae; genus Collinsella. The sequence goes on along the minus strand of NZ_QRVE01000008.1, from coordinate 5,058 downwards.
TCAATTTCATGCTGGACTGGCACTAACCTTGTTTATTGTTACGCAGCTATAAAAAACCACCAGCGGGGATTCGGTGTGCGGCCCAATCGGACTCCCAAAAGGTTCTATTTGAGACTGGCAAGCTTTGTGTTGTTGGCACTTCGACAGCGCTCTTTATTCCAACATGGAGCCTCGCAGTTTGAGTCGACTTGCCTCTGGAAGGTCCGATCTCAACTTGATTTAGGATGAAAACAGATTACAGGCGCGCTCCTCTAGAAAGAAAGGAAACCAATCGCCGCCTTTCACCAGGAAAGTTTTTATAGCCCACCTCGAGCAAAATGAAAGATGCGAGAGCGATTGGGGAACAACGCGAATCTCCCCTTTTGGGTGGGAGCGAGCCTTCAGCCACCGGCGAACGACTCGCCCTGGTCAGAATCTGGAAGTGGTGCCGGGCCGCTTGGGCCTCCCCGGTGACTTCGTGGGGCTTACCTGCCTGACGTCGAGGAGTACATCCGCAAGATTCGTTCCCTATGCCGTTTGCTCTCACGCCCGCCTTGGTTCCAAGTCGGGCGAGCACGAGGTCGCGCCGGCGCATCCGCTGGGACTGCTGCGCGTGCAAAACGGCTACGCGGTGAGCGTCCCGCGCTGGATTCAGCCGAGTGAGGAAGGCGTCGAGATCGGCGCGCTGGCAACGGGGGAGGGCGGCATCACCGATGTGGGCGATGACGTTTCGGCTCGCCATGCCCACGTGTGGTGCGATGACCAAAATGTCTGGTACGTTGAGGACCTGTCGTCCACCAACGGAACCGTGGTGGTAAACGACGCGACGAACGTCTGCACCCAGGTCGAGCCCGGCCGCTCCGCCCAGCTCAACCCCGGTGACGAGCTCAAGCTCGGAGAATCCACAACCTACGCCATCCTCCTCGGCGCCCTCTGACTCATCTCCTAAATAAGTTGCGGTGAAATAGGGGCTGTTTAAGGCTACGGCCGGCAAAAACAGTTCCTATTTCACCGCAGCTGCCATTTGGTCCCTCGGTGACGGAAGGATCAATTTTGCCCTTGATGGTCACCCAAGGTAAACCTTTACCGCCCGCCTATATTTGCCGAAATTACACTTGACGGCGGGGTACAATAAACCCGCATGCGGATTTCCGTTGCGGGCGCTTCCCATCGCCGGGGCGTGCCCGGGAGCATCCGGCATGCGGCCTTTGCGGCGCTCGGTCATGTGCAAGACGGGTAGCTGGGCTTGTGGAGCGCGTGCAGCCCTCCTCGCCTCGGCATGCCTTCTCTCCACGCCATGTACCTGCTGCTGAGCCTGCCTGCCAGATGATTGGAAGCAACAGCGAAAATCCCATCACGCCAACATCCCGGCGATCGCCGGGGCCTGTATACCTATATGAGAGGAGAGGGGTATATGGCGCGTAAGTTTAAGTCTATGGACGGCAACGAGGCGGCCGCATATGTTTCGTATGCGTACACCGAGGTAGCGGGAATCTATCCCATTACGCCGTCCAGCCCGATGGCCGACCATGTCGACCAGTGGGCGGCCCAGGGTCGCAAGAATATCTTCGGCACCCCGGTCAAGGTCGTCGAGATGGAGTCCGAGGCAGGTGCAGCCGGTACCGTTCACGGTTCGCTGGGCGCCGGTGCTCTGACCACCACCTACACGGCTTCTCAGGGTCTGCTCCTGATGATCCCGAACATGTACAAGATCGCGGGCGAGCAGCTCCCGGGCGTCTTCCACGTCTCCGCGCGTTGCGTCGCTTCCCACGCCCTGAACATCTTTGGCGATCACTCCGACGTCATGGCCTGCCGCCAGACCGGTTTCGCCATGCTCGCCGAGGGCAACGTCCAGGAGGTCATGGACCTCTCGCCGGTGGCTCACCTTGCCGCCATCGAGGGTAAGACCCCGTTCCTTAACTTCTTCGACGGCTTCCGCACCAGCCACGAGATCCAGAAGGTCGCCATGTGGGACTACAAGGATCTGGCCGAGATGTGCGACATGGACGCCGTCCAGGCTTTCCGCGACCACGCGCTCAACCCTGAGCACCCGCACACCCGCGGCAGCCACGAGAACGGCGATATCTTCTTCCAGAACCGTGAGGCCTGCAACAAGGTCTACGACGAGCTTCCCGCCGTCGTCGAGGGCTACATGAAGAAGATCAACGAGAAGCTCGGCACCGATTACGGCCTGTTCAACTACTACGGCGCTCCCGATGCCGACCGCGTCGTCGTGTGCATGGGCTCCTTCTGCGACGTGCTCGAGGAAGTCATCGACTACCTCAACGCTCACGGCGAGAAGGTCGGCCTGGTCAAGGTTCGCCTGTTCCGTCCGTTCTCCATCAAGCACTTTGTCGACGTTCTCCCCGAGACCGTCCAGAAGATTGCCGTCATGGACCGCACCAAGGAGCCGGGTTCCATCGGCGAGCCGCTCTACCAGGACGTCGTTTCTGCTCTCTACGAGGCCGGCAAGACGGGCATCAAGGTCGTCGGCGGCCGTTACGGCCTGGGCAGCAAGGACACGCCTCCCGCGTCCGCGTTCGCTGTCTTCGAGGAGCTCAAGAAGGACGAGCCCAAGCGCGAGTTCACCATCGGCATTGTCGATGACGTGACCAACCTGAGCCTGCCCGAGGCCGAGGATGCGCCCAACACCGCAGCCCCCGGCACCATTGAGTGCAAGTTCTGGGGTCTGGGTGGCGACGGTACCGTCGGCGCCAACAAGAACTCGATCAAGATCATCGGCGACCACACCGACAAGTACGTCCAGGCCTACTTCCAGTATGACTCCAAGAAGACCGGCGGCGTCACCGTCTCGCACCTGCGCTTTGGTGATTCCCCGATCCGTTCGCCGTACTACGTGACCAAGGCCGACTTTGTCGCCTGCCACAACCCCAGCTACATCGTCAAGGGCTTCAAGATGGTCCGCGACGTCAAGCCGGGCGGAACCTTCCTGGTCAACTGCCAGTGGAGCGACGAGGAGTTCGCCGAGCACATGCCCGCCGTGGCCAAGCGCTACATCGCGAACAACAACGTCAACGTCTACCTGATCGACGCTATCGACCTGGCCGCTAAGGTCGGCATGGGCAAGCGCACCAACACGGTGCTCCAGTCCGCCTTCTTCGCGCTGGCCAAGGTCCTGCCCGCCGAGGACGCCCTGCAGTACATGAAGGACGCGGCTACCAAGTCCTACATGAAGAAGGGCCAGGCTATCGTCGACGCCAACCACAAGGCCATCGATGCCGGCGCTACCGCCTTCCGTAAGTTCGAGGTTCCGGCCGACTGGGCTACCGCCGAGGACGCCGCTCCCGTCGAGCTCTCCGAGGAGACCAAGTCCGCTATCGCCCAGCAGGTCAAGAACCTGCTCGAGCCCATCGATCGCATGGACGGCGACAGCCTGCCTGTTTCCGCCTTTGTCGATTGCGCCGACGGCCAGTTTGAGCTGGGCGCCTCCGCATACGAGAAGCGCGGCGTCGCCGTGGTCGTTCCCCACTGGGACGAGACCAAGTGCATCCAGTGCAACCAGTGCGCCTACGTGTGCCCGCATGCCACCATCCGTCCGTTTGCGATGACCGAGGACGAGGCTGCCGCCGCGCCCGAGGCTACCCGCACGCTCGACGCCATGGGCCCCAAGGCCAAGGGCATGAAGTTCACCATGGCTGTGTCCCCGCTCGACTGCATGGGTTGCACCAACTGCGTCAAGGTTTGCCCCAAGGGCGCCCTCGAGATGGTTCCCACCGAGCAGGAGATGGACCAGCAGCCCGTTTGGGACTACATGGTCGAGAACGTCTCCGAGAAGAAGGAGCTCATCGCGGCCAACGTCAAGGGCAGCCAGTTTAAGCAGCCCTACCTGGAGTTCTCCGGCTCCTGCGCCGGCTGCGCCGAGACCGCCTATGCACGTCTGGTGACCCAGGTCGCCGGCGACCGCATGTTCATTTCCAACGCCACCGGCTGCTCCTCCATTTGGGGCAACCCCGCTGCCACCGCTCCTTACTGCAAGGACAAGGACGGTCACGGCCCGGCGTGGAACAACTCCCTGTTCGAGGACAATGCCGAGCACGGCCTGGGCATGGCCGTTGGCTATGAGGCCGTTCAGCACAAGCTGATCGCCGCTACCCAGGACATCATCGCTGCCGATGGTCCGTCCGATGAGCTCAAGGCCGCCGGCCAGGCTTGGATCGACTCCGTCAACGACGCCGAGGCCTCCAAGACCGCTGCCGCTGCCTACGTTGCCGAGCTCGAGAAGTGCGGCTGCGACGCTTCCAAGGCGATCCTCGCCGACAAGGCTTACCTCACCAAGAAGTCCTTCTGGATCTTCGGCGGCGACGGCTGGGCCTACGACATCGGCTTCGGTGGCCTGGACCACGTCCTGGCTTCCGGCCACAACGTCAACGTCTTCGTCTTCGACACCGAGGTTTACTCCAACACCGGTGGTCAGGCCTCCAAGGCCTCGAACTTGGGCCAGGTCGCTCAGTTCGCCGCCGCCGGTAAGGTGACCAAGAAGAAGTCTCTGGCCGAGATTGCCATGAGCTACGGCTACGTCTACGTGGCACAGGTTGCCATGGGCGCCAACCCGGCTCAGACCCTCAAGGCCATCCACGAGGCCGAGGCCTACGACGGCCCGTCCCTCATCATCGGCTACAGCCCCTGCGAGATGCACTCCATCAAGAAGGGCGGCATGCAGAACTGCCAAGCCGAGATGAAGAAGGCTGTCGAGTGCGGTTACTGGAACCTCTTCCGCTTCAACCCCGAGGCTGCTGCCGGCAAGAAGTTCTCGCTCGATTCCAAGGAGCCCGCGGGCGGTTATCAGGAGTTCCTGATGAACGAGGCCCGTTACGCTTCGCTGACGCGTTCCTTCCCCGAGCGCGCCGAGGAGCTCTTCAAGGAGAATGAGCAGGCCGCTATGGACCGCTATCAGCACCTGCTGAAGCTCAAGACGGTGTACAACGAGGCCTAGGTCTCCCACCGCAGGATCTGAGGGCTAACCTTTGCGGACGTCCTCGGACATGAAAGAACCCCCGCTGCGCACTGAACTGCGCCCCAATTCTTGGACGGGCTAATAAGCGGCCTACGCCGCACATA
>NZ_QRVE01000007.1 GCF_003462685.1 Collinsella sp. AF23-4AC | reverse complement strand
GCAGCTGGTCGAGCTCATTTTCGATAATTCTAGTGTAGTACTTCTTTGGCATATTTATCACCATTGCTACCAGCGCGTTTAACCTAATTTATAGTTTACATTTAACCAAATTTCGGTTCTCTGATTAACCATATTTACGCAATTCAATTAACGAAACAGATTTAGGAGCCATTTTTGCGAACGGCTTAAGCTGTGGTGCAGTCATTGACGTTCTAAAAGACTAGTCGAAAGGGACACTCTTTTCATAGCTCCGACACATGTGCCAACATGCCTGAAATCGGCGCGCTACAGATTGCGCCCATCTACTACTTTTACTCCCGCACCCCTGACCATACGCCCCTATTTTCAAAAATCGCACGTTCGCTACCCGCAGTTTTAATATTGCGATTTTCATCGTGCTTCGAGGTAAGCGACCAAAAGTAGTAGATGGCCCCAATTCCTGGCCGAGGGCATCTCGCCGCTCCTCCACGGGAAAATACGATCCGTTTTCCTCCGCCCCCAGGTAATCACGCGAGCAGGTTCTCGATGGGATCGGGGTCGGAGCTGGGGAGATAGCGGATTTCTAGTTCTACGCCGAGCTTTTGTAGCTCTCTGAGAGCAGCGACGTCTGCATCGCCTATGGCGACTGCGGGCGTTACAGAGCGCTTGCCCTCCCCTGCTTGCATATGGCCAATGCTAATCTTGGTGATCGGCACACCGCCCTTAACCAGCGCGAGTGCATCCGTAGGCGACGCCACCATGATGAGAATCCATTGGCGCGGCGTTGCGGTATGAATGATGTCGATGGTCCTTTGCACCGAGAAAAACCGCGTCCACACGCCATCGGGCGCCGCCACCCTCATAGGGGCCCATTGGCGCGAATCCGCCGCGATCTCATCGTTGACGATTAGGACAAGGTTGGAACCCACGGCTTCGTTCCACAGCTTAACGTCTTGCCCGTAAATGAAACGGTCATCGATGCGTGTGAGAAGAATCTTGGGTTGAGCCATCGCTGCCCCATTCTGTTTGAGACCCGTAAGAGCAAGACATCGCGTCTCCAATATTAGTGCATTTAAAGTGAGAAAAGCCGTCAGAACACTTGCGCGGATGTGCGATGTCCCGTATCATAGACAGCCGTTGACGCCTCAGTTGCGTCATCATATGGCCGCCAGCGTAGCTCAGTTGGTAGAGCACCGCTCTCGTAAAGCGGGGGTCACCGGTTCGAGCCCGGTCGCTGGCTCCATTACACAAGATAGCCGCCTTCGGGCGGCTTTTTTGTTGCCGATTTTGAGTGCGTGCGCGCCAATCCAAACATCGCCACGTCAACGGCGGCCCACTCGGTGGACTTCGGGTTTAATGCTTAGGGGCGGGGATTTACCAAAGTGAAATCTTAATGAAAAGAAACCCAGCTGCAACAATTGCCATGGTGAGGGCTCGAATTGGCCATATAGATCTAAAATAGTCACAATATACAAATGTCGAGAGATATTGGCGATATAGATGAAAAGAACTAAGGGTTTTCTTTTGCTGGTATTGATGCTGCTCGGACTGTCCTGCCTGAGTGGCCCTTCTTGGGCCAAGGCTGCCTGTCCTGAAGGTGAGCCTTAGCAGTCTTATACGGGCAGCCTGCTGATAACTGCTAAGGAGGGCGATGCCGACTCTCAGTCTGGGGTAAATCCCCTTGCCACTTTTGAGGGGGACGGCGGAACGGTAAAGCTTGACCATATTGGTAGCGGGATTTTGAGGTGGCAAGTTCTTCCGGACAAAATTGCGAACGATCCCTTCTCTTTTGCTGGAACGATTTATCTATACAAGGTTGTGAGCGGAAAACAAAAATACGTCGATTGCTATCCGACAAACGGGTCTGGAATTGCATTCACCGGCATTTCGGGGCAGATTGATACACATGTACGAAAGGGAACCTAAGTGGTGCGTTGGGTTGGAGCTGCTGCAGGTCCGATATGGATTGCGGTCTTGCGCCCCGATGTCCAAATAGGTTTCTCTCTCTAGACGGGAAGTTGCTCATGGACGCCATATATGACGGAGATGACTGGGTCGATCATTATACTTGGCGCCTGGTCGGCTCGAACGACAATGGGGATGTGGTGTTTGATGGACTATGTCAAAAGCATCTCCATCCTTTTGTCTCGTCGTTAATTGAGAGTTCCGCTCGTGTTGCCCCCTACAGCTCGGCATCGCTTCATGATACGGACGTTTTGAAGACCATAAGGGAATCAATTGACGATGGCACGATGAGCGGCCCGCTGTTTTCTCGGCTTGTGGGGCTAGATGAGATTGGCTCGAAACGACTGCTTGCGGGCGAAAAAGTGGAGCTCACTTATCGGTCGATGATTTCAATCCTGCGGCTAGCCGATGTTCTTCGCAAATAAATGAGGCTTCCCTATTCAAAAACAGAAAACCCCGCCAAACGTGATTTCCCTAGGGAAAACCCGTTTGGCGGGGTCCTAGCGTGATTTCCCTAGGGGAATCACGCCATCAGACGAACAGCTCAGCCGAGCAGCTCGCTACTCCTCCCAGTAGGCGTCGGCAAGCAACTTAAAGCAGATCTTCTTGACCGGCTGTGCGCCATCGCCCGGGAACTCGAGCGTGGGCATGTGAGGCTCGCCGGCAACGAACAACGCAAACTTGTCGTCGGCAAGATCGCCGGCGATCGAGGCGTCGGAATCGACCAAATCGTAGTCGTCCTTCTCGTCAAACTCCTGGACCAGCGTCAGGCTACCCGTAGCGACCTTAAAGGCCTCGCGACCCTCGACGTCAATCTGCAGGTCGTGATAGCGCTGATGCGTCTCATAGTGAGCCTTGTCCTCAGGACGCGTCGTGGGAGCCATGACGTTCGCAAAGACCTTGTCGCCCAGGATTGGATGGCTGCCGACCTCGAGCTCCGCCGGGTCGTTCTCCTCGAGCCAGTCAATCAGCACGTCGAGGCCCTTGAGCATTCCGCGGTATTCCTCGATATCGCCCAGTGCACCGTAAATCATCTAAATCCCCTCTCGGATCGTTTCTTTGGCGGCTACTCGGCAAACGCGTTACCGACGCTGTTGCCACCCACATACGTCTCGACCAGGCTAAGGTCGGGATTGAACACGACGAAGTCGGCGTCGCGCCCCAGCATAATGCTACCGCACTTGTCATCGGCTCTAACCACAAGCAAGCAACCGATGCCGGGGCCGACGCCCAAGCTCTTACAGCTCGGTCACGACAACGCCGTTGTAGACCTCGTCCCAACGGTCCATGACCAAGTGGCCAGTCATGGGATCCATGGCGTTGAGCTTGCCGCAGGTGTTGGCGGTACGCAGCACCGTCTCATCATCCGCGCCGGCTGCGATGGCGTGCGCGAAGCCGGCAATGGTCGAATCGCCAGAGCCCGTAGCGTTAACGGCAGGGATATCGGGAGTCTTGGCGCGGAACGCACGGCCGTTATGGAAACCCACGGAACCGGCAGCGCCCATGGACACGACGACCCAGGGGATATCGGAGAAGCGGGCATCAGAGGCGAGCGCGGCGCGGAGCTCGTCCACATCGTCGGTGGTAAAGCTCGTGCCCAGAAGGCCGTTGATCTCGGTCAGGTTAGGCTTAACCAGTTCGGGCTTAACTTCGGACTTAAGGGCGGCCTCAAGCGAAGCACCCGAGGTATCGAGCAGCACCTTGGCGCCGGCGTTCTCGGCAATGCCCGTGATCTTGGCGTAGTAGTCCGCCTCGACGCCGCGGGGCAGCGAACCCGAGATGGTGACGACGTCGGCCTTGCCCGCAAGCTCGGTAAACTTGGCGGTAAAGGCATCGAGCTCCTCGGGGGCAATCGTCGGGCCGCTCTCGAGCAGCTCGGTCTGGTTGCCGGCGTGAAGGATGTTGAGGCAAATACGAGTCTCGCCCTTGATGGGTACAAAATCATTCTTAATGCCGTTGGCATCCATGAGCTCGGCCATGTAGGCGCCCATGTGGCCGCCGAGCAGACCGGTTGCCACAACGTCGTCGCCCAGCTGATCCAGGACGCGGGCCACGTTAAGGCCCTTGCCGCCGGCGGTCTTTTCGGGCGTCACGCGGTTGACGTCGTCGATAATGAGCTCATCGAGCTGATAGCGCGTATCGACAGACGGGTTCATCGTAACGGTGAGGATCATTTTTAGCTCCTTATCTCGCAGGCTCCTTGTGCCTCGCGATACGAGTCGACAAAACGGAATTACAGAATCTCAATCGTGAACGAGCGAACGACGGTCTCCTTGGGCTTGGCGACAAGGCAGCCGCGCTTATGCTCAAGCACGTCGTCCTCATCGGAACAGGTCGAAAGGCCGCCCCAGGGCTCAACTGCCACAAAATCGCCCTCGGGCTTACTCCACACGATGAGGTACGGAAAGCCCTCAAAGCTCAGGCGAACGCCCTTGTCCTCGCCCTTTTTGGAAAGCGTGACCTGGCGGCTCTCGAGCACGTCAAAGATGGTCTCCGCAAAATCGAAGAGCTCGTGCGACAGGGGCAGCGTCTTTCCCACCATGGGGTTCTTGGAGCGCTTGTCCACGTCAATCAAGCCAGTCGAAGGGACAGCGGTGCAAAGCTCTGCAGCCTCGTCTTTCTCAAAGCGCAACTCGTAGTCCGTATAGGCCTCGCCCTCATCGAGCGGGCACCTAAAGCCGGGATGCCCACCGATAAAGAACGGCATGTCCTCGGTGCCCTCGTTGGTCACCTCATAGGAAACGCGCACGGCAGCGTCCTCGAGCGCATAACGAGCGACAAGCTTAAACGGGTAGGGATAATCGCTCAGCAGCGCGGCGTTATCCTCCGAAGCCAGGCACATCGCCAGCTCGTTCTCGCTCTGGCTCAGCAGCTTCCACTCCTGTTTGCGCGCAAACCCGTGGCGAGCGAGCTTTACATGATGCCCGGCAAACGTCATGGCGCTACCATCGCGCAGGCCTCCGCAAATCGGAAAGCAGACCGGCGCCTGGCCGGACCACACTGCAGGATCACCCTGCCACAAGTACTCTCGACCTCCGGCCTCAATCGAGGTAAACGAACCACCAGCCGTGGACACCTTAATAGAAATCGAATCGTTGGAGAGAGCGTATTCCATTGCCCATCCTTTCGAACAACTGCTTTTTGCTCGCAAGTACCCGTCTCGGCCCTGACCAAAGGACAAACCCGCACGTTCATCGATGTGTCCGGTATCCCAGCCATGCAACGGGGTACCATATAGACATTGATGCAATTACAGCTGAAAGGCGTTCTTATGCGAACCATCATCCTCTATGCCTCACGCCACCACGGCAATACGAAAAAGCTCGTGGACGCCATCGTTGAGGCGCACCCCGAAATCGATACCCTCGACGTCAAGGCGCTCGGTAAAAACGAGTACCCCGACCTGCACGAATACCATCTGATCGGCGTCGCCACGGGCATTTATTACTCCGAGATCGACAAAGATATGGCGCGCGTGCTCACTAACGTGCTGCAGCCGCAGGACAAGGTGTTTGGCCTTATGACCTACGGTGGCAAAAACAAGTGGTACGGCAAGGATATCGATGGCATCTGCCGCATGAGGCAGGCCATCTTTATGGGTGTCTACGGCTGCCCCGGCTTTGATACGTGGGGGCCGTTCAAACTCACCGGCGGTGTCCAAAAGGGACACCCGACCGCTGAGGAAATTAAGGGCGCCGTCGACTTCTTCGACAAGATCGAAGACGAGTATGGCGACATCATCGTCGAAGAGTACGCCAAGCGCGAGAAGCGTCTAGCCTACGAAAAGGAGCATCCTGCGGGAGGTCTTGTGGCCGGCGTTAAGCGCACGGCAAAGAAGATCGCTAACAAGCTGTAACTGTTAAGGTGCTTTTGAGCGTTTAACCCATACGGCGGGTCCGAGCAGATTCGGGCCCGCCGTCTTTTTCTATCGTTACTCCGTAAAGGCGTTGCCGACGCTCTGGCCGCCAACATACGTCTCGACGAGGGTGAGCTCACGGTCGAACACGACAAAGTCGGCGTCGCGACCCGGCATGATGCTGCCGCACTTATCCTCGATGTGCGCGGAGCGCGCCGGCACCTCGGTTGCCATGCGAATGGCGATATCGGCGCTGGCGATGCCCCAGTCGACGATGTTCTTGACACCCTGGGCAAGCGTGAGCACCGAGCCGGCAATGCTCTTGCCGTCGGCGAGCCAGCACAGGTTGTCCTTCATGATGACGTCCATGCCGCCACTGGTGTAGCTGCCCTCGGGCATGCCGCCGCAGCCCAGGCAGTCGGTGATGAGCACCGTATGCTGCCAGCCCTTTGCCTGCAGCAGCGCCTTGATGGCGGCAGGGTTCACGTGCTTGCCATCACAGATGATCTCGGCGTAGGTCTCGGGCGTGGACATGGCAGCACCCACGACACCGGGCTCACGGTGATGCAGACCGCGCTGGCCGTTATAGGTATGCGTAAAGCAGCTAGCACCGGCGTTGATGGCGGCGATGCACTCATCGTAGGTGGCGTCGGAGTGACCGATGCTGGTCACCACACCCTTGGCGTTCAAAGCAGCCGCATAAGCAGGGGCACCGTCGCGCTCGGCCGCCATGGCGCTCTTAACGATGCGGCCGCCCGCAGCCTCCTGCCACTGATCGAAGACCTCCTCGGAGGGGTCGATCAGATAAGCGGGGTTCTGCGCGCCCACGTGCTTCATGGTAAAGAAGGGGCCCTCCAGGTAGATGCCCTGAATGCGAGCACCGCAGAAGTCGGGGCCGCGGCCTTCGTCAGCCTGGGCGATGGCGGCGCAGGCGTCCTTAATCTGCTCGACGCCATCGGTGAACGTCGTGGGCAGCCAGCTGGTGGTACCACGACGGGCGAGCTCGGTCGAGCTGATATCGATGCCCTCGGGATCGTTATCGGTAGTCGAGTGGTTATAGAAGCCATGGATGTGGGTGTCGACCATACCCGGTGCGATCCACGATCCCGTGTAGTCCTTAATCTCGCAAGAGGGCTCGTCGGCCTGCCAGGCGCCAAAGACGCCATCCTCGACCATAAGATAGCCGCCCAGTTGCGGACCTGCCGGCAAGAAGAACTTGTCAGCCTTAATTGCGTACGTGCTCATATGCACTCCTTGCTTCTAAAGCAGTTGACCGTGGTGATACTTATACCCGGTTCAAGTAAAAACAAAAAGCGCCCGCCCGCCGTTATGAGCGGACGGGCGCCCTTACAGGGGGGACGCGATTAAGCGGTGAAGGGGTGAATCGTCACGCCCTTAACCACGCGGTTGACCGTGCCGGTGGGGCTCGGCGTATCGGGCGTGTTGCCCACGCGCACGGAGTTGAGCAGGCTGATGGCCTGGGCAAACATCACGAACGGCAGGGCGAGGTAACCCTCGGGAAGCGCCTCGTAGCCCTTAAAGGTGAAGGACTCGCCCTCGTAGACAGTAGCGCCATCCTGCTGAACGGCAACGGTGTGCTGAGCAATATCGTCGCCACCGATCTCGTTGAGGATGTCGATGTCGTACTGACGGGTGTAGGCGTCGTTGTTGACGAACACGAAGACGAGCGTCTTATCATCGACGAAGGACTTAGGTCCGTGACGATAGCCCATGGAGGTATCGTAGGAAGTAGCAACCAGACCGTGAGCGAGCTCGAGGATCTTGAGCTGGCTCTCCTGGGCAAGGCCACCGAAGGAGCCAGAACCCAAGTAGGTCACGCGGTTGAAGTCGCCAGCCAGGTAATCGGCGATCTCAGGCTCACGGGAGATGACCTCCTCGCCCATCTTGGCGATGGTCTCGACCCACTCGGCCTTCTGCTCGTCAGAGGCAGTGTCGAAAATAAGGGTAGAGAGCAGGGTCATGCAGGTGTAGGAACCAGTCATGGCGAAGCCCTTGTCGTTGGCGCGCGGGATGAGCAGCGTCAGCGCATTGGGGTCATCAGCAGACTCGACGGCGAGCTTGCCCTCGGGAGCGCAGGTGATGTTGAGGAACTTGACGTTGTGGACGAGCTCCTTGGCAACGGCAACGGCGGCAAGGCTCTCGGGGCTATTGCCAGAGCGGGCAAAGGAAACCACGAGCGTGGGATCCTCGGCGCGCAGGAAGTCGCGCGGGGCGCTCACGATATCGGTCGTGGCGATGGGCTTAAAGTCGTAGAGATCAGTGTTGCCAGCGTGACGCAGGTACGGGGCGCAGGTATCGCCAACATAGTCGGACGTACCGGCACCGGTGAAGACAACGGACAGACGGCCCTCGCCCATAGCGCGAGCCTCGGCCAGAAAGGCCTCGATGGCCTCCTTGTTCTCGCGATAGATGTTGAGCGTATCACGCCAAAGCTCGGGCTGCTGAGCAATCTCGGCCGTGGTGATCTGGGCGCCGAGCTCGGTGAGCTCCTCGACACTCTTCTCGAACATTTCTAATACCTCTCTCTAGAAGTAATCCTCTGACGTGCAATTATACACTTCGGTTGGTTATCTGGTAGTAACCAGTTAAATACAGAGAATCATCATATGGAAACGGTGCGAACACTAGTCGCTACGCTGGTGGTAAACCTTGTATTTAAACTGATCGGCACGAGCAACCGAGAGCGTATACTCCACAACCTCGTTTGACTCGTTATACGTGGTTCTGACCAAATCGAGCACAGGCGAGCCCTCGACAATTTCCAAAAGGTGGGCATCGGTGGGACGGGCTATGCTCGCATAGAACTCCTCTTCGGCCACGCGTATTTTTTGCTGAAAGTCTTGCTCAATCACATCGTAAAGCGGCTTACGCTCCAGCATCGGTCGCTTTAGGGACATAAATTGACGAACCGGTAGATAGCTGCGTTCGACCATCATGGGCATGTTATCGGCAGAACGAAGGCGCTTGAGCTTAAAAATGCGATCGCCGATACGCAATCCCATATGCTCGGCCAGATTCTTATCGGCCTCCATCTCGCAAAACTCGAGAATCGTGGTCTCGGGGTCGCGACCCATCGCGCGCATCTGCTCGGTAAAGCTGTAGGACTGCATAAGATTGGTTGCTTTTGCCGAACGGTCGGTCACAAAGGTACCGCGACCGTGCTGCCGAACCACCAGTCCTAAACGCTCCAGTTCCTGCAGAGCCAGGCGTACCGTAGTGCGCGAGAGACCATAGCGCTCCGAAAGTTCGCGCTCGGAAGGAATCATGTCACCGGCGCAATATTCATGGTCAATCTTTTCGGTCAGAATATCGACCAGCTGATCGTACAGCGGTTGCTTACGCGCTCCGATCGCCATCCTATCCTCCCATTTTCTCAAACTCGGCTTCTACCTAGGGTGTTAAGCATTATCGGTCTGTAACACCCGAATCATCAAGAAAACAAAAGCCGCGCGCTCTTTCGAGCACGCGGCTTTTAACATACACATGGCTTAAGGGGTCGGGGTGTGAGCCGCGTAGGGACACACCCCTCAAGCTAGAGCCTTACCAGATGCTCGGCCAGAGACCAAGCGGGCCAGCGCCCAGGATGCCCAGGACGAAGAGCAGCAGAATGCCCTTGGTCGGGGTCCAGCTGTGCTTAGCGAACATGTAGTAAAGCAGCAGCGTAAGCATAAGCGGGACAAGCTTCGGGACGATGGTGTTGAGGGTGTCGGCAACAGAGAAGTTGACCGGATCCTCGGTGACGGTACCGTAGGTAACGGACTCCATGCCGTTGCCCAGATCGGTGACGCCGCACGTGACAGCGTTGCCGTCGGCATCGGAAGCGGTAAGGGCGTTGCCGTCCTTATCGGTCATGGCGATGGTACCGGCCTCAGCGGTCTCGGTATCGATGCCCTCCATACCGGTGAAGTTCTTGGCCTCCTTCTCGGAGACGATCACGGTAGTAGCGGAGAGGCCACGGGTGGTGCCGTTGGGGATCTGGAGGTTGATCTGGGTGCCACCCATGGTGACGACCAGGCAACCGACGACGAAGACGCCCATGATGGAAGCGGCACGCGTGAAGGCCTGCATGTTGGCGGTCAGAGCGTCAATAGCGCTAGTGCCAAGCTTGTAGGACCAGTTCATGAGCCAGAAGCGCAGAGCGAACTGGACGGCGTTGAAGATCACCAGGAAGATGATCGGCGCAGCAGCGTTGCCGTTGATGGCCATGTTGGAGGTGATGCCGGCCGTGATAGGCACGAGCGTCAGCCAGAACAGGGCGTCACCGATACCACCGAGCGGGCCCATTGCGGCGACGCGGACGGCGCGGATCGTGGGGATGTCAACCTTGTTCTGCTCGAGCGAAAGCACGATGCCCATAACAAAGGTGACGAGGAACGGGTGGGTATTGAAGAACTCCAGGTTGTGGCTCATGGAAGCCGCGAGGTCGTTCTTGTTGGTGTGGATCTTCTCCAGACCGGGGATGATGGAGTAGAGCCAGCCAGCGGCCTGCATACGCTCGTAGTTGAACGAGGCCTGCAGGAAGCAGGAGCGCCAAGCCATCTTGTTGAGGGTCTTCTGGTCGAGCTGCGGAGCAGGAGTGAGATCCTCGTAGTGCTCCGGGATCACATACTCATTAGATGCCATCTTCGAAGTCACCTCCGTCAGAAACAGCTGCACCCTTCAGCTCGGTCTGCTGCTGGAAGTCCCAGAAAGCGATGCCGAAGCCGATGAGAGCGAGGATGAGCAGAGCAGGGGTTGCCAGAGAATCGTTGGCAACGGTGATGAGCGCGAGACCAAAGCCCATGAGGAAGAAGCCCCACATATCGCGGTTCATCATAACCTTGAGCAGGACGGCGAAGCCGACGAAGCGCATCATGCCGCCTGCAGCGGAGAGACCGGTCTGCAGCCAAGTCGGGATGGCGGAAGCGATGGTCTGACCGATGGTGGCGCCAGCGATGAAGAACAGGGTGACGACGACGGCGAAGATCAGGCCGAGCAGAGCCATGGCGAAGTAGTTCAGACGCTCGATACCCTTGGTGTCAGCGTTGTGAGCCATGTTGTCCGCGGAGGACATGAGCGGCGACATAAGCGTGAAGACCAGGGTAACGCCGAGCTGACCAAGCAGAGCGAACGGAATGGCAAGGCCGACTGCCGCGTTGGGCTCGAGGCCCGTAGCGATAGCGAGAATGGCTGCCATGATGCCGCCGATGACGGCGTTAGGCGGCTGAGCGCCTCCGATCGGCATGTTGCCGATCGTCATGAGCTGATAAGTACCACCCACGAGAAGACCGGTGTTGAGGTCGCCAAGGATAAGACCGATGACGGCGCCGGTGACGATGGGCTGATAGAGAGACTCGAGGAAGTTGAACTGGTCGATTGCCGCGACGAACGTGACGATGAAGACCAGAGCGACCTGGATGATCGAGTATTCCATCTTGCTCCTCCTTTCAAAATGTATGTACGCACTTTGGATTTCACGTACAGAATGTCAGGGTTTCATTCCTGACAGCGTGGATCATGAGGATTACGAGAAGAGCTTGCTCGTGTCCTCAACAGGCGTGCTCGGAACGCGCCTGATCTCCAACTCCACCCCCAATTCCTGCAGCTCTTTAAACGCAGCGACATCCTCGTCGTTGACTGCGACGGAGGTGGCGACTTGGCGCTTTCCTTCCGACATGTGCATGTTGCCGATGTTTACCTTCTTTATAGGCACACCGCCCTTGACGAGCGTAAGCACGTCTTCCGGTGTTTCGGCCACGATGAAGATTTTCTGGCGCGGGCTCGCCTTGCCGATGACGTCGATGGTCTTCTGCAGGGAGAAGAAACGCGTAGCGACGCCGGTGGGAGCGGCCATCTTCATGAGGTTCTGGCGCATGGTGTTGGTCGACACGTCGTCGTTAGCGACGAGGATGAGGTTGGAGCCCAGAGTGGAGTTCCACTGGGTGGCAACCTGACCATGGACCAGTCGGTTATCGATGCGGGTAAGAAGAATGTTGGGTTCTGCCATGTTGATCAGCTTCCTTTCGTTATTTGCTGACGACAGTTACTTGATCTCCTGAATCGCGTAACGCGAAACATCTACGACGGCTCCGGATCGGACTTTGATCTGGACCTTTTCGCCTTCGATGCCTTTGACGGTTCCGTAGATACCGCCGGCGAAAAGAACCTCCTGACCCGGCTTGAGCTCGGTGTGCAGCTCCTTGAAGTACTTCTGCTTCTTCTTCATGTTGATTTGCGACCAGATGGTGTAAATCAAGCCCATGATGACAAGCAAGCCCAAAAGAGCGACCGAAGAGCTCAGGACGCTGGCTCCGAAGTCGGCCATTAGATGCCGTCCTCGTCGCCGAAGATATCCTCTTCATCGGAGCCGGCAACGGATGCGACCGTCTGGGCGGTGATGCCCGTCTGGCCAACGGTCACGGCCTGCTCGCCAAGTTCGGCGAGCGTGGAGTTACCGCGGAGGAACAGAAGCTCAATAACCATGGGAAGGTTGGTGCCAGTCAGAACCTCAACGTTGTCGACATCCTGGGCAATCATCATCGACTGGTTGAACGGGGTGCCGCCAAGCAGGTCGGTAAAGACGAGCACGCCATCGCACTCCTCGCGCATGGCGGTAATAGCGGCGCGGAGATCCTCACCGTAGGAAGCAGCCTGGTCGCCCTCGAAAGGAACGACGGTAAAAGCGGGCTGGTCGCCGGCAACCATAGCGATAGCGCTTGCAAGGCCGGGTGCGAACTGTCCATGACCGGTAAGAATAAAGCCAACCATTCAAATTTCCCTTCCGAAGGTGTGTACGATCTGAGTCCGATGATGTTCGGAAGCCAGCGGGCGAGTGCCCTTAAAGCTTCTTGGAAAGCGTTCGTTGAAGACCAGTGGTTTCTAAACTGGTAGTAACCACGTGACGTGTTGTTGTCACTATATCACCCCAGAAGAGGACGCTTTCGTTGATTCATACAGTAAAACGTTTTTGCACCGCTCACGGCGAAAAATCGACCGTTTACCGCTCATTAACACTTCTACCTGCGGTTTTGAAACCGTTTCGAAATGATTTGACGAAAGATCGGATCTTTTCCTGTGTGTAAACAACGTAGGGCGGCTAAAAATAGCATGTAGAAAAATTGCAGGTCATTGTGAAGATTTGTGAATTGGTCTTTTTGACTTAATACCAGTTAGAACCAGTTTAAAAATTATCGGTGAACGGTAGTTTTTGACCGTTCACCGGTTATTTGCAATCGTTTACGGCCGTTTTCCCGGATGAATTGAGGATACCCGATGAAGCACTTGCCCGGGCGCAAGTCCTATCCTAGTGGTTTCGGTAACAAAATGCCCGCTAGAACGTTGTCGTTCTAGCGGGCTTAATCAGGTAGATCGGTTAGCGCGCAGTAGTGCAGACAGATCTTACGCAAACAGGCCGTAGATGCTGATGTTGGCCTTGGCGTAGAGGCCGTTAGCATACTCGGTCCACTTGGAGCTGGCGCTCGAGGCCTGCGAAGAGTACTGCTGGTAGGCGGTGTAGTAGGCGGTCATGGCCTGCTTGTAGGTGGCGCTATCGGTCGTAAAGGCATCATCGGCGAACGCCTTAGCGTAGGTGCTATCAGCGTCCTTCCAGGTGCCCTTTGAGCTATCCCACTCATCGCCGGCAAGGTTGATGATGTAGTCGGCGTAGTCCTTGCTCGCGGTCTCCTCGTTGCCGTCAGAAGGCTCGGTCGGAGCGGTCGGCATGCTTGCGGAGCTGTCGCCCACCTTCTTCTTGTAGAGCTTCTGCAGCGTCGCGGACTGACGGACGATCTGCTTAGCCTGGTCCTTGGACACGCCGTACTGCGTGGCCATGGTCTTGTAGTCGGAGGTGCCGATGGACTCCTCGGCGTACTTCTTCATTTCCTTGGAAGAGACGGTAATGCCCTCGTCCTCGGCAGCGTCGAGCAGAATCTTGTTGCGCACGTAGGACAGGATAACGTCGGCAGACGGAGCGGTGTAGTTGCCGTCGTCGCCCTTGACGGTGTCGAGGCTGTACTGGCTCTCGATGGCCTCGCGCGCGGTGATGTCGCTCTTCTTGCCGTTGTAGCTATAGCTTGCCACGGTCGAATCGAGCTGGTCCTCGGTCAGGGTCGCCGAGCCGACACCCTTGCCGCCAAAGCCGCCATTGCCAATAAAGAAGCCGACCACCGCAGCGATCACGACTGCAACCACGAAGGCGGCAATCATCGTCTTTTTGTGCTTGGATGCGTGGTCGTCCACATCGGAACCTAGGGCGTCATCATCCTCATCCTGGGCCTCGGGCATCAGATTCTCGTCAGCGGCGTCCGCGGCGATCTTTGCCTCCAGGCGGGCGTCCTCCTCCTCGGCGGTCGTGCCAGCGGCGATATGTTCGGCAGACGTGCCGGCGACCAGGTCGATCTTCTCGTCCTCGTCAC
This sequence comes from Collinsella sp. AF23-4AC, assembly GCF_003462685.1. Lineage (GTDB taxonomy): Bacteria > Actinomycetota > Coriobacteriia > Coriobacteriales > Coriobacteriaceae > Collinsella. Next base: position 79,328 of record NZ_QRVE01000007.1, on the reverse strand, counting down.
CGTCGGGGCCTTCGCCGCGCTCGATGATCTGGATGCCGTCGATCTCGTCCTTCTCGTCCTTCTTTTGAATCAGACCCATATCAATTACTCCTTGTTAGGAAACATAGTCCCCAATAGAATACGCCCGACGAGGCGCCGGGCGTATTGATTCTTAGGTTATACGCAAACACTTAAGTACTATTTAGGCGTTTGCAGCGTGCATACCTTAGGCCAGGTGCGCGATAACGGCATCGGCAAAGGCCTGCGTGCCCACGGCGCCCTCAACGGAGCCGGTCTGAGCACGACGCACGTCACCGGTAACCTGCTCGCCCTCGTCGAGCGTGGCAGATACGGCGGCACGAATGCGATTGGCAGCATCGTTCTCGCCCAAGTGGTCGAGCATCATCGCAGCAGAAAGGATCTCGGCCGTGGGGTTGGCGATATCCTGGCCCGCGATATCGGGCGCGGAGCCGTGCGTTGCCTCGAAGATGGCGCAGTCGGCACCGATGTTGGAGCCGGGGGCCATGCCCAGACCACCCACCAGGCCGGCGCACAGGTCGCTCACGATGTCGCCGTACAGGTTGGGCAGCACCAGAACATCGAAGTCGTTGGGGTTCTGGACCAGGCCCATGCAGGTGGCGTCGACGATCTTGTCGTTGAACTCGATATCGGGATAGCCCGCGGCCACCTCGCGCGCAACGCGCAGGAACAGGCCGTCGGTCGCCTTCATGATATTGGCCTTGTGCACGGCCGTCACCTTTTTGCGGCCGCAGCGGCGGGCATACTCAAAGGCGTACTCCACAATACGGCGGCTCTTGGCGATAGAGATGGGCTTGATCGAGATGGCGGAATCGGCGGCGAATGTCTTTTGGCCCGAACGCTCGACAAGCTGCGAGAGCTCCTCGACCTCGGCTGCGCCCTCGTCGAACTCGATGCCGGCATAGAGGTCCTCGGTGTTCTCGCGCACGATGACCAGGTCGACGTCGCGGAAACGCGAGCCGTCGCCCGGCTGCGACAGACAGGGACGCACGCAGGCATACAGGTCAAAGTGCTTGCGCAGGGCCACGTTAACGCTGCGGAAACCCGTGCCGACCGGCGTGGTGATGGGGCCCTTGATGGCAACCTTAGTCTCGGCGACCGCGTCGAGCACGTGCTGGGGCAGCGGCGTGCCAAACTCGTCCATGACGCCGGCGCCGGCCTCCTGGACGTTCCAATTGATCTGGACACCGGTGGCCTCGACCACGCGGCGCATGGCCTGCGTAATCTCGGGACCGATGCCGTCACCGGGAATCAGGACTACATCGTGCGCCATAATCTGTTACTCCTCGTCTTCGGCGTCGTCAGATTTTTTAACGCTAGCACGCTTCTTCTTTTTGGAGAGATCCAGGCCAAAACGTTTAACAAGCATTTCGCAAATCTCGCTCGAACGGGCCTTGAGATAGCTGCCCTTACCGTTCTCGGCATCGAACTTAAGGCGCAGCGCGAGCTTCTCGGCAACCTCGGCGTCGATCTCGCCCTGGCAAAACTCGTACAGGCAACCGAGCATGTCGCGATACTCGAGGTCGCCGTGGTAGCACTGGATGGCCTCGTCCAGGATGGGCCAAGCCTCGCGCGAACGCTCGACGCTCGTGGCACCCCACACGCACAGCAGGCGGAAGGCGGCATAGCGCAGCGTGGAGGAGATCTCGTCGAACAGTGCGGTCTCGGCGCCCTCAAAGGCATCGCCCAGCTGCTCGGGGCAGGTGGTAGCGAGCGCCGTCAGGGCATCGAGGGCCTCCCAGCGGGTCTGCGCCTCGGGGCGGTCGAGCGCCTCGATCAGCGCAGGCACGCAGGGCACGACGCGCTGCGGGTCACGCTCGGCCAGCAGATGCAGCACGCGGGCGGCAAACTGGCGGATGCGGCGCGTGGGGCAGCCGAGCTCCTTGACCAGACGGTCGACGGCGTTCTCGTTCTCCTCTGCCAGCTGAAGCTGTGCCAGCTCCTCGTCGGTGAGCTGTTCGTCTTTGTTTTCTGCCATAGTTACCTCTTCTTATTTCTTAGCGTGCTTGCCAGCACCCTTGCTGTCATCGGTGACCGAGATGAGCTGTCGGTCGGCTGCGCCATTGCGACGCGCACGGCGGCGTTCCTCGGCGTCGCCCGCGTCGGCGGCGGCGCGATGGGCCTTGTTGACGTTAAAGACCTCGTCGTGCTTGCGCCACGGACCGACGGACTCGCCAAAGCTCATCTTAAGGCCGGCGATAAAGCCGCCGAGCCAGCCGATCGGCGCAAACTGCACCAGCGGGAACAGTGAGAACACCCAGGTCAGCAGGACGACTGCCGCCGCGCCTGCAAAGTTGGCAATCCAGTAGTCGCGCTTGGTGATCACGCGCTTTTCGCAGGCCCACTGGCCGCACAAAAAGCCAATGTAGATCGCAAAGAGAAAGAGCACCAGCGCGAGCACCACGAACGTCCAGCTCATGGGCGCTACTCCTCGTGATGATGGCCGCAGCAGCACTCGTGGCCGTCGTCATGGCCGTGGCCGCCGCAGCACTCGTGGTCCTCGCCGTGATGGTGACCGCAACCGCACTCGTGGTCGTCGCCATGCTCGCCGCAACCGCAGCCGTCCTCGTGGGCACCGTGCTCCTCGGGACGATACTGCGACCAGTCCAGACCGGCGGCGATGGCATCGGCCTCCTCCTTGTAGAGGACCGTGATGGCCTGGGTGCCCAGCTTGGCGCCACCGATGGCGTCGAGCATGTCGTAGAGCGTAAAGGCCACGTCGGCGCCGGGCAGCGCGAGCTCGCGGTCATCGGCGTAGGCGAGCGCCAGACGCAGATCCTTAATGAAGTGCTCGACCATAAAGCCGGGCTTGTAGTCGCCGTCGAGCGCCTTGGGGGCTAAGCTCTCCATAGCGCCGGACTTGCCGGTGCCGCCCAGGATCATCTGGCGGGTCTTCTCCAGGTCAAGGCCGCTCAGCTCGGCAAATGCCATGGCGTCGGCCATGCCGACCATGCAGGCGCCCAGCGACACCTGGTTGGCGAGCTTGGCAGCCTGGCCCTTGCCGGCGCCATCGAAGCAGCAGATGTTGGCCGCAAAGGTGGCAAGGATATCGCGGACCGGCGCGATGTCGTTCTCGGTGGCGCCCACGATAGCCGTGAGCGTGCCGGCGATGGCGCCCGACTCGCCGCCGGTGACGGGGCAGTCAAACGCCATGCGACCGGAGACTTGAGCGGCCTCGGCAATGTCACGGGCGAGCTCGGGCGAGCTCGTGGTGAGGTCGATCAAGACCGCGCCCGGCTTGGTGCACGCGAGCAGGCCGTCGCCCGCCAGGTAGAGCTCCTCGACCTCGGAGGGATAGCCCACCATGGTAAAGACGACATCGGCGTTCGCCGCGGCATCGGCCGGCGTATCGGCCCAGACGGCGCCGCGCTCAACGAGCGCTGCGGCCTTGGACTTGGTGCGGTTGTTGACCGTGACGGGATAGCCGGCGTCCAGGATGTGGCCGGCGATGGGGGCACCCATGATTCCGGTGCCGATAAATGCGACGGAGAGCTTGTTTGCCATGAAACCTTTCCTTTTGGGTTGGGTGTTATTACCAGGTTGAATACTCGGTGCCAGCGTTTGGGCTGTGAGTTGAGGGCGATTACGGCCGCGTTACTTGCCTACTGGCCGCGCACGCGGCGGGCGATGCGGTCGGAAAGCGAGGCTTTCTCGGCGCGGTTCTTGCCCCAAAACGCAAGTGCCACCATGCCGGGCCCCACGTGCGAGCCGATGGTAGGACCGACGGAACTACGGATAATCGTGACGTCGGCGCAGCCCTCCTCCTTGCGGATGGCGGCTTCGAGCCAGTCGCCGTCCTTCTCGGCATCGGCAGTCATAATGGCGATGGGCATAGTGCGATCGGGCACGTAGTTCTCACGGAACGACTTGAGGATGGACTTGAGCGCCTTCTTGCGGCCGCGGTTGACGCCGATCAGCGACAGCGAGCCGGCAAGGTCGTAGGAGAGCTCGGGCTTGACGTCGAGCTTTGCCGTGAGCTGTGCCGCCGCGGGCGGAATGCGGCCGCCGGCAGCCAGCGCGTCAAAGCTCTCGAGCGTAAAGTAGCCGTGGACATAGGTCTTGGCCTCGTTTGCCCAGTCGACCAGCTGCTTGGCGGTGAGTCCCGCTGAGCGTTGACGGACGGCCTCGAGCGCCAAGAGCTCGCCGGTCGCACAGGGCAGAGCGTTGTCGACCACGTACAGCTCAAAGTTAGGATACTCGGCGCGCACGGCGTCCGCCGCCTGGCACGCGGAGTTGTAGCTCGACGACAGCGCCGAGGTAAAGCACAGGTAGACCGTGGGCGTACCCTCTTTGGCGCACTCGGTAAAGAACTCGATATAGCGACCGAGCGACACAGCCGAGGTGGACACGCGGGCACCGGCGCGCATGCGGTCGTAGAACTCCTTGGGTGTGATGCTCGACCAGATGTCATCCGTGCGCTCCTCGCCATCGATAATGAAGGGGAAACCCAAGATATCGACATCGAGGTTCGCGGCGACCTCGGGGCTAAAGTCGCAGCAGGTATCGACGACGATGCGGCAACGGTCCGAATGACCGGCGGATGCGGCCTTGTCCATCAAAGCGACTCCTTACGTAAAAAGGCGGCCATCCGCATGGGATGACCGCCAACCGTTAACTCATGCAAGTTAACGTATTTTACTCGTCAAGTGTTTCGATGCGGGGCTTGATGATGCCATATCCACCATTCTTACGGTGATACACCACATTGATGAGACCGGTCGTCGCGTTCTCGAACACGTAGAAGTCGTGGCCCAGCAGATCGGTCTGCACCAGCGCCTGCTCCTCAGTCATCGGGGTGACGTCGATAACCTTCTCGCGGACGAGCAGGTCGTCCTCCTCCTCGGGCAGCAGCAGGTCGGCCAGATCCTCGACGCGCTCGACCGGCGCGACATCCGCGGCGCTGGCACCGCCCTGGCGGTTGTCCACGACCTTGGTCTTGAACTTACGCAGCTGGCGGGTGACCTTATCGGCGGAGAGGTCGATGGCGGCGTACATATCTGCACCGTGCTCGGCAACGCGAATCACCGAACCGCGGGCACGAACCGTAACCTCGACGATTGCCGGGTTGGGGTTCGAGGGGTTTTTCTCATAGCGAAGTACAACGTCGACCGTCATGGGCTCGATATCGAAAACCTTGAGCGCCTCGCCGATCTTCTCATCCACATGCGCACGCAGAGCATCGGTTACCGTCGTCTTGCGTCCAGAAACCTTGATATCCATACGTGGCTCCAATCTGCCTCGGGGACTTACTGTACTGGCTATGTACCCATTGCCGTGCATTTAATCACGCGGATTCCTAAAGACCCGAATAACGATTGCTTGATACCGCATACCGAAGTCTCGCACTTTTCTGTGGCAAAGTGCGCTATGGGAGGGCGTCGGCGACTTTGTATTTGGTCCCGAAAATTGGCTTTGACCTGCTGGTTTTATAGGGATAAAAAAGCCGGGCTCCCCTATTGGGGAAACCCGGCAGTGCGTGTTGAAACCGTGAAGAGGTGTCCTTTCCAACGTATAGGAGACACCACCCCTAGCAATAACTAGCTATTAAGTTTGTTAATGTCGTCGTCAGTGATGGTGCCTTCCTGGCTGGACGATTTGTCCTCGGAGGATGCGGTCTCATTGTTGGAATCGGAGGACTCGCTGCCGGAGGACGTGGTCTCACTGGACTCAGAGTCGCCCGGCTGCACGTTAGCGCCCGAAACCGTCTTAGTGGTGAGGTCGTAGGGAATCTGGCCGTACCAGACGCAGTGAACCGCCTCGAGCGTGCCGTCGACCGTGATGTCGTCGAGGGCATCACTCACGGCACGGCACAGTTCGTCATTGGACGAGAGACCCGCAACACCAAGCGTCGAGGGCGCCTCGAGCGCACCGACATAGGAGACCTCGCTCATCAGGCGTGCAAGATAGCCGCCGGCTGTGGAGTCGCAGATCACATAGTCGACCTCGCCGGACTCGAGCGCCTCAAAGCACTCGTTGATGTTGGAGTAGGTCTTTTGGTTGGCGGTGATGCTCTGCTTAGCAAGCGCCTCCTGCGAGGCCGAGGACATCTGGACACCCAGAGTAGACGTGTTAAGGGTATCGGTGGAAACGCTTAGCGACCCACCATCGCTGGTTTTACCGAACACGGAAGCGGCATCGTACAGGCAGGTGCCGAGCGAGCTAACGTCCCCGTCCGTGGAGTTGATCTCGCCGATAAAGATATCAGCCTTTTTGTCGCCGAGCGCGGAACCTGCCGAGGACGCATCGACAAAGGCGACCTTAAGGCCCATGCTGCTTGCGAGGGCGCGGGCAGCATCGACTGCATACCCCGTAAGCTCGCCGTCGGCGCCCTGCATTGCCTGCGGCGCATCGGAAGTATCGAGGGCGACCGTCAGGGTTCCGGGAGTGACCAGGGCATCGTCCGACACCGCCGGCGTGACGGTCTCGTACTCGATCTGGTCGATCGTGGGAGTCGTGAACGTAGACAGCGGGTTGAACGCGCATCCGCTCAGGCCCAAAACGGCAATGACCGCTGCGGTCCCAGCACCTAACCGAGCCGCGTGCATCAAGCTGCCCCTCACCATGTCCACTACCCTGCCTTCTGTGTCGTATACGATCCGTGCGTTGCGCGGAATATCGGGTTGTTCCCACCAGCTGACCTGGTATTTGACCCCACACTTGCGCACCGGGGTGTTTGCTCGGGAGGCCGCAGCCACCTTCACGACTGGCCCGCTCGCCCGCGAGGCGGTATTGCCCCAAAGAAAGTAGAACGGACGGTGCGGCTTACATCTAGGACGCGCCATGATCGCGCCGCGCGCACGCGGTCGCTTACGTGGATCCCTTTGACCGCGTCTGTCTTGGACTAGGACGGGCATTTCGTCCGTCCGCAACCACAGCCTGGCAGGAACGTAGCGCATTATAGCTAAGTTCAAGCTAAAGTTTAAGGTTAAGGGCGTCATTCGCATCGTGCGCACAGATTTTGCAGGTCGGAGTGGGCTATTCGTGCCCCTATGAAGCCCGGAGCTCCCCTACGGGGAGCTCCGGGGCGCCCTTCTTAGGGTGCCCTGGTCAAAATATGGCAAATATGAGTACTGCCACCAATTTAGTAACAGGCAATTTTGGCCTCTCGGACAGATTTTGCGCTCAGTGTCGCCAACCTGATGCTTAGTTATTCTACATTTGTTTATTATCTTCTTACTTTACGCCGCCTCCGAGTCCTAAATTCCTTGATTTTGCTGTTACTGATTTAGTGACAGTACTCATATTTGCCATATTATGGCCAGGGCATATGATTAACCCTCTATTTTCGACGCGTATTAGACCGGCTTAAGCCCAAAACACGCCCGCAGCGTGTTAAGCAACGCCTCTTGCTTCTTCCTGCGGGCATCGACACGATTCCGGTACCGCTTTCGCATACGCTGGTGCATGCGCCATGCGAGCGCTTCCATCGCTTCCATGTCGCAAAGCATTTCGTTGTTGACCGTTGCGACCTCGATTCCCATAGTAATCAAGCCCGTGTTGCGTTTTTCATCATGGATACGTCCCTTCCGGGAGGAATGGCCCAGCTCACCGTTGTATTCCAGGTCAAACCGGGCTGCCTCTTGATACGCATCGCAAACTGCATGAGGCATCCCCGAGATTGCCTGCGCGCGGTCATCGAACTCGATCTTGTAGTCGGTCTTAAAGGGACCGCAGGCAAAACCGCCATAGGAAAACGGAAGCGAAAACAAAGCGAGCATGATGCACTCCATGGGTGAGCGCAGGTTTTCCGAAAGATAGGGACACAGACGCTGCAGTTGTTTGGCCGTGTTCCCCTTGTATACCGCGAGATAATCTGCCAGACGATCGGGCATCAGCACCGGCTCGACTTCAAAGTAGCCCACGTCTGCTGGCTGGTCCTTGTCCTTTGCAAGTTTATTCGTAACAGGCGAGGTGTAGGGAGGCAGATACTTCCCGCGATCGCTCAGTGAAATCTTGGGGCACAGCTCCTGGGCCAGGGCAAACGCCTGGATGCAGCCGACCTCGCGCGCAACGGCAACACAAAGGGCCTCGGGAGATAGGCTGTACACCCCCGGTTCCACCTTTAGAATCGAGCCGGCAGGCAACCCGGAACACACGGACCAGCCCACGCCAGGCATGCGGCGGCGCTGCGCTGCAGACCCTACCAGCAAGCACAAATCCTCTTGCACCTCGCCGCTTGCGGCCCCCAATCCGCACCAAGTCAGGAAGATAGATGTCCTCAGCCGAAGGCGACGAAGTGTTTAGTACGCGGCGCTCCTCATCGGGATCGAGGTCCCTCCAGCTTATGTAGCCCATCTGCCGGCGCTCGGCGCGCATCATGCGTAGCGCCGAGGCGCCTGTTAGGATTACGGAAGCCGCTAGCTGATCGTCTGTCGACTCGCTGCGCCGCTCAATCTTTACTGCCACAAAACCACCCCTACCAAACGCGTGCGATAGCGAGGCCATCGACTGCTGCGGCGCCGGCGCGCTTGAGTTCCGCCGAAGCCGCGGCCATCGTCGCACCCGTGGTGATAACGTCATCGATAAGCAGCAGGCGGCGGCCGTGCACGTCCTCAACCGTCTCGTACATGCCTTGGGCACGCTCGCGGCGCTCCTCACGACCGAGTTCGCGCTGGTCGCCATGCCCGTACTTGACGAGAGCATCGAGCAGGGGAACACCCGACAGCTCGCAAAATGGGCGCGCAATAGCCTCCATATGATCAAAACCACGCCGCCGAAACGCTGCCGCCGTCGCAGGCACAAACACCACCGCATCCGCACCGGACAGCACACCTCCTAAGCGTTCGGGAGCTACGACCTGGGCATGCAGGGCGGTGTCGTAGAGCAGCTCCGCCAGATACGGAGCCAGACGTCGCTCGCCCGCGTCCTTGTAAGCTTTAATGATGCGCGGCAGCGGATGCGCATAGACGGCGCACGCCAGGCAGCGGTCGAGCGCCTCCGACATTGCCGAGGACGTGCCCTCGACCGAACACTCAGTGCACAGCAAATCCCCAAACGGGGCGCCGCATCGGGTACAGCTATGACGTGGGTCGATGAGCGTGAGCGCGGCCAGACAGTCTTGGCAAATAAGCGCACCGGCGCGCTCGCAGCCGGCACATCGTGTTGGCGACAATGCCTCGAGCGCCTCGTGTGCCGCCCGCTCGGCAAACGGTAGTAATTCGTCCGCAAACGGTAGGGCACCGGCACCCTGCAGACAGCTCAATATGTTCAGATGGCTCTTCAAGACACAACCCTCCCTACGTTCGGTCGCAGGGAGGGTTGTTGATTCGGCGCTATGATACCCCGATGCGCTCGGGGCAAGGCGGGCTAAATCCGCTCGCGGGCGTTATTCGCCGGCGGGCGGTTGTGGTGTGGACGAAGACGGGGTCGAGCCCTCGCCGCCATCTTGACGCGGCTTGCGGGAACGGCGACGGCGACGGCGCTTTTGACCCTGGTCGGCCGAGCCCTCGCCACCGCGATCCTCGCGCGGCTCGCGCTCGTCGCGAGCCGCGCCACGCGAAGCCTTAGCAGCCGCTCCCCCGCCATCTCCGGGACGACGGCGCGTGACCTTGACCTCGCCATCCGAGACCTGATCGGCCACGGAGGGCACTGAGGGCTTCTGTTGCGCGCCCGAGGAATGGCGACAGCGCGGACGCGGCGCGCGCTCCTCCTCGCCACGTGACTTGCCGCCCTTGTCGGCAGGCGTATCGGAGGCCGAGGGGCCCTTGGAAGCGGCACCGGCCTCGCGAGCAGCTGCGGCGCGGAAGGCGTCCTCGCGCTCCTCGCTCGACAGATGACGGCGGCGACGACGCGTGGGGTTCATGCCACCGCCGCGATTCTGCTGCTGGGGCTGCTGAACCTCGCGCTCGCGAGAGGCGTTCTTGCCCGCGGCTGCAGCCTCGGTAGAATCGCCCGAGCCCGCGCGCTTGCGACGACGACGGCCACCGGCGGCCTCCTCGGCCTCGGGTGCCTCGGCCTTGCCGCGGCCCTTTCCACGGCCACGGCCCTCGACCTGGCTCTGAGCAGCGCGGGTATCGGAATCGGCATCGCGACGACGGCGCTTGGGCATCGACGTGCCGGCCAGACGGTCGGCACTCGACAGGCCATCGCCCACGTCGACGCCGTTCTCGCGATCGAGCTCCATGAGCGCCAGGCGCATCTCGGGCGACTCGATGCGCTCGAGCACGTCACGCGTCACGCAGTCGGGGCGGCAGTTGCAGCCCTGCTCGGCGGCCTTCTTCTTGCAGCCCTCAGAGCACGTCATATCGGCCAAGTTGACCTTAAAGACCTTGCCGTTCTCCAGACGCAACACCAGCTGCTCGCGCGGCGTGTCATATTCCTGGATACGCGCCTTGCCGAGCGGCGTATCGATGAGCGTCTTCTTTTTGGGCGCACGGCTCTTAAAGTCCTTGTAGGCCTCGAACTCATAGCGCAGGCAGCACATCAGGCGGCCGCAAACGCCGCTGATCTTGGACGAGTTGAGCGGTAGGTCCTGCTCTTTTGCCATGCGAATCGAGACGGGCTCAAACTGTCCGCCAAAGCGCGTGCAACAGAGCTCCTGGCCGCACTGGGCATAGCCGCCCACCAGGCGGGTCTCGTCGCGCACGCCGATCTGGCGCATGTCGACGCGAATGTGCAGCGTCGAGGACAGGTCCTTGACGAGCTGACGAAAATCGACGCGCTCCTCGGCCGCAAAGTAGAACACGGCCTTCTCGCCGCCAAACAGGTACTCGACGCCGACCGGCTTCATCTCGAGGTCGAGCTCCTTGACCAGGCGGCGGAAGTCGACCATGGCCTCGTCGCCCTGGATGGCCAGGTCGTCGGCAAGCTGCAGGTCGATGTCGCTCGCCACACGCAGCACGGGCTTGAGCGGCTGACCGATCTCATCTTGCGGCACCTCGAAGGGATCGGCCGTGACCAGGCCGATCTCGGTTCCGCGCTCGGTGGAGCAAATGGCATAATCGGCCTCGAGGATATCCAGATCCTGCGGATCGAACCACAGGTCGCGCGAGGCATAGGTAAACTTAACGGGTACGACTAACGGCATTTCAGTGCCTTCCTGATATCGAACAGCATGACCTCGATGGCCAGCTGGGGAGTAACGTTTCTGGCGATGTTGCGCTCCGCGGTCGCGACTGCCTCGAGCGCCCGCGTGGCACCCGCAACATTGGTCGCGGCGGCAAGCCGACCGATCGTGTCGCGCACGTCTTCGTTCACCACGTCGGCCGCCTCGTCCTGAAGCGTCAGCAGCACGTCGCGCATGAGCGTCCGCGCGCTCGCCAGCGCTTCCATGATACCCGAACGCTCGCGCGCGTTGAGTTCGCGCTTGTTGCGGTCCTCAAGCTGCTTCAATGCTCCACGCGACAGGTAATCGGCGTTTTGCTCGAGTACCTTTTCCTGCGTGGACTTGACCTCGGCGAGCGGCGCCTTAACGGCGACGATGAGTGACTTGGCGCGACTGAGCACGTCGGCCTCGTCGGCGGCGATAAGCGAATCGATGGCGCGGACCATCTGACGGCGGGCGTCCTGGCGCTCGGCGCTCTTGAGGAACTCGATGCCACGCGTGGGGCTTCCCGCTACGGCGACGACCATGCGGCAACGCGCAGGGTCCTGACCGGTGGCGCGACTCACAGCCTGCGCGGCGACGGTGGGCGATACCAGCCGAAACGGCACGCACTGGCAGCGGCTCACGATGGTGGGCAACATCACGTCTGCCGAGGTGCCCAGCAGGATGAACATAACGCCCTCGGGCGGCTCCTCGAGTGTTTTGAGCAGTGCGTTGGCGGTGTTGGCGCGCAGTTGCTCGGCACGGTCGATGATGTAGACCTTGGCCTTGGCACGGATGGGCGCCAGAGGCACGTCATCGAGCAGCTCGCGGGTCTGGGCGATGAGGTAGCCCGTGGCGCTCTCGGGCGTGTAATAGTGCACGTCGGGGTGCGTATGGCGGGCGACGCGCACGCAGCTATCGCATGAGCCGCAGCCATCCTGCTCACACAGGAAGGCTTGGGCGAGCGCCCACGCGGCGTCGAGCTTGCCCGCGCCGGGCGCGCCCAAAAACAGGTAGGCGTGCGATGCGCGACCGCTGGCGACGGCATTGGTCAAAAAGTCGCGCACGCGCTCTTGGGTGTCGAGCTTGGCCAGCAGGCTTGCCTGAGCGGGGGCCATGTTACTCGGCCTCCTGGGCAAGCGCGGCGGTGACGGCGTCCTGGGAAATGTCGAGGCCGTAGGCGCGAACCTGCTCGACCGTCTTCTCGAAGACTTCCTCGATGGACGCGGTGGCGTCGATGAGCTTTACGCGGTTTGGTTCCTCAGCGGCAATGGCGCAAAATCCCTGGTAAACACGCTCTTGGAAGGCCATACCCTTGGCCTCCATGCGGTCTGCCGCACCACGGGCGGCCATGCGCAGCGCCGCCTGCTCGGGCGTGATGTGATAGACGAGCGTGAGCGCCGGGTGCGTACCCGCGACGGCCAGGTTGTTGGCGTCGCACACCATCTGGCGATCGAGGCCATCGGCAAACGCCTGATAGCAGGTCGTGGAATCGTAGAAACGGTCGCACAGGACCACCTTGCCGGCCGCAAGGGCGGGGGCGATGACCTCGTGCACCAGCTGGGCACGCGCGGCCTCGTAGAGCAGCAGCTCGCAGGTGTCACCCATCGCCGTGTTGGCGGGGTCGAGCAGCAGAGCACGGATCTTTTCGCTGATGGCGGTACCGCCCGGCTCGCGCAGGCTCACAACCTGGTAGCCAGCGAGTTCGAACGCGCGGGCAAGCAGGCGCGCCTGCGTGGACTTGCCGGCGCCATCGACGCCCTCGAGCGTGATAAAGCTATGTTGAGCGGGCTCAAAAGCCATGGGCGCAGCCCCTTCCTACAAGGCGCGTAAATGCAGATATATCAACCAAGCCATGATACCCCAGTGCTCGGCGCGTCCCCAATGGCTAAAGGTGCCTTTCCAAAGTTGCGGTGAAATAAGGACTGATTGAAGCTCTGAGACCGCCAAACAGTCCCTATTTCACCGCAACTTATGATGGGGAATTTTGGACGCTGGGTATAATCGTCGTATTGCATTGAAATGTGGCGAAAGGAGTGGCAATGTCTCGGTATTGCGCCTCGTGCGGCAAACTTCTTGCAGATGATGCCAAGTTCTGCACCTCGTGCGGTGCACCCGTTGAGCAAACAACCGCGAGCGATAGCCAGCCCGCTTTTGAGCAGACCGGTTCCCTCGATACGCCGCAAGCCAAGGCGGACGACCCCCTCGCCTATCGCCCCGACCCCGCCGCAGGCCCCGCGACCGTCGAGACCACGCAGCGCATACCCGTCGCGAGCGGCTCGTCCCAACAGCAGCCGGCTCCCGCATACGCGCCCGCTTCGCCACAGACCCCCGCTCCCAAAAAGAGCGGCACCGGGCCGCTTATCGCTGTTATCGTTGTGCTGGTGGCGATCATCATCGCCCTGGTCGTTTTCTTTGTGATCAAGCCTTTCGACAACGCCGCCACGCAGACGACTGCCGAGGTAGCTAAGCTGCACCATGACGTCGACGACGATGGCCTAAAACCTCTCGGCGATCCCAACAGCCTGTACGACGATGATGACGATGACGACGAGGATGGCGGCGAAGCAACGCTCTCCGAGCAGAACCTCTACCGCCGACTGAGCGAATACTACGACCTGCTCGAAGATCTCGACAGCCAGGTCCGTGGCTGCGCGCAGAACTTCAACGGCAACTATCTGGAAGAGGATCGAACCACCCGTCAAAATCTCGCCGACGTCGCCGAGCGCACGGAGGACACCATCGAGCAGTATTACGACATCGTCGAGGACCTGGACGTCCCGACGAGCTCCAAGAACTACAGCTCCTGGAAGGACATCATCGCCCTGTACGACGACCTGGATCACCGCATTGACGCAATCTGTGATGCCTGGGAGATCAGCCTGAAATACGCCAAGCCTGCGGACCACAAGAATGAGATCGTGGCGCCGCTGTCGCGCGACAACGTGGCGGGCACCAATGACAATAAGTACCGCCTAGACTTTGAGGAGCGCTATCCCGGCGCCAAGCCTGTCGAGGTGAACTAGCGCTTTGTCGTTCCCGAGCCGGCAGTTAGGGACGTTCCTAAACTGCCGGCAGAAAAGGAACGTCCCTAACTGCCGGTCAAAAAACGAGCGAGGATCATGGGACCCTCGCTCGTTTTTTGGGCACTGTTTCGACTGCGCCGTTACTTGTCGGCGGCTGCTTTCTTGGCAGTCGACTTCTTCGCGGTCGTCTTCTTGGCGGCAGTGGCTTTCTTAGCCGTCGTCTTCTTGGCCGCCGTCGTCTTCTTTGCCGTGCTCGCCTTGGTTGTGGTCTTGCGGCCGCGGGCGGGCTTCTTCTCCTTGGTCGGGCAGTCCATGTTGACGCAGATACGCCACGGACCGCGCGCCGTGTTGACCACCACGATGGGGGCGCCGCACTCGGGACAGGTCTCGCCCGTCGCCTCGAGCTTGCCACGCGCCGGCAGCGGATAGCTCACGCCGCAGTCATCATAGTTGGTGCAGCGGATAAAGCGCTTGCCGCTCTTCTCGCTCTTGTGCGCGATCAGGTCGCCATGGCGTCCGGCCTCGGCACACACCTTGCACTCGCCCACTTTAAGGTCGGGCTCGTAGTTGGTGGGGCACGTCGGGTTCACGCAAATCTCGAAAGCCTTCTGGCGGAACGGCTGACACTTGATGCGCGGCGCACCGCACTCGGGGCACACGGCGGCCTCGCCCTCGAGCGGGCTCACCTTGACGCCGCTCGGCACCGGATAGGTCACGTCGCAGTCGGGCCAGCCCATGCAGCCAATGAAGCTGCCGCGGGTCTTGGCGCTCGTCTTCATAACCAGGTCCTTGCCGCACTTGGGGCAGGCGCCCACGCGCGCATCGGCCGTGACGGCGTCGCTGATGGCGTCGCCGAGCTCCTGCGTATGCTTGAGCAGCTCGTCGAGCACGCCGGCCAGCAGCGCACGCGAGTGCGTCACGACATGCTCTTCGGTGTCCTCGCCGCGCTCGACGCGAGTCATGTCGCCGTCGAGCTCGCTGGTCATATCGGGGCTCGTGATGCGCGGGGCAAACTGCGTCAGCGCGTCGATGATGGCGATGCCCAGCTGGCTCGGCTCCACGGGATCGTTTTTGAGGTAACGCACGGCGTACAGGCGCTCGATGATGCTCGCGCGCGTGGACTTGGTACCCAGGCCGCGCTTCTCCATCTCCTGCACGAGCTTGCCCTGACTGTAGCGCGCGGGCGGCTCGGTCTGCTTGGCCTCAAGCTTAATGTCGAACACGTCGACCGTGTCGCCCTGCTCCAGCGGCGGCATCTGCTCGTCGCGTTTGAGTCCGTACGGGTACGCCTCGCGGAAACCCGGGGTCACGAGCACATCGCCCGAAGCCACGAACGGCTCACCGTTCACGTCGAGCTCGAGCTTGGTGTTCTCGATGGTCGCGGGACCCATGAGCGTCGCCAGGAAGCGGCGGGCGATGAGGTCGTAGAGCTTGCGCTGGCCGCCGTCGAGCGTGGACGGATCGCCCTCGCCCGTGGGGTAGATGGGCGGGTGGTCGGTGGTCTCGACTTTGCCGCGCGTGGGCTTCATGGGGCCGGCGAGCACCTTTTTGCACACGGGCGCCAGCGCCGGGTTGATCTTTGCCAGGTCGCTCACCACGGCGCCCAGATCGAGTGTCGCAGGGTACACGGTGTTGTCGACACGCGGATAGCTGATGAGGCCCGCCATGTAGAGGGACTCGGCGATGCGCATCGTACGCGCAGGCGAGATGCCCTCGGCCGCGGCGGCGGCCTGCAGCGAGGTCGTCGCAAACGGCGTGGGCGGCTGCTGCTTGCGGGAGCGCTTGGTCACCGCGGCGACGGTTGCCGTCGTAGCGCCGTCAACGTGGCCGTACGCCGTCTCGGCAGCATCTTTGTCGGTAAAACGCGCCGTCTTGTGCGCGATCTTAAAGCGATCGTCCTCGGCAGCACCCTGAGCGGCACCCATGCCGCGAATCTGCCAATAGTCCTCAGGCACAAACGCCATGCGTTCGCGTTCGCGCTCGACCACCAGGGCGAGCGTCGGCGTCTGCACGCGGCCGGCGGAGCGCACGTTGCCAAAGCCGCCAAACTTGGCGAGCGTCAGGTAGCGCGTGAGCACCGCACCCCAAATGAGGTCGATGTGCTGGCGGCTCTCGCCGGCGTCGGCCAGATTCTGGTCGAGCGAGACAAGATTATCGAAGGCCTGCGTGATCTCGGCCTTGGTAAACGAAGAATACTGGGCGCGGGCGACCGGCAAGTCGGGCGCCACCTCGCGCACCTTGTTGAGAGCGTCCGAGCCAATCAGCTCGCCCTCGCGATCGAAGTCCGTGGCAATGATGACGCTGTCGGACTTTTTAGCGAGGTTCTTGAGCGAACGAATGAGTTCTTTCTCGGCCGGCAGCTTAATGACGGGCGCCCAGGTGAGATAGGGCAGGCTCTCGAGCTTCCAGCCCTTGATGGAGATACCGTCGGCAAGAAACGGCTTGCGCTTGGTGTCGTAGGGCGGACGAGCCAGGCCATCGGGCATGTCGGCCGGCAGCATTTCGCCGTCCTCCGTGACCGAATACCAGCCCAGCTTTTTATCGAACAGCACGCTGTCGCAAAAATCGGGCGCCAGGATGTGACCGGCAAGGCCGATGGTCACGCACTCCTCGCCCTTCCACTCAAAACGGTAGATGGCAGTGTTGTACACCTTGTCCTTTTTGGGTTTGCCCGTGGACAGACGCTCGGCGATCTGACGCGCGGCGTCGTTTTTCTCGGCGATGATGAGCTTCAAAAGAGGCTCCTATCTCGTATCTCTGCGGCTACGCCCGCCCGTATGGCGGCCGACTTACGCCCTTGCTTGCTCAATCTGCCCGATGAGCCAATCGCACCAGGCATCCATGCCCTCGCCCTTGCGCGCGCTCACGGCAAACCGCGGCGCTTGCGGATTGAGGTCATCGAGTGTCTTAGTATACCTATCCATGTCAAAATCGAAAGCCGGAGCCACGTCGACCTTGTTGAGCAGCTGCGCGCCGGCGTGTTGGAAGATGCCCGGGTACTTGATGGGCTTGTCGTCGCCCTCGGACACCGAGAGAATCATGATGGACAGGTTCTCGCCCAGGTCAAAGTCGACCGGGCAGACCAGGTTACCCACGTTTTCGATAAAGATGACATCGATGTTCTCCAGACCGACGGCCTGGTCGAAGGCGTCGACGGCCTCCATGATCATGTTGCCCTCGAGGTGGCACAGGCCGCCCGTGTTGATCTGGATGGCGGGCATGCCGGCTTCCTTCATGGTGATGGCGTCGACATCCGAGGCGATATCGCCCTCGATGACGGCACAGCGCAGGCCGGCTTTGTCACGCAGGCGCTCGTTGGTGCCCAGAATCGTGGTGGTCTTACCCGAGCCGGGGCTCGACAGCACATTGATCACGTAGGTGTTTGTCTCATTAAATCGCTGACGCAGCTGATCTGCCAGGCGCTCGTTGCGCGACAGAATCGGCGACGCGATATCAATCGTTTTCTCGGCCATACTTAGCGCTCCTTACTTTGGCCCTTTTATACCCCATCGCTAGATGGCGAGCGTGCTAATCGTCGGGGGTCTCGATCTCGATACTTGCGATGTCGAGTTCGCGGCCATGCAGCAGACGCACGTTGGCACCGCCACATTGGGGACAACGGCAATGGAAACGGTCGTGCTCAAAGACCTCACCGCAGTCCAGACACTCGCTTTGTGGATGGACTTCCTCCACGGCAAGCTCGCAGCCGCGCGTGAGCGAGTCCTCGTCGCGAAACGTCTCCCACGCAAAGTCAAGCGCCTCGCGCACGACCTCGGTCATATCCCCGATACGCAGCGTTACCAAAACGGCGCGCGAGGCCCCCGCCCCACGCGCCGCGCGAATCACTGTATCGAGTATGCCGTTGACAATGCCAACCTCGTGCATACCGATTTACTCCTCGTCGTCCTCGTCGTCCGAGAACAGGTCCAGACGGCTCACGAACAGGCCCTCCTTGCCCTCGCGCGCGGTAATGACCACGCGAGCAATGGCGAGCGAAATCTCGTAGAGCGAGAGCAGGGCGCCATACATGAGACCCAGCGTAACGGGCGAGCCGTCGGGCGTAATCACAGCCGAGCCCACAAGCAGGCCTACGTACACGTAGCGCCAGGCGCTGCGGAAGGCCGCATAGGACACGATGTGAAAGACGGACAGATAGAAGATGATGAGCGGCAGCTCAAACGCCACACCAAAGCCGATCATAAAGAGCAGCTCCATGTTGACGTAGTTCTCCAGGTCGGGCAGCGCCGTAGCGACGGCCGAGGTCTCGCCGATGAGCCACTCAAAGCCCGCCGGGATGATGATGAAATAGCAGAAGATGGCACCCAGGAAGAACAGCACCGTCGAGGCGAGCACCGTGGGCACGACCCACTTGCGCTCGTTGGGGCGCAGCGCCGGCAGGAAAAATGCCAGGATCTGCCAGATGATCATGGGCGTGCACATGACCACGGCCATCTTGATGGCAAGCGAGAAGCGCAGGCCAAAGCCGCCGAGCGTGGTGGTGATGTAAAACTTACCGTCCGGCACAAAGGAGCGGATGGGGTCTTCCAAGATGTCGAGAACCACGGGCGTGGCGAAATACAGCACGATAGCGGCGGCAAACACCGATACGACCACGATGGTCAGGCGGCGACGAAGCTCTCCCAGGTGATCGAAGAGCGGCATACGCGCAGGTCCGATAGGCATTACTCATCGCCTCCCTTCGGGGCGTCGGCGGCAGCAGCGTCGTCCTCGGCCTCGAGCTCGCGAGCGAGCTGGTCGACGACGGCTTTGCGCTTGCGGGGACGACGGGCGTAGAGGTCAGCCGTCGTGGGCTCTGCCGGCTCGGGCTCGGGGTCTGCAACAGGCTCGGGCTCGACAGCGGCTGTGGCCTCGGACTCGGCACCTGCGGGCTCGACGCCCTCGGTCGCAGGCTCCTCGGCAGCATTCTCGCCCTCAGCAGCACCCTCGCTTGCGGCCTTCTCGGCAGCAAGACGGGCGCGACGCTCGGCAAAGGTCTCCTTCTTGGCGGGTGCTGCCTTCTCGGCGGCATCCTCGTCCGCATCGGAATCGTCGTCGGTCGCAGCAGCCTTCTTGGGCTTGACCGGGGCCGACGCGGCCTCGCTCACCGGATCGATAATCTCGGACTGAACAACAGCCGTCATCTTTTCCTGCGTCTCGCGGAACTGACGGATGGCACGGCCGATCGTGCGGCCCATCTGCGGGAGCTTATCCGGGCCAAACAGCAAAAAGCCGAAGACCACGATGATCGCGAGCTCACCCTCTCCAATACCAAACACACATACCTCCAAGGCTCGATGTGAGTCGAGCCCGCACCGCGCCATTCGGCCGGAACTCGTCTATTCATTCGGTCAAGTATAGCGCCCGGACGCCAAAACGTCCGAGCGCATCACAAACATATGCCAAACGGCACGCCCTTTTGGGGGCAAAGATTATGCAGCGGTGATCGAAATCTCCTGGTCGACACCCAACAGCTGAACCACGCGCATCACCTGGGGCTGCACATTGGTGCAGCTAAAGCGCTTGCCGTGGTCGCCCGCGTGGTGCGCGGCGCCCACGAGCACGCCAATGCCCGTCGAATCGATGTAGCTCACCTGGGCAAAATCGAGCTCAACGGCATCGGTGGGCTGCTCGAGCGCCAGGTCGATGGCGTTACGCAGACTGTCGGCGTTAGAGATATCGATCTCGCCGGTTACCTTAATGGTGTAGATCTCCGGCGTGGGGTTGGTGGAAATACCCAAATCCATGTATACGCTCCTTTACGTATCGAAAGTGCGGATAGTACGGGAAGCCGCGCGTTAGGCGCGCTCGGCACGCGCAAGCTCGGCAGCGACAAGCTTAACGGCCAGCACCAGCACATCGAGCGCGGCCTCCAGGTCCTCGACCGTGGGATAGCTCGGCGCGATGCGGATGTTGGTGTCGCGCGGGTCCTTGCCATAGGGCCAGGTGGCACCGGCCGGCGTGAGCTTGACGCCCAGGTCGGCGCAAAGCGCGGCGACCTTTTGGGCCGAGCCCTCGGGACCATCGAAGCTTACAAAGTAGCCGCCGCGGGGGTGCGTCCAAGTGGCGCAGCCCGTGTCGCCCAAGCCCTCGGTGAGCTTGCGCTCGACGGCCTCAAAGCGCGGGCGCAGGAACTCGGCATGCTTTTTCATGTGCTCCTTGACCGCCTCGATGGTGGGAAGGAAGCGCACGTGACGCAGCTGGTTGAGCTTGTCGGCGCTGATGAGGCCGGCCTTCAGGCGCTTGGAGAACTCGGCAATAACCGCGGGGCTCGCACCAATAAAGCCGATGCCGGCGCCCGGAAAGGTGATCTTGGACGTCGAGGCAAAGGCCACCACACGGTCCTCGGTGCCCGCCGTGCGAGCGAGGTCAAAGATGTTTGCGAGCTCGTCGGTCTCGTCGTACAGGTCGTGCACGCAGTAGGCGTTGTCCCAGAAGATGCGAAAATCGGGCGCGGCCGTGGGCATCTCGACTAGGCGGCGCACGGTGTCCTCGCTAAAGGTGATGCCCGTGGGGTTGGAATACTTGGGCACGCACCAGATACCCTTGATGGAGTCGTCGGCAGCAACCAGGCGCTCGACCTCGTCCATGTCGGGGCCGTTGTCGGTCATCGCAACGGGGACATTCTCGATACCCAGATCGGCGGTGATGCCAAAGTGGCGATCGTAGCCGGGAACGGGGCACAGGAACTTGACCTTCTTGCCGTCGTGCGCGGCCTCGTAGGCGTCCCAGGGCTCGCTGCCGCACGAGCCGCAGCGCCAGAACATGCCGGCGATGTCATGCTCGATCAGGAGGCTCGACGAGCCCAGCACGAGCGTCTGCTCGGCGGGGCAGCCCAGGAACTCCCCTGCCAACTTGCGTGCCGAGGGAATGCCCTCAAAGCAGCCGTAGTTGGAGCAGTCGACGTTGCCGTCGTGCAGATCGGCGTCGGCGTTAAGGATATCGAGCATGGGGCGCGAGATGTCCACCTGGGAGGGCGACGGCTTGCCGCGGGCCATGTCGAGCGCCAGGCCCTTGGCCTTGACCTCGGCGACCTCGGCTTTGAGCGCCTCGATGGCGACATCGAGTTCGGTGGTTTCCATCTTCTGGTAGATCGTCTGCATGGGTGCGACCTTTCGCGAAGCGGTACGTTGCAGTTCGTCTAAGTATAGACCGCCACCGCCGCAACGTTATGAAGCCGTGATAGATTAAGTTCATCGCAATAAATTACGAATCGCCGCGCATGCCGGCGTGGGGCGCCCAAGGAGGCACTATGGAGTACGGATCGTTTAGGGCCGAGGAATTCGGCGACCTGCAGCGCCTGGTCGACGGACTGTTTTACGACCGCCACGCCATCGACCGCCTGGATCTGATCGTACAGGCCGAAATCTTGGACCTGGCGCCCGACCTCATGGAAATCGTCAACCTGCTACCGCCCGGCTATTACGACCGCCAGTCGCTGTGCGACCAGCTCAACTCCGCCTTGGCCGCCCACGGCTGGGGCGCCGTCTACGGAACGGTGGAATAAGCCTCGAGGCCGGCGATTTGGCCCGCTTCCCGACCTTGGCGAGGCTTGTTTTAGGGCTTGTGGCCAAAAAAAGGCAAATATGAGTACTGTTACCTTTTTAGTAGCAGCGATTCTTGGTCGAAATCGGCAAAACTCGACTTGAAACTTCCTAATCACCGTCAGCTAGCGCCAAATTGGAAGTCGATGGTCACTCATTAACGTACAGTTCTTATAACTTTGTTCATTATTTTCCGCACCTAAAATGATACGCCGTTTGTGACAGTACTCACAAACGGCGTTTTTTGACCACTGGCGTGTCTGGCAGGCGGCAAGCACCGCCCGAATCCGCATTTTGAACGCGCCCGAATCGGTTCTGGAGCCGGTTTTCGCGCTCTTACTCGTCTTTGGGCGCGGGGTGCTTGCAGACCACGCTCATGTAGATCATGCCGAGCACGGCAGCGGTGACCGAACCGGCGAGAATAGCGGCCTTGGCAGCCAGAACCTCAAACTGGGCCGTCGGGAAGGCGAGGCCGCTGATGAGGATCGACATGGTAAAGCCGATACCGCCCAGAATGCCCACGCCGGCAATCATGTGCCAGTTGACATTGTGCGGCAGCTCGCAGGCCTTAAGCTTAACCAGGGCAAACGTCATACCAAAGATGCCGATCGGCTTGCCCAGCAGCATGCCAAAGTACACGCCGAGCGTCACCGGGTCGGTGAGCAGCGTGCTCATGTCCACGCCCACCAGACGAACCTGCGCGTTCACGAACGCAAAGATCGGCAGGATCACAAAGTTGACCGGCGTGGAGATCAGACGCTCCATGCGGATAAGCGGCGGGGTCACGCGGTGCATGACGCGCTCGACCTTGGTTGTCGAGACGGTAAAGTCATGCTGGCCCAGGATGTGCGCCTCGTCGTCGTAGCGGTCATCGAGCAACGGCAGGCACTCGCCCAGCCAATCGGTAAGGCTATCGAGCTTGACGCCGCACTTGGCCGGAATGGTGAAGGCCAGGATGACGCCGGCAAGCGTAGCGTGCACGCCGCTCTTGAACATGCAGAACCACAACAGCAGACCCAGTACCGAATACGGGGCAAGGCGGTAATGCTGCGTCTTGTTAAGCCACACGAGCGCGCAGGTCACAAGCGCGGCGGCGCCCAACCAAAACGGATTGGGGCTCTGACCGTAGAAAATGGCGATGGCGGCGATGGAAATCAGGTCGTCGGCAATAGCGAGCGTCGAGAAGAACACGCGCACGCCGTTGGGCACGCGATTGCCCAAAAGCGACAGCACGCCCAGCGCAAAGGCAATATCGGTTGCCATGGGAATGGCCCAACCGTTGCGGGCACCGGCATGGTTAAAGATCAGGTAGATGCAGGCGGGAACGACGACGCCGCCCACGGCCGCCAGCATGGGAAGCATGGCCTGACGCGGATTCTTGAGCTCGCCGACCGTCATCTCGTACTTAAGCTCAATGCCCACCAACAAAAAGAAAATCGCCATGAGGAAGTCGTTGACGAAAAGCTCAACGGTGAGACCGGCCGTAAGGTTGCCCAAGCCCACATACAGCGGGGTCTCCAAAAAGTGATGGATGGCCTCGTAGGCATCGGTGTTGGCGCAGATGACGGCGGCGATAGCGGCGAAGACCATGACGGCGGCGGAAATCGTGCCGTTCTCGGCGATGCGCTCCCAAATGTCGTGACGTTCAAAGCGCTTGCGCTCACGAACGTTGAACAGCTGCTCAGTTGCTGCCATGGGCGGCTCCTTTCACGGGAAGGCTCCCGTCTTAAAAAAGCACGGCCCGCCCAAGTGGCGGCGCCGCGCTCTAACGTATTACGCTTGCATCTAGCCTACCCTGCACGACAAGCACGCAGGCGTGGCCGAAAAGCGGAACCACAGGTTGAACATTATTTGCTCAACGGCACGGGCGCGCCTGCCCAAGAGACGACGCAGCGTCGTGCACAAAAAACGACCGGAGCGCGGGGCGTCCGCGATCCGGTCGTGGCGTTCGGTCAACTAAACCTAGCAGGCGGCCATGATGGGGGCAGCGACCTGCTTTTTGCGGGAGAGGACGCCCGGCATCCAGACGCCGTCGTGCTCGTCGGCAATGCCCAGGCCCTTCTGAGCAGCCTCGGTCTCGCCCTCGAGCAGGACCTGCGAGCCCTCCTCCATGATGTCGGTGATGCACAGGACGATGCCGTCGGCACCCTTCTCGGCGGCGTAGGCGCGCATGGCCTCGCGGATCTCGTCGATCATGCCGAGCGCGCGGCTCTTGTCGACGGTCTCGTACTGGCCAATGAGCAGCTTCTTGCCAGCGGGCTCGAACATCTTGATGTCGTTGCCGACCATCTCGGCTGCAGTGAAGGAGCCGGACGGACGGGTGAGGAAGACCTCCATGCCAAACTTGACCGGGTCGACGCCCACCTGCTCGCCGAGCTTGGCGGCAACGGTGCGGTCGACATCGGTGGTGGTGGGGCTCTTGAGCATGAGCGTATCGGTCATCATGGCCGAGAGCAGCAGCTTAGCCTGGACGTCGGAAAGCTCAACGCCGAGCACGCCGGCGAGCTTGGTGACGATGGTGCAGCTGGAGCCCCAGGGCAGGCAGATGTAGTGCAGCGGGCCGGCGGTCTCGAAGTCGCCGATGCGGTGATGATCGACGACACCAAAGACCGTGGCGTCCTTAAGACCGGCAACGGACTGGGCAGACTCGTTGTGGTCGGTGAGGACGACGAGCTGACCGGCCTCGACGGACTCAATCACGCGGGGCTCGGCGATGCCGGCGTCGGCAAGCAGCTTGGCGGACTCTGCCGGAAGCTGACCAAGGGCGCAGGCCTCGTAGGTGTTGCCGGCATACTCAACCTGGTTGAGCAGCTGGGACAGGACGACGGCGCTCATGATGGCGTCGTTATCGGGGTTCTGGTGACCAAAGACAAGAACGTTTGCCATGGATATCCTCCACTTGATATGTGTACTTGGACGTAGCTATGGTAGCACGCCGATGCCGAGCCTTCGCAGACGGAAGGAGCACGGCATATTTTGGGGCAGGCACGGGGGACAGGTTACATTGCACCAGCTATTTACCGGCGGCGCGCAGGGCTACGTAGGCGGCACCGATGATGCCGGCGTCGTTGCCGAGCGAAGCGACCTTAATGGGCGTCTCGCGCGAGGCGGAAAGCGCGTACTGCTTAAAGTGCTCGCGAACCTTGTCGAGGTAGACATCGGCCGAGGCGGAGGCGCCGCCGCCGATCAGGAACATCTCGGGGTCGACCACGTTGGCAATGAGCGCCAGGGCGCGGCCGAGATAGTCGGCCATGGTATCGGCAGCTGCCAGCGCGAGCTTGTCGCCCTCGCGGCAGGCCTGGAACACGTCCTTGGAATCGGAGGGGCCGGTGAGCTCGATGGGCTCGACACCCGCCTTCTTGCACTCGGCAAGGTAGTTGCTCACCACGCCGGTGGCGCTGGAATACTGCTCCAGATGGCCATGGCCGCCACAGCCGCAGGTGCGCTCCTCAGCCGGGTTCAGGCACATGTGGCCAATCTCGCCGCCGGCGCCCACAACGCCCGACACCACGTCGCCGTTAACGATGACGCCGCCGCCCACGCCGGTACCAATGGTGACCATCACCACGTTCTGTACGCCCTTGGCGGAACCGAGCCAAGCCTCGCCCATGGCAGCGGCGTTGGCATCGTTCTCGTATTTAACAACCGCGTCGGGGCAGTGCTCCTGAATGGCGACTCTTAGCTCGGGCAGGTTAATGGCAATGTTGGCCTTGACCTTGGCATCGCCCGATGCCGGGATGGGGCACGGAACTGCCAGGCCAATGCCCGCCACAAAGGCGCGCGGAATCTGGGCCTTGGCGACCACCTGGTCGATAGCCTCGGTCACCGCGGCAAAGCCCGCAGCGTCAACGATGGGCGGCGTGGGTACGCTTGCCTTGGCCAGCAGGTTACCGTCCTCGTCGAACAGGCCCTCCTTAACCGAAGTGCCGCCGACGTCAATGCCGATGTAATACTGCTTAGGTTCCATGGGAGCCCACCTTTCGAGGATTGGGTCCGCAGCATAGAATCGCGGACACGCACATTGCCTGTATGGTACCGCTCGCGCATACAAAACGCGCCGCCAAGCTTGCACATTTTTAGTAAGTGTTTAAACAACTTTCGTATAAAAAACGGCCCGCGCGCGTTCATCATCCGCGCACGGGCCGTTCCGGGGCGTTATCCCTCCATCGCAGCAATGGCTTGATCAAGGATCTTAGGCGCATTCATGCGACCAAAATCGAGCATGTCGAGCATCACGAGTTTCACGCCCGCGCGCTCCAGATCGCCCTCGATATTCACGCACGCATACGCTACCTGCGGGGCAAGCAGCAGAACGCCCACGCCGTCCAGATGATCTGATGCCTCGCTCACCGGCAGCGCCTCGATATCGATCTTCAAACCGCGGCCCTCTGCCTCGTGCTGCATCTTTTGCACCAGCAGGCTCGTCGACATGCCGCCGCCGCAACAAAGCAAAATGTTCTTCATAGCTATCTCCTAGTCCATATCCGTCTTTGTCAGCAGTTCGGTGAGCGCGGGACGCACAATCCCCGTCAGCGCGCGATAGCCATCATCGTTGATATGAAGGCCGTCGCCCTCTCGGTACAATTCCTCGCGCTGACGCCCATCCTCGTCAAAAAACGCAGGCGTCACGTCAACAAAAGCCACCCGTTCATCGCGAATCATATCGCGACACTGCGGTAAAACCCGACCCAGCAGGTCATTAGAGCGCAGCACATCCTTGCCGCTCGCCCTGCCTTCCAGGCGCTCGATGCAGGGTGTGGGCGAGCACACAAGCACGCGGCATGCCGGCAGACAGCCCAAAATCATTTCCACGATCTCGCGAATGTTGAAGGCTATGTCTTTGGGCGAGCCCATGAGGGTATTGCCCATGTCGTTGGTGCCCGCCATAATTACCACGGCGCGCGGGCGATACTTGACCACGCCCTCGTCGACCATCCACAAAAGCTCCTGAGAGGTGCCGCCGCCGATGCCGCAGTTATAGGCGCCAATACCGGGATACCAGCGCTCTACATCGCAAAACTCCGTCAGCGAATCGCCAAAGAACACCACGCCACCCGGCTTAGCGTTCTGGTTCGCGCGTACGATTGCAAGCATGCGCTCGAGCTGAAACTCGCGCATCTGGTAATAACGCGGGTTGTACTCCATTCCCCGTCTCACTATCGACCTCCCCTATATCTGAATCTTGATAGAAAAATAGCGCCGGGAGGCGGAGACTCCCGGCGCCCGTCAAAGGGACTGTGTTGTCTGTTGGACCGCACGGTCCGTCGCGGCGATAACGCCGACTAGGCCTGAAGTGCCTGCAGCTGCTTGTGAACCTCGATGAGCTCCGTCGCCATGACGCGCATGGTCTCGGTGCCGGCCATCTGGTCCTCGGCATGCAGCAGAATCAACGGAGCCTCACCGTTACGCTCGCCGTTGGCCTCCTTCTTCAGAAGCCCCATGTGAACATCGTGGCCACCGTTATATGCCTCGTCGCCCTGCTTGATAAGCTCCTCGGCGGCGTCAAAATCGCCCTCCTTGGCCTTTTGCACGGCATTGATGTACATGCTCTTGGCGGTACCGACGTAGCTGATGATCTCAAAGCAGGTCATCTGCAGTTCGTTCATATCCTCCATGCGGAGCACCTAGCCCATCACGCTGACGCAGTGGTCGATGATGCCGGCAGCGTTCATGCGGCCGTAGTCGACCATGTTGATGACCTCGACCGGGAAACGACCGGCGGCCTCCTTCTCAAAATCGCCCTTGGTGTAGCCGATCTGCGGGCCAAGCAGCAACATGTCGCACTCGCCCAGGTGATCGTGGGCCTCGTTCATGGGACGAGCCTCGACCTCAATATCCAGACCACGGTTTGCAACCTCGGCCTGCATCTTCTGGACCAGCAGGCTCGTGGACATACCGGCATTGCAGCAGAGCATGATCTTCTTCATGGTTTCCTCCTTATAACTGCGCGGCGCGCAGACGACGACTGGTTTTATTCCTTGCGGCTATTGTGCCCACCCCCTGCATCTTTACACAAGGGAGAGAGCCGCGGGCACCGGCACCGCGTACCGGTGCCCGCAACGGTGAAAGGGACGAACGTTAGGCGTTCTACTCGGCGAGAGCCTCCTGCTTGGCGATTGCCTTCTCGGAAATCTTCATAAAGGGCAGGTAGACGGCCATGCCAATGACAATCTCGAGAGCCTGCCACACGCCGGCGCGCCAGTCAAAGCCCGTAGCGAGCAGGGCATTGATGACGGGAGGCATAGTCCAGGGCACCTGGGCGATGCAGGGGCTAATGATGCCTGCGCAGGTAAGGCCATAGGTGATGCCGATGAACAGGTCGGGAAGAAGGACGAACGGGATCATGAGCGGCAGGTTGTACACGATGGGGTAACCGTAGATAACCGGCTCGTTGATGTTGAACAGACCAGGCAGGATAGCCATCTTGGAAACGGTCTCGGAAGCCTTGTTCTTGGAGAACAGGAGCGTGTCGAGCAGGAGCATGAGGGTGCAGCCCGAGCCGCCGATGAGGGCGAAGCTGTTAACGATCTGCATGTTCATGTAGTGATCGGGCTGGATGGTGCCACCGGCGGCAAAGGTAGCCATGTTGTCGACGATGAGCATGGTCAGGATCGGCTCGACGGTAGCGCCAGAGATGGTGGACTGGTGAATACCGACGCAGAACAGCAGGTTAGCAAGGGTGTAGATGAGGATAACAGCCCACGGACCGGCGTTCATGATGCTCTTGAGCGGGTTGGAGATGCACGTGGAGATGATGGTGCACAGATCGGTGCCGGCGCACACGGCGAGCAGGGCTGCGGCAAGAGCGAAGATCGCGAGGTTGAGCAGCATCGGGATCATGACGTTGAAGGAGTTGGAGACCGCGGGAGGCACGCCCTCGCCCAGCTTAACCTTGAGCTTCTCGACGCCAGAAATCCTGATGAAGAGCGAGACGGAGAGCAGGGCGATGATAATAGCCGAGAACAGACCGTTGGTGCCGGTGTTGGTAGTCGAAAGGGCGCCCGTGACCTCGGCGGAGGTGATCTTGTCGGTGAGCAGCGGGCTCGTGGCGGCAAGCGTGGCGGTGACCTGCTGCGGCATCATGATGACGAAAGCAGAGATAGCGACGACCACGCAAGCGAGCGGGTTATCGAAACGCTTGTTCTTAGCGAGGCTGTAGCCAATCAATCCGGCCAAGATAATGGCAGAGACGTTGAGGGTGCCCAGCGTAATTGCCGAACCCCACGTCTGAAGGTTGGCAAGACCCGCCGCATCGAGCGGGAACAGGGGGAACACGACGTTGTTAATAAGAACCGCGATACCCGCAAGGATATAGAGCGGCGTGATGGTCGCGAAGGCGTCACGCAGGGAACGCAGGTGAACCTGGTTTCCCACCTTCGCAGAGACCTCGGCAAACTTGTCGAGGAAGCTCTTTCCGTTGTCACTGGCCATGATTGCTCCTAACTTTCAAATCCGGCCTTTTCCTATGCGCACGGTGGCCTTTCGCCCTCTGCCACCAGATGTGCCATGTGTTGCGCGCGGCGGCGCGCGGTCTGGGCGTTCGCTCGGTCGCTAATCAACCACGTGGGTCGTGGCGACCTGTTTGAGCCAGGCCGCCGACTTCTTAAGGCGGCGCTTGTAGCCGTCCATAAGGTCAACCTCGACAAAACCGTAACGGTTCTTAAAGGCATTAGCCCAAGACCAGTTATCGATGACGGCCCAGTAATGGTATCCGCGGCACTTGGCGCCCTCGTCGATGGCCTTGGCCACCCACTCCAGGTGCTGACGTACAAAGTCGACACGGTAGTCATCCTGAATGGTTCCTTCGGCGTCACGGTTCTTGTATTCGTCCATGATGCCGATGCCGTTCTCGGAAACGAACCACTCAAGATCGGGGTAGTTCTTGGCGCAGTCCATGCCAAAGTCGTAGAGGCCCTGCGGGTAGATCTCCCAGCCGCGGCTCTCGTTCATAACGGCGTCGGGCCATACGTACTCGTCGGCAAAGTGCGGCAGGCCGTACTGGTCGACCTTGCTCGCCGGCGCCTGAACACGCGTGGGGTGGTAGTAGTTGCAACCGAGCCAGTCGACAACACCCTGCTTGAGAATCTCTTGGTCTCCAGCACGGAACGGGAGCTTAACGCCGCCCTCGGCCAGGCTGTCGAGCACGTCGGCAGGGAGCTCGCCCTTGGTAATGAGGTCGAGCCACCAGCGGTTATTGATGCCGCTGGTCATACGCACGGCCTCGAGGTCTGCCTCGCTGGGGTTATTCTTGGTGTAGACCGGGGTAAAGCAGTTGATCATGCCGATCTTGGCATCCCTGCGAACGGCGCCCTCGTCATAGGCGCGACGATAGTTGCCCACGGCCAGCGCATGTGCCAGTGAAATGTGATACTGCACGGTGCGGGCGCGGCTAAAGTCGTGGAGCTGCGGGAACCACACGCCCTCCTGATAGCGCTGTTCGGGCTCGACGATGGGCTCGTTAAAGGTGAACCAGTACTTAATCTCCTGGCCAAACTCGTGGAAGGCGACGTCGGCGTAATGCGCGTAAGCCTCGACGACCTCACGGCTCTCCCAGCCACCACGGTTAAAGAGGTAGGTGGGCATGTCAAAGTGGTACAAGTTGACAAACGGCTCCAGGCCGGCCTCGCGAGAGGCGCGGAACAGCTCGTGATACCACGCAGCGCCCTCCTCATTAAGATTGCCGTCGGCATCGAGCAGACGGCTCCACTGGATGGAAGTGCGATAGGTATTCAGGCCCAAGTCCTTCAAAATGCGAAAGTCTTCCTGGTACTTGGCCATAAAGTCATTGCCGGCATAAGAGCCAACGCAGTTATAGAACGACCCCAGATCCTGGATGGACCAGGTGTCCCACAGGTTCTCGAGCTTGCCTCCCCGGTTCCACTGACCCTCAGTCTGCGGGCCGGACATAGCGGCGCCAAAGAAGAAGTCGCTGGGCAGCTGATACTGAGCCATCAAAGTCCTCGCTTTCGTATCTAGAGCTTTCGGTTGGAGACGGGTTTGCTTTGGCAGGCAATCCGGCGCGGGCGCGCACCGGTTTTCCGGATATCCGACCCGCCAAAACAAAGCCGTCCCCAAACAGTACAAGGAAACGCCAATGCATCTCGCTTGTTGTCTGTAACTATAGCGCTCTAATTTTCTATGTAAAGCGTCTTTTTCATTTTTCTTTATCGAACTTCTTTCATGAAAGCCATATGGATGCTTTTTAAGTAGGTATACTTTCTATATATCGACGCAAATTTGAAGGGAGGATTGCATGATTCCCAAATACGAGGCGATAGCTGCAGATATCCGTCGAAGCATCGAGGACGGCGCACTTAAACCGGGCGATAAGTTGCCCACCGTCGTTGAGTTCTGTGAGCTCTATGGCGTTTCCAAAATCACCGTCAAACGAGCGATTGAGCAGATTACCGAAGAAGGCCTTATTACCAGCCGGCGCGGATCGGGTACCTACGTCAAGGACACGGCGGGACTTCCCGGCCAGGTGTTTTTTCAAGGCAAGAACGACCGTGCCCAGGGCTTTTCGTATGAGCACCGCGGGGAAAAGGTGACCTCGGTGGTCTACGATTTCTCGATCGTCAATCCGCCGGCAGAGGTTGCGACCCAGCTGGGAATGGCCGAGGATGACTTCGCCTATCACATCGTGCGCGTGCGCCAGGTCGACGAGAAGCCCATCGTCATCGAGTACACCTATATGCCGCTCGAACTGATCGGTGGCCTTAAAAAGAAGGACCTGTACGGATCGGTCTACGGCTTTATCCGCGAGCAATGCGGGCTGAAGATTTCGAGCTTCCATCGCACCATTCGCGCTGTCGCGGCAACTGAGGAAGAGGCTGAGCGCCTAGATACCAAACCCGGCTCTCCCCTGCTCGAACTCAACCAGATTGGCTTCTTGGATAGCGGCACCGCGTTTGAATATTCTATCTCGCACAACGTAGGCGACCGCTTTGAGCTACACAACGTAACGCTGGCCTAGTTTTGTAATCCGGTGGGTGCTCGTTTTGAGCTGTCTTACGCGGCACCCGCACAACCTTATGGGAGTATGCACATGTCCGATTTGATTAAACTCACGCCGATCTTCCACGAGAAGATCTGGGGCGGCCGCCAGCTCGAAACCGTATTTGGTTACGACATTCCCGAGGGTCCCATCGGTGAGTGCTGGGCCATCTCGGCCCACCCCAACGGCGACTGCCAGATTGCGGAGGGCCCGTATGCCGGACACACGCTGTCGTGGCTGTGGGCCGAGCACCGTGAGCTCTTTGGCAACTGCGAGGGCAAGGAGTTCCCGCTGCTCATTAAAATCCTGGACGCCAAGGACGATCTTTCGATCCAGATTCATCCCAACGACGAGTACGCCGCCGAGCACGAGAACGGCAGCCTGGGCAAAACCGAGTGTTGGTATGTCCTGGACTGCGAGCCCGGCGCCACGATTATCGTCGGGCAGCGCGCCAAGGATCGCGCCGAGGCCGCACAGATGATCAAGGACGGCCGCTGGGACGACATGCTCAACATGCTGCCGATCCGCAAGGGCGACTTTTTCCAGATTGACTCCGGTACCGTGCACGCCATCAAGACCGGCACGCTCATTTTGGAGACGCAGCAGTCGAGCGATGTGACCTATCGCCTGTACGACTACGACCGCCCCGGCACCGACGGCAAGCTTCGCCCTCTGCACATTGAGCAGAGCCTCGACTGCATCGATTTTGATGTCCAGGCTCCGACCGACGGCACCGTGACCGCACCCGAGATCGACGGCGTGACCGAGCTCGAGTCCAACCCCTGCTACACCGTCGATCGCGTGCGCGTCAACGGCAGCAAGACCTTGGAGCAGCGCTGGCCCTTCATGTGCCTGTCGGTCATCGACGGCGAAGGCACCGTCTGCGGCGACCCCGTCCACAAGGGAAGCCACCTGCTAGCCCCCAGCACCGTCACCTCCATCGACCTCGAAGGCAAGATGGAACTGATCATCTCGCACCTGTAAGCCACCGGTCCCAAAGCGCTCGCCGGGATGGGCGCGGGGTTTGGTCGCCTGCTCGGGCAGTCCTGCTCGCACGGAGAGCACATTAAGTGCTCTCCGGCTCGTGCGGAACTCGCGATCGACCAAACCCCGCGCCCATCCCGGCGAGCCTCTGGCTAGCTACGACAATCAAAAGCAACAAGGGGCTCCCCCGCTCATCAAACGGGAGAGCCCCTCGCCATACATAACGAATCAAGGTGCCTATAGGTAGACCTTTTCGAGAAACGATAGTGTGTCCTGAAGACGCGCTCTCTCTTTACGATCAGTCTGCCGATTTACATAAGAAGAAAAGTCCGCAAAGAAGTCTCCGGCATCAGCCCTCATTTGCTCTATTAGCTCCAAGCGAGCCGAAGGCGGCAACAAACCCGCAAGTCGAACAATATCCGAGCGATGCTTTCGTCGATCTTTATCGTTGCAATGACGCCCTTCTTCATAGCTCCTGTTGATATCAATGTGCGCACGCATCTTGAGGGGGATGATATGGAGCGCATCGAGCACCGTGATGCCCTCTACGTTCGTTGCGTTGTCGCGAATAAATTCGTAGTAGCCATCGTCGAGAATAATGGCGGAAAGACTCGATATCGCCCCGTCAAAGGAAAGAGGAGCTACCTCGCTCATTTCGTCTTCGAGCACAAAATCAGGATGTCGGGCAAACAACTCGATTTGACCGGGATAGTCTAGGGCTCGCCTTGATCCTTTGGGCAAACAGAACCGATAGTAAGTGCACTTTCCATCGCCGACCTTTCCAACCTCGTATCCAGCTGCTTTGATAAATGCCCACAATGCAGTGGCGAATTCAACGCCTTCCCCATCAACAATTACGACGACATCCAAATCTTCGGTTGCCCTAAACGAATCACCTTCGCTGTCAAATAGAACGCTGCAGGCCCCTCCACCAATAAGGACGTAACCACCTTTGCAACTGCTCATGGCGTCGGCAAATCGCTCTATTCCCCTCACTTTTGGCATATCGCCCTCCTGAGCTGTTCGACCGCATCGAGCAGACGGTCGTCTTTGTAATTCGATTTTGCGCAGGCAACGTATAAGGAGAACGGGTCGACACATTGCAAACCCGTCGTGTCAAAACTAACATCAGACGGCTCGTCCACGGGATACGACCAGACCTCAATCTCGATAGCAGCCGGTTCGTACCACTGGGCCTCCAGCCATTTGTCGCCCATATGCTCTTTTAAGGCCTCTAGCTGATACTTTTCGAGAGCAATGGTTGGAGCAGAGTCTTCATGAGCAAGGTCGGACATATAGCTAAGGGCAGACACACCGGAAAGCAGCGCATCAACGGCACGCAAATCTACCCTGTCGATTGTCCCCTTAAGCCGAATGCGTTCTATAACTGGCGTGCGAAGATAGTCCTCAAACCCATCCAGCAACGTCTCGGTCGACAACCCGGCGTCGCACAATATACGCTTTTTGCCTTCCCGCGCGATTAGCCCAGGAGCTATAGCGGCGATTTCCGAAAGATAGCCGCTTACGCTTGCTGCGCTTTTACCACACAGACGCGCTAGGTCGCCGGCGGAGCAGTCAACCCATCGTCCCGCGATGAGATTTAAAACGATTCGTTGAGATTGGGGCGAAAGCGGAGCAGCGGGAGAAGCACCCAGCACCTCATCGGAAATAATGGCTCCGATAAACGGCAGAAACGCATTTCGCTCATCTCGGATATATGCGATTCCCTCCGAGGAAAGCGCGCGCATAAAGCCTAAATCCATGGCATCCCAGCAAATTGCCACCGGGCGAACATCTATCTTGCACACTGCATTGACGAGATTTCGCGCCGAGATGACACTGGGCGGTTCTTTTGGTTCCGCAACAATAAAACGGCCCTGCTCAGACATGCCGAGCCGTGCCAAGCGAAGCGAATACCGCTCAAGATACATGCGAGGAATCTGCATCTCAACTGGCTCCGGGTCGATGGCGAGCTCTAAAGAGAAGAGTCTTTTTGGGAGGCAGTTTAGCAGCATGTACAATCACCGTTTTCATTTCGTTTACATTTTAGCGTCTATCTGAAATTATACTGAATCGTATAAAACGCTCAATCCCTAAAGTCATAAGAAAGAGTCCAAAAAAACGCAACAAGGGGCTCCCCCGTCCATGTACGGGAGAGCCCCTACTCATATCTATATATCAGCCCACCCGGCTCTCCAGGCCAAAAAGCGAACAAGCAGAGCGACGCTCGCAAGCAACGCTACCCAAGGCCCCGGACAGGCGCCATGGACAACGTCGATCGCGAGTTCCGCACGAGCCGGAGAGCACTTAATGTGCTCTCCGTCTTGCGCAGGACTGCCCGAGCAGGCGACCAAAGCCCCCGGCGTGCCCGCCAGCCGGATGTACGGGTTTTCCAGGTGCGGCAGATCGGCCTGAAAGAGGAGGGCATAGACCTTGAGGTCATGCCCGACGATTGAAGGCCGAGGTGCCGTGCCTGGGAAAGCCGCCTAGGTCAGTTTCACTATAGGTGCAAAGCCCTTCATTAGCTTTTTGGTCTGGCCGGTCTTTTCGAATTGAACCTCGATCATGTCTCCGGCGACCGAGATCACGGTACCCGTGCCAAAGGTCTTGTGGCTCACGGTATCGCCCGCGGCAAAGTCCTGCGACGCGCTCGCGCGATCGACCTTGCGCTCCACCGTCGGCGACACCTTGGACGACGGCTTTTTGGCTCGCGATGCACCCGAGCCAAAGGTCGAGGCGACACGGCCGGCGTCGGGCGAGACCCCGCGATGACGCTCGGTCCCATAACTGCTGCCGCCAAAGAAATCGTCGAAGCTCGATCCGCCACGCGAGGCGGAGCCGCCGGTCGAGCGCGTATGCGAGCCAAACACCTTGCCGCCGTACATATCCGAGCCCATACCCGAGCCAAAGGTGCCATGACGGTCGCCGCGCTTCTCCCAGCCCGTGCCCTCAAAACCGGCAGAACCGATACCGCTGAACTCGATATCCTCAAACGGAATCTCGTTGAGGAAGCGCGAGCGCGGGTTGGCAGAAGTTGAGCCATGCGTGCGGCGCGTGGCCGCATAGGTCAAGAACAGGCGCTTACGGGCACGCGTGATGGCGACGTAGGCCAGGCGACGCTCCTCCTCGAGCTTGCCCGGGTCATCGCTGCCGCTAAAGTCGTGCACATGCGGGAAGATGCCCTCCTCCATGCCGGCCACGAACACCGCCGGGAACTCCAGGCCCTTGGCGGAGTGGATGGTCATCATGGTGATGGCATGCGTCTCGCCGGCCAGGGAATCCAAGTCGGAGCGCAGGGCCAGCCACTCCATAAGTGCGGGAAGCGCCTTACAGGTGAGCGGACCGTAGGTGCGCTCAATCTCATCGGCATGCACGGCACCCGCCGGCAACTCCGTCGGCGCGGCATATGCGTTGCCCGCGATGGCGGCGGCCAGGGCGTCCTGCGGCGAGAGTGCCGGAGCGGCCAGGCTATCGAGCGGATTGGTGCCCGCGGCGTCACGTGCGCCGATGGGCACTTCAAACGAAGATGCCGGGGCGGAGGGTCCCGGCTCGGGCGCGGGCGCACTCACCACGACGGGCTCGGGCTCGGCGCCGGCAGGCACGTCGGCAACGCCGGCAGCGCGCAACTCCTCCAAGCTCTCGAGCGTGCCCTCGATATCCTCGTGTGTCTCCTCAAATTCGGCGGCGACACCCAGGAATTCCTGGATGTTCTCGGCGCGGCTCTCGGATTCCATAGTGCCCTCGGCACGAAAAGCCTGCAGCAACCCCGTCTTATCGACGATCATCTCGACGACGTCCTTGAGCTCGCCGTCCATGCGACGGCCCTCGCGCACCAGCGCCACAAAGCTCGACAGGCCATTGCGCACCTTGGCGCTAAACATGCCCGTCTCGGCTGTCGCAATCTCGCAGGCCTGGAAGAACGAGCAACGGTTGTCGCGCGCCAGCTGCTCAATCTTTTGGATTGAAGTGGAGCCGATGCCGCGACGCGGCGTGTTGATGACGCGCTTGACGCTCATCTCGTCGGCCGGGTTCACGATCATCTTGAGGTAAGCCATGACATCGCGGATCTCGGCGCGGTCGAAGAATCGCGTGCCGCCGACAATCTTGTAGGGCACGCCCGCACGCAGGAACATATCTTCGAGAATACGCGACTGGGCGTTGGTGCGGTAGAACACGGCGATATCGTCGTAGCTCGTGCCCTTGGCATGCAGCTTCTCAATCTCGCCGGCAATCCAGCGGCCCTCGTCGCGCTCGTCGCTCGCCTGGAAGGCTTGGATCTTCTCGCCATCGCCCTCGGCCGTAAACAGACGCTTGTCCTTTCGCTGCGAGTTGTGGCGCACCACGGCGTTGGCGGCGCTCAGGATATGGCCCGTGGAGCGGTAGTTTTGCTCCAACTTAACGGTCTTGCAGTTTTTAAAGTCCTGCTCAAAGTCCAGGATGTTGGTGATGTCGGCGCCGCGCCAACTGTAAATGGACTGGTCGTCGTCGCCCACGACCATGAGGTTTTGGTACTTGGCGGCCAGCAGGTTGGCGATCTCGTACTGGACGTGGTTGGTGTCCTGATACTCGTCGACGCTAATGTAGCGGAAGCGCTCCTGGTATTTGTCGAGCACCTCGGGGCGGGTGCGCAGCAGCTCGAGCGTGCGCACGAGCAGGTCGTCGAAGTCCATCGCGTTGGCAGCACGCAGGCGGCGCTCCAGCTCCAGGTAGACCTGCGCGGCCTTTTTGTCGTTGGGGCTATCGGCGGACTTGAGCATGTCTTCGGGCCCGATCATGGCGTTTTTGGCCGAGCTGATCTTGCTGCGGATCATGTTAATGGGAAACTGCTTTTGCTCGATGCCGAGCGCCTGCATAATATCGCGCACCATGCGCTTTGAGTCATCGTCATCGTAGATGGTGAACTGACCGGTGTAGCCCAGCAGGTCGGCGTCCTCGCGCAGCATACGCACGCACATGGCGTGGAAGGTGCATACCCACATGCCGCGGGTGCCGCTGGGGATGAGCGCCGCCAGACGCTCACGCATCTCTGCCGCGGCCTTGTTGGTAAACGTGATGGCAAGCACCTGCCAAGGCTTAACGCCCAGGTCGCCGAGCATATGCGCGATGCGGAAGGTCAGGACGCGGGTCTTACCCGAGCCGGCGCCGGCAAGGACCAGCAGCGGGCCCTCGGTGGTGAGGACCGCCTCGCGCTGGGCGGGATTAAGGCTGTCGATGTCGACAAGCGGCTTTGCGGGCGCAGGAGCCGGCGCGGGGGCGTCGTAGATGTCGAGCGGGACAAGTTCGGGTTCCGGCACGGCGGGGGCGGCGTATGCATCGAGTGGCACGGGTTCCGGCGCGGGCGGCACGGGTACCGCGGTGTTCTTTTCCCAGGGCAAGGGCTGGGTCATGGGCGACTCCTCATCTGACGGACGGCGCGCCTGCGGGCAGCGCCATAGTTTGAGCCGTACCAGTATACCGAGCCGCACGGACACCGACGCAAATCACACCACGACTCCGTGCGCCGCCGCCAAACCTGACCCCATTGGACCAATCACGGAGCCACCGATGTCACGGCAACGGTAGCGAGCGGCGGCCAGAGCGAACAAATTGACATGAAAAGAGGGCGGCATAGACCTTTTGGTCATGCCGCCCTCTTTGAATGACAAGTTGTCGCTCTGGCCGCCGCGCAGCGTCAACCAAGTTACAGGCCGAGCATAGGCTCCAGAACGAAGAAATATGCGAGCACTACGATGCCCAGGATGATGCGGTAAACACCGAAGCACTTAAAGTCGTGACGGCGAACGAAGCCCATGAGCCACTTGATGGCGATGAGCGAAACCACAAAGGCCACAACGCAGCCCACGCCCAAGATAGCGACCTCGTTGGCACCGAACGTACCGCCCTTAATAAAGTACTTGACCAGCTTGAGCGCACTCGCGCCAAACATGACAGGGATGGCCAGGAAGAACGTAAACTTGGACGCCACCGAACGCGTGCAGCCCAAAAGCAGGCCACCGATGATGGTAGAACCGGAGCGAGACGTACCAGGCACCAGCGAGAGCACCTGGAAGCAACCGATGCCCAGTGCGGTCTTCCAGCTCAGGTCCTCGAGCGTAGCGATGGAACCAAAGTCCAGGTTATCGTCATCGTCGTCTGCAGCGGCAGTCGCAGCGGGTGCGGCAAAGTGTGCGCCAGCGGGACGCCCACCCGACGTCACGGCACGAGAACCAAACGAACCGGCAAGAGCAGCCTGCTCGCGCTTGTTCGCGCGCCAGTTCTCGATCACGATAAACAGCACGCCGTATACGATGAGCGCCAGTGCCACGACGGGAGCATTGTAGAAATGCTCCTCCATCCAGTCGTTGAGCGGCAGACCGATTGCCGCGGCGGGAATGCAGCCGAGCACAATCTTGCCCCACAGCACCCAGGTGTCGCGACGGCCCTCCTTGCCCTTGCTGGGAGAAAACGGGTTAAGGTCGTAGAAGAACAGGACGCAGACGGCCAAAATGGCGCCAAGCTGGATCACGACCAGGAACATATTCCAGAACGTCTCGCTCACGTTCATCTTGACGAACTCGTCCACCAAGATCATGTGACCGGTCGACGAAACGGGCAGCCATTCGGTAATGCCCTCGACCAGGCCCATGAAGGCAGATTTTAGAAGCTCGATGATATCCAAAGGAACCCCCTCGTTAGACACCCGCCGATATTATTCTGCGGACGGTGCGGGCGATGTCCCATTATCAACCGTTCGGGCGCGTCTGCGCCTACCCTTACCAAAAAACTCGCCCGTTCACAGAATTGCGAGCGGTCAAACCCAAATCCTTGGGTATAACTGCAACAAGATAAAGTGTCCGGCGGCCACGCATCCGCGCCCGCCCGACGCACGAGCCCCGCGCCCGTGCGATAGACCAAGGAGGAAACCATGAACGAGGGCTACACCAAGGTATTTGTTTCACTCGACGGTACTGAGCAGCAGGATTTTGTGCTCGCACGCGCCATCAAGGTCGCCGCGAACAACGGCGCTAAGCTGATTATCGGCCACGTTATCGATTCCACGGCGCTCGAGAGCGCCGGTTCCTATCCGGTCGATCTGGTCAACGGTCTGGAGGAGGCATTTAACAACTCCATCGCCAAGCAGCTCGAAGAGGCCAAGGCCAATCCTGATATTCCCGAGGTCGAGGTCATGATTCGCGCCGGTCGTATTCGCGAGACGCTCAAAGACGAGATGCTCGACGTGGTCAAGCCCGACCTGGTGCTCTGCGGCGCCCGCGGCCTGTCCTCGATCAAGTATGCGCTACTGGGCTCGATTTCGACGTTCCTGCTACGCAACACCGACTGCGATATCCTGGTCGTGAAGTAGCGTTGCTCCCACCGGCCGCGGGGCCTTCGCAGCCTTACTTCAGCGAGCTGGCTGATAAGAAAGATGGCGCGCCACCCCGATCGGGGCGGCGCGTTTTGTTATGAGGCGATCCTGCTTAGACGGGCTTGTACTTCTGGAATGATCTTCTCGAACATTACCTCCGCCTCGGGAAAACCATCTTCTTTGAGACCGCGCGCGGCGTCTCTTAGTGCGTCTGGAACCTCATTGCAGGTGTCGGCTATCATCCCGGCAACGATTCCCGCGGGCAAACCCGCCTCGATCATTTGGTTCATCACCGATCCGCGCGTTACATCGTCGATCTTCCGGCTCCCACCAAACGAGACGCCCATCTCGCGAACAAGGCTGGGGTAAACCGTTGTGCACAGCACGTCATAGAGCGGCGCCAACCTCACTTGTTTCCAACTTTCGTCCCACACGAGCGACCAGTTCTTAAGATGGTTATCGCAGTTACCTACGGCATAATCGAACAGCTGGTTATAGCCGATAAGGAACCTATCCTCCATTTGATTAGTCGACACCCTTCGCACCGCATCGACGATAAGTCCCAGATAATTGACGCCCGTCGGCTCATATTTAAGCTCACGCGAGATACCCTTGGCCTGACAAACATCTTCCTGGTGCAAACGATATGGAATTGGCAATCCATCAACCGAGCGTCCGTCATCCGACGTTACTCGATCAAATCGCTTCACAGCGATAATCGGCTCGGCGTCCTCAACCCGGATTAGAAAGCATTCTTCGGCCGATAGGTCCATCAGAGATGCGGCTCTAACGCACATTGCTTCACACACCGTCTCGCCCGGAAACGTTTTCGACCCCGCCTTGAGGATGTGCGTAGATGGAGCCGCTCCATGAGGCAGGTACCATCCGCCGCACGGGTCATCGCCCGTATGGTAAAGGCCAACCTTCGCCTGAGCACCCGCAAGGGAGATTCGACTCTCTAGCGCTAAGTCAAAAGCAACCTCCGCCGGTGCGTATGCCAGCCTGCTTAGCCGCTCCCCATCTATCTCTTCATAGCCCATTTCGAGACCCTCGGCCGAAGGCTCTCGCGTCAAAACAAGAGCGCCGACGGGTTCATCGCGGACCAAATCGAGCACCTTAAAGTAATCTCCGCGTTCCGCTCGCGCCCTTTTCTCGAGGTCCCTATTAAGCTGCCCCTCTGGAATGATGCCAGAGAAAAAGGAGCCCGTTACGTCCGGGCTGAACGCCTCGGCCGACAAAGGCAGCGAGGCCGAAATCGGGGCCGCATCAGCACTCTCGAGATACTTGGGATCATAGGCGAATATCGGAAGCCCGGCGTTTTCCTCTAATACGCCAACCAGCTGGTAGGAACCATTAAACTCACGATGAACGAACAGTGCGCCATCCATTATTTTCCCCTCACCTTCAGAATAAAATCGATATCCACGATGGAGGCGTAGTCGAAAATGACGCCAATTTCGACCGTTGTCCGCCCCCGCTCGATATCACCGATCACACGAAGGCTGCGACCCGTCATAGTCGCGACGTCACGTTGAGTTAAGCCAAGCTCACGCCTTCTGAGCCTGAGGGCCTTCCCCATCTCGGCCGGATCGAAAACCATGCGCTCCGAGAAAGCAGCTTCTGACGGCTTGAGCTTGATGCGCCCATCCAGCTTTTTAATCGTTGTCACTGTTCTCATGATGCTCCTAGCTATATTCCTATTCGTGAACACAGTATAAAACTAACTAAGCTATGTTCATGTACGAGAATATAGTATCGACTTCATTAGCAATGTTCCCGTTCAGGAATATAGTTGTTAAAAGCCCCCGATTTGTTCCCAGACGGGAAGATTCCGATCGGCCGCGCCATACGGGCCGGCTACTCAAAGTATTGGAACTTGTTCGTCGAGAAGGCAAACGTTACGACAAAACCTTCGCCGGGGTCGGACGCTGCGGTGACGTCGATGCCCATCTTGGAGCACAGGCGCGCCACCAGGTAGAGGCCGATGCCCGTTGCACGCTTGGTGGTGCGGCCATTGTCGCCGGTAAAGCCCTTCTCGAACACGCGTGGCAGGTCTGCCGCACACACGCCGCAGCCGTTATCGGCGACGGCAAGCTCAATGCGCTCGCTTGCCAAGCCCTCGTCCAGCAACGCGCCCGAAAACACGATCTTCGCGCCGTCCTCGCGCGCATATTTAATGCTGTTCTGAATGAGCTGGCCCAGGATAAACTCGAGCCACTTCTCGTCGGTAAAGACCTCGAAGTCGAGGTTCTCGCACACTGGGGCCACGTGCGCCGCGATGAGCTCGCGCGCGTTGGCCTTAATCGCACCCGCCACCAAGGTCTTAAGATCCCAGCGGCGAATCAGGTAATCGCACTCCACGACTTCCGAGCGCGCATAGTACAGCGCCTGGTCGATATAGCGTTCCACGCGAGTCAGCTCGCGGCCCAGGTCATCCACGCGCGACAGGTCGTCTTCGCTGCCGTCCAAGTTTTCCAAAATCAGATGGGCTGCCGCCAGGGGCAGCTTGGCCTCGTGGACCCAGCTCTCGATATAGTCGCGATAGTCATCGGTCTGACGCCGGCCTTCGGCAACCTCATCGCAAGCGGCTTTGCCCACCCGGCGCAGAACCTCGTACTCGAGCTCGCCCTCGGCATAGGTTGGGCATTGCACCATCTCCTGCACCCACGCGGGGCTCTCCAGCTCCTCGGCCGCACGCTCCAGCTGGTGCAGAAAGCGGCGACGGCGCGCATATTCGATCACGATACCCAGTACGCCAAAGATAAAGGACACGCCAACCGCCACGATCACGATGGATGCGGGGGCGCCGGCCACCGTCAGCACAAAGCAGCTCAGTAGCACGCCGCACGTCCACACGGCAACGGGCAGCAACGCGTCTTTAAAGAACTTGCCAAACGACATGGCCGGACCCTAAACCGAATAGCCTTGGCCGCGGTGCGTGGTGAGGTACCCCTTGACGCCGATCTTGTCGAGCGTCGCACGCAAGCGATTGATATTGACGGTGAGCGTGTTGTCGTCCACAAAGGCATCGGAATCCCACAGGTCCTGCATGATGGCCGAGCGCGAGACAATCTTGCCCACGCGACCCAAGAGCAGCGAGAGAATGCGCAGTTCGTTTTTGGTGAGCTCGGTACTGTCACCGGTTGCCGTATTGGTGACCGTGGAGCGGGCAAGGTCGAGCTCCAACCCCTTGTGGACCATGGTGCTGCGCTCGCCTGCCGACGTGGTGCGGCGCAGCAGCGCGTTGATGCGCGCCACGAGCACGCGCGCGCTATAGGGCTTGGAAATAAAGTCGTCCGCGCCGAGTGTCATGGCCATGACCTCGTCGATTTCGGTCGTGCGCGACGTAAGGACGATGATGGGGACCTCGGATTCGCGGCGGACTTCGTGGCAGATGTGCTGGCCGTCTTTGACAGGAAGCGTGAGGTCGAGCAGCACCAGGTCGGGCGCGGCAGCGAGAATATCGCGCGAGACGTGCTCAAACGATTCGCAGGACTCGACCTCAAAACCAGCACGGGCAAGGATGTCGGCGAGCTCGCGACGAATGGGCTCGTCGTCCTCAACGATATAGATCAGCGCCATGGATTACGCTCCCCTCTTAGTTGTCTTACAGCCATTATTGCCGCGAAGTCGCCGGCACGCGCCTCGCGCGGCAACAAGGTGACAGAACTGTTCGCGAACGAAAGGTTCGACTCGCCCTCGCTCGCAACGGGTGCGGGGATCAAATGATTATAAAATCCCCGCGCCAGAAAAATCATTTAGCGGCGGGCGCGGAGCTTTTCGTAACCGTCGGCGAAGAAGGTGACCATAGCAGCGTCCGCCTCGGCAGCGTCGGCATCGGCAGCGGGAACCACGCCGTGCTCGTCGCTCACCAGAAACAAAGCACCCTTGAGCTGCGCGGGAATGTCTACGCGCGTGACCGAGATGCCCTTGGTCTGGGCCAGCTGCTCGATGAGCGTCGCCGTACCGCACAGGCACTCGTCCGCCGGCGCCACAAAGGCCAGCTCTCCGTCGTTGACGGAAGCGAGCAACTCGGGCGCCACGCCGGTTTC
The DNA here is from genome assembly GCF_003462685.1 of Collinsella sp. AF23-4AC. Taxonomy (GTDB): domain Bacteria; phylum Actinomycetota; class Coriobacteriia; order Coriobacteriales; family Coriobacteriaceae; genus Collinsella. Next base: position 35,342 of record NZ_QRVE01000007.1, on the reverse strand, counting down.
GTCGGCCTCGGAGCGGGCCTCGGCAGAGCGGGCACGCAGCGCCTTGGCCGAAGTATCGGCCAGCGGCTCGTACTCGCCCACCGTCATGGCGGCATTGCCGTTGACGTCGATCACTAGCATGAGCACGCCGTCGTGCGCGGTGTAATCGCCCTCGGCAAGCGACCACTCAACGTGCTGCTTTGCCCAGCTGAGCATGTTATGGGTGAGCGGCTCGCCCTGCACCAAGCGCTCGGACAGCGCACGGATGTGACGGTTGAGCATGGGTACCTTTTTGTTGGACATGCGCCACCGGCACACGAGCGCGGGCTCGTCGAGCGTAAACTTCTCAACCGCCTCCTGATTGGCGCAAAAGTCCTCGTACGCGCGCTGGTCCTCGGCATTGCCAAACAGCTCGGCATCATCAATCTGGGGCATGGTCATCCCTTTCGTGTTAGTCATTCCGTCCTCTTATACCAAAAAGACGGCCCTCCAAACGGAGCGGCCGTCTTTTGCAGAGATTATTTTGACGATATGGCCAAGCGACCGATCAGCTTAATGGGATAGAACAACATCCCATTAAGGGTTTTCCAAGTGCCCGAGATTGCCCCGAAAGAGGAGCGCCGCGTACTAAATGTACGCAAGCGACGGTTTGAGGGGCAAGGTCGGGTGCTTGGGAAAGCCCTAGTGCCTAAAATGCCTGGCACCTGTGAAGACCATCGCGATGCCGTGCTCGTTGCAGGCCTGGATACTCTCGTCGTCGCGCTTGGAGCCGCCGGGCTGGATGATGCAGGTCACGCCGTGAGCGGCAAGCACGTCGACGTTGTCGCGGAACGGGAAGAACGCATCGCTTGCGCAGGCAAAGCCGCCCTTCTCCACGCCCTCGCGCTCGCAGAAGTCCTCGGCGCGCTCGCAGGCAAGCAGCGCGGAGTCAACGCGGTTGGGCTGACCCGGGCCCATGCCAATGCCGGCCTTGCCCTTGGAGACCAGAATGGCGTTGGACTTAACGCCCTTGCAGACCTTCCAGGCAAACTCGAGCTCGGCCATCTCGGCGTCGGTGGGCTTGCGGTCGGTGGGGAACGTAAAGGTCGCGGGGTCCTCGGTCACGTGGTCGACCTCCTGCACCAGCATGCCGCCGTCGATGGAGCGCAGCTCCACCTTGGCGCCGTGGTCCACGCCGCCGGTAGCCAGCACGCGCAGGTTGGGGCGCTTGGCCATGCGCTCGAGCGCCTCGGCGGTGTAACTCGGGGCGATGACGACCTCAACGAACTGCTTGTTCTGATCGGCAAAGTGCTCAACCAACTCAAAGGGAACCTCGCGGTTGCAAGCGATGATGCCGCCAAAGGCGCTCTTGGGATCGCAGGCAAAAGCGCGGTCGTAGGCAGCCGTGATGTCCTCTGCAACGGCGGAACCGCAGGGGTTCTGGTGCTTGAGGATCACACAGGCAGGCTCGTCGAACTCGCGGACCAGGTTCCAAGCGGCGTCGGCGTCCAGATAGTTGTTGTAGCTGAGCGGCTTGCCCTGAATCTGCTCGGAGCCAACGAGCGGGAACTGCGAGCTCGCGGTGTTCTCGCAGCCCTCGGCAAAGCGATAGACCGTGGCCTTTTGCTGCGGGTTCTCGCCATAGCGCAGGTCGTCGACCTTCTCGAGCGAAACCTCGAGCCTGGCAGAAGTGTCCGCCACGTCGCCTGCCTGGGCGGCAAGCCAACGGGAGATAGCCGTGTCGTAGGCGGCAGTGGTCTGGTAGACCTTCACCTGCAGACGACGACGGGTGGAAAGCGTGGTGCAACCGCCGGTCTCGCGCATCTCGGCCAGGACGGCGTCGTAGTCGGCCGGATCGGAGATGACGGTAACGCTCGCGGCGTTCTTGGCGGCGGAGCGCAGCATGGAGGGACCGCCGATGTCGATGTGCTCGATGGCGTCCGCAAAGGTGACCTCGGGGTTGGCGACGGTCTTCTCGAACTCGTACAGGTTGACGACGACCAGGTCGATCAGCTTAATGCCGTGCTGAGCTGCCTCCTGCATGTGCTGCTCGGAATCGCGGCGGGCCAGCAACGCGCCGTGAACCTTGGGGTGCAGGGTCTTAACGCGGCCGTCCATCATCTCGGGATAACCCGTGAACTCCTCGATGGGGGTTACGGGAACGCCCGCATCCTCGATAGCACGAGCCGTACCGCCCGTAGAGATGATCTCGACGCCAAAGTCATCGACCAGCGTCCGTGCGAAATCGACGACGCACGTCTTATCGGTAACCGAGATCAACGCGCGTGCGATCTTCACATCAGATCCCATGCAGTCCTCCTGTCTGGTACGCCGCCGTGCTCTGTGAGTCGGTGATACGTCGATCTGCAGCGCTCGCGCAGCGGCATTGAAAATACTGATTTAATGTAGCGCATCGAGCGCGTCGATGCACCCCGCAACGGTCGCATGTGCAGAAAAAGCTTGCGAGTGGAGGATGTGGGCGCAGCGCCGGGCACGGTGAGTTCATGGAACACAGGGGCACCATAATTAGATGCCAATGGCGTGGTAGAACTGTGCTCGATATGCATCCGCAAAAGAAAGAGGCACCATGGTCTCGCGGGTTCTCTACCGACCGTTTGACACCGAAGACTTCGACGCCATCGCGCTGATTCTGCAGCAGCTTTGGCATAACAATTCGGATAACGATGAGTACAACCGCCTCGAGGCCGCGTGCGACCTCGCCTATTGCCTTTCGTCGTCGACGTTTTCGCAGGTTGCCGTCATCGACGGCCAGGCGCGCGGCATTGCGCTCGCGCGTGCGGGGCAAAGCTCCGGCGCCGCCGTCAAGGAACATTGGATGGATACCGAGCGCGCGCTGCTATCGCAGATGCGCGAGCTGGAGCCCGATGCCTGCGCCGAGTATCTCTCGTTTGTGCGCGCAACCATCCGCACCAACAACCGCTTGCTCGAAAGCAGCCCCCTGCCACACGACAACGAGGTCACGCTGCTTGCCGTGGATCGCGATGTCCATGGCTTGGGCGTCGGCTCGGTGTTGCTCGATGCTGCGGTCTCGCACCTGTCCTCGCGCGGAGCGACGAGGGCGCACCTGTACACCGACTCCAACTGCTCGTGGAAGTTCTACGAGCTGCACGGCTTTAAGCGCACGGCAACGCACCGCGCCAACCGCGAAGAGCGCCGCCACGACATGCCGCGCGAAAGCTTCCTCTACGAACTCGACCTAACAGCCTAACCCCGGCAGCCACACCTAGTCATTCAAGAACGTCCCATCTCGACACATAAGAAAGGGACGGGCTTCCCCCGACGGCTGTCGAGAAAAGCCCATCCCGTAATTTAGGACCGCTAGAACGTTCCGCCGCCGCCTCCGCCGGCGCCGCCTCCGCCGCCGACCGAGAAGCCGCCACCACCGCCACCGCCCGAGCTGTCGGAACTCGACGCAACCGCGCTAATGCTCTCGTGATACACATCGTTAAACGAATCGAGCGGGGACTCGGTACCGTAATGATGGTAATACCACCAGTAGCAGGGATAATTGTCGTAGAAACCATCGGCCTCGCGTACCTCGGGCGGCACGGCCTCGGCAAGTTGACGCAGCACTTCCTTCGAAACGCCCAGCGCAACGCCCATCACCAGCAGTTTGTTCCACAGCACCAGATCGCCCGGAACGGCTTCCTTAAGGCGTGTGAAATCCTCGAGCCAATGCTTGAGCGCCTTGCAGCGAGCCGCCACCTCGGCACCCTCCGGCGTAAAGCGACGGAAGGTGCGACTCACACCAATGCCGACAAGCACGATGGGTACCGAGACAATCGCGGCGATAATGTTTGCCTGCGCGCCATCGGTAAAGAAGATGGATCCCACGGGAATAAAGGCGATCAAAATGCCCAGGACCAGGCCAAACACCATGGCGACAATGCCGTCCGAGGCAACATACTCCCTATCGGCCAGCTCACCCTTAACGGTGTTCTGATAGTCCTCGAGCTTGTCGCCAACAGATTCAGTACGCTCGCTGGCATATTCCTCCAGCTCGCTAAACGTGCGCGAACGGACGCCGTCTTTATCGGGCTTAACGCCAGCGAAGAAGACCTTGAGCACGTCGCGATCGATGCCGTCCTTCTTGGCAGCCTTCCAGGCCTCGTCGGTCACTGTGATGCGATACGTCTGCTCCTCTTTTTCGCGACGGAGCAGACCCTTCTTCTTGGTCTCGGTCGTTTCTTCTAGCTTGATCACGCGGTCGTCGGTAAGCTTCATAAGCGTGGCGATATATGCCTGATCGGGCACCTCGTTCCAGCTCATAAGGGCCGAGAGCACGGCGGGATGATCTGCCGAGGGCACGTCGCGGAAGTATTCATCTTGGAAAAGCGGCTTTGGCTTGCGACGGCGCAGCTTGAGCACGACGATTACGCCGGTAAAGGTCACCGCCGCGACAACACTTACCGCGGCAAGCGTATTTGCGATCATGCGGGCGCGGGCGCGGCGGGCGTTGGCCTCCTCGGCCCATGTCTTCTCCTCGCTCAGGATTGTCGGCATGCGCTCCTCGCTCGAGGCGGAAAGTCCTGGCACCCAGTCGCTGGGGAAGGCGATGCGCGCCTCGGCAAATTCGCCCTCGTGCACGCACGGAATGGTGTAGGTGACCATGGGTTCGTCCGCATCGATCGATACGTCGCCCGTCAGTGGGCCGTGGCCCCACGCACGGAAGTTGTCGCCCTTGACGGCCGCCGTCCCGGCAGCGGCATTTGCGAAGTGCACTTCCATCTCGACATCGTCGGAATCCGCGGACCAGCCGTCGCCCACAAACTTCCAGTAGAGCTCAGCGGTATCGGCCCAGTTCATAACCGCACCGGTCATGGTGTAGCTCACGTAATAGATCGCGCTGTCGTCGCTCTCGTGGGGGCTGAAAACCTTGATCCTTACGCTGCCCTCGGACTGCTCAACCGTATAGACACCGCTGTCGCCCTTATTTGCATAGTCGACCTTGTTAAACGCGGTGTCGTCTTCCTCGACGCTCAGCACATCGACGCCCGCCGTGCCGCCCTGCTGGTTGGAGCCCGTATTGATATCCCAGTACACGCCGTTGATATCGTCGTCGAAATCAAACTGGCGTCCCTCGACAACGGTCAGCGATCCATCGGCTTCAACCGTGGCACCGATATAGGTTTGGGTCATGGAGTAGCCGTCGGCGTGCGCGGCGGCAGGCAGCAGCAACAACGCAAGCGCGACGAGTGCGCAGACGGAAGCGAATCGCGCAAACAGGTGTCGCTGCCGACAGGTCTTGGCAACGGGGGCGTTCATAGGCACATCCTTTGTCTGTGATACCAGTAGCGTCATTGTCCCACGTTTGCGGGCGCTCATGACGAACATCTCGGCAACCGGAGCGCCAAACGGGATGAAAGTCACCCTCCCCGCACCCGGCAGTTAGGGACGTTCCTTATCTGCCGGCAGTCTGGGACACTCCTTGGCATGGCCCGCGCCAGCAATAGATCCCACTTCACAGCACCGTCACAGGTGTAGCGGCTTTGTGTGGGCGCGGCACGTGCTGATTGAGCCGCCAACCGAGGGGCATAAAGCAGTTGAGCGAAAACGGTTGCCCCTTTCCCGTTCGCTCGAGGATCATGTCCCCCTTTTCCGCGGAAACCCCGGCAGTTGCGAAGAGCTGCCGGGGTTTCTGTCGTTTGAGAGGTTGGGCTGGCGGGCGGCGATCGAGCTGTCGAGCCGGTGGTCCGACACGCGCAACGCGCGGCCTCGGCAACTTGCGGGCCACGGCAACGTCTCCCCCACCGCGCCCCGCGCTATACTCGTCCGCATGGATATCAACACACGCAACATAGCAACACACTCCGCGGACGCACCGGCAACGGCAGTGCCCACCCCCGTCGTGGGCCGCTTTGCCCCGTCGCCCTCGGGCCGCATGCACCTGGGCAACGTGTTCAGTTGCTTGTGCGCGTGGCTTTCGGCCCGCAGCCAGGGCGGCAGCATCGTGTTGCGCATCGAGGACCTCGACGATCGCTGCAAGCGACCGGAGCTTGCCGCTCAGCTAATTGACGACTTGGCCTGGCTGGGGCTCGAGTGGGACGAAGGCCCCTACTATCAGCACGATCGCCTAGACCTGTACGAAGCCGCTTTGCGCCAGCTGCAAGACGCCGGCCTCACCTATCCCTGTTTTTGCACGCGCGCCGAGCTCCACGCCGCAAGCGCGCCGCACGCCAGCGACGGCACGCCCATCTACCGCGGCGCCTGCCGCGCTCTTTCTGCCGAAGAAGTTGCACGCCGCAGTGCTCTGCGCGCCCCGGCCACACGCCTGCGCGTGCCCGCCGTCGATGACCTCGCCGACGACGTGGTCGAATTTGTTGACCGCACGTACGGCGCCCAATGCGAGGCGCTCGCCACCGAGTGCGGCGACTTTTTGGTGCGCCGCAGCGACGGCGTATTTGCCTATCAGCTAGCCGTAGTGGTCGACGACGCCGCCATGGGCGTCACCGAGGTCGTGCGCGGATGCGATCTGCTGGGCTCCACGCCCCGCCAGATTTACCTGCAGCATCTGCTGGAACTGCCCACGCCGCACTACGCGCACATTCCGCTGCTCATGTCGCCGGATGGCCGCCGCCTTTCCAAGCGCGACCGCGATCTGGACCTAGGCGAACTACGCGCCCGCTTTGGCACGCCCGAGGCACTACTGGGATGGCTCGCCGGGCAAACGGGCATCGCGCCGGACACCACACCGCGCTCTGCCGAGCAGCTGGCCGAGCACTTTAGCTGGGACGTCATCCGCGCACACCGCGAGAACATCACCGTAATGGCCGAGTAGTCAAATACGCCCCGCCCCCTCGCCCCCCCTCAACGAGGACATAATTCTGCGTCTTGTTATGTACGGAATAATTCCGTACAATTGTGCAAAGGAGGTTTTTGCCATGCCAACGATTGAGAAACAACGCCGTATGGATCTAAGGTTGACCGAACGTCAACGCCTTACTTACGAGCGCGCCGCGGCCTTGCGCGGGCAAACTCTCACCCAATGGGCCACAGCCCACCTTGACGAGAGCTCCGCACGTGATATCGCCGAGGCATCAACAACCTATCTTTCTCCTGATGGTTTCGATGCATTTTGCGAAATGCTCGATTCCCCCATGCCCCAAGCCGCAAAAGCGCTGCTTGACCGTAAAGCAGTTTGGGAATGAGCACATTTACCAAGCCCGTTCAACTCCCCGTTGGCCAAGGCATCGAGGCTTTCCACTGCGGAAATACTCTTGTAGACGGATGGGCTAAAAACAGATCAGCCTCGGCGCGAAGAAGAGGATCAGCAGTTATATACGCATCGTATTGCGACGGCGCAGTCGCTGGGTCTTATACGTTGTGCACGCACTCCGTGGCTCGCGAAAATGTTGATGGAGGATGGTTCGTGCGAAACTCCCCCTCCCAAGTCCCCACAGTGCTGCTTGGAATGATGGGGGTCGATGAGAAGTTCAAGGGGCTTGGTCTTGGAGCTTCACTGCTTAAAGATGCCATCGAGAACGCCTTGAAAATTTCTGCCCTAGCAGGAGCGCGAGCTTTAGTTGTCGATCCAGTAGATGATGAGGCGGCAGCATTCTATGAACATTTTGGCTTCGCCACCCTACCGGGCACCAACCGAATGGCGCTGAAACTTTAGATCGTCGGGCGACATCTCCTCCAGCTCCCAGCATGCCCTAAGTTACCCTACAAATAAAGATTACTACTGAAATGTAGGGTAACTACCCAAGGTATCGTATGAAGTTCTTGCTATTCCCACCCCTACGCAACATCCCAGGGCTGGAGTTCGTCGCCCAGGCGAACGATGCAGTCGTAGAGCACGGTATGGCGCTCGGCCGGGTTGGCATCCCGATGGAAATGCCCGTAATACCAGCGCTTGTAGTCCAAGCGATCTTCCAGCTCATCGAAAAATGCCGTAAGCCGATCAACGGCGGGGTAATTCCAGCCGGACGCCGGATAGAACGTGGACGAAAGCATGCGCGTGGAGCAGTGTGGGTGATTACGTAGTCGACCTTCCAGCCCACGCTGCCGAGCTTTGTCCGTGCCTCCTCAAAGTTGCGCTCGTCCGGCAGCTCCTGCGGCCACCAGCTGGAATACGGTATGCAGTATTCCTTGTCAACACTCGTGGCACCGCCCATGGTAAAGATCGTTGAGCCATCGAGTTCAAAAACCTCGCCGCGCGTCAGGCGCCGTACGGGAGAGGTATCCGACAGGCGCTGCGTCAGCCCACCGTGCCACAACTCCATGGGTCGCTCCGCCCAGTGATCGAAACGCTCGTGGTTGCCGTCGATGAACAGCACGGTATAGGGGCGCGACTCCAGCCAAGCGATGTCGGCGCATTCCTCGGCAGAGAAATCCCACGGAAAGCCAAAGTCGCCCGCGATGATGAGATAGTCGTCGCTCGTCAAACTATCCCCAAGATCCCAGTCGCGCAGCTTTTGCATGTCGACGCCGCCGTGAATATCGCCCGTCACATAGACCGTCATCGGATCACCACTTCCCTGTAAGTCGCTAGCCCGCATTCTGCACGATCACTAAGCCAATCGTTCCAGCCCTTCCATCCCTTAGGGCTTACCCCTCGTTCTTCCATCCAAACGGGTCAAGCACCCAAAAAACCAGATCGAGCGCGCCGCCGGTCATCATGGCGCCGGCAAGAGCCATGCAAATGTGTAGAGAGACGGCACTTCGGAGCACGTCGAACGGCCCCAGAACAGCCAGCAGCGCGACCGCTGCGCCGGCAAGGCACAGCACGAGGCACGGCCCCGCGTCCTTGACGCACTTCTTTGCGAGATGCTTGGTGTTATCACTCATCGATATCGAACTCCTTAGAGGGTCGCTGTTCGGGTACATGCCGCCGCGGCAGAGCAGGGCGGCAGGGTAAGTGTCACACGCCGTGCGGACATCAATGGAGAAACAGCCTGCTCGACCAACCCTTGACGCCGTTTTACACCGGCACCCCATCCCCCGCTGTCGAGGTCTAATACTTTTTCCCGAGAAGTGAACGGCTGTTTTTGAACCCCTGAAACATCCGCATTTTTCGACGGCAAAATCGCAGGATCTCAGTACCGAAACCGCAGGAAACGGCACTCCTAAAGTGTCGATGCTTCGGGGGTCCGATTTAGCTCGTTCACTTCTCGGGAAAAGTATTAGACCTTGATTCCTGGCTGTTCCGAGGGTGCGCCGCTTCCTTCTCTGGAACCCTCACTAGCACTGGCGCCCCTAGCCACTACGACCGCAGGTATGCCTATAATGAGACATGTTTCCTGATGAGAAAGGAATCCAGCTATGAACGAAGCCAAGCACGCCGATTTGAACGAAATCCAGGACTTTTTCACCCGTGTCAACAGGCCTTCTGTCGAGTCGATAGACGTCAAGGACTTCATTGGATGGTGCAACGAGCCTTGCGAGTATATTCCCGAAAGCAGCACTAGTGACCCAACCTACAGACTAGGTCAAACCATATGCGCGCTTAACGAACTTGGCAGCGACGTTCTTGATAACCTCAGACAGATTCTCAACGATACCGATGGCTCAGAAGCGCGCTCCAAACTCCTCGATTGTGACGAGCTTATCTCCAAACTCAAAAACAATCAAAGAACGATATCAGACACGCTAGCAAAAGAGCTGCCAGAGAATGTTGCCTTCTATTTCGCACTCAAATTCAGACTCAAGGAACACCCTGATGAGCAGGGGTATTACCACTACCAGTTTGATGATAGCGGCAATACGATCGCAAGAATCGACCCCTTTAAACCCTTTACCGACAACGCGCACGACAATCTCAACCAGCAATGGCACGTGCTCATTTCCTTGCTCGCATACCTTGATGTCGCTCACGCCTTAAGCAACGAACAGCACGAATACCATTGCCTATACCAGCACATTAAAGACTGGGACAAAGGGGACTTGAACGCCCTGGAACTGCGATTCAGCCGTTATGTCTCCGGCACCATTGAACTTCAACTTAGACCAAAGGGTAAAAAATGGCAACGGCAGCCCTCTTCGGCGATGAACGAATGGCTTAAAGTAGCGTTGTGTAGGCCGTAGGAGAACTAATCGCCCGCCAACCTACTCCAGCCCTTGTCCGCTGTACTTCCCTGTCTCTGAGTCGTAGTTCAGCACGACGACCTCGCCGTGCTGAACTACGTTCCCGTCGATGTAGAAATGGCTGGCTCCGTCATGCCAGATACCGCGGTAGCCCGCAATGCCCGAGACCGCCTCGGTATTGATGTGCCCGGCGATAACATCCAGATAGAACTTACGCCCCACGTAATCGGGCAGCGTCATAGTAAACGACTCGTCAGATGTGCCGAGCTTCCAGTACTCCCCGGCACCTTCGTCAATGCCGGCATGCACAAAGACCTGGCCGAAGGGACTCTCGTAAAAGTAAGGGAGCTTGCGAACCCACGCGATGACGTCCGCATGTTCGACCTTCATGCGTTCAACCGTATAGGCGTAGGCCTCCTCGAACTTCCTGAGCCTCAACAGGTGCTTAACGTGCTTGAACGCCTCGGCATCTAGGAAGCTCTTAGCCGTTGCCAGATTACTATCGGCAAGTATCCATGCCTGCGTAAAATTGGGATCGTCCACCTCGTCAATGTACTCGAGGAACATCTCCTCGTGGTTGCCGCGCAGCGCCACGACGCGATCGCCGTAGCGCTTTTGCAGGTCCATGACGAGCTCGAAGACCCCGAGTGAATCGGGGCCTCGGTCGCAGTAGTCGCCAAGCAAAACCAGCTTGGAATCCTCGGCATCGAGGTCGACGGTGGAAAGCGATGCCTTAAAGGCGTCCAAGCACCCGTGAATGTCGCTCATAGCGTAGATATGCACGTATGACCCCCTGTTTGCGTCGGGACCCCACTCGTTTGCGCCATGCGGCACGGCGGCCCCTCTGATTTCGCGGGCGCTAGGCAGCTTTGCCCTGACGCGCCCTCAACGTTGACAATAAGTATATCTCGCCGTGCGGACACAAATTTACCCTTGGGCTCTAGCCGCTCGGCCTGCGCTTGCCTCAAAGGCCGCCTCCGCGTCACCCAAAAACTCATCCAACATTAATCTTGGCTCAAGAATCGCTTAATCTATAACCTGCACTATAGAGTTCGACCAAGGGCGGGGCGGCGCCGCGCGACGCAGGCCGCCGAACGCAACGCTCGCGCCCGGGCAAATCGCCCGGCGTCGCGCCCATCGAACGAAAGGACAGGTCATGGACGACCTCGAAAAAGTTGAAACCATCCGCACCAAGTGCAACGTGAGTTACACCGATGCCAAGGCAGCACTCGATGCCGCCGACGGCAACGTTTTGGACGCCATTATTTGGCTCGAGTCGCAAGGCAAGACCCAGACCACGTCGGCGCACGCCGCCACCGAGTCCGAGCCGGTAGATGAGCCCTCGGCCGAGATGGTCGCCGCGCAGGCCGCCTACGAGAAGTCGAGCGAAAAGACCGACTTCTCCAAGAAGATGGACAGCGTGTGGGAGTACCTCAAAAAGCTCTTCCGCCTGAGCCTGGACACCAAGTTTATCGCCACGCGCCGCGATGCGATCATCCTTAACATCCCCATCCTGATTCCCATCGTCGCCTTGTTTGCCTGGGGCGCCACGATATGGCTGATGCTGATCGGTCTGTTCTTTGGCATGCGTTACCGCATCGATAGCGACGGCGACGTGCCCGGCAGCATCAACAACCTGATGAATCACGCCGCCGATGCCGCAGACGATATCAAGCAAAATCTGAACGACGACAAGTAATCGCAGACGGGGGCACGCATGGCACGAATCCTGATCGTAGAGGACGAGGAGAAAATCGCCCGCTTTGTGACGCTCGAGCTGGAGCACGAGGGCTACCAGGTGGAGCACGCCGCCGACGGCCGCACCGCCGCCGACCTGGCGCTGGAGCGCGACTACGATCTGATTCTGCTCGACGTGCTGCTGCCGCAGCTCAACGGTATGGAGGTGCTGCGGCGCGTGCGCAAGCACAAGGATGTGCCGGTGATCATGGTCACCGCGCGCGATGCCGTGATGGACAAGGTAGCCGGGCTCGACGCCGGCGCCGACGATTACCTGACCAAGCCGTTTGCGATTGAGGAGCTGTTCGCACGGATCCGCGTGGCGTTGAAGCGCGCGAAGGCCGTGCGGGCGGCTTCGAGCGTTGGCGGCATCGGGACGGGCGCGGCGAGCGGCGCGGCCGGGAACGCCGCTGCGATACCCCCGGCTGGCGACTCGACCCAGGCATCCGCCTCGCCCTCCCCCGCCGTGCTCACCGTGGGCTCGGTTGCGCTCGATCCCGACCGCCGCGAAGTCATCGTTGGTAGTTCAACCATCGTACTCACGGCCCGAGAGTTCGACGTCCTCGCCCTGCTTATGGCGCATGCCGGCACCGTGCTCACGCGCGAGCGCATCGCGCACGAGGCGCTGGGCTACGAATACGTAGGCGACACCAACAACGTCGACGTGCACATCGCGCACCTACGCGCCAAGATTGAAGACGCCGGCGGCGCCCGCATCATCCAGACCGTGCGCGGGGTGGGCTATGTCTGCCGCGCATAACGCCGAGACCAAGCGCGTCACCTCCATTGCCCGCGCCATCAACTGGAGCTACATGTGGCGCCGCCTGATGAGCTACGTCTGGCTCGATCTGTGGCTGCTGGTTGTTGCGGCGGCGATTCTGGTCTATGGCTACAACCAGACACTGCCCGACGGCACGTTTACCGCAGGATGGATCCCCGGCGCTAGCGTTCACGGCATGTCGTTTGCGCCCGCGCGCGGCTTGGACCTGGCCACGCTCACCTATACCGTCGAGCTTGCGCGCACCACCAAGACCTTCCCCCTCGCGCAGGACCTCATCGCGCTGTGGCCCCTCTATCTTGTCGTTGCGGGCGGGCAAGTCATCAGCGTGCTCAACATGCTCAGCGGCGCTCGCCGCGTGCGCCGCACCATGGCACCGCTCAACGACCTGGCCCTGCGCGTGGACGAGCTCGGCCGCATGCAGCTCTCCGACGGCAAGATGGAAACGCTGGAGCAGGCAATCGAACGCGCGAGTGTCGACTCGCCGAGCGTCACCACCGGCGACGCCGACCTGGCGAGCATCGAGGTCGCGCTCAACCGCCTGCTGCGCCAGATGCAAGAGGCCAAGCTACAGCAGATGCGCTTTGTCAACGATGCGAGCCACGAGCTGCGCACGCCCATCGCGGTGATTCAGGGCTACGTGAACATGCTCGACCGCTGGGGCAAAGACGACCCGGACGTGCTGACAGAATCCATCGCGTCCCTCAAGGCCGAAAGCGAGCACATGCAAGAGCTCGTGGAGCAGCTGCTGTTTTTGGCGCGCGGCGATGCCGGACGCACGGTCCTGCGGCGTGCGAATACCAACCTGGCCGCACTGGTCGGCGAGGTATGCGAGGAATCGCAGATGATCGATGCTGTGCACACGTATCGGCTGGCGTACGACACTGCGCTCGCCAGCGACCCGCGCTGCGATGCTTCTGTCGACGTGGCGCTCGTGAAGCAGGCCCTGCGCGTGATCGTGCAAAACGCCGCCAAGTATTCGGACGCGGGCACGTCCATCACCTTTGGCGTAGCGCAGGATACGGGCACGGGCGCGATCGACATAAGTGTTGAGGACGAGGGTATCGGCATGAATCAGGAATCCGCAGCTCACGCGTTTGAACGGTTCTACCGCGCCGACAACGCACGCGATGCCGGCGCGCAGGGCTCGGGTCTGGGGCTTGCCATTGCCAAGTGGATTGTCGATAGCCATGGCGGCGTTATTGGCGTGACCTCGGTCGAAGGCGTCGGCAGCCGCTTTACGATTCGCCTGCCACGATAGGAAGCCCCTCGGCGTAAAAAAGGGATAAGGCCATGCGGCCCTATCCCTTTTGTTCGTTATGGCAGTTTGTGCGCTACTCGCGACACAGATGCACGGCGAAGCCGGCGAACTCGCGCTTAAAGTACACGAGCTTGGTAGAACCGTCGGGCAGCAGCGCGCGCGACTCCTCGTTAACCTCGAGCCCACGCTCGGCAAACCACTTCTCGGCCGCATCGATGTCGTTGACGGCAAAGCCGATGTGGCCCTTGGTGCCACGACCGTTCTGCTTCATGACCTCGACCAGCGAATCGTTAAAGTACGAAACCGGGGTCTCGATAACGGGCAAGCCCATCATCGTCGAGAACAGCTCCGCGATCTCCAAGGCGTCTGCCGGGTCGGCGGCGTTGATGCCCACATGGGCGACGCGCATGCCAAAGAGCTCGACCGGATTGGCGTTCTGCTCATTCATACAGGCAGCGCCTACTGAGCCATGACGTCGAGAACGGCCTTCTCGGCAGCAACGCGGTTCATGCCGGTCATGAAGGGCACGCCGCTCACGTACGGGCAGGTGAGGCCCTCGGGGGCAACGGTGGTGGCGATCAGCAGGTCGGCGCCTTCGTCGCAAGCGTCCTTGGCCTCGGAGATGGCGCACTGCACGATCTCATACTTGCCGGCATAACCGTTGGCGTCGAGCATGGTAGCGACCTTCTGGGCAACGAGCGTGGAAGTAGCAGCGCCAGCACCGCAAGCCAAAACGATCTTCTTCATAGGTAATGTCTCCCTTCATGGTTTACTTTAGGTAAGTGTACCGCAGCGAGCGATGGTGCTCGGCCTCGATGCACTTTTGTACCAGTTTGCCTGCGCGCTGCGTATAATACATCTAGTACGTGTTGTCATACCGCCTGTTTTATGAGCGACCGAGGAGCTCAATATGCCCGATTCCCGCACACTCTGGACCGCCGTCGTCATTATTTGTATCGCCGTGTCGGTGTTCTTTAGCGTTAAAAAACGCACCACGTTTAAACGCCTGCAGCAGCTTATGGCCGCCAAGCAGTGGGACGAGTTCGATCGTTTGCTCGACGGCAAACTCACCAGCATGCTGTACCCGCGCTACAACCGCGACTACCTGCGCCTGAACTCCTATCTGCTGCGCGAGGACCACGAGCGCGCTGGCGAAATGTTCGACCTGCTGCTGGGGCTCAACCTGCCCAAGATGCAGCGCGTCGACCTGGTAATTAAGGCCTTTAACTACTACGTTGGCCAGGAGGACCGCAAAAAGTCCAAGGAGTTGCTGCACGAGATCAAGGGCTTTGAGGGCGGTCAGGCCGAGGCAGTCGCGCACGAGTGTCAGCTGATGTACGACACGATGATCCTCAAGCGCCACAACGACATTCCCGAACTGGAGCGCATGCTCGAGGATGTCGGCGACGACCCGGTCAAGCGCTGCCGCCTGGAGTACCTGCTGGCCCTGCAGTACAAGAACAAGGGCGACGAGGCCAAGTTCCAGGAGTTCCTGGAGAAGTCGGGCCAACACTCGATGGCCGTCAACGCGTAACGGACGGCTTGTGCTAGACTTCTAGTCTCACGGGGGCGTGGCGGAATTGGCATACGCAGGAGACTTAAAATCTCTCGCCGCAAGGATTGTGGGTTCGAGTCCCACCGCCCCTACCATTGGCTTTTACGGGCCCGTATCTCCCAGAGATGCGGGCCCGTTTCTTTTGCACGCCGGTGGGGCTCGAACCCGCGAGGGGGCGAGCGTCAAGCGGACGCGCAGCGTCCGCAGCGAGCCGGCGAGGGCGCCGGCAGGCGGCCGAAGCCGGTGCGGATTTGCACAGCAAATACGCAGACGTCCCACCGCCCCTACCACGTATTGTTTACGAGCCCGTGTCCCTTTGGGATGCGGGCTCGTTTCTTTTAGATGCCGTCAACTGCAGGGCAGCTAATTTGGGACGGGGCTTTTTTGACTACTTTTCCGCCCACCCAATGAGTTTTCTGGGACGGGGATTAAAAAATCATTGTGTACCTAATGATTTTTTAATCCCCGTCCCAGAAAACTCATTCACGGAAAGGCTCGGGCGGACCATGTAGCTAAAAAAGCCCCGTCCCAAAAAGACTACTTTTAGAGTGTGCTGAGAGTGGGGGTCCAGGCGATGGTGGGGGTCGCGCCGTCGAGAGTCTCGTTGATGGTTGCTGCCATGCCGGCGAGGAGGCTGTTCTCGCTCACGGTAAGCGCCCTGTAGCCGCCGGCGCGCATGAGTTCGCGAATCACCACGGCGCCAGCGAGAATCACGCCCGCACGCTTGGGCTGCACGCCCGGTAGCGCAGCGATGCCTTCTGCGTCCAGCACAGACATGCGCTCGATGGCGGCCGAAACCTGATCCATCGAAAGCTCGCGCAGATGAACAAAGCTCGAGTCGTACGGCTCCAGCTCGTGGACCAGCGCCACGAGCGTGGTGACGGTACCGCCCACCGCAACGAGACGCTCGGCACGTTCAAAGTCGCTGGGCAGGCCCTCAAAATAGGAGGAGAACTGCTCGCCCGCCCACGCGGCGGCAACCGCAAGTTCGCCGTCTGCAGGCGGCAGCGCCGAGAAAAACCGCTCCGTCACGCGACGGCAACCGATGTCCAGTGAGCGCGTTCCCTCCAGCGCAAAGACCCCGCGCTCAGGCGCATAGACGCCCGTCGCGAGCTCCGTGGAGCCACCGCCCGAATCGGCGACGATGATGCGCTCGCCAGCAAAGTCGTGTGCCACGCCAAAAAACGTCAGGCGCGCCTCGACCTCGCCCGGAATCACCTGCGGTTCGAGCCCCAGCTCGCGCAGGCCGTCTAGCAGCAGGGCGGCGTTGGACGCATCACGCGCGGCGCTCGTGCATGTGGTGCAGATGCGCACGGCCCCAAAGGCACGGGCTTCGTCCACAAACATGCGGCACGCAGCGAGCACGCGCTCAACGGCCGCCTCGCAAAAGCGCCCCGTCGCGTCCACGCCCTCGCCCAAGTCGGTGATCTCGGTATGCTTGGACGATTCCACGATCGCCCCGGCCTCGACCTGCGCCAGCACCAGTCGCGACGACACCGTTCCCAGGTCGATCGCGGCCACCTTATATCGTTTGCACTCTGCCATTGCGGGCTCCCCTCCGGGCGTTACTCGCCTACTCGCCGCTGGACGCGACCGTCTGACCCTCGACGCCGTTAAATCCAAACAGCATGTCGAGCGTCTGAATGTACCACGGCGCGTCCTTGCCGACTTCTTCGATCTCCTTGGCCACCTCGCTGGCCTTCTTGGCGTTCGACGACTTCTTTTCAGCCGACGACGAGTCCGAATCGCCATCCAGGCCCAAGACATCAATCCTAGTCTCGCCAGGCATTACCAGGCCCAGGTCCTCGGACGCCGCATCCTTGATGCCCTCCTCCGAGAGCAGCTTGTCGACGCTTTTTTGCAGCTCGTCGTTATATTGCTCGCGAATTTCGACCTGCTTGGCCAAGATATCACTCGAACGCTTAGCCACGTACAGGTCGCGTACGGGAAAATACAGGCTCACGAGCGCCAGCGCCACCACGATACCGATAAACAGCAGGCGCAGAGAGCCATGCGTAAAGTCATAGATCGCCTTGACCACCGCATTGTCGTTGGCGTAGCGCATAAAGTCCGCGCCCGAAAGACGGCTCGAAGGTCTGCTCGATTTGTCGTGCGTCTGGGCCGAGGGACGCGACGAATGCGGCGAACGTGTCGGACGTACTGGTCCATCTGTCGAAGTATTCACTTGAGCATTGGGACGCGAGATACTTGTCGGGCGCTGCGTGGAGCGGTCGGCGCCGGCGTAGGCGGACCCACCGAGCTGCACCGTGCGCGCAGGGCGAGGCGACGGCTCGCGCGAACCGGCGGAATAGTGCCTGTTGTCGTAAATCTGATCCATGTGCGCCTTGTGCGGTTGAGGTTTGTTTGCGCTAAGTCCTTTAGTTATAGCACGAGCATGCGCACCGCCTTCGCCAGCCTTTGCTCGACATAAAAAAGGCGCTGAGCCGTGTGGCCCAGCGCCCAATGGCGGCCATCAGAAGTGGAGCGGAGCCGAGTCAACCCCGCCCCGCGAGCACCGCTTGTTTAGCGAATGTTGTAAAACGCGGTCTTGCCGGCGTAGCGCGCGCTGCCCTCAAGCTCGTCCTCGATGCGGATGAGCTGGTTGTACTTGGCGATACGGTCGCTGCGGCACGGAGCGCCCGACTTGATCTGACCAGCGTTGACGCCCACGACCAGGTCGGCAATCGTGGAGTCCTCGGTCTCGCCGGAGCGGTGGCTCACGATGCACGCATAGCCGGCCTCCTTGGCGGTCTCGATGGCCTCGAGCGACTCGGTGAGCGTGCCGATCTGGTTGACCTTGACCAGAATCGCGTTGGCGGCGCCCAGTTCAATGCCCTTCTTAAGGCGCTCGGTGTTGGTGACAAACAAGTCGTCGCCCACCAGCTGCACCTTGTTGCCAATACGACGGGTAAGCTCGACCCAACCGTCCCAATCCTCCTCGGCCATGCCGTCTTCGATGGAGATGATGGGATAGGTGTCGACAAGCTTCTCCCAGTAATCAACCATCTGGGCGCTCGTGTACTCCACACCCTCGCCCTTGAGCTCGTACATGCCGGTCTCGGCGTTGTAGAACTCGGTCGAGGCCGGATCCATGGCGTACATGAAGTCGACGCCGGGCTTAAAGCCGGCCTTCTCCACGGCCTTGGTGATGTACTCGAACGGCTCGGCGTTGGTCTTAAGGTTGGGGGCAAAGCCGCCCTCGTCGCCCACGCCGCCGCCCAGGCCGGCCTCGTGCAGCACGCCCTTGAGGGTGTGGTAGACCTCGGCGCACCAACGCAGGCCCTCGGCAAAGCTCGGGGCGCCCACCGGCATGATCATGAACTCCTGGAAGTCGACGTTATTGTCGGCATGCACGCCGCCGTTGAGGATGTTCATCATGGGTGTGGGCAGCAGGTGGGCGTTGACGCCGCCCAGGTACTGGTACAGCGACAGACCCGCCGACTCGGCAGCGGCGCGGGCAACGGCCAGCGACACGCCCAGGATGGCGTTGGCACCGAGCCTGGTCTTGTTGGGGGTACCGTCCGCGGCAATCAGCGCGGCATCGACGGCGCGCTGGTCGAAGGCGTCGAGGCCCACGACGGCGTTAGCGCACTCGTTGTTGACGTGCTCGACGGCCTGCGAAACGCCCTTGCCCAGGTAGCGGCCCTTGTCGCCATCGCGCAGCTCGCAGGCCTCAAAGGCGCCGGTCGAAGCGCCCGAAGGCACCATTGCGCGGCCGAAGCTGCCGTCCTCGAGCACGACCTCGACCTCGACGGTGGGATTGCCGCGGCTGTCGAGCACCTCACGACCGTAGACGTCCAAAATATCGCTCATGTTGTCTCCCTCTCACTTGGAAACGTAGTGGATGCAAGCGACTGGCCGACTGCGCACCGTCGGTGCGCCTCCGTAAGTTAGCCGTCGCACTTTTTGCATTATGCCCTAAGTTAGCCGAAGGATACAATTGTTTTTCGAATTATTTAGCGGGAACGATGAGGCATGTCAGCCCGTCGTTCCCGCAGTCTTACTCCTCCGCCTTGGCGGCATCCCAGAGGTCGTTGAGGCCGTGGGTCGAAAGCTCGGCAAGATCCACGTGAACGTCGGCTGCCATCTGCTCCATCGCGGCCCAGCGGCGGCGGAACTTTGCCGTACTGGCGCGCAGGGCACTCTCGGCGTCAATCCCCTCCTTGCGCGCAACGTTGACCAGGGCAAAGAGCAGGTCGCCAAACTCCATCTCGCGCTCGGGCGAGCCGGGCTCCTCGGCCTCAAACTCGGCACGCTCCCCGGCAACCTCGTCCCACACATCCTGGACCGTCTCCCACTCAAAGCCCACGGCCGCTGCTTTGCGCGACACCTTCTGCGCCTGCATCAATGCCGGCAGATGCGTGGGCACGCCGTCGAGCAGGCCCTCGGGTACCGCCTCGCCTGCTGCCACGGCCTTGTCCTTGACGGCCTTCTCGGCAAGCTTGACCTCGTCCCAGATCTTGAGCACCTCGTCGGAGTTCTCGGCATCCACGTCGCCAAACACGTGCGGGTGGCGGCGGATGAGTTTGGCGTCGATATCGCGTGCCACATCGGCCAGCGTAAACTCACCGGCGTCCGCCGCAATCTGCGCATGCAGCACGACCTGCATGAGCACATCGCCCAGCTCCTCACGCAGGTGTGCCGCGTCGTCGGCCTCAATGCAGTCGAGCGCCTCGTAGGCTTCCTCGATCATGTTCTTGCCGATGCTCTGATGCGTCTGTTCGCGGTCCCACGGGCAGCCATCGGGCTGACGCAGGCGCCAGATGGTCTGCACCAGATGCTGCAGCTCGGCCGACGCATCTACCAGCGTCGACAGGTCGCGCGAACCCTCGGCATTTTGCTGAGCCATATGCTGCGCCATGGTTATTCCTCCTCCAGGATCACGTGACGGAACGCGCCGCCCTCATAGATACCGTAGCTGTGCGTACCGTCCTTGGGAATGCTCACGCTGCCGGGATTGAACAGCCACAGGCCCGGGTGCGCCTCGCTTGCCTCGTTAACCTTGATATGCGTGTGACCGTAGACGAGCGCGGAGCCCTCGGGCAGCGCAGGCGCGTGGTCGACGCTGTTGTGCATGCCGGCGCCAAAGACATGGCCATGCGTCAGGAACAGCTCGCGGCCGGCCTCGTCGAACAGCGTGGCGTAGTCTGCCATGACGGGAAAGTCGAGCACCATCTGGTCAACCTCGGCGTCACAGTTGCCGCGCACCGCGATGATGCGGTCGGCCAGGGCGTTGAGCAGCGGAATCACGCGCTTGGGGGCGTAATCGCGCGGCAGGTCGTTACGCGGGCCGTGATAGAGCAGGTCGCCCAGCAGCACGATGCGGTCGGGCTGCTCGGACTCGATGGCAGTGCACAGGCGCTCGGCCCAATATGCCGAGCCGTGGATGTCGGAGGCGATGAGACATTTCATGGGAAGTCCTTTCGGGTGGGGTTGATGGGGCCGGGCGTGGCGTGCCACCGGCCGCGTTACTCAAATCGCAGTGCCGCGGCTTGGGCCGTCTGCATCACGCGTTGGAGCGGCACGTTGTGCTCACGGGCAAGGCGGGCGCAGTCCTCGTACTCGGGCGCCGCGCGCTCGCTGCCATCGGGCAGGGTGGCTACCTTAACGGACACCTCGCCCCAAGGCGTTGCGACCTGCTCAAAGCGACGCGGCAGACAAACGCGCTCCATGACCTGGCGCCGGATGCCATTAGTCGTGGTTTCCAAAAAGATAATCGTCTGCAGGCGCTCGATATCCTCATGCGAGCAGATCACCTGCAGCTGCCAGCCGGGACGGCCTTTCTTGCAGTAGAGGGGCAGCCAGTGTACCTCGCGCGCACCCGCCTCGCGCAGGCGATCGGCGGCGTAGGCGAGCACCTCGGGTGACGCGTCGTCGATGTCGCATTCCAGCTTGACGATGGTTTCGGGCGCATCGGTCTCGCGGGACAGCGGAGATGTACTTCCACGTTGCATACGGTCCGGATCCTTTCCGCACGGGCTCGTTTTGTTCACCCAAACGCTAGCACATCGGACGTGGCACAGGCGTGACTTTCGTCCGTCGTCACCCTCGCCCTCATCCAAACATGTACGTCAGCCTCCAAACATGTCATTTTTTGTCGGTTTTGGAGGCTGACGTACACGTTTTGAAGCGGGGCCGCACACGATCAGAATTGCGCCCGCACTCCATCCACCACAAAGTTCGCCGCACTCAACAATTTTGAACTTTCTACGCAGTTCATCGGCTAAAAATTACCCTCGGCATACTTATCCGCTGCACGATGTTACTCTAGTTGCATTTGGCTAACTAAGCGGCTGCCGAGGACCCCGCCCGACACCGTTACGGCATAGGAGGTTTCATGTTCGAGAAGCGGCTCTTCTCCCTGGTTCCGCAGGCAACGCCCTACATTATGGCAAGTGTCCTGTTTAAGTGGATCGCACTCATGGCAAACATCACGGTGATGTGGGTGCTTGCGCGCATCTTGGGCGGCATCGTCACGGACGGTCTTTCCGCCGCGCTCGCCGTCGATGCCCTCGCACAGGCGGCCCTACCGCTCGCCGCCGCCATCATCGTGCGCGCCGCCTCCATCTACCTGGCCCAACGCGCCGGCGACAAGGCCGCGTTCGAGGCCGTCCGCCGCGTGCGCTCGCTCGTCTACGACAAGCTCACCGCACTCGGCCCCTCCTACACCGAGACCGTCCCCACCGCCGAGGCCGTCCAGACCAGCGTCGAGGGCGCCGCGCAACTCCAGGTGTACTTTGGCGGTTACCTGCCGCAGCTCTTCTTTGCCGGCTTGGCACCCATCACGCTGTTTGTACTGCTCGTGGGCCAGGCGGGTCTTCCCGCCGCGCTGCTGCTCGCCTGCGTTCCGGTCATCCCCGTCTCCATCATGATGGTCATGCGCAACGCCAAAAAGATCGGTGCCGAGTACTGGGGCAGCTATGTCGATCTGGGCGGCATGTTCCTGGAGGCCGTGCAGGGTCTCACCACCCTTAAGGTCTACCAGGCCGATCGCAGCTGGCACGAGCGCATCAACGCCGAGTCCGAGCGTTTCCGCACAGCGACCATGCGCCTGCTGGTGATGCAGCTGCGCTCCATTTGCGTTATGGACCTGGTCGTCTATATGGGCGCCGCGCTCGGCATTATCGTAGCCACGCTGCAGCTCGCCACGGGCAAGATTGGCTTTGAGGCTGCCTTCCTCATCGTCTTTCTGTCGCAGGAGTTCTTTTTGCCTATGCGCCGCTTGGGATCGCTGTTCCACACGGCCATGAACGGCATGGCCGCCTCGCGCCGCATGTTTGGCATTTTGGATACACCCGAGCCCGAGCGCGGCGATGTTGAGCTTGACGGTCGCGGCGATATCGAGCTCGCGGGCGTGAGTTATGCATACGGCGACCGCACGGTGCTGGGCAGCGCCAGCGTGACCATTGCGCACGGCTCGCTCGTGGCACTCGTGGGCGAAAGCGGCGGCGGCAAGTCCACGCTCGCGGGGATTATCGCGGGCCGCAAGGGTGCCTACCGTGGCAGCGTTCGCATTGGCGGCGTCGAGCTGCGCGATGCCACAGCTGCCTCACTCATGCGTGCCGTCACCCTGGTGCCCACCAACGGCTACCTGTTTGCCGGCACCCTGCGCGACAACCTGCTGCTTGCCCAGCCCGACGCCACCGACGCCGAGCTTTTGCGCGCGCTCGACCGCACGCGCGTGGCGGCCTTTGTGCAGGCCAACGGCGGGCTCGACATGGTGATTAACGAGGGCGGCACCAACCTTTCGGGCGGCCAGCGCCAGCGCGTATGCATGGCCCGCGCCCTGCTGCACGACTCGCCGATCTATGTCTTTGACGAGGCGACGAGCAATGTGGACGCCGCGAGCGAGGCCGCGATTGGCGAGGTCATCGCGTCGCTCGCCGGCGAGCACACTGTAATTGTGGTGGCACACCGCCTGTCGACGATCGTGGACGCCGACCGGATTCTGGTGCTGGAACGCGGTCGCATTGTCGAGCACGGGACTCACGGCGAGCTCTTGGCAACCGCGGGCGCCTATGCGCGCATGTGGAACAGCCAGGAGCAGCTCTCGGCATATGCGTATGCGGAGGATGATGCCGAGGATGCAGGCGCGGTTGAGGCTGTTGGCGGCAGTACTGCCTGTACCGATGGCCTCAACGGTGCCGGCTCGTCTTCCGCTACCGCGGCGCCTGACTCCGGCCGCGCCCGTCGCTCGGCGCCGTCCATCATGTGGCGCATGATGGGGCTCGTCCGACCGCTTGCCGGCTGGCTTGTGCTAGCCGTCGCGCTGGGCAGCATTGGCATGCTCACCGCCGCGTTCGTGCCGGCCTTTGGCGCCCTTGGCCTTATGTCGGCCCTGGGCCACAATGCCCTGGGCCTGGGCCTTGTCGCGGCATGCGTGGCCTGCGCCGTCTGTGGCATCGCACGCGGGCCGCTCCATTACGGCGAGCAGCTCTGCAACCACTACATCGCATTCCGTCTGCTCGCGCACATTCGCGACCTGGTGTTTGGCGCCCTGCGCCAGCTCGCCCCCGCCAAGCTCGAGGGCCGCGGCAAGGGCGAGCTCGTAAGCCTGGTCACCTCGGATATCGAACTGCTCGAGGTCTTCTACGCGCACACCATCTCGCCCATTGCCATCGCTCTGGTCTGCACCGTTGTGTTTGAGGGTTTTTTGCTGGCTGTGAGCCCCGAGCTCGCGGGCATCGCGCTCGTGGCCTACGCGGCCCTGGGCGTGCTGCTGCCCCTGACCTCGGCCAAGGCATGCGGCACCACCGGCCTCCAGAGCCGCGAGGGCGCCGGTAAGCTGGGTGCCTTTGTGCTCGACAGTCTACGCGGCGCGTCCGAGACTATCCAGTTTGCCGGTGGCGCCGATCGCAGCCGTGCCCTGGGCAAGCTGACCGAACAAGTCGGCGCCGTGGACGCGCGCCTCAAGCGCCGCCAGGCGGCCAGCGAGGCCGTAGCCGATACGCTTATTCTTGCGGCCAATTTGGTGATGCTCGGGCGTGCGCTGCAGCTGGTGGCTGCGGGAACGATTGACTTTGCCGCAGCGTTTGTCGCCGTCTTTACCTTTGTGTCGTCGTTTGGCTCGGTAATGGCCGTGAGCCGCCTGGGCGCCTCACTGCAGGAGACGCTCGCCTCGAGCGCACGCGTGCTCGATTT
This sequence comes from Collinsella sp. AF23-4AC, assembly GCF_003462685.1. Taxonomy (GTDB): domain Bacteria; phylum Actinomycetota; class Coriobacteriia; order Coriobacteriales; family Coriobacteriaceae; genus Collinsella. The sequence continues at coordinate 10,865 of NZ_QRVE01000007.1, read as the reverse complement.
GCTCGACGAGCAACCCCAGTGCGCCGAGGTCGCCGACGGACAGGACGTTGAGTTTGCCGGCGCCGCAGCCGAGCATGTGAGCTTTAGCTATGCGGGCGGCGTGGACGCGGGCGGTGCCGACGCCACAGAGCAGGCCGCGAACGACCCCGCTTCGAGCCTCATCCTCGACGACGTGACCTGCACCTTTGCGCCCGGCACTATGACCTGCATCATGGGGCGCTCGGGCTCGGGCAAGTCGACGCTGCTTAAGCTGCTCATGCGTTTTTGGGACCCCGCAGCTGGCACCATCACGGTGAGTGGCGTCGACGCCCGCCACATCAACACGGCGAGCCTGCGCAGCCACGAGGCCTATATGACCCAGGACACACATCTGTTCTGCGGCACCGTACGCGAGAATCTGCTGGTTGCGCACGCCAGCGCCACCGATGCCGAGCTGCTCGACGCTTGCCGCTCCGCTTCGCTTACCGCCCTCATCGACCGCCTGCCGCAGGGTCTCGACACGCCCGTTGCCGAGCTGGGCGACTCGCTTTCGGGCGGCGAGCGCCAGCGCATCGGCCTTGCGCGCATCTTCCTCAACGACGCGCCTTTCATCTTGCTCGACGAGCCCACCAGCGCACTTGACGCTCTCAACGAGGCAGCCGTAATGCAGGCCGTTGACGAGCTCAAGCGCCGCGGCAAGACCATTGTGCTCGTAAGCCACCGTGCCAGCACCTGCGCGTTTGCCGATTTCTCGCTTTCGGTCGAGCACGGGAGGCTGAGCTAATGGCACGCCCGGTCGACACACCGGAGCTGGCACGCAAACGCGAGCGCGAGGCCCAAATGGTGTCGCAGATGATTGCGCTGTGGTGCCGCGGGCATCATGGCGGCGGGCATGCGGTCGAGCAGGCTGGCGACGATGAGCCCGTGCGCGTGAAGCTAGGCCTTCGGACCATTACGCTCTGCCCCGAATGCGCCGAGCTGCAGAAATACGCCATCGCGCGCATTGAGCACTGCCCGCACATGGGCACCAAGACATTTTGCTCGGCCTGTCCTTCGCATTGTTACCGGCCCGCCATGCGCGAGAAGATCCGCAAGGTCATGCGCTGGTCGGGACCGCGTATGATCCGCTATCGCCCCATCACCGCCGTGCGGCACGCGATGGTAACGGTGCAGGCCAAACGCGTGGCGGCACAAAGCAAGTAGTCGCCGGCGCCGGCACGCGCTGCCTGCCCTTTCCAGTCGGTTTCGACCTGCAGCGTTCCCGCCGCGCCGAGGCTGCGCCATTACAATGGAACGGATTCGCCAAATGCAAAGGAGTCGCCATGCCCGCCTGCCCGCTGGTCGATTGCCACACCCATACTTCGTTTTCGGACGGCCACGCCTCGTTCGAGGACAACGTCCGCGCCGCTACCGCTGCCGGATGCCGCGTCATGGTCTCGACCGACCACCTCACCCTGCCCGCCAGCATGGATGCTAACTGCGAGGTGCAGGTCGTCGAGGGCGACTTGCCGGCACATCGTCTGGCCTTTGAGGACGCCCGCAAACTCGCCGCGCAGATTGCGCCGGAGCTCACCTTTATCTACGGTTTTGAATGCGATTGGTACGAGGGCTGCGAACCCTTGGTTGAGCGCTGGGCCCAGGGCGCCGTGGTGCGCTTGGGCAGCGTGCATTGGATTGGCGACCCGGGCGACATTGCGGCAGGTGCCGCGGGCACGGCAGGGACAGAGGGCGTCGCGCGCCCCGATACGCCCGATTCGCTTTGTGGCTGGATCGACGACGATACCAACCTGCATGTTTGGGAAAACTTAGGCGTACGCGGCGTGTGGGAGCGCTATATCGATGACTGGTGCCGAGCCTGCGAGAGCCCGCTCAACTTTGATGTGATGGCTCACCCCGACCTAGTCATGCGCTTTTCGAAGGAAGGCTTTGCGCCCGACTTTGACCCCGCGCCGTTTTGGCAGCAGATGGCCGAGTGCGCGCACGATACGGGTCGCCGCGTTGAGATCTCGACGGCCGCACCGCGCAAGGGCCTCGATGACTACTATCCCGCGACCGGCCTTTTACGTCACTTTGTCCACGCCGAGGTGCCGATCACTTTTGGCTCGGACGCGCACCGCGCCTGCGACATCTGCTGGAACATTCGCGAGGCTCAGGCCCACGCCTACGACTGCGGTTATCGAACCCTCGACATCCCCCACCTCACCGGAGAATGGGAGTCCACGCCCCTCGCCTAACTGGTCGTTTAAGAACGTCCCCAATAACTAGTGGCGGCGGGCGTTGAGTTCGCCGGCCAGCTCGTCGAGGGTAATGCCGTAGCGCTCGAGCGTCACGAGCAGGTGGTAGATCAGGTCGCCGGCCTCGTAGCGAATGTGATCGTGGTCGTTATCCTTGCAGGCCATGATCACCTCGCTCGCCTCCTCGGCAAGCTTCTTGAGCAGCTCGTCCTCGACGTCGGTCAGCAGACGGGCGGTGTAGCTCTCCTGTGGCGACGCATCGCGACGACCGTGAATCACCTCGGCTAGTCCCGTCAGCGTCTCGCCGATATTTCCCGGCTGCACGTTAGCTGTTCTGACTCCCATGGTTATTTCCTCTCGTTACTGCAGCGTAAAGTAAGTACCGGTCTCATCGAACCGAAGCTTTGCGCCCTTTTTCCCAAAGAATTCAACGATGACGGCATGGGCCTCATCGAGCCTTTCCTTCTCGGCCTCGAGCCAAAGCGACTGCGCCCCGCAGGCATCGGTCAGGTGCACGCGGCACGGCACGCCCGCGCGGAGGAGTTCGGCGTTGCAGTCGGCGACTTCGAACGGCGTCACGACCTTCATCGTGTTCCCCCCTTTACGCGCTTAAAGAAGCAGGTACGGTTGCCGGTATGGCAGGCCGGGCCCGGCGAGTCCACCTTGACCAGCAGCGTATCGCTATCGCAGTCGGCCCAGAGCTCCTTGACCTCCTGCATGTTGCCACTCGTCGCGCCCTTGTTCCAGAGCTCCTGACGGCTGCGACTCCAAAACCACGTGGTCCCGGTCTTGAGCGTCAGCCCCACCGATTCCTCGTTCATCCAAGCAACCATAAGCACCTCGCCAGTGTCATACTGCTGAACCACACAAGGAATCAGCCCGTGGGCGTCGTATTTAAGATCAGCAGCTTCTACTACCTCAGTCATCATTTCTCCCAAGTAATAACAGTAAGCCCCACAGGTCGGCGAGGGTTGTCCAGGTGCCGCAGGTTGCCGCGAAAGAGGAGCGACGCGTACTTTGTACGCGAGCGACGGTTTGAGCGGCAAGATGCGGTGCCTGGGCAAGCCGCAGCGCTAGAAGTCCAACCTGACAGGGATGCCCTGCGAGGCCATGTACTCCTTCACCTGGCGAATGCTGAAGGTTCCAAAGTGAAAGACGCTCGCCGCCAGCACGGCATCGGCCTCGCCCTCGATCACACCCTCGGCGAAATGCTCGAGCGTGCCCACGCCGCCGCTTGCGATCACCGGGATCGGCACCGCGCGCGCCACGGCGCGGGTGAGTGCCAGGTCGAAGCCAGCCTTGGTGCCGTCGCGATCCATGCTGGTGAGCAAGATCTCACCGGCGCCGCGACGAGCCGCTTCCTCGGCCCACGCCACCGCATCGATACCCGTGGCGTTACGGCCGCCCGCGGTAAAGACCTCCCACTTGTCGGCTCCCGGCTCACCGGGCAAACCAACACGCTTGGCATCGATCGCCACGACCACGGCCTGGCTGCCAAATGCAGCGGCAGCTTGGCTGACCAGCGACGGATCGCGCACGGCAGCAGAGTTGAGCGACACCTTATCGGCACCGGCAGCCACCATGGTTCGCATGCCCGCCAGGTCACGAAAACCGCCGCCCACGGTATAGGGAATGGCCAGCTCCTCGGCCGCATGCGCCGCCATCTCAATGGTCGTCGCACGGTTATCGCTCGTCGCAGTGATGTCCAGGAACACGACTTCGTCCGCGCCCTCGCGGTCGTAGGCGCGCGCCAGCTCCACCGGATCGCCCGCATCGCGCAGGCTCACAAAGTTGACGCCCTTGACCACGCGGCCGTCCTTAACGTCCAGACAGGGAATCACACGCTTGGTAAGCATGGGTTACTCCTCCCCTCGGGCGGCGGCCAGCGCCTGTGCCAGCGTAAAGTTGCCCTCGTAGAGTGCGCGACCGGTGATCGCACCCTCAATAGCATCCTCACCCACCGCGGCAAGCGCGCAGATATCGTCGAGTGTCGAGATGCCACCCGAAGCCACGACGGGAAAACCCGCGACCTCGGCCACATGGCGATACGCCGCCACGTCGATGCCCGTCTGCATGCCATCGCGCGCGATGTCGGTGTACACCAAATGCTTAAAGCCCAACTCGGAAAGCTGCGCCACCGCATCATCGAGCGCCACGCCCGCGCCATCGCGCCAGCCGTTCACCTTGACCTGGCCGTCACGGGCGGCGATGTCTGCCACCAGCAGCTCGCCAAAGCCGCGCGCTGCCACCTCGGCAAAACCCGGCTCGGTCACCAGCACGGTCCCCAGCGCAATACGGCGCGCGCCATAGCCGGCCAGCTCGTCGATGCGTGCGAGCGAGCGGACGCCGCCGCCCACGTCCACGGACAGACCGTCGACGCCGCAGATAGCCTTGATCGCCGTCGAGTTGGCAGCGCATGCGTCCTCGTCCTCGCCAAAGGCAGTGGACAGGTCGACGACATGCACCCAGTTCGCACCTTGCTCGGCAAAGGAGCGGGCAACGGCCACGGGGTCGTCGGAATATACCTTGCAGCGGCTGCGATCGCCGCGCTCCAAGCGCACGACCTTGCCGCCGATCAGATCGATTGCGGGGAACAGGATCATCGGCCGGCCTCCTCGACGATGTTGACGAAGTTCTTAAGGATGCGCTGTCCCAGCGCGGAGGATTTCTCGGGATGGAACTGGCAGCCCCACACGTTGCCGTGACGCACGATGCACGGGAAGCTCCGCGTGTAGTGCGTGCGCGCCAGAACATCGGCGGCATCGACATCGTCGGCCACCGCATAGCTGTGGGTGAAGTACATGTTGGCGCCCTCGGCAAAACCGGCGAGCAACGGATCGGCCGCGCCGGCGGGCGTCATGTGCACCTGGTCCCAGCCCACGTGCGGCACCTTCAGGCGACTCGATTCCAAGCGCGTGCACGAGCCGCGCATAATGCCCAGGCCATCGACCCAGGGACCGCCAGCCTGCTCGGAGGCATCGTCGTCCGCGCCCTCGTCCGCCGGCACGCCCTCGTCGCCGCGTTCAAAAAACAGCTGAAGGCCCAAGCAGATGCCGAGCAGAGGAGTTCCGGCGGCAACGGCGTCAAGCACGGCCGCCTCCTCGCCGCTCTGGCGCATAAAGGCGATCGCGTCATAGAACGCGCCCACGCCCGGGATGACCAAGCCGTCGGCGTTGCGGATCTGCTCCGGATCGTCCGATGTGCAGGCAGCGGCACCGGCGCGCGCAAGCCCGCGCACGACGCTCGACAAGTTGCCCTTGTGGTAGTCGACCACCACGATCTTCGGTTCGCCCACGCGACCCTCCTTTTTCCATCATCCAAAACCACCACAAAGGGGACAGGCACCTTTGTGGTGGTTTCTGCCTATATGGCGGTTACAGTAAGCCCTTGGTGCTGGGGATTCCTTGGACGCGGGGATCAAGCTCGCAGGCGTGGCGCATCGTGCGTCCCACGGCCTTAAAGGCTGCCTCGATAATGTGATGCGAGTTGCCGCCCGCCAGCTCGCGCACATGCAGCGTGAGCTTAGCATCGCGCGCAAAGGCATAGAAGAACTCGACGGCCAGCTCGGTATCAAAGCTGCCCACGCGCTCGGTCGGCACGGGCAGATCGCAATAGGCCTGCCCGCGACCCGAGATATCAACGGCGGCCATCACGAGCGTCTCGTCCATGGCAATCGCCGCATCGGCAAAGCGCGTAATGCCCGCCTTGTCACCCAGTGCCTGGCAAAACGCCTCGCCCAGCACAATGCCCGTGTCCTCGACGGTGTGGTGCGCGTCGACCTCCACATCGCCCATCGCATGTACCGTCAAATCGAACAGGCCATGGCGGCCAAAGGCGTTGAGCATGTGGTCGAAAAACGGCACGCCGGTCGAGATATCGCACACGCCGGATCCGTCCAGATCGAGCCTAACGACAATGTCGGTCTCGCCCGTCTTGCGGGTCACCTCGACATAACGGCCCATCTACATCTCCTCCTTCACCAGCGCGGCAAACGCTGCCAGCACCTCGTCGTTTTCCTGCGGGGTACCCACGGTAATGCGCAGACAGTCCGCAAGCCCCGGCGCGTAGCTAAAGTCACGCACCAAAATCGAATACTCATCGCGCAGACGCTCGCGCACGCGCGTGGCGTGCGGCGTGCGCACGAGCACAAAGTTCGCCGCGCTCGGCCACGCCTCCACGGGCAGGCCCTCGGCAGCCATTGCGCGCAGGGCGCACAGCTCGCGCTCGCGCTCGGATACAACCTGTGCCACCACGGGCGCGTACGCATCGCGGGCACGCACGCAGGCAAGCGCCGCGGCCTGGCTCAGCACGCTGACTGAATAGATCTGGCGAATCGCCGCGAACACGTCAATAACCTCGGGTGACGCAATCACATAGCCCAGACGCGTGCCGGCGGCGCCGAACGCCTTGGACAGCGTATGCAGAATCACCAGGTTGGAATGCTCGGCGATAAGCCCTTGCGCCGTGGTGGCCGCGCCAAACGAATCGTCAGCAAACTCCACGTAGGCCTCGTCGACCATCACCATGCCGGGACACGCATCGCACAGAGCCGCGATAAAGTCGAGCGGCGCCACGTCGCCCGTGGGATTGTTGGGCGAGGTCACAATCGCCAGGTTGCACTCGGGCGCTGCCGCAAGCACGGCAGCCTGATCGAGCTCAAAGGTCACCGGATCGCGCCACACGTCGCGCACCTCGGTCTGGCAGAGCGACGCAAAGAACGCATACTCGCTAAAGCATGGCGGGCAGTTGAGCAGGGTCCGCCCCGCGCCGCCAAACGCCAGCAGGTAGTTATAGAGCAGCTCGTCGCCGCCGTTGCCCACGCAGATGTTCTCGCGTGCCACGCCATGCCAAGCGGCAAGCTCGTCGCGCAGCTCGTTGGACATGGGGTCGGGATAGCGGTTGAGCGGCGTGGCGGCGAGTGCCGCGTCGATCGCCTCGCGCACGCCAGCCGGCACGGGATAGGTGTTCTCGTTGGCCGAAAGGTTGATGCGCGTGGGCGTAAAGTTGGGATCGTAGGGCTCAATGCCGGCCAAGTAGGGCTGGACGAGTTCCTTCATGCGAGGCGTCAGCTCGGCCATATTAGGCCTCCCCGCCGGTCGCGTTAGCGCCATCCGCGCCCGCAGCCGCCAAGTCCACACCCTCGGCGACCGTCGCCGCGGCGTCGCCCGGCCAGGCAACCTTGGTCAGGTCGGCCGCCGCCAGCGACTCGGCGCTCACGGAATCCTCGCCCTGTTCCAGCACGCGACGACGCAGGGCGGCAGAAAGCGCGTGCGCCCACAGGCCCTCGGCCTCGGCCAAACGCTGCGTAGCGGGAGCGTCGGAGAGCAGGCCCTCGGGCGTATAGCAGATAACGCTTGAGCGCTTAACGAACTCCTCCACCGAAAGCGGGTTGGAGAACATGGCCGTGCCGCCGGTCGGCAGCGTGTGGTTGGGGCCGGCAACGTAATCGCCGAGCGGCTCGGAGCTCCAAGCGCCCACAAAGATGGCGCCGGCGTTGCGAATGCCGCCAAGCAGGCCCATTGCATCCTTGCAGTGCAGCTCCAGGTGCTCGGGCGCCACGGTGTTCACGGCCTCGACGGCGGCAGCCATATCGGCGGCCACCACGATGGTGCCCTCGTTGTCGAGCGAGGCGCGCGTAATCTCGGCACGCGGCGACTGCGCCACCAGAATGTCGATACCCGCCTCGACCTCGCGCGCAAACTGCTCGTCGCAGGTCACCAGATAGCAGGCGGCCAGCGGATCGTGCTCGGCCTGGGCCATCAGGTCGGCCGCGACCACCATGGGTTTGGCCGTGGCATCGGCCAGCACGCAAACCTCGGAGGGGCCGGCGACCATGTCGATGCCCACGTCGCCCGAGACAATCTGCTTGGCTGCGGCGACAAAGGCGTTGCCCGGTCCGGTGATCTTGTCGACACGCGGAATGGTCTCGGTACCGTACGCCAGCGCGGCCACGGCCTGGGCGCCGCCCACCATATAGATCTCGTCCACGCCGCCGAGCTTGGCCGCGGCGAGCGTATAGGGGCTGATCAGGCCGTCCTTTTGTGGCGGCGTCACCATGACCACGCGCTTAACGCCGGCCACCTTGGCAGGAATGGCGTTCATGAGCACGGTGGAGGGATACTGCGCGCGACCGCCCGGCACGTAGATGCCGGCCGCGGCAAGCGGGGTCACCTTAACGCCGAGCATCGTGCCGTCCGGGCGCGTGGTAAACCAGCTCTGCTCGACCTCGCGCTGGTGAAACTCACGGATCTGGCGCGCAGCCTTCTCGAGCGCGGCGACAAAGGCCGGGTCGAGGCCTTCGAGCGCAGCATCGATCTGCTCTTGCGGCAGACGAAAGCTTTGCAGCTCGACACCGTCAAAACGCTGGCAGTAATCGCGCACCGCAGCATCGCCGTTGGCACGCACGTTGGCCACGATATCGCGGGCGGCGTCGACGATGTTTTGCGGCAGCACACCCTTGCGGTTGAGCTGGTTGGTAACGAGGCGCTCACCGGGAGCAAGCTTGATGGTCTTCATATCGGTATCCCCTATCGGTCGAGGTTGCGTTTGGAAAACGAGATGCCGGGCAGCGGCACCAATCGGCCCGCAGTCCGGATATGGGGGCGCCCGTGCGCGCTCGCGCTATTGTGCCGAGCCCGCGACGGGCTCAAAATGCTTGTCCTTCACGGCAGCCGCCAGGCGATCGGCCAGGTTGCGAACGCGCGGATCCAGGCGCGCGGCACCCGGGTTGACGAAGAAGCGGGCCGTGCAGTCCATAATGCGGCCGGTGATGACCAGGTCGTTGTCGCGCAGCGTGGCGCCCGTGGCGGTGATATCCACGATGCGATCGGTCATACCGACGATGGGTCCCAGCTCGATGTTGCCGTGCAGCGAAACAATGTCGGCGTTCACGCCGCACTTGGCATACCAGGCACTCGCGATGCGCGGGTACTTGGTTGCCACGCGAAGCGAACCGCGGCGGGCATAGTTGCGCTCGGCCTGACCGGCGCGCCAAACGGGCTCAGCCTCAATAAAGGTGCACAGGCCGTAACCCAAATCGACCAGCTGCAGCAGGTTGAGGTCGGCCTCGATAAGCGAATCCCAGCCGCAGATGCCGCAATCGGCACCACCGCAGCCCACAAAAGCGGGCGCATCGCTGGGGCGCACGATGACAAACTCGATATCGCCGACCGCGCCCTCGCCGGCACGCGTATCGCGACCGCGCACGATCAGGTGACGGCCGGGGTCGCGCAGCTCGGAGACGTCCAGGCCCGCGGCCTCGAGCACGTCGAGCGTGTCGGCCTTAAGCGAGCCCTTGGGAACGGCGATGCGCAGCGGACCCTCGGCACCACGGCCCGCGGCGTGGTCGCCGTCGGAAGCGGCGTCCTCAGCCGAAGTGTGCGCGGCCTCCAGACGCTCGAGCGAAAAGGCAAATCCCGCCGCCGGTACCTCGATGCCATCGCCAAACGCGCCGGTAAAGATGGAGTCGTAGCGACCGCCCGAACCCACCGGATCGGGCAGGCCACCGGCATAGGCCTTAAAGACCAGGCCCGTGTAGTAATAAAAAGAGTTCATGATGGAGAAGTCGAAGGACAGCACCTGGGCGTCCTCGGGAGCCAGGCCCTCGACCAGGGCACGCAGCTCGCGTGTCAGCGGCGCGACGATACCGGCAGCTTCCAGCAGCGCATCCACACGGTCGAGTATCTCGGCACCGCCGTGCAAGCGCGGCAGCTCGCTAATGGCGGCCTTGACGGCCTCGGACTCGGCGCTTGCCGCCACGCGGGCATCGAGGCCCACAAAGTCATTGGCGTGCACGCAGCGCAGGGCCTCGGCAGCCAGCTCGCGATCCTCGCACGCCGCGAGCAGCTCCTTAAAAGGACGCACGCTACCTGCGATAATGCGCGCATCGGGCAACGCCAGCTTGCGCACGGCCTCGGCTACCAGCGAGACAATCTCGACATCGCCCGCGGCGTCGCCCGCACCGATGAGCTCAAAGCCCAGCTGCGTAAACTGACGCGAGCCGCCGGCATTGCGCTGGCACTCGCGAACCACCGGCGCCTCGTAGCGCAGGCGCAGGGGCAGGTCGGCCGCGCGCATGCGGGTCGAAACCAGGCGAACGATCGGCAGCGTGTTGTCGGGACGGACCACCAGCAGGCGACCGTCGTCATCAAAGAGCTTAAACGGCGTATCCGCGATGCGGCCGCCTTCCTCGAGCGAACCCTTGTCCTCGAGTAGCGGCGTCTCGACCGGCAGGTAATGATGCTCCCTAAAGCAGCCCTTCACCGTCAGCGCGATCTCCTCGCGCGCCTGAGCCTCCTCGGGCAATATGTCCCGGAATCCCCACGGTGTGGCCGTCATCTGGTGAGCCTCCTCATGCTGTGTTTCATATAGAACGAAAGACCGGCATAGCTCCGCCGGTCTTCTGGGTACTTTAGCATACTAGAGTGTTTGCGGGGAGAATCGTCCTCCTCGGCTCACACCGTATTCATTTGGAAACATAGGGCAAGCGGTTAGCAGCAGTCTCTTGTCACAACGCAAAAAGGGCGCCCGCGCAATTGCGGACGCCCTTGTGCAGGGTCGAGATATCAACCAGCCAAGATATCGGACCCGTGACCAGCTCTTAGTAGTCGAACTGGTGGTAGTAGCGGCGGTACTTGAGGTTGTGCTTGGTGA
>NZ_QRVE01000006.1:7212-103569 GCF_003462685.1 Collinsella sp. AF23-4AC | reverse complement strand
TATGTGCGGCGTAGGCCGCTTATTAGCCCGTCCAAGAATTGGGGCGCAGTTCAAATTGGCTATCTGGGGCTTCTTCATGCAACGTCGCGATGCGCTCCATAACGCTCTATTTGGGGAATTTAGTTCAGGCAATGAAGACGGGCACATGAACGCAGAAAGGACGGCACGAGGCCCACTTGAATCCTCGACACTCATCCGCATTATCGTTGCCCCAATGCCCTCTGCATCAAGCGAGGTCGGCGGTTAAGCAACGGCTCGGCGAGTGTTATTTTGAGAGCTACGCGCATCTAAGGCGAGTTTTCGTGGTAAAAACTACTTGCCGGAAGCCGCGGCTTTCAGAGTACGGCTTACGTGCACGTTTAACCTCCGTGGGCGACGGGGTGCCGCAAGGCGTAGAGTATCGCTCACCTGTAGGGGCAGCGTCGCTTTAGGACCGAGGGTTCGGCCTACTACGAGACGCCCCAGCGCATCATTGACGGCAACACCAAGCGCATTGTCTCCGAGTGCCAGGCATGCCTCGACCGCTACGAGCGCGAGGGAAGGCCCCGCTTCGCCGTCGACATCGACCGCATCGTGGGGCTGCTGGAGGGCGAGAAGTAGGGCACCTCGGCTCAGTCTCGAGCCATGCGGAGTCGCTCCGCATTTTTGAACGCCGCGTGTGCGTCCCAAATACTTGAGAAACAAGCTGTGAAGTGCGGTGGCGCGCCCGTGCCGGTGCATAGCCGTCACCATCAGCGTCTACGCGGTGTCGGCTCCAAGTGGAGCTGACGCCGCTGCTGTATATGGTTTGCCTTGCTGCAAATGGCGATCAATGCGCGCGATGCTTCTGTTTGCGCTTCAGTTTTCTCTGCTCGTAGCGCGCATCAGCCTCTTCCGCGCGGCGTCGGCTTCTTGCATGAGCTGACTCCTGCTTCAACGCTTCCCTCTGTGCCGCGAGCGCCTGCTGCGCCTTGGTGCTCATCGCTGGCTGCTTGAGGGTTTTCGCCGCCTCGCGAGCGCGTCGCTTGGGGTTCTTTATGGGCTTGCTTGCCTCAGCCGGTTTGCCATCGAAGAACGAGAACTTCTCCCATTTGCCGACGACGAATTTCAGAATCTCCTCATCGGATGGCTCCGCGCCGAAGACGATGCGGGCGACGCCGTACCGTCCGTCCTCGACGTGCTCCGCCAGCCCGACCCAGAATTGGCCGTCGTGATATACGGTCAGGGTGGACGACACGCTGATCTGCATGGTTGGTTCCTCCTTTATGTAGATGACCATGCAGAGAAGGGACAACCAAGGAGGCAGGTTACTGATGCGGACTCCCGCACGCCCACGACTACCCGACGGGGACTGTGTTTTCATCTCTGGTGGTTGGATTGTAGCATGAACGAATGCGCATTGACCTCGCTGCCGGCATGCTGTGACTGGTCGAGGGTTTTACCAGGAATGGGGAAAGCCGGCACAGGAGCTGCGCCCGGGCGATGTGGTCAACATCGCCCCGGGGGTGAAGCATTGACACGGAGCCGCGCCCGACGGCTGGTTCTCCCATCTCGCGCTGGAGGTTCCGGGCGAGGAGACCTTCAACGAGTGGCTGGAGCCCGTGGACGACGAGGAATACCTCAAAGCGACTAACAAGAAGGCTTAAGCACCGTCTCCTGCCCGCGCCGCAGCGAGCAGTGTGCTCAAATCGGCCTGAATCGCCTCCGCCTTGCTCCCGAGCTGCAGTGGGGCCGAGTCGCCCGAGATGTTTACGCTCAGCAGGTGCGCACCCGGCAGCTTTGCGGCCATGCTCCAGAACGGGAGCGTGATGATGCCAGGGGTCATCTCGCCCCCGCCGAGCTCCAGCAGCAGCACACGGCCATCGCCGCGCTCGCGCACGAAGTGCTCATATCGTCCGAGGCTCTCGCGCCATGCCGCACCCTGCAGAAACGTGTCGTCGCGCACCCACGGCACAAGCTGCCAGCCGCAGTGCGGGCATCGGGGGACGTCCTCGCTGCGGACCTCGAATCCCGCCATGCCCGCGAGCATGCGCTCGACGTAGGGGCTCGCGTCGAAGAGCTCGTCGCAGCACGGCTGCTTGCACTGAAGGTGCGCGAAGCTTCCCTGATAGTTGCAGATTCTCTCGGCGGGAAACGTCTTCTCGACCTGGGTGTCCACATTGGTGCTCAGGATGAAGTGGTCCTTATGGCCGATGAGGGACCGCAGGTCGAGATAGGGCTGTGAGGCAGGCTCGCGCAGCATGAAGTCGATGTATCGCGCGTAGTAGGCCCATTGCTGCTCGAGGCTGGGGTAGAGGTGGTAGAAGCCGTCGAAAAGGCTCTTGAAGCCAAAGGCCTGCTGCCAGTCCTCCATTCCGGCGCGCGTCATGCCTGCGCGGTTGTAATGGTTGAACCCGGCGGCGCTCGACATGCCCGAGCCGATGCCGACGATGATGGCGTCGGCATCGTCGATAAGACTTCGAAGCCTGTGTGCTTTGCTTTCTAGTGGCAGCATCGAGCGATTTCCTCGAAAGCCGGGGCCATATCGCCGTCAACGAGAATCGTCTCGCACGATGTATCGGGCGCCATGGCCTGGCTGTAGTTGAACACGATGTAGGTGGCGTGCTCGCAGGCGTTCGCGATCTGGGCGAGCATGCGCTTTATGATGCCGTTGCGCAGTCCCACGCCAAGTTCGAGGATGGCGACCCTGCCGTTGCGATGGGTGCGCACGAGGCACTCGAGCCCCTCGAGCTGGGCTGTGGCGAGGGCGTCTGGATGGGCGAGACGCTGCTCGTCAATCGACGTGCGCGCGCTTCCCTCCGTCTCGAGCACGCGGTTCTCGTTGAACCCTGCACGTGCGAAATGCCCGTCAATATTGCACGTGATCACGTAGGTGTCGGCGTGCTCCGTAAGATGCCGCAGCTCGTTCATGAGCGGGCTGGGCTCATACTCGACATACTCCTTTTGATGGAATCGCTCGACCCATCGGCGTCGCACGTTTGCATCCGGAGAGACGAGCCCCTGCAGTATGCAGCCGATGCCGTCTGCCTGGGCGAGGTCCCCGTACACCTCTCGGAAATGAGCATCGGCGCAGAAGAGGTTGAGCCCCTCTGCCATGTCGAGCCCGTTGCTGGCGCCGATGATGACAAGATCCGCCTCGGAAAGCGCCGTGCCTATGCGAACTGCTTTCGCCGTCTCCATGCGCTACCTCCCCAGCGTCTTGCGCACGTCGGCGAGCACGTCGGCGATATCGGCGCGAACGGCGAGCCCCCGATCCTCGATTGCGCGGGGTAGAAACTGCGTCTTGTTGTTCACGGCGATGTAACTGGCCTGCGGTAACTGCGCCGTGAGGGCCCATAACGGCTCCTGGATAAATGCGGGCGTCATGCGGCCCACACCCAGCTCGAGGAAGAGAATCCTCTGCCGCGCGTGCGCGTCGAGCCAGTCGGACACCTTGCGGTACTGCTCCTCGTAGAGCTCGCCCTGCAGGAAGTTGCCGTAGCCGCGAACCCAGGGGAACGCCTCTGCCCCGCAGTGCGGGCAGCGCGGCACGAGCTCTGTCGGAACCTCCAGACCGTCTCCCATGGCCTCGATCATGCGGGAGACGGGCTCGGTCGCATCCCATACGTCATCGGTGCAGCAGCGGGAACATTGGAAAAAGCGGTGGTCGCCTTGGATCTCCGCCACCTTCTCCCAAGGGTAGAGCTTCACAAACTGCGTGTCCTGGTTGGTGGTGAGCACGAAGAAATCCTTCTCGGCAAGAATAGCGTCGAGGTCCTTGTAGGGCTGGCGCAGCGGAGCGTTGAATGTGGTGTCGAGGAAGGTGGCAAGATAACCCCAGCGTGCCTCGGCGGTGGGCCAGCGGTAGGTCGACCCCTCAAACGCGCCCCTGAAACCGTAACGCTCGGCGAATTTGCCGAAATGCCTGCGATAGGTCGCGTTGTCCTCGTAGTAGAAGTCGCCGCCGCCCGCCGCGGAGAGCCCGGAGGCCCCGCCCACCAGCACGCAATCGGCTTCCTCGATCATGCGGGCGAAGTCCTTGATTTGCCGGTCGTAGGGCTCGGGCTCGCGGTCACTCAGCTCATAGGGCGTGCCGCCGCTGCGGTAGGCGGTCTGAAGGGAAAACGATCGGTTGGTGAGCTCGACAACGAGCTGCTCGTATAGAGTCACTGGATGCCTTCTTTCAGCTATTATGAACAGGTGTTGATAAAAAGTATCCATGTTGATTTATGCGAGAGCAATGAACAGCTTCGATGCGCCGTCGATAAACGAACGATTGCTGGGCATTGTCGAGCGTTGCGATTGGAGGGGCAATGGAATCGGGGAAGATTGATCGTCGCCGACGCTATACGCTTTCGGTCATACGGGAAGCGTTCTTTTCGCTGCTGGCCGAGGTCGGTTTCGCGAAGATGACGGTGGCGGATATCTGCCGCCGCGCCGATATCAACCGCGGCACGTTTTATCTGCACTACGAGGACAAGTTCGCGCTGCTCGACGCACTTATCGACGAGGCCCTGGCAGAGGCGCCGCCGCTTGAGGGAACGGAGGCGGGGGCCCTCTGCCAGCGCCCGCCGGCAAACGATGACTATTATCTGCTCTACTCGGATGACGACGCGTACGCCCGGGTGGCGCAACGCGTCGTCAAGCGCGGCGCTGAGCAGATGGTTCCCTCGATCATGGAGGAGACCGGGCTTTCGCGCGAGGACGCCTATCTGCTCTTCGTCCACAACGTCCAGGGTAATCTCGCGGTCAACCGCCTGCTCGGTTGGAGGCGAGGTCCCGAGTTCGCCCACGCCCAGGAGTTGCTCAGCGCCTATTCCGAAGGGGGCATGCGGGCGGTATCGGCCCCTTGCAGATTAATCGCGAATTAGAACATGATGGCGTCGTCGGCCGTGAAGGCATCGAGGGATCCCTGCTTGACCTGAATGCAGACGTATGTGATCCCCGAGTCGGACGCGGCGCGGAACTGACGATGCGCAGCGGGGGAAATGCGCAGCCAGTCGCCGGCCGCAAGCTCGATATCCTCACCGTCGATCGTGACAGAGCCTGCGCCCTCGAGCACGCCATAGATCTCCTCGTTTTCCTTGTGTGCATGGACGAACGGAACGCCAGCGCCGGCGGGAAGACTGTTGATACTCACCTCTGCCCCGGTAAGCCCGAGCACCTCGTGCAGCTCAACGCGGCTCTCATTGCCGATGTGGGTCTTTGCATAATTAGCCATAATGGTTCCTCTCTTGGGGTTGATTTACCTTGCAGGCATCTCCTGCGTGAGATATATTCAACGCGAAAGCGCATGCAAATACGAGTACGCACATATTTGTAACTGCGTGCCTTTTTGTGAAACCGGTATGGTCAAGGAGGTTGGGTCTCCCATGATGGCGAAAGAGGAGCTTCCGGAGTGTCCGGTCGCAACGGCGGTAGCGCTCATTGGCGGCAAGTGGAAACTGCTCATTATTCGTAACTTACGCGTACGCCCTTGGCGTTTCAACGAGTTGCGCCGCAACCTGGAGGGGATCTCTCAGAAGGTGCTTACCGACAGCCTGCGGCAGATGGAGGATGATGGGCTGGTCTTTCGCCATGACTATGGCGAGAATCCTCCCCGCGTTGAGTATGGCCTTACCGAGCTCGGCCGCCAGATGATGCCCATCATGGACTCGCTGGCAGACTTCGGCGCTTATTACAAGACAATTGTTTCGTAGCAGGCACATCGCTTAGGGGGGGGGCGGAGCGCGGCGACGAGTACGATGGCAGTTCTCCCGTGAGGTGCCGTCGCCTTCGCAGAACGTTGGTGGTGTATAGGCAACTGTAGACAAAGTGCTCGGACTCGGGTCCGAACGTCCCCTCCAGCGACCCGCTCGTGCAGTTCGTCGGAGCGGGGATGGATCTTTGTCTGCGAGGTACGAAATGCTGGCTAGCGGTTGCGACGCCTTGTTGCGGAAATGCCAACTGCTACAACTACACCACCGGCAACACTCAGGGCGACTGCCATCGCACCGTTGTCGCCCGTCGCGGGTAGGGTGGTCCCGGCTGGTTTAACCGCCGCTACTGCCTTGGTGGAAACGGGATTTGCCGCGGGCTTTTCTGCCTCGGGCTGCGGTGTGGGCTCGGGCTTGGTTTCCGGTTCGGGTTTTACCTCTGGGTTCGGTTTAACGTCAGGGCTGGGCTCGGAATCGGTCACGTCGGTTGCAATCAATTGCACGTCGCTGTCGAAGACGCAGCGGATGTAGTAGTCGTGCCGCGTTTCGCGCATAATCCCCTGGCCGCTATCGTAGTCACGGTCAACGTGTGTGCCAAGGAGGGTTGAGCTGTCGAGGTTTAGTCTATAAGGGATTTGGTCGTCGGCGTAGCCGCCTGTAAAGACTACGGTTGCTCTTACGTGATTGTCGATCATGGTCAGCGTAATAGAGACGCTGGCTTCTTTGGGGTTCTCGGTTTTTATAAGGCTTTTGGTATCGGTGTCGACCTTGAAGAGGTGGATGGTGTCGTTAAGCCCGTAGCCGAAATCCTCGGGTTTGTCGGGGAAGTCGTATACAAACGCCTCATTCTGGACCAATATGAAGGCAGGAGGGAGCTCCAAGTCATAGTTATGGTCGACAACGGTGGTAGCTGTGAAGTTGCCGTCCGTGTTGGCTTCGCTGCGGGTGATGGGCGTTGCAGCATCGGGTTCGGGCGTTTCGGCCGCTAGTGCCGAATTGGGTAGCAAGAGCTGCCCTGACACAAGAATAATCGCTCCGAAGGCGACTGCTCTAACGCCCACATGACGCTTGACGCTGCGGATAAACGAGCTGGTTCGATCGTTCTGGGTTTGTGGTGCATGCTGTCCATACATAAGGCGCTCCTTGTTCGTAGGCCGGTTTCCGCGGATCTATATTGCGCCTGGCCGATGCGGCTAGGCTCTTTCACGCGAACGCTTACGCGAGCAGGGAGAAAGCTCAAGTTAATTTTCCCACAGGCGATACTTTGCGAGCAACGATTTGCTGTTCAATTCTCGGAGAGAGAGTCAAGACGGTCGAGGAGTTATCAGGCAATGAGATTATGTCTAGAGAACACGAACGAGAGATGTGGTCTGCGGACGACTGAATAGCTCCATCTGTTTTGGTTACAACGAAATGTGTGCCGCGCGTCTGCGGCATGAAGGAGAGGGAATCCTATGAAAATCGTTGTATTGAGCGGCAGCCCGCGTAAGGGCGCTAATACCGATACCATGGTCGAGGCGTTTGCCGAGACCGCGCGTGAGGGCGGCAATACGGTCGAGGTCGTCCGCGTTGCCAGCAAGAAGATCGCCGGCTGCTTGGGATGCCAGTACTGCTTCGCCCATGAGGGCGTCTGCGTGCAGAAGGACGACATGGCCGGCGTGATCGAGTCGCTGAAAGACGCCGACATGGTTGTCTTCGCTTCGCCCATCTACTGGTTTGATATCACTGCGCAGGAGAAGGCCGCCATCGACCGCCTGTACGCCTTCGGTGCTACGGGCTTCCCGTTCACCAAGACGGCCCTTTTGCTCGATAGCCACAGCGAGGGCGTCTATGATGCGGCGATCGCCATGTACAAGGCAACCTGCGCGTACTGCAAGTGGGAGGACCAAGGCATTATCACCATCAGCGGTATGACCGAGCGCGACAGCATGGCCTCCTCGCCCAAGTTGGAAGAGGTGCGCGAGCTCGCCCGCAAGCTCGCCTAAGGACAAGAGGGGCGCATGGCAATCAGCACAAGCGGAAATGCTTGTTGCCCTTACCAAGAGGATTGCTGATTGCTATGCAACGATGCTCCAGCGGACAATTCCGGTGTGCTAAAACGCCTTCTCGCTCAGGAACTCCCTGAACGCGGGGATGTCGAAGCCGACGAGGCCGCGTCCACGTTCCCCGATAACGCCGTCCTCGAGGAGGCGGCGTTTGTATTGACTTGCATAGTTGCTGGCGACGCCCATACGCTTGGCAATTTCTGAGACCTTGCTGGGGCCAGAATCGGGCAGCATCGCGAGCAAAAACTCAATGTCTTTGTCAGAAAGCTCTCGATAGGTCGTTTCGAGAATACGATCGCGCAGCTCCATACGGGCAAGCAGAGAACCCTGCCGGACATCGGATGTACTGATTTGGGGCGAGTTTTCCGAAACATCCCAAGTGCGATATCCGACGAGCTGCATCATGTAGGGAAATCCGTCGACGGCCTTCACGGCATCCTCGAGCGCTTCTGGCGTGATTGAGCGTCCTCCTGCTTCAATGGTTTTACGAAATGCATTTGCAATCTCAACATCAGTGATTCGTCCCAGCTGATGATACTGGGAGCGTCTGAGGAACGAGACGGAATCGTTGCGCAGCAGCGCCGATACTTTGTAGGGCAGTCCTGCCATGAGTAGGGCAACTTTTTTACCTTCGCGTACAAAGTGCTGGTAAACAGAGGCAAATTGAAGCATTTCTTCGAGATCGACGGTGACTTCATCGATGGTGATGAGAAGTCCGATGTCATGTTTTTCGAGTTGCTTAAAGATGCCATTCATGCGTGTGCGCCAGTTGCCCTGGGCCTCTTGAGCATATGTCCAATCGATGCCCACTGGACCAATTTGAACGCCGTTTATGCGTGCGTGAGGCTGTGAGAGGTAGCTATCTGCGGCTTCTTTGGTTCGCTCGATAATATCTTCGAGCATGCCTGGCATGGCGGAGACATTTGCTGCGATCCAGTCGTGTTCAAGCGCCGTTTCTGAAAGGAGCGAGAGAAGCGCCGTCTTGCCCGTTCCCCTTGCGCCAGTAAAAATGGTCGACAGGTTGGGATCTCCCGGGCCATTGATAAAGCCACGGTTGATGTCACACAGGATATGCTCGCGACCCGCTAGAAAGGGAGGGACGCTTCCAAATGTTGGGGTAAAGGGGTTCTTGCTGTACTCCATGGTAGCTCCTTTGCAAGTTTTGCTAATTTTTGCAACTTTTGCTAATTTTTGCAAGTTTTGCTAACGACTGACCAAAGGGCATCGAAGCAGTGACGCTGACATTTTTACGCAGAAAAATAAGCAGAAATCAATTTATCTGCGTTAAAAAATAGTTGAGAAGAAAAACGACGAGTCCCGGGCGCAATGCCGTTGCGTTCCGGGCCTCGTCGCTTTGCGAAGTATCTAACGATCTCGTTGCCGTCGTCCTAGTCAAACAGGCTCGGCATGTCGTTTTCTTTCATGAGGGCACCGGCAGAGGGGAGGCTCTGCGCGGTGAACTTCTCGGCGGAGACGCCGGCGCCAAGGATCTCCTCGGTTGTGCCGACGGTGGTGACCGAGCGGCCCTTCTTGGCGGTAAAGGCCTGGACGCCCTGCGTGTTGGTAGTCGTCTTGGTCTTGAGCAGCGACGTGTTGAAGTTCATCAAACGATAGTCGCTCGAGACCAGCGCGATGTCGCGATCTTCCTTGAGTACCTGGGCATACAGCAGCTTGCTGCCGCCGTAGATAGCGTTCTTCAGGCGTTTGCGGTTGGTCTTGGTGACGTATCCGGCAAGTGCGACGCGCACCACGCGGCCGTTCTCAAAGACAAACAGCACGTCGGCCTTGTAGTCCTCGGGGTCGATGACCCAGATGACGCTCTCGTCGGGTTCCATCTCGAGGTCGGTCGGCAGATACGAGCCCAGCTGGGCCGACTTGGTATCCTCAAACGCCGCGACCTTGCACTTGTACACCTGGCTCTTGTTGGTAAAGACCAGCAGCTCGTGGGTGTTGGAGGACGGGAACTCGATAAAGGGTTTGTCGCCGTCCTTGTACTTGAGCGTGGTCGCCTTCTTGAGCACGCGGTCCGTCATCTTCTTGAGGTAGCCGTCGCGCGAGAGCATGATGGTAACCGGGTACTCCTCGACCTCGGGCTCCAAGCTTACCTCGATAACCTCATGGGGCTCGATCCTGCCCGTGCGGCGCGGCATCACGTACTTCTTGTTGACCGCGGCCAGCTCGTCGCTGATGACCTTCTTGATGTTCTCCTCGCTGGAGAGGATCTCCTCAAGCTCGGCAATCTCGCCCTCGAGCTTGGCGATGTCCTTGGTGCGGTTGAGGATGTACTCCTCGTTGATGTTGCGGAGCTTAAGTTCGGCAACAAACTCGGCCTGGGTCTCGTCGATATCGAAACCCTTCATAAGGTTGGGCACGACCTCGGCTTCGAGCTTGGTGCCGCGGATGATGGCGATGGCCTTGTCGATATCGAGCAGAATCGCCTCGAGGCCGTGCAGCAGGTGCAGGCGCTCGGACTTTTTGCCCAGGTCAAAGTTAATGCGGCGACGCGTGGACTCAATACGCCACTTGACCCACTCGTGCAGAATCTGGCGCACGCCCATAACACGGGGATAGCCGTCGACGAGCACGTTGAAGTTGCACGAGAACGAATCCTGCAGCGTGGTCGAGCGATAGAGCTTGGCCATGAGCTTGTCGGGGTCGACACCGCGCTTAAGGTCGATGGCGATACGCAGACCCGAAAGGTCGGTTTCATCGCGGATGTCTGCGATCTCCTTGACCTTGCCCTCCTTGGAGAGCTTGACGATGCGCTCGATGATGACATCGGTCTTGGTGGTGTAGGGGATCTCGTACACCTCGATGATGCGCTCTTCGGGAATCCAGCGCCAGCGGGAGCGGATCTGGAAGCTGCCCAGGCCGGTCTCGACGATCTTCTCCATCTCCTCGCGGCGGTAGATAATCTCGCCGCCGGTCGAGAAGTCGGGCATGGGCATGTACTCGAGCAGGTCGCAGTCGGGATCCTGCAGGTAGTGCATCGTGGCGGTGCAGACCTCGTTGAGGTTGAAACCGCAGATGTCGGACGCCATGGCGACGCCGATACCCTTATTGGCCGAGACAAGGATGTTGGGGAACGTGGTGGGCAGCAGGCGCGGCTCCTTCATGGCGCCGTCGTAGCTGTCGACGAAGTCGACCGGGTCCTTGTCGATGTCCTTGAAGATCTCGGCGCTGATGGGGGAGAGCTTGGCCTCGGTGTAACGCGAAGCGGCGTAGCTCAGGTCGCCCGAATAGTACTTGCCAAAGTTGCCCTTCGACTCCACGAAGGGGGCGAGCAGCGCCTCGTTGCCGGTAGCCAGACGCACCATCGTCTCGTAGATCGCGGCATCGCCATGCGGGTTGAGCTTCATGGTCTGGCCCACGATGTTAGCGCTCTTCTGGCGCTCGCCCTTGAGCAGGCCCATCTTGTACATGGTGTAGAGCAGCTTGCGGTGCGAGGGCTTAAAGCCGTCGATCTCGGGGAACGCACGCGAGACGTTGACGCTCATGGCGTAGGGCATGTAGTTGACCTCGAGCGTCTGCGTGATCGGCTGGTCGGTGACCTCGGAGTGCAGGCCGATGACGTTCTCGGCGTTGACCTGCTTTTTCTTTGGCTGGTTCTTCGTCTTCTTCTTTGCCACGATATCCTCTTGAACTTCTTATGGGCCGTCGTTATCGATTTGCTGCTATTGCAGGTCCAGCTGGTCCAGGTATTCCTTGCCGTGCTCCGAGATATGGCGCTTGCGGCCCGCCTCGTCGTTGCCCAGCAACAGGTTGAACATGGTTTCCATTTTGGTGACGTCCTCGGGCTCCACCTTGATCAGACGACGCGTCTCGGGGTTCATGGTGGTGAGCCACATCATGTCCGGGTCGTTCTCACCAAGACCCTTGGAGCGGTTGATGGAGCACTTCTGGTCGCCGATCTCTTTGAGGATGCCGTTCTTTTCGAGCTCGGTGTAGGCAAAGTAGGTCTTTTCTTTGCAGTTGATCTCGTAGAGCGGTGACTCGGCGATATACACGTAGCCCTCGTCGATAAGCGTGGGCACCAGGCGGTAGAGCATGGTGAGCACGAGCGTGCGGATGTGATAACCGTCGACGTCGGCGTCCGTACAGATGATGACCTTGTTCCAGTTGAGGTTATCCAGGTCAAAGGCACCGAGGTTCTTGATGCGCTTGTCCTTGATTTCCACGCCGCAGCCCAGCACGCGCATAAGGTCCATGATGATGTCGGACTTAAAGATGCGCGGATAGTCCTCCTTCAGGCAGTTGAGGATCTTACCGCGGACGGGCATAACGCCTTGGAACTCGGCATCGCGCGAGGTGCGAATGGCGCCTGCTGCCGAGTCGCCCTCTACGATGTAGATCTCGCGGCGGCTCTTGTCCTTGGAGCGGCAGTCGATGAACTTTTGCACGCGGTTGGCCATGTCGGTCTTCTGCTGCAGGTTGGTCTTGATGCTCTGACGCGTCTTCTCGGCGTTCTCGCGCGAACGCTTGTTGATGAGCACCTGCTCCATGATCTTGTTGGCAGCGTCCTTGTTCTCGATCAAGTAGGTCGAGAGGCGCTCCTTAAAGAAGGCAGTCATAGCCTGCTGGATAAAGCGGTTGTTGATGGCCTTCTTAGTCTGGTTTTCGTAGGACGTCTGGGTGGAGAAGCAGTTGGTCACCAGCACCAAGCAGTCCTGGACGTCCTGCCATTTGATGCCGCTCTCGTTTTTGTTGTACTTGCCCTGTTGCTTGATGTAGGCGTCGATGGCGCTGGTCAGAGCACTGCGGGCCGCCTTCTCGGGCGAGCCGCCGTTCTCGAGCCACGATGAGTTGTGGTAGTACTCCTGCATCATGAAGGTGCGAGAGAAGCACATGCACGCGGTGATCTTTACGTTGTAATCAGGCAGGTCCTCGCGGTCGCGACCGCGACGGTCGGCCTCGATGAAGAAGGGCTCGGTGAGGTAGTCGGTACCGACCTTCTCGAGCACGTAGTCTTCGATGCCCTTGGGGTAGCAGAAGTCCTCTTCGGAAAACTCGCCATCGTCGCCCTCAATGCGCAGGCGGAAGGTCACGTTGGCGTTGACCACGGCCTGGCGGCGCATGGTCTCGCGATACCAGTCGTGGGGAATGCTGATCGAGGTAAAGACCTCAAGATCGGGGCGCCACTTGATGGTGGTGCCGGTGCGGTCCTCGTCGCTGGGCTCAATCTCAAGCGCTTTCTTTTTGGCGCCAACGACCTTGCCCTTCTTAAAGTGCAGGGAGTACTTGTTGCCGTCGCGCCAAACCGTGACGTCCATGTACTCGGATGCGTACTGGGTCGCGCACGAGCCCAGGCCGTTGGTACCGAGCGAGAAGTCGTAGTCGCCGCCCTGGTTGTTGTTGTATTTGCCACCTGCGTAGAGCTCGCAAAAGACGAGCTCCCAGTTAAAGCGCTTCTCGGAGGGGTTCCAGTCGAGCGGGCAGCCACGGCCGTTGTCTTCTACCTGAATGGAACCATCGCGAAAGGCGGTAAGGGTGATGAGCTTGCCGTAGCCCTGGCGCGCCTCGTCAACGGCGTTGGACAGGATCTCAAAGGCGGCATGCGCACAACCGTCGAGTCCGTCCGAGCCAAAGATGACGGCGGGGCGCAGGCGTACGCGCTCCTCGTCCTTGAGCTGGCGGATACTGTCGTTACCATAGTTTGCGGTGTTTTTTGCCATACTCGCTCTCTCGGTGCTCCCTTGCTGCGTTTTAGTCATATAGATAGTCAAGGTAGCATAGCCCGGGCCTTGGGCGATTCCACCTAACACGAAATCCATCGAACGCACGTTCGAAGCCGGTGACGTTTGGCTTCTGCGACCATCTCCTGCTCGCTGCGGCTTTCGCGTTAAAACCGTGGCTTATCGGCTGATAGAATTGCCGCATCAAGACTGCATGTTGTTTGAGGGGGCTCACAGTGACCGAGAAAGAGAAGATGGAGCGCGGGGAGTGGCATGATGCCAACTTTGACGAGGAGCTTCTGGCAAAACGGGCGAGGGCAGAGGAGCTCTGCTATGACTTCAATATGGGAAAACCCGGAAGCAACGCGCAGCTTGACGCCCTAAAAACCTTGCTCGATACCGATCTTCCGGCGGGGCTGACGATCCTTTCGCCTGCCTACTTTGACTACGGGGACAAGACAACCTTTGGCGACGGCTGCTTTGTGAACCATGGCTGCTACTTTATGGACGGTGGCTCTATTACCTTTGGTGACAACGTGTTTATTGGGCCGTTTTGCGGCTTCTACACCGCTTCGCATCCCCTTGGGGCAAAAGAGCGCAACTTGGGTCTCGAGAGGGCTCTGCCCATTGTTGTTGGCGATAACTGCTGGTTTGGCGCGAACGTGTCCGTGTTGCAGGGGGTTACCATCGGCAGCGGTTGCGTAATTTCCGCGGGCAGCGTCGTGACGGAAGACCTTCCGGACAACGTGGTGGCGGCAGGCGTCCCCGCAGTCGTCAAGAAGGTCATCGAACAATAACCGAGCTTTTAAACGATAATGCCCCACTGTCCTCGGTGGAATGCGGGGCGAGGAAGCCGAGCTCGATTCCGCCGGCGACATCTAATGCGCAATGGGCTGGCTCTGGGTATTCAGAACCAGCCCATTTTGATGTTCGATGAGCCGAGTCGGCGTCTCTCACAAAAGTAACTAGGAGCTAGCGAGGCCTATCCGAATTGACCTTATTAGCGGTGTCGTTTTCGAGCGCCGTGCGGCGGGCACTGTAGGCGACAAGGCCGGCACCAGCTGCGGCGAGTGCAGCAGCGGCTGCCGTAAGGGGAGCGTTGACATCGCCCGTGCCGGCGAGCGCGCCCGCTTTTCCGGAGCGCTTGTTAGTGTCGTGGTCCTTGCCACTGCCGGAGCTGCTTCCGCCGGAGCCACCTCCACTCGAGCCGCCATCGCCATCAATCGTCATCGGGGCGTCGTGAAGTCCTGTCGTATCCGCGCTGTCGCAGACGCCGACCTGAACTTCTGAGCGCTCGCATGCCGCGTCGGGCACATGAAGCTCGTGCAGTACGGCACCCAGCGCCGAGTTTGCGCCCGGTCGAATTTCCTCGAGCGTTACGGGATCGAGCGCCACCAGATTACGCGCCTTCGCATATAGCGTTACGCGTTTGCCCACCTCGTCGCTCCAGCTCTCGGGGATGGCGAAGCTCATGCGGAACTGTGCCGTGCAACCCGGTGCCAGCACGGCGTTGCCGTTGTCGGCTACCAGCGGGTGCGTCGCAAAACGTGCGCCCAGCGTCTCGAGTGCGTACTTCACGTGTGCCATGTCGTTGGCCGAAGCGTCCTCGGCAAGCTCCGGATCGTAGATCGATGCCATACGTGCGTTCACTCCGAATCCGATGGATGCGCTGGAGAACGGCTGGCTGGAGCCCTCTCGGTACAGATCGATCGTGCCGGCGGTCAGCAAGGTGTTGCCGTCGTTTCGCACCGTGACCATGAAGGATTCGCCTGCTGCTCCGGGCACCACCGCGCCCGAGGTGGCGACCGCCCCCGTCGGAGTGGCGCACGCCACCAAGGGCACTTCGATGCCGTGTAGCTCTGCCTCGCTCTTCTCTGCGCTCACAATGTGCGTGGCGAGCGTGGAGAGCATGCCTCCCGACGTCAAAAATGTCGTTATCTGATCGACGGGATGGTCCAGTTCGCACATCACGAACGGCTCCGTGAACAGATCGCCTGCCAAGGTGCTGGCGAAGATGCGGAAGTGCTTGCCCATCACTGCTACCGGGTTGCCTTCTTCGTCGTAGGTTTGTCCCACCTTGCCATCGGTGTTCTCTACATAGAGCACGCACCTGCCGTTGTTGCTTACGCTAAACGATGCCGGGCCACAGCCTGCGGCACCCACGGGCTGCGTTGCAAATGCCGATGCGCCTCGCGTCCAAGTAATATGCTGCAGTTGCTCGTTGACGGTTGCCAAAAAGCCCGAATGTTGTGGCCACGGCACCGCACGGGGTACTGTGGCATCTGGTGACATAACGCCCCAGCCCGCAATGGACTGGCCGATCACGGCGTACGATGCGCAGCCGCAGCCGTCTGCGGTCTCGTACGCAACGGGCACCACCATTTTGCCGTTGATAGTTTCGGGTTCGCCCAGCTCGATACTCGACGGTGCTTGCGGAAAGCGGAGAACTTGGCGGAACGTCAGGCTGTCGCCCGAAACGTCCGACCACAGGGTAAAGCACTCCAGCGCAACCTCAGCCTCGCTGCCGAGCGCCTTTTCTGCGGTGGTTCCGTGGCGGTGGAGGTAGGCACCCGACAGGCGCCCGTCGACCAGCGTCTTGCCCACCGTGATACGCGGGCACTGCAGGCAATGGTGGCCATCCTCTTGCAGGCGGCCGCGCGAGATGCTGCGCCATGACGTATGCGACACCACGCGTATCTCGTCATTACTTATGCGCAGGCGCACGACGGACAGTATGCCGGCTGTGCTTGCCGTATCGAAAAGGGTGTTGTCGCCGTCGGGGCGCTCGCCGGAGACCAGCAGCACGTAGGCGTCCTGGTTTCCCCTCCCGTCCGTATATTCCACCACGTCGAAGTCGTAATCGTATATGCCGTCGCGCTCCACGTCGCCCTCGCCAAACCCAAGGGGAAAGTCCACGGGCGTGGGGGCGGACCACGTGCCGTTTGCCCTTGTGTGCACCACCAGGCGCGAGCGGCCATTGTCGCCGTAGCACACCGAGGCGATACGGAACAGGCATTCTACGCCGGCAATCATTGTCAGCTTCATGTGGGCTTCGCTGAGCACGCCAGCAAACAGCACGTTGTCGCTCGAGGGCTTGATACCGCCACGCTCGTCCTCCGACACGCCGGCAGAATTGGCGTTGGGGTCCGCAACGGCGTTCGTTGCCTGACCGATGTAGGTGTACTCATACATCGGCGCGGCATTTTCGTCGTTTTCTATCAGTGCATGGACGAAATGCTCGATCTGTCCCGTGTCGTCGCTTTCTGCATCCGCCTCGAGCTCAATGCGCGTGACCGCTTGATTCCAATCGCGTACGACAGACGCGACGTTTACGGCAGTGGCCTTAACCTCGGCGCGTGCGAGCAGCTCGGCGTTGGTGACAATGGTGGCCGATGCGATAAACTGCGGCACACCACCTGCCTCGGCGTTGCCGGCCGAGCCGAAGCAGGCATCCAGCGTATAAGGCGTATCCCCACCCAATGCAAGCTCAGAGCGCTGGAGTACATACTGGTCGCCGTTGTTCACCGACATATTCCACGAATCGAGGAGTGTGGGCCACGATCCCGACCAAGCTTTGGTGGTCCACTTGAACATTACGAACTGGAGTATCACATCGACATCGACGTCTGCACCTACGCGCAGTCGCGGAAGCTGGTGTCCATCCGCCTTCTCGTATCCAATGAACAGCGTGAGGGATGCGGCGCCACGCACGGCGGACGAAGCGACGCCTGCAACGCCGGCTCCAAAGGTGACGGCAAGTCCGATCTGGATGGTGAACGAGCCCGACGTGTTGGAATAGTCGAGCGAAATGTTCTTGAAAAACGCCGCGCCGCTACCGTGCGTGTGGGCGCCCACGGCGAGCGCCAGCTTCGCTAGCACCCAGGGGTTGACGTTTAGGAAAAACGGCACTGGTCCTAGGGTAAACTGCTCGGTCCAATTGAGGTCGGTTCTTACCTGGAAGAGGGCCTTAATATTGCCGTATGCAGGGTCGTTGTTATCACCCCAGGTTTTGCCCACCCAGTCGTAGGCGAGCGATCCGTACAGCTGCGTGGCGATATCCATCGTAAACAGCAGTGTGCAGTGATGGCGAAGCAGTTTGGTGTTCCTTGGATCGGTGCCCGAACCGGCGCTCATGCTCTTGTACTGATTCCACTTCCCCTCCATCTCGTCGAGGTAGCGGTTTGCCTGCTTGGCGCCCGACTCACGCGGTGACTTCTTCCAGTACTCCGGATCCGGATTGCCCGAATCGTTCATATAGCTGGCTGGTTTGTATCCTCCGCCAAACAGTACGTACCCGGCAAACGAGAAATCGAACAGAATGGGGAACGAGGGCATCCAGCAGGTGAACTTGTTGCCGCCGATGCCGGGAAACGCCGCTGGGAAATCAAACGGAGTGATCTCTTGGTCCATAGTGGTGGGAATGATGGTGGTCGAGCCCGATTCCGACTTTGCGGCCGGCGCGGTGACAACGGCCATAGGGGATGAGAGCGTGTAGGTTTTGCCCTGATAGTCGAGGACAAAGCGCAGCTTGCACCCTTCTTCCAGAAGGCCCGATGCCGCATTGAGGAACTTGTCTTCGAGTGTGAACGTTGCCAGATTATCCGAACCCGATGCGCTGGCCTTGATCTGACCGATCTGCGTGACGGTTTCGGGTGAGCTGCCCGCGGCAGGCGTCACTTTGTTGACGTGCAGCGTTGCCTGTCCGCCCTGCGGCAGATGAGCCTGTACAGTGAAGGCGTGCGTGTCGGGCTGCTCGTTTGCCGCGTCGTCCGCTGGCATTGCCATAAACGTGGCGTCGGCGTACTGGATGTCCCATTCGTCGAACGTGAGCTGTCGAAAGTACGGCTCGCCATCGGAGAGCGGACGTGTGGGTGCGGTAATGGCGGTGCCGCCTTGGACACGCGCGAGGGGAATCTCGACATCGCGGTAGCCCGCCATGCTAATGGAGATGCCGCCGTTAAAGTCGTACGCGTCGAGAAGCGTCGCCTCGTCTACGTAGCCTTCCGAAAGCGGCGCGACCTCAAAAATGGCCGTGCCTTCGTCATCGGTCGTGGCGGCGAGCTGCTTGCCTGCGGCGTAGCGGGACGTGAGCGTGACCTGTGCTCCCTTGATGGGCGTATTCTTGTTGGCGACGTCGACCACGACCACACCGAACATGGTGCGCGAGAGAACGAGCACCCTGAAGGGGTCTTCTTCGTCGGCATAGGCCGCGGTGGGCGCGAACGGCAGCAGGAAGGCATTTTCGCTTCCCGGCACGCGAGGCAACATAATGCTCGCTAGCGAGGACGCTCCGGCGACAAGTAACGAACGGCGATCAAGCATCTTGGGCTCCCATCCCGCAAATATCGGTGGAAATAATCCAATTTTGCGAGAAGGCGCCCTGTGGCGGTAGTGCCGTTCAAGGGTCAAAATGTCCAAATTGATCGAGCGAAGCGCCGGGTTCCGGAACGCGTTCGATGCGCTTGGCAGTCCGGTCGCTAACGTAACATATGCGCGACCAGCTCGGCGCGTGTGCCGATGCCAAGCTTTGCGTATACGCCGGATAGGCGGTTTTTAACGGTGCCCGGCGATACTCCCATATGGCGTGCGATTTCGGCGTTGGTCCACCCACGACAGGCGAGCATGGCCATGGTGAATTCCGTGGTCGTTAGATCGTCGGCCACGTCCTCGCCCGAATCGGGGTTGTGGATGCGCCGCCAGCCGTAGCTGAAGCGGTACGTGATCTCGATGATGCACGCGAAGTCGTCAGGGCATTGCGTTTTTAGGCACGCCTCGATGAGCCCCTGTAAAAGGCCGTGGTGCTCGCCAATGAGCTCGATAAGGCCGTCGGGACGCGCAATGTTCCAAGCAGCTCCGAAGTGCGTTTTTGCGGCGTCGATGTCCTTGAGGCTCATGCATGCCATGGAAGCTACCAGGTGAAGGAACAGTTCCGAGATCGGATAGCTTCCCTGTTTCATGATCAGGGCGTTTTCCGCCATGCCCAGACTGCGGCCATATTCGCCGCGCAGGTACAGGGCATGCGCCATCACGTAGCTGGCGAACAGGCGTAGGCCTTCGGGCAGATGCGCCGCAAGCGGATAAAACTCTTCGGCGGAATACGGGGAAGGCAAGTGCAGCAGGACGCTCGCGGCCGAGGCGAACAGGATATGCGTGGCGTGGACGGCGGGCGATTCCTCGTCAACCGGCGTATCGAGGATGCCAGCAAGGCACCGGCGGGCGTCGGCGATACGGTTGAGCGACAGGCTGGCGTATCCGCAGATAAAGCATGCGGAATAGCGCAGCGCGGGATCGGTGGCGTCAAGATAGGGGCGCGCCGTCTTGGCAGCGAGGGTGGCCTGTCCGCGAAAGTACAGCGCTTCTGCCGTGGCAATGGCGCGTGAATCGGGGTCGGAAATGCCTGCAACCGCAGCGTCAATCTGCCCCGGCACAAAGGCAGTGCACATTAACGGCATGGGAACGCATGGGTAGCCATCGCAGTCCATCTTCCATCTCCCAACAGCTGGCAACAATAGCAGCAATTGTACTCCTGTTGCTCGGGACCCCTTTTGTTTTACTGTTCGGGTAACGCTGCGGATCGTTTTGGAAGGCTTACGAGCATAGTGGTCCCGTTCTCGGAACTTGTTTCGACCTCTACCGTGCCACCGTGAAGCGCTGCAATCTCCCAAACGAGCGCTAGTCCGAGTCCTGCGCCGCCGTATGCCCTGCTGCGGGATTTGTCTAGGCGAAAGAACGGTTGGAAGATGCTCTCTTGGTACTGCTTGGGTATTCCCAGGCCCTGGTCCTCGACTCGCAGGAACACGCGGCTGTTGTTGTCGCAGATGGAGACGTTGACAGTCGAGCCGGGGCGGCTGTAACGGATGGCATTTTCGACCAGGTTAAACACCAGCCGATAGAGGAGCGTGTCGCTCCCGATTACTAAAGCGTCTCCAGCACAATTGAGGGCTATGCCCTTATTTTCGGCAAGTGGCGCAAGGTCGGTGAGGACCTCTTCGGACAAGGGACCAAGTTCCACATCGTCCTCGCAAGGAACGCTGCAGAGCTCACTCATCTCGAGCAACACCTTGGTCATTCGAGACATGCGCTCGGTTTGTTCTTGTAGCAGGCCGAGTAGCTCGGCTGTTTCGGGTTGCAAACCGGAGTGCTCGGAGATGAATAGTTCAATCTGTGCTTGCATAAGGGCGAGCGGGGTGCGCAGCTCGTGTGCGGCGTTGCCGGTAAACTGACGCTGTGCAGAGAACCCTTCGCCAAGACGGGCGATCATGTCGTTGAAAGAGGCGCTGCATCGTTGTAGCTCGGTGGGCACATCTTCACTGAGTCTGATTTCGCTTAGGTTGTCAGGCTGCACACGCTCAACCTGGGCGGCAAAAGCCCGTAGCGGTTTAAGCGCACGGCCGCTCACAAAGTATGCCAGCACGCCGCCAAGGAGTGTGACTCCAGCCGTGATGCACCAGGTTGTCGTGCCAAAAGACTCCTGTGCGTCGTTTACGACGATCGTGACCTTGTCATCGAGGGCAGCTTTCGTTGGGTCGAACGCCTGGGGCGAATCCGCGCCGGTTGCGTTAAAGGCCGAGATGTCACTGCCGATGGCATCCATGTAGCGCATGCCCGTATAGCCGACCAGGCAGTTCGTCAGCACGCATGCCGCACACGTCAGCAGTGCCGTCATGATCGTTATACGCCATTGCAGCGAAAGCCCTTTCATTCTCCATCCTCCATAACGTAGCCTTCGCCGATTCGGTTGCGGATGGGGTCGTATCCCAAAGCGCCGCGCAGTTTTTTGCGCAGCGACGAGATATGAACGCGGGTTGCGTTGCTAAAGCTGTTCACGCTGCTATCCCAAACGTGCTCGATAAGCTCCTCTTGACTTACCGGACGTCCCTGATTAAGCATCAGGTATTCCAAAATTCCCGTTTCCTTGCGCGTAAGAGATAAAGCCTCGCTGTTCACGGAAGCGATGCGCGCCTTGGTGTCAAAGCGGAGCTTTCCGCAGGTTAAAATTATGTCGCTTTGTGTAAAGCGTCTGAGGGTAAGGCTGCGAATTCTTGCCGCAAGCTCGTCCAGATGAAACGGCTTGGTGAGGTAATCGTTGGCGCCGGCATCGAGTCCGGCGACTTTATCGGATACTTCGCCACGTGCGGACAGAATCAGTACCTTGGTCTCGCAGTCAGTTTTCCTAAGTTCCCTGAGTACGGTCATGCCGTCGATACGGGGAAGGTTGAGGTCGAGTACCACGAGGTCGAAGGCCTCAACGTCCAGTAGGTCGAGCGCCTCCTGTCCGTCGTGACAGCAGTCGACACTGTACGCCAAGTTTCGCAAGCTGCGCGCGATTGCATCGCACAGTGCTCGCTCGTCTTCGACGATCAAAATACGCATAACAGTCTCCTTGCACATTCCAAATCGCGCTTAACACGGATTTTATAGTCGATATGGTCCAATGGTCGCGTAACGAAAGGAGTGGTCAGGTTGTTCAAAGCGGTAAAACCCGTGGTACAGGTCGCTTTGTTGATCGTCGGAATTGCCATGGTGTGCTTTGGCGTTATGCGTGGCGAGGCGGATGCCGTGCTGGCCAAAGCGATTAGGCTGTGCTTGGAGTGTATCGGAATTGGATAAAAGAGAAAACACTGCGTCGCATGTTTTGGCCCGATTTCGCGGATTCATCCAGGCGGCGGCGACGCTCATCACCAACATTCACCTGCCAAACTTTGCCAAAGGCGGCATCTATCAGGGCGCGGGAAAAACAGTCTGCGTACCTGGACTTAATTGCTATTCGTGCCCCGCGGCATCGGGTGCGTGCCCCATCGGGTCGTTCCAGTCGGTGGTGGGTTCATCCAAGTTCAACTTTTCTTACTACGTCACCGGTACGCTCATTTTGCTCGGCGTGCTGCTGGGACGCTTTGTATGCGGCTTTCTATGCCCGTTTGGCTGGCTGCAGGAGCTGCTTCATAAGATTCCCGGCAAAAAGTTCTCCACGAAAAAGCTCAAGCCGCTCACGTACATCAAGTACGTCGTGCTGCTGTTTGCCGTGGTGCTGCTGCCCGTCTTGGTGGTTAACGACGTGGGTATGGGCGACCCGTTCTTTTGTAAGTACATCTGTCCGCAGGGCGTACTCGAGGGCGCCATTCCGCTGGCCATTGCCAACGCCGGCATTCGATCTGCGTTGGGACATCTCTTTACTTGGAAACTTGCCGTTCTCATTGCCGTGGTAGTGCTGAGCGTTTTGTTCTATCGCCCCTTCTGCAAATGGATTTGTCCACTCGGCGCATTCTATGCGCTCATGAATAGGGTGTCCCTACTGGGGATTCGGGTTGACGCATGCAAATGTGTCTCGTGCGGCAAGTGCTCAAAGGTTTGTCAGATGGACGTTGATGTGGTCCGCGCGCCCAATCATGCCGAATGTATCCGGTGCGGAAAGTGCATCGGGGCCTGTCCCATCGACGCCATCAGCTATCGCTATGGCCTGGATGTGTCGGCGGAAAAGCTTCCCTTGACCGCCGATAAAAAGTAAACAAGCTTCGACAAAACGGAGGAATGACCATGAAGCTTTCTAAGATTGCGGCCCTGTTTATGGTGCCGGTATTGGCCTTGTGCCTTGTGGCATGTTCGGCGCCCGGTGGCAATGCGAGCGAATCTGCGAGCTCCGATCCTAAGATCGCAGAACTCACTGCGCAGGAGCCGACCAATGCCGACGAGGCCGCCGAGCTGTATGCGAAGCTCATGAAAAAGGAGAACGATATCCTTTCGAGTGATAACGCGCTGTGGGAAAAGGTATTCAATGCGGCAAATAAAGACTCGGCAATGATTGAGGATGGCAGCAATTACGGCGATTTTCTGCTCAAGACCATCGACGGCGCCAAGGATGAGTTCACGGCGGATGAGCTTAAGACACTCAAGGCCGGTGCGCAGCAGATCAAGGAGATCGAGGACAAGCTCGAGAGCCTGGAGAAGGAGTTTCCCGGCTGTGGAAGCACGCCGAGTGCAGGCGAGAGCGTCGACGCTTCGGCCGCTGGCATGACGGCTGGTGCCAATGCTTCGAGCGAGGCGACGAAGTTCCCCAGCTTTACGGGCAAGGATCTGGATGGCAACGACGTGAACAGTGACGAGCTGTTCTCTAAGAACAGGGTCACCGTCATGAACTTCTGGTTCACTACTTGCAAGCCGTGCGTGGGCGAGCTGGGCGATCTTGAGAAACTGAATCAGGAGCTTGCCGAGAAGGGCGGCCAGGTCGTGGGCGTCAATTCCTTTACGCTCGATGGCAACAAGGGCGAGATTGCAGATGCCAAGGACGTGCTGAACAAGAAGGGCGTGACATATAAGAACATCTGGTTCAAGTCGGATAGCGAGGCCGGTAAGTTTACGTCAAATTTGTTCTCGTTCCCGACAACGTATGTCATCGATCAGAATGGCAACATCGTAGGGGATCCAATCGTGGGAGCCATCAGCTCCGCCGAGCAGCGCGCAGCACTCGACAAGCTTATCGACCAGGCGATTGCGAATAGCGAGCAGTAGAAAACGCGTAAAGCATAACGAGGATCGTGGGCCGCTGTGCGAAGTAGTCCGCTACCTTTCAAGATAAGCTCCACCATATAGAGGTCCCGCTCGGGACCTCTTCTTTTGGGCGCCGTCCCGTTCGTTTTTTGGCGTGGTTCGTTACATTCCTCACTGGCGCCGGCAAAAAATGGGGATAGAGTAGGACAAACGCGTCGAATACGAACGGCGGAGGAGAGCGGGCAGGGTGCCTGCGCAGGAGAGGTTGCCGTCCATGCTGGAGCTCAAAGGTATTTGCAAAAGATACGTTACGCAGTCGTTTACGCAGGTGGCGCTCGACAACGTGAGCCTGTCTTTTCGGGATAACGAGTTCGTGGCCATTCTGGGTCCCTCGGGTTCGGGTAAAACTACGATGCTCAACGTCATCGGCGGACTCGATCATTTCGATTCCGGCGACCTGCTGATCGACGGCATCTCGACCAAGGACTTCAGCGACCGCGATTGGGATGCCTACAGAAACAATCGCATCGGCTTTGTGTTCCAGAGCTACAACCTCATTCCGCATCAGACCATTTTGGAAAACGTTGAGCTGGCGCTGACGCTCACGGGTGTGGGCCATGCCGAGCGCCGCCAGCGTGCGCGCGAGGCGTTGGAGAAAGTCGGCCTGGGCGAGCACATGAACAAGCGCCCGAGCCAGCTTTCGGGTGGACAGATGCAGCGCGTGGCGATTGCCCGTGCCCTGATCAACGACCCCGAGATCGTGCTGGCAGACGAGCCGACCGGCGCCTTGGATTCTACGACGTCCGTGCAGGTCATGGACTTGCTCAAGGACGTGGCGCGCGACCGCCTGGTCATCATGGTCACGCATAATCCCGAGTTGGCGTACCAATATGCCACGCGCATCGTCAACCTGGCGGACGGCAAGATCACCGACGATTCCGGCCCCTTTGATGTAGCAAAGGCCGCGCGTCGCGAGGCTAAGCCCACGCGCAAAACCTCGATGAGCTTTATGACGGCGCTGGGGCTTTCTGCCCGAAACCTCATGACCAAAAAGGGCCGTACGGCCATGACTGCCTTTGCGGGCTCGATTGGCATTATCGGTATCGCGGCGATTCTGGCGCTGTCCAACGGCGTAAACGGCTACATCAAAAAGGTCGAGGAGGATACGCTCTCGAGCTACCCGCTCACCATTTCCAAGCAGGATTACGACCTGTCGTCCATGATGGGCGGACAAGGGGCCACGGATGACGATGCGTCCAAGAACGAGGGTTCGTCCGACGACAGTGCCGGCGGCAAGGCTAAGGGAACCGATAAGATCCCTGTGGTCATGGCCGTAAAAGATATGTTTGCAAGTGTTAAGTCCAACGACATGACGAGTTTTAAGGCATGGCTCGATGCCGGTGGCGATGGCATCGATAAAGAAGTCAATGCCATCCAGTACGGCTACGGTGTATCGCCGGTAGTCTATCGTGCCGGTAAGGGAGACGAGAAGCCCGTGCGTCTGGTGCCCAATGCCATGACCGAGGCCATGAGCGGCGGCGCGAGTTCGGCGGCGACGGTGAGCATGGATTCCATGGGAACCTCGGTCTTTAACGAGATGATCGACGACCAGAGCCTGCTCGACAGCCAGTACGATGTCGTCGCCGGTCATTGGCCTACGTCTGCTAACGAAGCCGTGATGGTGCTTTCTAGCCGTGGCACGGTGGGCGATTACACGCTCTACAGCATCGGTGCGCTGGATATCGATGAGCTCAACGACCTGGTTAATAGTGCCATGGCGGCCGACGGCAAGGTCGAAACGCCCGAGACTGGCACCGATTTTACCTACGACGATGCGCTGTCCACGACGTTTAAGGTGCTGTCGCCGGCCGATGCCTATCGCAAAAACGAAGAGACCGGCATGTGGACTGACATGTCTGGCGACGCCGACTTTATGGCAGCCAAGGTTGCCGACGGTATTGACGTGCGTATTGTGGGCGTGGTGCGACCTAACGAGACGGCCAATGCGAGCGCGTTGTCTCCGGGTATTGCCTATACGCATGCACTGACTCGTCAGCTTATGGAACGCGCCGCCGATTCGCAGATTGTGCAGGAGCAGCTTGCTCACCCCGAGACGGATGTCTTTACGGGCAAGTCTTTCGATGAACTGCAGGGCGAGGCCAAGCAAGGCGTGGATCTGGGCAGCATGTTCAGTGTGGACGAGGCGGCGCTCAAGAGCGCGTTCTCGTTCGATACATCTGCGCTCTCGGGTGCAGCCGGCGGTATGGACCTTTCTGGCATCGATCTGTCGGGGCTGGACATCGACCTTTCGGGCGTTGGCAAGGACATCGACTTCAGCGACATCATGGCAAAAGCGCCAACCCCAGATTTCTCGGGTATCTTTGACGGTCTGGAACTCACGCCCGAGCAAATGCAGCAGGTGGGAATACTTGCCAACCAACTGTTTGAGGGCTTTTTGCAGTCTGATCAGTTTAAGGCGCTGTCGCCCGAAGATCTTAAGGACGCATCAAAGCTCGCTGCCGCATTCTCGGCGTATCTTGAGCATGATGCCGCGGCGCAGCAATGCCTGGCTCAATTGAAGGCGCTCGGCGGCGATGCCCTGGCAGAGCGTCTCCAGCAGGCGATGACCGACTATGTGCAAAAACAGCTGGCTCCGTATCTGCAGCAGGCTATGGATCAGGTGATGAAGACAATCAGCGAGCAGATCGCGATGACGGTATCGGCCCAGCTCAAGATGGGTGCGGCGGGACTTATGGACCAAATGGCGACGCAGATGTCTTCGAGTTTTGCCAACTTGGCGAGCGCCATGCGCGTGGATGCGAGCGCCTTTGCTCGTGCCATCCACTTCAACATGGACGCCGAGGACCTGAGCTCGCTCATGATGAGCTATGCCAAGGCTTCGAAGCTCACCTACGACAACAATCTGACCACGTTGGGCTATGCGGATGAGGCAGACCCCATCTCGGTTAAGATTTTCCCGCGCGACTTTGAGGCCAAGGAGCGCGTACTCGATCACATCGATGCGTACAACAAGCAGGTCAAAGCCGCTGGCCATGATGATCGGGTAATTTCGTACACCGACTACATGGGCATCATCATGGGTTCGGTGACCGACATCGTGAACACCATCAGCTTGGTGCTCATTGCATTCGTGAGCATCAGCCTGGTCGTGAGCTCCATCATGATCGGCATCATCACGTACATTAGCGTGCTGGAGCGCAAAAAGGAGATTGGCATCCTGCGCGCGATCGGCGCGTCGAAGCGCAACGTGGCCAACGTATTCAATGCCGAGACATGTATCGAGGGCCTCATTGCCGGCGTCTTTGCTATTGTCGTCGTGGTGGCCGTGAGCTTCCCGGTCAATGCTTGGGCGCTTGCTGCCAAACAGGTCCCCAATCTGATGAGCCTGCCCGTGCAGGATGCGCTGGTGCTCATTGCAATTTCGGTGCTGCTGACGGTCGTTGCCGGTCTGCTGCCGGCCCGAAGCGCATCCAAAAAAGACCCCGTCGAAGCCCTGCGCTCCGAATAATGTGACAAAGGGACAAAGGGACTGTCCCTTTGTCCCTTTGCGCCTAACTCGTTTTGCCCATCAACGTGATACGGATGCTTGGATGGGTGTGCTCGTTAAACTCGTCCTCGGGCTCCGTGTCAAATGAGTAATACGTTTTGACGGGGTCGTCGCTCGTCCTGATGGAGATCCTCTCGTAGAGCGAACCGTTCAAAAAAGTCTGCCTAAACTCTTCGGGGAGCTTTTGCGGTGCTAGGAGCTCGGGATTCACGGTCTTGACGTCTACGGTTTGGACGACAGAGGAAAGCTCGTCCAAGTCGAGCTCGACGCGGGCGAGGTTGTCCTCAAGGCTCGCGTCGGGGTCGATCTCCGCTATGTAACTCACTTCCTTGAGCGTTCCCTTGTTATCGAAATCCAGGTACGTATAGGTCTTCTGGGTATCGGAGTCGCCGTCGTGCAAGTAGCCGCGGACGTGATAGCCGTAATCTTGATATCGCTCGTAGGGGTCATCGGCGGACACGTACTCGCATGCGGGCTCTAGCGCCTTGCGGGCGATGGCAATCTGCTCGGCCGCGGCCGCAGCGTTCTCTTGCATCTCGATGTTTCCCTGCGCCAGCTGCGGGATATAGGCACCGCACACGATTACGAGGGGCAGCACCACAAGTGCGATAATCCACTTTTTTGCACGGGGGATAGGCACGCCACAGGCCTCTGCCATGGCCTTTGCGTTGGCGAAGCTCTCGGTAAGCACGTCTGCTGCGGTGGCAACGGCGCCTACGGCTGCGGCGACTTCTGCCGCGCCGCCCAGGTTGCGCGCTGTCTCGTTGTCGCTGTTCTTGAGTAGGCGCGCGGCAGCCTGCGTACCGATAACGCCTGCAATTTGTGCCGAGCGGTCTTTCTCGGACTGCTCGACGACGAGTCGGTGCTGCATTTCTTTCCACTGCTTGCCGCGCATGCCAAAGCGCGGCGCGAGCGCGCAGTAGCAGAAGATAACGAGCTCGACGGCGGTGAGCACCAGGGCGGCCATCATGCCCGTCTCCTGGAAGCCTTCGTGATGGAAGACGATGTCGTCAACCATTTCGAAGGGAATGATCGAAAATGGCAGCACGAACGCCATGACAAGCGCCGCACCGGCAACCTTGGGACAGATGCAGTATCGCTGGATGCGTTTCTGCTCTTGTTCGGTGAGCTGCCGCATGATCCCCTCGATTCTCGTCGCTTTCCGTCTGTGGCACGCGTGTGTCCCTGAGTATAAATGAGTAACAGGGCGTTTGTTCTTTGTGTCCGGTAGCCGGTACTTAAGCAGGGGAGTGGCTGGGGCTTAACATGGGCTTCTGGGTGGCCAACGGCGTGGTGCTTATCATCGTCGTTATTATGAACGTCGTCTTTTGGAGCATGAAGCCACTTCCGAAGGACGAATAACATGCATGGGATCGCTTGCGTTGCTGTGCCAAAATAAACACTCGAGTGATTTGCAGATGTGACAAAGGGACAGTCCCTTTGTCACATTGAATTGAGAGTGGATGTTGATGTATTTATCGCTGGCCCCTATGGAGGGCATTACCGGGCATGTGTTTCGTCGCGTGCATGCGGAGTGCTTCGGCGCGCTCGATTGTTATTACACGCCGTTTTTGCCGCCGCCGCGGGTGGGCAACCGCTTTGGCGGCAAGGCGTTTAAAGAGGTCGACCCTGCCAATAACCAGGGGCTTAACGTGGTGCCCCAGCTGATGTCCAAGAATGCGGACGAGTTTGTGTGGGCGGCGCAGGTGCTTGCCGATATGGGGTACCGCGAGGTCAACCTCAACCTTGGTTGCCCCTCGGGTACGGTTGTCGCGAAGGGTAAGGGTTCGGGCTTTCTGCGCAACCTGGATGAGCTCGAGGTGTTTTTGAGCGACGTGTGCGAACGCTCGCCCTTGCCGGTATCCGTCAAGACCAGGTTGGGGTTGGAGAGCGATGACGAGTATGAGCGTGTGCTCGACCTCTATTGCCGTATGCCGCTGGCAGAGCTGATTGTGCATCCGCGCGTGCAAAAGGACCGCTATACGGGCACGCCGCGCAAGGAGTTCTATGGCGAAACGCTGGAGCGTGCGCCGTTTCCGGTCGCCTATAACGGTGACATTTTTGATCTTGAGGATATGGATGCGCTGGTGGAGGCCTATCCCGGCACGCGCCATGTAATGCTGGGGCGCGGCTTGCTTGCGAACCCCGCGCTGGCTCGCATGGTTAAGGGCGGCCCTGCCGCCACGGCTGCCGAGTTGCAGCGCTTCCATGACACACTGTTTGCGGCCTATGCGGACGAGATTGGGGGCAACGCGGTCTTTCGCATGAAGGAGTGGTGGTTCTATGCCAAATGCGCCTTTGCCGATCCCGCGACTGTTCACAAGCTCGTACGTAAGACCAAAAAGGTCGATGAATACCGCGCCGCTGTTGAGCGCGTCTTTCGTGAACAGCCGCTTGCGCCCGCTGCCCGCTTTTGCGGCTAAATGATCCCTTGGGGACGGAGGAGAACGGATCGCTTGTGCCGGGCCCATGCAAAAAGCTGTACGTCAGCATCCAAAGATGTCGAAAAATGTCGACTTTGGATGCTGACGTACATGTTTGGATTCGGTGGGGGCTAGGCAATCATTGCATCGAGCGTGATGAGCTCCCTGAGTCGCTCCGTGCGTGTTTGCCCATGGCGCCTTGCCTTCTCGTCAAACGCTTCAAGAACCGATTCACCCACACGTGCCGATAAAACAGCGCTTGGCTCATTAGAGATCGACGGCCTTCCCAGCTTGATAGTGCGACCCTTCGGCCACTCATCTTT
Source organism: Collinsella sp. AF23-4AC (assembly GCF_003462685.1). Lineage (GTDB taxonomy): Bacteria > Actinomycetota > Coriobacteriia > Coriobacteriales > Coriobacteriaceae > Collinsella. The sequence continues at coordinate 73,399 of NZ_QRVE01000006.1, read as the reverse complement.
TTCGTATGCCTCTGCGGCTTTCTCCAACTCTCCGGGGGCAAACCCCATCATCTTTTCGAGCTGCTTAGCGTCCATAGCGCCTCCTATCGATCGATTCCGATTTCCCTGAGCACCTTGCGCGTAGGAGGGACAAGGGCGTGGTAAATGATGTAGCCATCTCGATTGGGACAATAGCGAGCGATGAGCTCCATGAGACGGCTTCTTCCATCAAGTCCAACGAGAACGTAATCGATACCTCCATTTTCAAGATCACGCCTGAACCATGCGAACGCGGAGTTCCAGGTGCATGTAATATCCGTCTCCGTCAGCCCGTGCTTGAGGGCGTGGGGGTGGATTGCGATGAGCTCCATATGGACCTCTCTTTATGTATACAGTTTTGTAGACAAAAATACAAGCAGGTAATACGGTTAAGCAGCCTGTTTTTGCTAGCAGCCCATTGGGGATTCCAGATTGGGAACAGGCGGGTTGATGAATTCGTCTGGAAGCTGGATGGGGTGTTCGCCTCGCATGACGCGGCTATAGCTTTGGTTCAGGCTCCTTCTCATGAATATTTCTGCTTGTTTTGCTTCGTCTGGATGGATGTCCGCCTCTTGCCGTGGCATATCGAGTGGAAAATCTTCTATGATCTCCTTGTACCCTGGATCCGAGATTCCTGCGATGCAGTCGATCCAGAGAAAAGGTTGATACAGCCTTGCGCCCGCGACGACGGCAAATAGATCCCCGGCTTTTATAATCGGTTTCTCGTTGGGTTTGATGTCGCTAAGGGGTCGAGACCCCGTGAAGGTGTTGTCACGGTAAAGGTCGACCTTGGCTTTGGCTCCGCAAACACATACGAGGTATTCTAAGGTTTGGAGTTCTTCGGATTCTGCAATGGCCTTCTCTATGCCGGCGATTTCTGCCAGGCAGTTTACTCGAATCAGTGATTCCTGGTATCCCATGTCTAATTCCTCTCGTATTGCTCAAAATTAAGTGACCGACTGCCTTTTTCGTTGATGCCCTGCGTGTGGTACTAGTGCGTCGGTGAACTCGTCTTCATCAGTCTTCGACGGCGAGACCAACTCAATTCATGACACGGTGTGTCGAGAATTAGGAACGCCTGATAGAAGAGCCCGTATTGTCCTCATATGCCTCGACCATCGTCGAGTTGGTGGCGCGTTCAACGTGGGAACGAGCGTGTTCGAGGACGTCTCTGGCAGACGCACAGACGTATTCTTCGTCTGATGGCGCGGGCTCGATGAGATTTTGGCCTGATAATTGTTTTGCCATAACGATGCACTCCTGTGTGACTCACGGATAACGGAAACGTTTGATTGTGAGCGCCGTTCTTTGCTGGCGACGACGAACAGGAGCGCAGCCTGTCTGAGATGGGCGAGTGCGGTAACCACCGATCTTACTTACCGAGCCCGCTCCAGCGTGTCATTGGGGACCTCCGCAGGAGCTCTCGACTCATCTCATGCCTTGAAGCGAGTATAGCATAGAGGGCAAACATATGTTCTATAAATTTGATAACTAGTCATAAGGTAGTCATTTAAGGACGTCCCCAATGACTACCTGTGCCGGGCTCATGCAAAAAGCTGTACGTCAGCATCCAAAGATGTCGAAAAATGTCGACTTTGGATGCTGACGTACATGTTTGGGTCGTATGGGTTGGGGCGAGTCGGTCGCAACGCGAGTGCTAGAGCAGGTTCTTCTGTGCCCACGCGATGATGTCGTTCGATTCGTAGAGTGGTTTGCCGTCGATGAACAGGCAGGGAACCTGGCGTTTTCCGCCGATGGCGATGAGCGTCTGCTCGGCCTCGGTATCGGTCGAGATATTGCGCTCGGGGATGGTCACACCGTTATCGGCAAGGAATCGCTTGACTTTTATGCAATACGGGCAGCCGGTCATAACGTACAGCGTGAGCTCATGATTAGTAGCCATGGGTCTCCAATCGGTTGCGGTTTTGATTGAAATACCCAAAGCCGCCGCGGTCTATGCGCGAGCCAGCGACGATTCGATGGCCTGGACCAGAAACGCCGTGGCTCCGGTGCCGCAGGGCTTGTCGTAGTAGTCAACAAAGCGCTGGTCGGCAAGATAGACGTGGGCGAGGCCCAGGTACGCCTCGTCTTGGGGCTCGCATCCCCAGTTAAGGGCAATCCATCGACGATGCATCGCGACAAGCTTGTGAGCCTCGCTTCCATCCGGTTCGCCGTCGACCATGGCAATCGAGAGCTGACCCAGAATGGCGCGTTCAAGTTCTTTCATGTCGTTCCATGTCTGAGGATCCATGTCCAGTAACGTCTCGTTTGCTGCATCGATAGCCTCATCGCCATAGCGCGCCCGCGCTTCGGCGCCGTAGCGCTCCTCGTTTTCCTGCACGGTGCGCCAGCGCTCCAGTTGCGGCAGGACGGCGCCCATGAGCGAGACGGCTTCGTCGAGCGACATGCCGGTGTTTTGCGCCAGCCGCGGGGCGCAATCCTCGATCATCGCCTCCATGGTGGTGTCGTAGGTGTACTTGCCGTGGTCGTAGCACCACTTGCAGTAATGGTCGGTTGTGGCGCCCGTGGCATCGGTGCCACAGTCGTCGGGCGTGAGCACCATGCCGCAGCTCTGACAATAGTGCTCGGGCATTTCGAGCAGGTGGGACAGAGGCTCGCCGGTCACGGCGGCGATGAGCTTCATCATGTCGATACCCGGGGTGACTTCGCCGCGCTCCCAACGGCTGACGGCTTGGCGTGTGACGAAGAGCTTGGCGGCGAGCTGCTCCTGAGTAAGGTGATGGGCACGACGGACGGCGATGAGCTTTTCTGCGAAGGCCATAACGGCTCCTTTCTGCTGATTGATGGCTTAAGCATACGCGGCAGCCGGCACCCTTCCAAGCAACCGTTGGTTGCATGCAGATGGCGATGAGAGAGAATCGCAGCCTGCGCCCCACGCCTCCATGCCGTACAATGACCGGCATGGAACCTATTGCACGCATACATACCGACCTGCCGCAGAAGTTCGGCATTCCGCGCAACAGCTTTTTGGCGCCCCATCTGCAGGGGCGCATCGTCTTTGAGCCGGAATTTGCCTCCAACGCAGCAGTTGAGGGTCTGGATTCCTTCTCTCACCTATGGCTGCTGTGGCGTTTTGAAAACGGCACGCCCGGCGGCACGGCTAAGGACATAGCTGCCGATGCCAAGTCGCAGGACAGGTCCGGCACCAACGCAAAATGGTCGAAAACCGTGCGCCCGCCGCGTCTGGGCGGAGCCGAGCGCGTGGGTGTATTTGCCACACGCAGTCCGTTTCGCCCTAATCCCATCGGTCTTACCTGTGTCAAGCTCGATCGTGTCGAGCTCACCGATGATGGCCCGATCATCCATGTGCTGGGGGCCGATCTGCGCGACGGCACGCCCATCTACGACATTAAGCCCTACATTCCGTTTGCGGATTGCCATCCAGATGCGACCGGCGGCTGGATTGAGGATGCTCCGTGGCAAGAGCTCGATATCGAGTTCCCGCAAGCGCTGCAAGATATGGTCCCGCCCTCAAAGCTCCCCGGCTTGGTCGAGGTCCTTCGCCAAGATCCGCGCCGCGCGGGCAGCAAACACGAGCCAAACCGCGTTTACCACTTGGCTTACGCCGGGTTCGACATATCGTTTACGGTCGATGAAACCCAGCTAACCGTAGTCGCCGTCAACGACGCGCAAGACTAACCAGCCATTCGTCCGCACCCGTCAAATTAAGCGCCAAACTCCGTGCCAAAACCGCCCACGCTGGTGGACAATAACGCCTACCAAAACAATCACTTTGCACGGGGGCTCAGCATGAAATACGACTTTAGCTCGCTTATCGACCGCCACGGCATGGACTCCATCGCCGTTGATTCTTGGGGTGAGATCCCCGGCATGGCTCCGAACGCGCCCGACGAGGGCTTCGACCGCATCCCCATGTGGGTGGCGGACATGAACTTTGCCACGGTGCCCACGGTCCAGGAGCACATCATTCAGCGCGCCCAGCATCCCATGTTTGGCTATTTCGATCCTCGCCCCGAGTACTTCGACCGCATCATCGAATGGCAGAGCCGCCGTAATGGCGTTAAGGGCCTGCTCCCGGAGCATATCGGCTACGAGAACGGCGTGCTGGGCGGCGTCGTGTCGACCCTGCGCGCGTATGTCCAGCCGGGCGATGCGGTGCTGGTCCACAGCCCGACCTACATCGGCTTTACCAAGTCCATCGAAGCCGCGGGCTATCGCATTGTCCACAGCCCGCTTAAGCTCGACGACCAGGGCGTGTGGCGCATGGACTTTGAGGACATGGAGCGCAAGCTCACCCAAAACCACGTCCATGCCGCGGTGTTCTGCTCGCCGCATAACCCCTGCGGCCGCGTATGGGAGCGCGATGAGATTGAGCGCGCCATGGACATCTATCGCCAGCACGGTTGCGTGGTGATCTCGGACGAGATCTGGTCCGACATCATCTTGCCCGGTCACAAGCATATCCCGACGCAGTCGGTGAGCGAGGATGCCCGCATGCGCACGGTCGCCCTCTATGCGCCGAGCAAGACGTTTAACCTGGCGGGCCTGGTCGGCAGCTACCACATCATCTATAACGAGACGCTGCGCGACCGCGTGTGCGCCGTGTCCAATAAGACCCACTACAACGAGATGAATGTCCTTTCGATGCACGCGCTTATCGGTGCCTACCAGCCGCAGGGCTACGAGTGGCTCGATGAGCTCAACGAGGTTATCGAGGGCAACATTGACTACTTCTGCGATTACGTGGACGAGCATTTTGAGGGTGTGTCCTATTCACGTCCGCAGGGCACGTACATGGTGTTTCTGGACTGCACCGAGTGGTGCCGAGAGCATGGCCGCGATATTCAGTGGTTGCTCGACGAGGGGGCGCGCGTGGGCGTGGGGTATCAGGACGGCCGCCCGTTCCACGGACCCTGCCACATTCGCGTGAATCTGGCGCTGCCGCTTTCGCGCGTAAGGGAGGCGTGCGACCGCCTGGACCACTACGTTTTTAATGCACGGTAAGTGAGCACTGCATGCGGGGCCTTCTGCCAAGTCGGCTGGAAGGCCCCGCATGGTAAAACGTCTGTAACCATTGGGCACTCGTGTGGTTTTGTTTGCTATTATTTTCAACCATTTCAGTCTGTAAACAGGATTGTCTGGAGCTCGATGAAAAGACCCCGTCGCTCGGTTGTCATATCGTTGTTCGTTGCGCTTGTAGTGGCGAGTGCTTTTGTCGTAGCGATAGTTGGCTGCTCTGGGTCGAATGACGAAGCCTCGACGTCTGCATCAAAAGGTCTGGACGCCTCACAGGCCAAAGACGACAACCTTAAGACGCTCGACGTCGGAAGTGACCTCTATCCACCGTTTGTGTATACCGACGAGTACGGCGATATCGTTGGCCTGGATGTCGAGATATTGACCGAGGCTTTGGCCCGCATTGGTTACAAGCCAAAGTACCAGCTGATCGATTGGGAAAAGAAGGAAGAGCTGCTGGCGAGCGGCGAGCTCGATTGCGTCATGGGTAGCTTTAGCATGACGGGTCGCGAAAACGAGTATCGTTGGGCCGGCCCGTACCTTGCGAGCCGCCAGGTGGTCGCGGTCGATCCCCAGAGCGATATCTACACGCTTGCCGATCTTGAGGATAAGATCGTGGCGGTTCAGTCCACCACCAAGCCCGAGGGCATTTTGCTCAATCGTACAAATGAAAACGTTCCGCAGATCAAGGAGCTCTACAGCTTCTCGGACCGTTCATACCTGAACCCGGCGCTCGTCGAGGGTCTGGTCGACGCTATCGCTGCGCATGAGTCCTCGCTGCTCACCTACGAAAAAGACTATGGTGTGACGTATCGCATTTTGGATGAGCCGCTGCTAGAGGTTGGTCTGGGCACCGCTTTCGATATCACCGATACGCGCGGTATCGATGTCAAGCTCACCCATGCCTACCAGGAAATGCTAGCCGACGGCACCATGGAACGTCTGGTGTCAAAGTACTTTGATGACCCTGCACCATTTTTGAATACGGAGGGCCTGTCATGATCGATGCGCCCGACCACGCCGCTCAGGAGCGGGGCAATCGTTCGGCAGGGGCGTGGCTTCTTGTCGCCCTGCTGGGGATAGCGCTCTCGGTTGTTGCCGGCATGATGAGCTACGGCTACACGACAGCTCAGGCCGAGCAGCGCTTTGCCGACGTTGTCGATTACGTGGCGACGCAGAGCCTTTCCTACGATGCATTCAATAGCGCCTATACGACCAAAAACCTGATTCGTGTTATGGAGATCGCCGGAGAGACAGCGCGCGATATGGAGCGCGACGGTTCGGTGGATAACGCCATGCTGGAGCAATATGCCGACCAGTTCAACGTGAGCGCACTGATCGTGACGGACGCATCGGGCAATTTGGTGTCCGAGTGCTCGACGGATGGCGTGGGCTACGAGTCGCTCGCTACGTATCTCAAGGAAGCGCCCGTGCTGGAGGTGGCAGCCCATCCGCTTAAGTCCTATACCGCCCGTATCACGCTTGCGGATGATTCGGTCGCAGACATTGGCTGCGTGACTCGGCAGGATGGCGAGGGCATCGTTGTCGCAGTGAGACACCAGAGCGCCAAGGCGGTCGCGAGCAATACGCTCAAACTGCAGAGCCTGCTCGGTGGTTATGAGACCATCGACAGTGGCAATATCGTGATCGAAAGCGATGGCAAGGTCGTTGCGACCAATGCCGTTGAACCCACCATATTGGGCGTATTCAATCTGCCTGCAACGGATGTCTTTATTGTCGACGGTATTAAGGATCGATGCCTGCCCGGCAAAGTCCGACTGGTCAATGCCAGCGGCGAGTGGTATTTGGGCACATTTGGAAAAGCGCGCGGGTTCTACGTGTACACCTATGCCTCGGCGCGGCGCTACTTTGAGGTCGTCGCGGCTGTTGCTGCCGGCGTGCTGGTGCTCTACAGCGGTGTTATAGCCGTTGTTGTGATGGTGCGTCGCCGCGCTGATCGTCGACGTTTGACGGACTTGTTGCAGCAGGAGCGCGACTATGGCGACAAGCTGGCAAAGGCAGCGCGTGAGGCCTCGTCTGCCAACTCGGCAAAGACGGAGTTTTTGCGTCGCATGAGCCACGATCTGCGCACGCCCATCAACGGCATTCGCGGCATGGTCGAGGTCGGCGATGCTAATGCGGACGATCTGCAAAAGCAGACCGAGTGCCGCTCAAAGATCTGGACGGCATCGGGACTGCTGCTCGACCTTGCCAACGAGGCCCTGGATATGAGTCGCCTGGAGAGCGGGCAGATCGATCTGAACCTCGTACCCATAAATTTGGTGGCCCTCAACTGTGAAGTGCGCGATATTTTGGAGCGCCAGGCCGAGGAGCGTCTGGTGACAATTATCTGCGACCAGCAGACGCTTGATCATCCCTATGCGCGGGTGAGCGTGACGCACCTCAAGCGCTTGTTGCTCGATATTGCCGGCAATGCCGTCAAGTACAACCGCCAGGGCGGCTATGTTCGCCTGGTGTGCCGCGAGGTGGAGCCAGCGGATGGCGTCCCCGTCTATGAATACACGATCGCCGACAACGGTATTGGCATGAGCGAGGAGTTCCAACAGCACCTCTACGAGCCGTTTTGTCGCGAGGAGCAGCAGGTGGAAGGCGCTTCATCGGGAACTGGCCTGGGTGCGCCTATCGCAAAACAGTTGGTCGAGCTTATGGGCGGAACCATGAGTTTTACGAGCGTCTTGGGGCAGGGGACGACGTTTACCATCCGCCTGCCGTTCGAGAAATGCAAGCGTTCCGAGATTCCTCAGGCAGTTCGCGTGGATGCGGGCGATGGTGATGCGCTCCAGGGCTTGCGCGTTTTGCTCGTAGAGGATAACGATCTGAATGCCGAGATCGCGCAGTTTACGCTCAGCCGTGCCGGTGCCGTCGTGACGCATGCTAAGGATGGTGAGTCTGCCGTCGAGATGTTTGCCGCGAGCGCGCCGCACGAGTACGACGTGGTGTTGATGGACATCATGATGCCGGGCATCGATGGCCTTGAGGCCACGCGTCGGATTCGAGCGCTCGATCGCGAGGATGCCGCGACCGCGCCGATTATCGCCGTGAGCGCCAACGCCTTTGCCGACGACCGCAGGCTTTCGCGTGAGGCGGGCATGAACGCGCACCTGAGTAAACCCGTGAGCTCGCAGGAGCTCGTTGAGGCGCTTGCGCACATAGCCGCCGACGCTTCATAAGCATATGGCCCGGTTCCAAGGTGGGTTGGAACCGGGCCATATTGTTATTGATGAGGTCTGCTGAGAGGCTTACTTTTCTTGAATCTGCTTGCCGCAAAGATGCTCAATCGTAATCTCGTAGAGCTGGACGCCCTTGATGTCTTTGGCGATTTCCTCTTCGACTTCCTCGGCAGAAGGGTAGTACTTAAGCGCGAGCTGGCGGACTTTGTCCTCGATAAACGCGGGGGTGTCATTCGCCAGGCGACAACGGCCAAAGACCACGGTACTCATAACGTAGGGAGCCCAGTCACCGTCCTGGTACCACTCGTTGCCGTAAACGGTAAAGCAGACCTTGTCATCGCGCTTGAGTGCGTCGACCTTGTGGCCAGCCTTGGCGCCATGGAAATAAATCTTGTCGTGCTCGGCGTCAAAGAAGTAGTTGACGGGAATGGCGTACGGGTAGCCATCGTCGCCGTTGACGGCAAAGACGCCGCGCTTGCAGGTAGCGAGCAGTTCGCGCGCTTCCTCGTCAGTGATGGCGCGTTTTTTTCGACGTAAGGGCCTAAACATCGTTGGTTTCCTTTCTGGTCGTGCGTGGTGGTTGAGCACAAACTATAGCGAAACGGATCCGTTTTTCTTGATGCGGGCGAGTATGTTTTTGAGCTTGTTAAAGTCGAGCGGTTTGGACAGATGGGCGTTCATGCCGGCATCGTGTGCCGCCTTGGCGTCCTCGGCAAAGGCGTTGGCGGTGAGCGCGATGATGGGGATATCGGCTGCATCGACCTTCTCGCTCAGACGAATCGCGCGGGTTGCCTCATAGCCGTCCATGCCCGGCATCATGATGTCCATCAGAATCGCATCGAAGCTGCCGGCGGGATGTGACAGGTACAGATCGACGACTTCGTTGCCATTGGCGGCGCGGGTGACCACGACGCCCTCGGATTCTAGCAGCGTCTGGGCAATCTCGGCATTCAATTCGTTGTCTTCGGCGAGCAACACGTTCATGTCGGCGAGCGAGCAGTCGAGCACCCCCTCGACCGTATCTGCCCGCGCCTGAGGGTTCTTGTCGATATCGAGCGGAATCTGGACGTTGAACGTACTCCCCACGCCAACCTCACTCGAAATCTCAATCGTACCGCCCATCAGTTCAATAAGCGACTTGACGATTGGCATGCCCATGCCGGTTCCTTGGAACTTGCTGCGCGCATCGTCACCTTCTTGGGCAAACGGTTCATAGATATGCTTTAAAAACTCGGGAGCCATGCCAATGCCGGTATCCGAAACGCTAAAGCAAAAGAGCGCGCGCCCATCATCGAGTGGCTTGGTCTTTGAACTAAAGGTGACGGAGCCGCCGCGCTTGTTGTACTTAATGCTGTTGTCTAACAGGTTGATTATGATCTGTCGGATATGGGTGGGACTGCCGATCATGTATGGCCCCGTGGCGTACGGCAGACTATTGTCCTGCATTGTGATGCCGTTATCGGATGCGCGGAGCTTGCACAGCACCAGCGTATCGTCACAGAGCTCTTTGAGGTTAAAAGGCGCATGTTCCAGAGTTAGCTTGCGGTCTTCGATTTTGCCCATCTCGAGGATGTCGTTGATCAGCGAGAGTAGGTGATTGGCGGCAACACGCGCCTTGGCGCGGCTTTCGCGGGCGGCCTGCATGTCGCCGTCTTTCAATTCCTCAATTTCGATAAGACCCAGGATGCCGTTGAGTGGCGTACGGATGTCGTGGCTCATGCGCGTGAGGAATGCCGTCTTAGCGGCGTTGGCGGCATCGGCTTTTTTGCGCTCGGTTCGAGCGCGCACGAGCGCCCAGATGAGCAGGACGATGCCGACCGACAACATACCGATGAGGGTAGCTGCAATGGCGGTGCGGTTGCGATAAAGGAATTGAAGCGTGTTGGATTCCTGGGCCGTGTACGACGTGGAGGAGAAATTGCTTGCGGAGAGCGATTCTCCGGCATTGATGATGCCCTTGTTGATGATTCCCAGCAGCTCGGGCTTTCCGCGCGAAATCCAGCACGAGAGCTCACAGGTGTCAGGGAGCTCGACCGTCTCGCAGTCCTCGAGATCGTAACGGTCACCGATGGTTTTTACGCGTGAACTGGGAGCGACGATGCAGTGCGCCGTTCCCTTCCTGAGGGCGTCGAACGCTTCATCGTCGGATTGGTATTCGGTTACGGTCGCTGTGGGGAACAGGCTTTCAGGTGCATTTTTGTTGACAAACGATGATTTGGTACAGGCGATGTTCTGAAGGTCTTTGTTCAGGTTGCTGCCGGTGTAGATGGCGGTGAGGGATATGGTCCCCAACGATATCGACTGCACAACGCCTGTTTGCTCGGCAAACCAGTAATCTCGGTATACCGGCAGCGCAACGTCTATGCTTCCCTTTGACAGGGCCTTTGACGTCATCTTGTAGCTATCAAAGGCGACGGTTTTGACCGTAATGCCAAATTTATCGTGCAACGTTGTCGCAAGCGATGCGAGCGAGCCTTCCATTTTGCCGTCTTCGTCTTCGTTGCAGTAGGGGAGTTTGCCCGTAATGTAGCCGAGTGTGATGGTGTTGTCATTTGCTTTGAGCCAGGAACGTTCGGGGCCGTTGAGCGATGATGAACCGCTGTTTTGGGTCGAGTAGTTAGATTTGGCTTCGTCGTTATAGCGTGGGTTGACGCGGGCGATTGCCGTCATGGCAGCATTGATGTCGTTCATCAGGTCGGGGCGGCTTTTGGGAACGGCAAAATAGTAGTCGCTCGAGCCGATGTAGAACATGGGGGAGGCACTGGGCGACGAGGTCGTGTCGTTCATGATGACGGCATCGACTTCGTCGTTTGCGAGCGCGTCAAAGAGATCGGATCCTCCGTCATACTCCCTGTATGTGCAGGTGATTCCTTCGTTGGCGAGCCACTGCTGGCCAACGAAGGTTTGCATAACACCGGAGTTGCAACCGATGGTAAGGCCCTGGAGCGCTTGGGGGTCACCCTTGGCCAGGTCGTCGCGATCGGGCTTGGCGTAGATGTAGTAGCGCTCGGTGCCCTCGGGGTTCGAGGAAAAGAGCAGCTTTTGGGTGCGTTCCTCGGAGTAGGAGATGTTGGGCATGAGGTCGATTTCGCCTGCCTCGAGCATGTCCATAAGCTCGGTGAAGGTGCCGGAGACGTATTCGTACCGCCAGCCGGGCGTGTAGTACGACAGGGTCTGGAGGTACTCGTAACCCCATCCCGATAGACGCTCGCCGGGGGTGCCGTCCTGGAAGCCCTCGTTGTTGACGAGCCAACCAACGCGGACCGTTTTGACCTGTTGATCGGAGCCGGCGGCAAAGGCGGGGGCGGGCATGATGGTGCTCAGTACGGCGAGCGCGGCAAGCGCGACGGCCAGGGTGCGATATATAACTGAACGAAGGACAGCGGAAGCTCTCACATGCAATCCTAACGAATCGAGACGTTACCGCACAAGGATACCAGCTCAGCCTGCCTAACCGGCAGTTGCGCCGCTAAACGGTTCCTCCCAGCACTTGGGGACAGTCCCTTTCTGCCGGCACAAAAGGAACGTCCTCAAGTGCCGGATGTGGGACAATACCGAGCGAATGTGATTGGGCATCTGAGAAAAGGGGTCGCGATGAACAAGTTGAGGACGCTTGCCGACGTGTTGCGCCAGGCTGGCTTTGCGCGCATCACGGGCCTGTTTCTTATCTTCTATCTGCTGTGCTCGACGGCTGTCTGGCTGTCCGAGCCCACGACCCTCACGTTTGGCGATGGTCTCTGGTTTAGCTTTGAGACGGTCTCGACCATCGGCTTTGGCGATATCCCGGCCGAAACGCCGGTCGCTCGCGCTATTACCGTCGTCCTGAGCGTTATCAGCATCTTCTACATCGCCATGCTCACGGGTGTGGCGGTGAACTACTGCAATATGCTCATCAAGCTGCGCCAAAAGGACACCATGGCGCGCTTTATGGACGATCTGGAGCATTTGGAAGAGCTCGATCGTGACGAGCTCGCCGACCTGTCGCGCCGTGTGCGCGAATATCGCCGACGCCAACGCTAGAACGGGCGCCGCGCGTCACGACGAGGGGGACTGAATATGAATATCACGGTATACCTGGGCGCCAGCGTCGGCAATGACCCGGCGTTTCTGCCTGCGGTGCAAGAGCTGGGCAACTGGATTGGCTCCAACGGGCACGCGCTGGTATACGGCGGGTCCAAATCGGGCCTGATGGGCGCGCTCGCCGATAGCGTACTCGAGGCAGGTGGACACGTGACGGGCGTTGAGCCGAGCTTTTTTATCGAGGCGGAGTTCCAGCACGAGGGCATCGACGACCTTATCGTTACAAGTGACATGGCCGAGCGCAAAGCCAAGATGATCGAGCTCGGTGATGCGTTCATCGCCTTTCCCGGTGGGACGGGCACGCTCGAGGAGATTGCCGAGGTTATGTCCGCGGTATCGTTGGGGCACCTGAGTGCTCCGTGCATTCTGTACAACCTGGGTGGGTACTACAACGACCTCAAAGCCCTGCTCGGGCACATGATCGAAAAGGCATTGTCGAGTCCGCAGCGCCAACAAGGCATCTACTTTGCCGACGATTTGCGCGAGATTGCCTCGATTATTAACGGACAAGTCTTGAGCCTGTTCCGCTATGACTCCCAATGGTGCCGTTTGCAGCGCGGATGGTTGGCTTGTCTGGGCAACGCTCGCTCTACAATAAAACGTATCTATGTCGACTTTGACCGCGGGAGGACCCGATGGATAGCCTTGCCAAACCCAAAAACCGCGCGCTGTTTTTAATGAGCGTTGCCGTGACCGGTGCGTTCGCAGGTGCCGCGGTCTGGCTGTTCTTTTTTGCGATGGAGCACGGTATCGACTATCTGTGGACCGAGATCCCCCACATGCTGGGCGCGGCGTCGCCCGAACTCGCCAGCGGCCCGTTCGGTTTTCTGCCGTATCCGTTTTTCGTCTGCCTGCTGGGCGGCCTGCTGATCGGCCTGTACGAAAAGCTTACGGGCACCAAGACCGACGACCTCAACCAGGTGATGGCTAAGGTTAAGCAAGACGGGCGCTACCCGTACGACAACCTGGGCAAGCTTTCGCTCGCGGCATTGCTGCCGCTGCTGTTTGGCGGAAGTATTGGACCGGAGGCCGGCCTGACCGGCGTTATCGCGGGTCTGTGCAGCTGGGTCGGCGACCGCATGCGCCGCTTTGGCGCCGAGTTCAGGGAGCTCACGCTGTTGGGCACCCAGGCCGCGCTGACGGCGCTCTTTACCGCGCCCGTCTTTGGCTTTGTGGCGCCGCTCGCCGGTAGCGCCGACGGCCAGGGCGAAGACGCCGGCGATGGGTCCGCGTCCGGCGAGATCACCATCAAACTGCCCAAGGCACAGAAGACTGTGGTCTACGGTATTGCGATTGCCGGCGGCCTGGGCACCTATCTGCTGCTCGGCCAGGTTATGGGCGGCGGCATGGGCATGCCCAGGTTCGAGGCCGCCGAGGTGGGCAACCTGGAGCTTGCCTGGCTCATCCCGCTGGCGTTGGTTGGCACCGTTTGCGGCTGGCTGTACTTTGTCTCGGAGCACGCGAGCGAGGCGCTGTCCCATGCAATAGGGGAGCGTCCTGTCGTCAGGGCCATGCTGGCCGGTCTGGCGCTCGCCATCTGCGGCACGGTCTTGCCCTACACCATGTTTGCCGGCGAGACCCAGGCCGATGTACTTATGGAGACCTACCTCACCATTCCCGCCGGCGTGCTTATCGCGACCGGTCTTGTTAAGGCCATGCTGACGCCCGCCCTCATCAACCTTGGTTGGCGCGGCGGCCACTTCTTCCCCGTTATCTTCTCGGGCGTAAGCCTGGGCTATGGCCTTGCCATCCTCACCGGCGCAGATCCGGTCTTTTGCGTCGCCGTCTGCACGGCATCGACGATGGGTGCGGTCATGCGCCAGCCTGTCATGGTTGTGGGCCTGCTGCTTATGTGCTTCCCGCTCAAGGGCATCGTCTGCATGATCATCGCCGCCGTTATCGCCGCTGGCATTCCGCTGCCCAAGCCGCTGCGTAAGTAGCACGGTGACGCACGCCGGGGACATGCCGTTTGTCACGGATTTGCGGATGGGCGATTGCGACCGATAGTGGCCTGCATAGGTCGAGTTTCGCGTGCCTACAGATCGCGTACTTGATAAACCTTGGTGCTGACGGTACAGCTGACTGCACATAGCGCGAGGGCCAGTACGGCAATTCCTGCGCACAGGCAGCCAAGAACGGCAGGATCGGGATTCGCTCCGGCAATCGACATGAGCCAGTTGCTGATGGGGTTGGAGGAGCTCAGCGTGGCCATGGTGCCGCAACCAAGCAGGGCAAACAGGCCAACGGATAGGCGCAGCGCCTCCATGTGACCAAATCGAAAGAACAGCGGCTGCGCCAAAAACACCATCATGAGGGAGATGAGCATCGATGCTGCCGAGGCGATTGCGATTTCAAAGACCGTCTGTCCCGTCGAAGGAATGCCCGCGCTGTTGAAGAGCGGGATGGAGGCGATGCTCAAAAGCGTAGCTGCACATGCCATGACGGCGGAGAAGACAATAACGCTCAGGTAGCGTGCGCGGATGATGTCTTTGCGCGAGAAGGGCAGCGTTGCCCGGTAGCGCTCCCAACCGTTTTGATTGTCGAAACCGGCCAGTGAGTTCATGACTATGATGGGCGACATGGCACTGACGGCGCAGGCGCCGGCGCTCATACCGGAATCGCCATCCGACGCGTTGACGAGCGTCAGCACAACGAAGATGAACAAGCCGACGCCCGCAATGCTCGGGATGAGCGTGCGAACGATGGCGAGTTCGGACATAAAGGCGCGTTTCATTTCGAAGCCCCTTTCAGTATGAGGCGCAGATAGTCATCAATGGTTGCCCGATCGCAGGGAATCTCGGGAAAGGCCTCGAGCGTTTCGCGACGGTTGGGTACGAGTACGTCCACGCTGTAGGCGTGACGGGCGGCACGGGCGCCTTCGACGCAAGCCATAAGCTCGGCAGCCTGCGATTGGGTGCAGTGGGCGATGCCGGCGCGGTCGGTAATGTCCTCGCGCGGCAGGTCAAAAATAATCGAGCCATTATCGATGCAGATGACGCGATCAGCGGTGCGATCGAGGTCGGACGTAATGTGGCTCGAGAGCAGCACACTGTGCTGGCCGTCGGCGACAAAGGCAAGCAGCTCATCAAGCAGTTCCTCGCGTGCCATGGGATCGAGGCCCGCGGTGGCTTCGTCCAAAACGAGCAGCTTGGCCTTGTGACTGAGCGCACAGGCAAGCTGCAGTTTCATGCCCATGCCGCGGGAGAGGTCCTTGACCTTTGTCTTGGGATCGAGGCCAAATCGGTTGATGAATCCGGCGAACGTTTCGCGGTCCCACGTGGGGTACGCTGGGCCTACGAGCGACTCGATCTGGCCCACCTTGAGCGTGGAGGGGAAGGGGCACGTGTCCAGGACAAGACCGACGCGGGAGCGTAGATGGCGTTGCGACTCATCGGGCGCGTCGGCGCCACAGCGCTGCCCAAACAGGTGCACTTCGCCGGCATCGAGCTTTATAAGCCCGAGAGCAGCTCGAATCGTCGTTGTTTTGCCAGCACCGTTGGCACCAACAAAGCCGATGATCTGGCCAGGCTCCACGGCAAGCGTGACGTCGCGCAGCGAAAAGCGGTCGCTTACAGCGTGTGAGATGCCTTTGAGTTCAAGCAAGTTTTGCATGGTATAGCCTTTCTTGCAGATGGCTACTGCATGGTTTCGGGGGCTACCAGGTCGAGCATCTCGTGCAGTTTGTCGCGCGTGACGCCCAGGGTTTCGGCTTGGCTCGCCGCTTTCGCAAGTAGCTCTTCGATATGGCAGAGCTGGTTTTCGCGCAAAAGCTCCTGGTTGCCCTCGGCGACAAAACAGCCCTTGCCCTGCACGGTGCAGATAAAGCCAAGCTGCTCCAAGTCGGCGTAGGCACGCTTGGTGGTGATTACGCTCACGCCCAGGTCGCTCGCGAGTGCACGGATGCTGGGGAGTTTGGCTCCCGCAGCGAGCGTGCCCGATAAGATCTGAGCTTTGACCTGCGAGGTTATCTGCTCGTAGATGGGCTTATCGCTCGAATTGGATAGGATGATGTCCACAGCGGCTCCTTAGCTGTTGGGCTACACGTGTATATAACCGGTAAGCACAGTATATATACACTATGCACAGTTATGCAAGAGCTAAATGTGGAATAGACCATCGGCGCCGCGCTTGCTCCAAAACAATCTCAATCTGTAACATCTGGGTCCGTTTTTGGTCGCCAGCTGTTACAGATTGAGATGTTATTTTCCCGCCTGCCTATTTGTCTCAATCTGTAACAGTAAGAGTCGATTTGCGCGGCTAGATGTTACAGAACGAGACATTGGCTGCCTGCCTTTCCGTTTATCTCGATTTGTAACAGCTAGACCCAATTTGGGCGGCCAGGTGTTACAGATTGAGATTGTGCCGGCGGACAAGTTCGTTTGTCTCAATCTGTAACAGATAGGGGGGGGCAAATAAGCTCTGCTGTTACAGATTGAGACAGTCTGCTGCAGAATACTTTCGATAACTAGCCGTTCACGTTCTGACTGATGAATTTGTCCTGATAGGCGCCCTAGAGCGAGATTTCGCGGCTACAATAATACGGTTACAACGACGTAATGCACTCAATGCAAGAAAGGATCCGCATGGCAAGCCTGTCGGATGAAATCTCGTCGCGCCGCACATTCGCGATCATCAGCCACCCGGACGCCGGTAAGACCACGCTTACCGAGAAGCTGCTGCTCTATACCGGCAGCATCCAGACCGCCGGCTCGGTCAAGGGCAAGAGCTCGGCCAAGCATGCCGTTTCGGACTGGATGGACATCGAGAAGGAGCGCGGCATTTCCGTTACCTCCTCGGTGCTGCAGTTCACCTACAACGGCGCCTGCGTCAACATCCTCGATACCCCCGGCCACCAGGACTTCTCGGAGGATACCTACCGTACCCTTATGGCCGCCGACGCCGCAGTCATGGTCATCGACGGCGCCAAGGGCGTCGAGGCCCAGACCAAAAAGCTCTTTAAGGTCTGTACGCTGCGCCACATTCCCATCTTCACCTTTGTGAACAAGCTCGACCACGAGGCTCGCGATCCGTTTGAGCTCATGGAAGAGATCGAGAACGTCCTGGGTATCAATACGTATCCCATGAACTGGCCGATCGGCAGCGGCCGCAACTTCCGCGGTGTGTTCGATCGTCAGACCCGTCGCGTCATTGCCTTTGAGGGCGACGGTCACGCCAACGCCACCAAGAAGGTCGCCGAGGTCGAGGCCGAGCTGGGCGATCCTTCCATGGACGAGCTTATCGGCGAGGAGAACCATAAGAACCTGATGGACGACATCGAGCTGCTCGATGGTGCCGGCGACGAGCTCGACTTGGACGCCGTGGCCTGCGGCAAGCTGAGCCCGGCGTTCTTTGGCTCGGCGCTTACCAACTTTGGCGTGGAGCCCTTCCTCAAGGAGTTCCTGCGTCTGGCCCCGACGCCGCGCGCCTATACCGATACGCTCACCAGCGAACCGGTCGATCCCTGCCGCGACGACTTTAGCGGCTTTGTGTTTAAGATCCAGGCCAACATGGACAAGAACCACCGCGACCGCATCGCCTTTGTGCGCATTTGCTCGGGCAAGTTCGAGCGCGGCATGGATGCCTTCCACGTGCAGGGCAACCGCAAGCTCAAGCTTGCCACGGGCACGTCGATGATGGCCGATGACCGCGCCATCGTGGACGAGGCGTACGCGGGCGATATCGTGGGCCTGTTCGATCCGGGCATCTTTAGCATCGGCGACACCGTGTGCTCTGGCAAGCGCCACGTGCAGTATCCGCAGATCCCGACGTTTGCCCCCGAGATGTTCGCTCGTATTACGCAGGTCGACACGCTCAAGCGCAAGCAGTTCGTCAAGGGCATGGAGGAGCTTGCCCAGGAGGGCGCCATCCAGATCTTCCGCGAGTTGGGTGCCGGCATGGAGAGCGTCATCGTGGGCGTGGTCGGTGTGCTGCAGTTTGAGGTGCTCGAGCGCCGCCTCAAGGCCGAGTACCGTGTTGAGGTTCGTCGCCAGCCGCTGCCCTATACGGACATCCGCTGGATCCAGAACGACCCCGATACCATCGATATCCCGGCCCTTTCGCTCACGCGCGACACGCTTCGTGTCGAGGATATGCGCGGCGGTAAGCTGCTGCTGTTCACGAGCCCGTGGAACGTGGACTGGGCAACCGACCACAACCCCGACCTTATCCTGTCGGAGTTTGGCAACGTAGCGTTTTAACGCATCGGCGCGGTGGCCCTGCGGGGCTGCCGCGCCGTTTGCTTGCCTGATGCCGTGTGAGCGGCTATCATACCACCGTCGTCTCAAGACCGGGGCGTCCGAGCAGTTCGGGTCCGATATCCTGCTCGTTAAACCTAAAACCAAAGGAGTACATAATGATCAAGAAGGTCATGGAGGACTACAAGGTCCTGTTGCGGAGCATTCCCGCGGCAACGGTTTCGCTGTTTTTCGTGAGTGTCATCATGATGAACCTGCTGGCCAACAAAGAGCTCATCAGCCTGCCGTATCTGGCACTCGATTGCGGCTTTGTGGTGAGCTGGGTTTCGTTTTTGTGCCAGGACATGATCTGCAAACGCTTTGGCGCCAAGGCATCCATCAAAATCTCTATCCTCGCGCTGCTGGTCAACCTGGCCGTGAGCCTGTGCTTTTGGGCATGCTCGCTCACGCCCGGTATGTGGGGCGCCTACTACGACACGGGCATGATCGAGGTTAACACTGCCCTTAACGCTACCATCGGTGGCACCTGGTACGTGGTGCTGGGCTCTTCGCTGGCAATGCTCGTCTCTGCCGTGGTTAACTCCACGCTCAACCAGTCGCTCGGCCGCATGCTCAAAAAGAATAATTTTGCGAGCTTCGCCTTCCGCTCCTATGTGTCCACGGGTGTTGGCCAGTTTATCGACAACCTGGTCTTTGCCATTGTGGTGAGCCACACGTTCTTTGGTTGGACCTGGGTGCAGGTCCTTATGTGCTCACTGACCGGCGCTGTCGCCGAGCTGCTGTGCGAGGTCTTCCTGAGCCCCGTGGGCTACAAGGTCGTGCGCGGCTGGGAGCGCGAGAATGTGGGTTCCGAGTACCTCGAGCGCCACGCAACCGCCTAAGGAGCAAGTATGCGGGTTTTGATCACGGGCGCTTCGGGCGGTATCGGAGCCGCGTGCGTGCAGCGCTTTTTGGACGAGGGCCACGAGGTCGTGGGCTTTGATCTGCTGCCGGCGGCGATCGAACACGAGCGCTACCGCCATCTGATCGTTGATGTACGCGAGCCGGACTCGTTTCCAGGCGACCTTGAACCCCAGGTAATCGTGAACGTTGCCGGTACGCAGGATTCGGCCGACGATATCGCTGCCAACCTGCGTGGCACCATCAACGTGACCGAGCACTACGCCTTTGTGGGGGAGGGGCTTGCCGCCAAGCCTGCGCCGGCTATCAAATCCGTGGTCAATGTGGGGTCGGCGAGCGGGCATACGGGATCGGAGTTTCCCGCCTATGCCGCCAGCAAGGGTGGCGTTATCGCCTACACCAAGAACCTTGCAAACCGTCTGGCGCCGCAGGCCATCGCCAACAGTGTGGACCCGGGTGGCGTTATCACGCCGCTCAACCGTTGTGTGATGGAAGACGAGCACCTGTGGAACCAGATTATGGAGCTCACGCCGCTTAAGCGCTGGGCCACTGCCCAAGAGATCGCCGAGTGGATCTACTTTGTGGGCGTGACCAACCGGTTTATGACCGGGCAGAGCCTGCTGATCGATGGCGGCGAGGCCGGCCGCACACAATTTATTTGGCCTGAATAG
Source organism: Collinsella sp. AF23-4AC (assembly GCF_003462685.1). Taxonomy (GTDB): domain Bacteria; phylum Actinomycetota; class Coriobacteriia; order Coriobacteriales; family Coriobacteriaceae; genus Collinsella. The sequence goes on along the minus strand of NZ_QRVE01000006.1, from coordinate 53,347 downwards.
GAAACGCGCCCGATGGAAAGCCGTCGGGCGCGTTTTTGATGTATCGATTTTTAGCCGAGGCAAGTCCAGTTGACGGGGGTCGAGCCGTGCTGCTCGAGTAGCCGATTGGCTGCCGAGAAGGGGCGCGATCCCATAAAAGCGGGGAGTTCTGCCGTGGCACGGTTGGCCGAAAGCGGCGAGGGGTGCGTGGAGGCCAGGCAGAACTTGCCGGTTGCCTTGCCCGCGCCGGTCGCGGCGAGCTTGCCTTCGACCATCTGCTGGGCAAAGCGGCCCCATGCCAAAAAGACGACCGGCTGGGGCAGCTGGCAGCAGCGTTCGATAACGTAGTCGGTGAGCGCGCTCCAGCCCAGCTTGGCGTGCGAGTTCGCGGCATGCTCGCGCACGGTGAGCGTAGTGTTGAGGAGCAGGACGCCCTGCAGTGCCCATGGCGTTAGATCTCCCGTGGCGGGGATGGGGCAGCCCAGATCGGCTTTGAGCTCCTTATAGATGTTGCGCAGGCTCGGCGGCAACTTGGTTTGCGTCGCCGGGACCGAGAACGACAGTCCCATGGCCTGGTTGGGTCCGTGATAGGGGTCTTGACCCAAGATGACAACCTTGACCTGGTCGGCCGGCGTGTAGGCGAGGGCATTGAGGATGTCGTCTTGTGCCGGGTAGATGGTTTGCTCGGCACGCAAAAGGGCGATGCGCTCGAGCAGCTGGTTCGTAGTGTCACGTACCGGCTGCGGCGCATCGCCCAACCAAGTTGCTATGTTGCGGTCGCGGGTCGCGGCGTCCATGGGGCTCCTTTACGTCAGATGCTCTGTTGACATCTATTGTAAAGGCGCACCGGTTGCCTTTATGCCACGGCTGTATGAGGAGTGGGGTCTACGAGACGTGCTCGGGCGCTCCTGCCACGCGAGCCTGTCCATGTGCGCGAAGGTGCGGAAGTTCGACGGTTGCCACCATGACGCCGGTGAGGATGAGGGCGGCGCCAAAGAAGGCGATGGGGCTGAGGACCTCGCCGACCAGGAAGAACGAGAAGACGGCGGAGCATACCGGCTCGAGCGAGAAGGCGAAGCCGGTGGTCTCGGCAGGCACGTGGGGCTGCACGAGCGTTTGGGTGATAAAGCCATAGGCAGAGCAGATGAGTGCGAGCGCGACGACAACGACAATCTCGCTAGGCGTGCCGGGAAGCGTGAAACCGCCAAAGGTGAATGCGGCGATACCCGAGAATAAGCCGCCGAAGCCCAGCTGCCAAACGCCCAGAGCAAGCGGATCGACTTCCTCGACAAAGCGCTTGGCCACGATAATGTGGCTGGCATAGATAAAAGCCGAGAGCAGCATGATGATTGCGCCGGGATTCAGGCTGGTAAAGTCGGCGCCCGAGAGCAGCAGCATGCCGCAGGTGACGATGGCGGTGCCGACGAGCACCTTGCGCTCGGGGGCGCGACGCAGCAGGGCTGCGTTGGCAAACGGCACGATTACGACTGTCAGGCTCTGCAAAAAGCCGGCGGTGGAGGCGGAGGTGAGGCTGGAGCCCAGGCACATGCACGTGAGCTCGGATGCCATGATGGCACCGATGATGGCGGCGCGAACCATAAGGTCGCGGTTGATGCGCAACGCGTGCTTGTGGAAGAGCAGCAGACAGGCCGCAAAGGCGATGATGCAGCGCAGCGCAACGATGCTCGTGGCGTTCATGCTGTCCATGCCGATCTTCATGAGGGGATACGAAAAGCCCCATGCGACGGGAACGGAAAATGAGAGCGCGATTGCTTTTTTGCGATCCATGGGACTCCTTTTGTTACAGAACGGTTTCGCACAAAGGATTCTGCTCTCAGATGTGGATGTAGTAAAGCGAATGTATCTTCAGTATGATTAAGAAATGCTAATGTTGGCAGAAAAAGCCCTGGCAAAACGTTTTACGCCTACATCGATGTGGAGGCACGATGGCATCGCGGTATCAGATTGTTTGTATGGTGGTCGATCGCGGAAGTCTTAAGGGCGCGGCCGATGAGCTGGGCTACACACAAAGCGCGGTGAGCCAGGCCGTCAAGGCGCTCGAGCGCGAGCTGGGTACCACGCTTATCGAGCGCGGCAAGCAGGGCGTGTCGCTTACGCGCGACGGCAAGCAGTATCTGCCGTACCTGCGCCAAATCGTAACTGCCGAGGCCGAGCTTGAGGGCAAGCGCCAGGAGCTGCTGGGGCTTTCGTCGACCGATATTCGCATCGCGACGTTTACCAACGTGAGCCGAACCGTGCTGCCGCGTGTGATCCGCGACTTTGGGGCGCTGCACCCGGGCGTACGCTTTACCCTCAAGCAGGGCGATTACACGCGCAACGCTCAATGGGTGCACGATGGCGTGGTTGACTTTTGCTTTACGGCGCGCGGGTTTACCGCAGGCCTCGAGAAGCGCGTGGTCTATCACGACGAGTTGGTGGCGCTGCTGCCGGCTGCGCATCCGCTGGCGGCAAAGGAAAAGGTGATGCTTGCCGACCTAGCGTCCGAGCCCTTTGTGCTGCTGGATGAGGGCGAACAGAGCCTGGTGCTCGATGCATTTGCGACACATGGGCTGTCGCCGCACGTGACGAGTGAGGTGACTGACGACTACACCATCATGGCGATGGTGGAGGAGGGCCTAGGCGTGAGCATGCTCTACCGTCGTACTGTGGAGGGCATGCGAGCCGATATTTGTGTGCGGCCCATCGTGCACGCACCCTCGCGCGACGTAGTGGCAGCCTGGCGCAGCTGGGATACCATGCCTATCGCCACGAGGCGCTTTATCGACTATATGAGCTCGCATATTGTCAATTAATGACTGGCGTGGCGTTGAGTGCGGTGTTTAGCGGGCTGTCGCTTTGGCTTTGGTGGCGCGATAGGTGCGTGCCGGGTGGCAGAGCAATACCGCCACGACCATAAAGAATGCCGTGGTGCCCAGGCTGATGGGGTAGACCATCATGATGTTCGCAAAGGTGCGGAAGTGCGGGAACACGCAGAACACCCAATAGAAGCGGATGCCGCAGACACAGATCATGGTGATAAGGGCGGGCATGAGCGAGATGCCAAAGCCGCGCAGGTAGCCGGACATGTTTTCGTAGAACATACTAAAGGCGTACGCCGGGAAGATCGAGCACACGCGGATATAGCCGATCGAGACGATGTTGGGATCGCTGTTAAAGAGCGACAGGATCTCGCGCCCCAGGCCGACAATAACGATGATCGTGGTGAGCGCAACGATACCGCCTTCGACCAGGCAGACCTTGAGCGTTTTGGTGCAGCGGTCGATCTGGCGGGCACCGTGGTTTTGTCCCACAAAGGTGGTGCAAGCCTGGCTAAAGCTGTTGAGCAGGTTGTAGCATACGTACTCCAGACTCATGGCGGCGCTCGATGCCGCCATGACCTCGGTGCCCAGGCTGTTGATGGCAGACTGGATGATGATGTTGGCGACGGCAAAGACGGCGCTTTGGATGCCGGCAGGCAGGCCGATCTTGACGATGCGCTTGAGGGCGACGGGGTCGATAGCCAGGTCGCGCGGGGTGACGCGGACGACGGAGTCGGTCTTGAGCAGGCGGATAAAGAGCGTAGCGGCGCTGACGGTGTAGGCGATGGCGGTGGCGATGGCGACGCCCGCGACGCCCCAGTGGAGTATGGGGACAAAGATGAGGTCCAGGCCAATGTTGAGGACGGTGGACACGGCAAGCGCCTGCAGCGGCATGCGGGTGATGCCGACGGAGCGGAAGATCGCGGCCTCAAAGTTGTAAAGCAAGATCGAGGGCATGCTGAGCAAAAAGACGCGTAGGTAGAGCGAAGCGAGCGGCATGGTTTCGGCGGGAACGTTGAGCGCGGCGAGCATGGGCTCGGCAAAGATCTCGCCCAGTGCGATGACGACAAAGCCCACAAGTGCCATAAGAATCGAGGTATGGACGGCGCGTTTGACCATGTTCTGATCGTTGCGGCCGATAGCGTTGGCGATGACCACGTTGGAGCCAAGCGACATGCCAATAAACAGGTTGAGCATAAGACTGGTAAGCGGAACATTGGAGCCGACCGCCGCCATGGCGAGGGTTCCCTGGTCGCCCGAGAAGTTACCGATGATGACCGTGGCGATGAGGTTCGACAGTTGCTCCAAGATGCTCGTGGCGGCCACAGGGAAGGCGAACAGGGGAACATTGCGCCACAGCGATCCGGTGGTCATGTCAATGTGCTTAGATACGGTGTCAGCCATACGCTCTCAATCTCTAACATGCTCTTTTGTGCTTATTTGCGCAGACGATGATACTCCTAATCGCCTAGTCATTGGGGACGTTCTAAAACGATTACTCATTCAAGAACGTCCCCAATGACTAGGCGGGGAAGGCGTGCGACAATGGTGGGCGTTGTGTTGTTCGCGCTAAGGAGTTGCCATGTTGTTGTGTCCCGTTTGCCATGAGCCGCTGGTGGATGACGAACGCGGTGCTGCATGCGCGGGTGGGCACCGGTTTGACCGTGCGCGCGAGGGCTATCTATATCTCCTGCGCTCGTCCAAGAGCGGCGACTCCATGGGCGATCCCAAGTCGCAGGCACGCAGCCGTCGCGACTTTCTGAACCGCGGTTACTATGCGCCGTTGCGCGATGCGATGGTCGAGCTGGTGCGCGAGCGGGTGTCTGGACGTGCCGCGTCTACGAACTGCCCCATGACGTTGCTCGATATTTGCTGTGGCGAGGGCTACTACACCAGCGCCATGGGGGCGGTGCCGGGCGTGGATGCTTACGGCTTTGACCTGGGCAAAGAGATGGTGCGCCTTGCCGCCAAGCGCGGCGATGCGACCTACTTCGTGGCCAACATGAAGGACATCCCCGTGGCCGATGGCACCTTCGATATGGTGACCGAGCTCTTCGCTCCCTTTAACGAGCGCGAATTTGCCCGCGTGCTGGCTCCAGAGGGCTCACTCTATACCGTGGTGCCGGGTGCCCGTCATCTCTTTGGGCTCAAGGAGGTGCTCTACGATACGCCGTACCTTAACGATGAGAAGCTGCCGAAGACCACCGAGCTCGAGTTGGTCGGAACGCAGCGGGTGTCTGCGAACATTACGCTCCAGACCCAGGCAGACATCGAGGCGGTGTTCCAGATGACGCCGTACTACTACCGCACGCGCCCTGCCGACAAAGAGCGCCTGGCAAACTTGGACACGCTCCAGACCGATATTGACTTCATCATCGCCGAGTACCGCCACTGCTAACCTACCAAAAAGGGACAGGTTTATTTTGGCAGGTTTTATCTGGGCAAACGCAAAGGGCCGACCGCGGAGATGCGCGATCGGCCCTTTTTAGTTGCTTGGCTGCAGAGGTTATGAGAAGCGAGCGCTTACAGGCGGTCCTTGTTCTCGGCCTTAACGGCGTGTGCCTGCTGAACAAAGAACAGGTCGTACACCACGATGACAAAGGCGACGATATTGACGGCGCTGCCGCCGAGCGCGGGAAGCGTGAGCGCGGCCTGCGCAATCGTGGCGATTGCGGCAACGATGCCGAGCTTAAACGCAGCATCCACCTGCGAAGGCTTGTTGGCGCCCTTGATGCCCGCAACACCTGCGGCGAGATCGATGAGGCCCTTGGCGACCAGCACGACCGCGGCGAGCATGGCGTTCGACCCGTACGTGGAATCGAGGTTGCCGGTCGCGATGCCGGCGATTCCAATGACGAGACTGGCGATGCCCAGAACAAAATAAATCAGGGCAAGGATTTTGAGTGTCTTGCGAGCGGCGCTCATAGCTGGTCCTTTCGATGCGGGCGCGGAGAATCTGTCGCACCCAGGTTGCGGCACATATCGTGAAGCACATTGTAGTTCAACGGGGCGATGCATGCGTTTGAAAGCGTCTCTTGCCTGTACGGTCCAACCTTTCAAAAAGGAAAGCTGGACGTAAGCCAAATCGATGGCAGCCCATGTGCGGCGCTGCGATGATGAGGCCGTAACAAGGAGCTGGTCTCAAGGAGGAGTCATGATGTACGGAGCAGGGCAAGTGCGTGAGCCGCAGTCGTTGGGAAGGCGCATGGGTGATTCTGTGATCGCTGCCGTGTGCACGGGATTGATGGCGGTGCTTTGCATTGCGATGCTGTGGGCCATGTCGCATGTGGGACAATAGCGGACGGTTGGGTGCTGGCATAAACGGCACTCGCGTATTCGTTTTGCTTGCTAAGGAGTGCCCATGGGCGTCATCGATCCCTTTTCTGTTGCTCGGGCCGCGGGGCTTGAGCTGATCGGGAAGTCCGAGGGCCTCACGCTCACCGACGGCACGATGGAGCTGCGTGCCGATTTTGACCGCATGCTTCCGCGGCTCAAGCAGGGCCGTCTGCAGCAAGAGCTGTTGGTAAAGGCTGCGCGCGCAAAAGGCATCGAGTGCCCATGGGCGATTGATGCCACGGCAGGCTTTGGCGAGGATTCGCTGCTGTTGGCGGCCGCGGGCTTTACCGTCGATCTGTATGAGCAGGATTGCGTGATCGCGGCGCTGCTTCAGGATGCCCTGGATCGCGCGGCAGATGATCCGGCGCTTGCGGCTGCCGTGTCACGCATGCGCTTACATGCGGGCGAGGACAGTATTGCCGGCCTTCGCCATGCAGCTGAGTTGATCGGGCAGGGCGAGCTCGCGGCTCCCGACGTGGTGTATCTGGACCCCATGTTTCCCGAGCGCACCAAGAGCGCGGCGGTGAAAAAGAAGTTCCAACTCTTGCACCATCTGGAGCAGCCGTGTGCCGATGAGGAGGCGCTGGTCGAAGCCGCGCTTGCGGTGCGGCCGCGCAAGGTCGTTATCAAACGGCCGGTGAAGGGGCCACTGCTTGCCGGCGTTAAGCCGAGCTATCAGCTTGCGGGCAAGGCCGTTCGCTACGATGTTTTGGTGCCGCCGCGCCCGTAGCTTGCGTACGATGGTTGACGCTCCATCGGTGCCGTGTCGATGCGGGGCCTATTTCCAAGGGTGCGACGTCAGGTGCCAGCCGCCGCAGTATTCGCATTTGTAGCAGGCCAGCCCGCGGCGTCCGCGGTTTTCGCAGTCGGCCATAACGGCCTCGGCCTCGGCACGCGTGTCGTAACGGTTTTTGCGCTCGCACGACTTGTAGCGCCAAGCTTCATCGCGCTCGGCGTCCAGGGCGTCGCGGCGCTCGTCCTCGCGTGCAAACAGGTCGCTCATATCGCCGCCGGTGGCAGCGCCTAAAAACTCGCTTTTGGCCTTTGACCAGGCGGCTCGCTTTTTGCTTCCCATCTGCTTCGCGCCCTTCTCAAAACGTTGGTATCATTGCTCAATCAAAGTGATACCAATAAACGTGAGGTCGCCGCGTGATGATCAGAAAAACCCTCGATACCGACACTCCCGCCGTCATGGCTATCTATGACGTGGCCCGCGCCTTTATGCGCGCGCATGGCAACGCCACGCAGTGGCCCGAGGGCACGCCTTCGGCCGAGCAACTGGCTGCCGATATTGCCGCTGGTGGCAGTTATGTGTGCGAAGTCGACGGTCGCGTGGTGGCGACGTTTGCCTTTTTACCGGGTCCGGACGAGTGCTATGACGTCATTGAGGACGGTCAATGGCGCAGCGACACTCCGTACGCCGTGCTGCACCGTGTGGCGTCCGATGGCACCGCGCACGGCATCGCGGCTGCGATGTTTGCCTTTGCCAAGGAGCGCGCCAACCACCTGCGTATCGACACGCATCAGGATAACCTGCCCATGCAAGGCGCGAGTATTAAGGCGGGGTTTAAGCGCGCCGGTATCGTATATGTGTCGGACGGTACGCCGCGCGTCGCGTTTGATTGGCTGCGCGAGGCATAAGAGCAAGGGCGCGTATCAACAATTCGCGCGAACGAAAATGACCCCGAGCGGGGCCATTTTTGGTTGATCGCGATGAGTGAGGTGTTCAGCGTTCTCGGGCGAGTGCCATATCTCGGCCGCTACTCCTTGGGCAGCTCGCTTCCGCAGTGGCAACACTTGGTCGCGCCTTCGTGCACCTCTTCCAGGCAATACGGGCAGACGGGTGCCGGTGCGTCTTCCTCGGCGGTGGCGCCGGCGAGCTTGTCTCCAATTTCCTGCGCCTTGTTGAAGGCCTTGACGATGGCAAAGACGATCGCCGCCACAATCAAAAAGTTGATGCATGCGCCGATAAACGCACCAAAGTCGATATTGGTGCCCGGCACTACCAGCCCCGAGATCTCAGTGGCGCTGCCGCCGGCAATCACGGAGATAAGCGGGTTGATGATGCTATCGGTAAGCGAGGTCACGATAGAGGTAAATGCGCCGCCGATAATCACGCCGACGGCCATGTCTATCACGTTGCCGCGGTTGATGAATTCCTTGAACTCGTTGAGCAATGCCTTCATGGTGGCTCCTCGCTGTTGTGAGGCTCGCGTTGTTACTGCCCTAGATGGGCCCGGGCAGACAGGGGGGGGGTGCCGGCTTTCGCAAGGCGCGAACCTACGAAAATCGCCGCGCGGCAACGCAGGGCGATGAGCTCGGTCGGGGGATAGGGCCCGCTTCGCCCGCCGGCTCGTAAATTGTATCATCCAGTGTGGAGCGTGAACGCCCGTTGCCGCGTGCGATGGGCTTGTAATAAGAGGAGAGCCATGTCGAAGCAAGCGGTCGTTGGAATCTTGGCGCATGTCGATGCCGGCAAGACCACGCTGGCCGAGGCCATGCTGTTCAACGCGGGTCGCATTCGCAAGCGCGGCCGCGTGGACGATGGCGATTCGCATCTGGATACGAACGCGATCGAGCGCGAACGCGGCATTACGATCTTCTCGTCGCAGGCCGTGCTCGACCACGGCGATACCCACGTCATGCTCGTGGATGCACCAGGGCATGTCGATTTTTCTGCCGAGGCAGAGCGCACACTGCGCGCGCTCGACTATGCGATTTTGGTTGTGGGCGCCAACGATGGCGTGCAGGGGCACACCGAAACCCTGTGGCGCCTGCTTGCGCGCTATGACATCCCGACGTTCATCTTTATCAACAAGATCGATTTGGAGAATCCCGGTCACGATGTTTTGCTGGCACAGCTGGGGCAACGTCTTTCCGAAGGCTGCCTGGATGCCAACGAGCTGCTGACGGGCGGTGCCGTTCAGGAGGATGCTGCTGCGTTGGACGAGGCGGCACTCGAGGAGTTTCTTGAAGCGGGTGAGCTTTCTGTCGCAACGCTGTCGCGCATGGTTGCCGAGCGCAAGCTCTTTCCCTGCTTTGCCGGCTCGGCGCTCAAGGACCAAGGCGTTGACGAGCTGCTGGATGGAATATGCGCGCTGATGCGTGAGCAGGCGTGGCTCCCGGAGTTTGCCGCGCGCGTCTATCGTGTCAGCCGCGGGGATCGCGGCGAGCGTTTGGCTTGGGTTAAAGTGACCGGCGGCACGCTGCACGCCAAGCAGATGATTGACGGACGTTCCGGTGCCGAGGCATGGGAGCAGAAGGTCGATCAAGTACGCATCTATAACGGCGAGAAGTATGAGCTTGCCCAAGAAGTTGCTGCTGGCGGTATTTGTGCCGTGACGGGTCTTGTGCACGTTCGCCCGGGGGACGCCTTGGGCGCGGAGCCCGCAGGCGATGCGCCCGTCATTGCGCCGGTCCTCACCTATACGGTGCTTCCGGGCGAACACGATGTCCACGCGGTGTTCAAAGCACTGACTGAGCTGGCGGACGAAGATCCCATGCTCGGCGTAAGCTGGAATACGCATCTTGAGCAGATTCATTTGCAGCTGATGGGCGCCGTGCAACTCGAGGTCGTGCAGCGGGTGTTGGCTGATCGCTTTGATCTTACGGTTGGGTTTGAGCCCGGCGGCATTCTCTATAAGGAGACGATCTCGCAGCCGGTCGAGGGCGTGGGCCACTTTGAGCCGCTGCGCCACTATGCCGAGGTACATCTGCGCCTGGAGCCGTTGCCAGCAGGTTCGGGCGTGCAGTTTGGCACCGTGACCTCGACCGACGAGCTCGATCTTAACTGGCAGCGTTTGGCACTCACCAACGCCATGGAGCGCGATCACCTGGGCGTGCTGACCGGCTCGCCCATCACCGATGTGCGCATTACGCTCACGGGCGGCCGTGCGCATGCCAAACACACCGAGGGCGGTGATTTTCGTCAGGCCACGTACCGTGCGATTCGCCAAGGACTCATGCAGGCGCGTAAGGCCGGCGCAGCCGTGCTGCTGGAGCCGTGGTACCACTTTGAGCTCGAGGTGCCGGGGGAGTGCGTGGGCCGGGCGCTCTCGGATGCCACGCGCATGGGTGCCGAGTACGAGCCGCCGACGATGGCGGGAGACCGGGCGAAGCTTGTGGGTCGCGTGCCGGCATCCGAGGTGCAGGATTATGCGCTGGAGGTGGCTGCCTACACGAGCGGTCGCGGACATCTGTACCTAGAGTTCGCCGGCTATGCGGCATGCCACGATGCCGAGCGCGTCATCGAGGCGGTCGCCTATGAGCCCGAGGCCGATCTGCCCAACACGCCCGACTCGGTCTTTTGCTCTCACGGCGCCGGCTACACGGTCAAATGGTACGACGTACCCGCCGCGGCGCACGTAAAGATCGATCCCACCACCTTCCGCCCCTATCGTCCTGCCGATTCCGACTTCTTCTGCCATTGGGGGACGGGGTAGAAATGGTAGATTTTCAGGTCCTCTAGTTCTTGACGGAGTTGACTATGGGGCTATGTGACAAAGGGACAGCCCCTTTGTCACATCGATATTTGAGAGGCTGAATTATGGTGATTCATACCGAGCGCTTGACGCTTCGCCCGTGGCGCGAGACGGATGCGGAGAGCCTGTTTGCATATGCGAGCGACCCGGACGTGGGGCCGGCTGCGGGCTGGCCGCCCCATCGAAGCGTTGAGGAGAGCAGGGAGATCATTCGAACGGTCTTTACGGCGCCCCATACCTTTGCCGTTTGCCTGACTGCGACAGACGAGCCCGTGGGCAGCATCGGGCTCATGCCTCCTCGCTGCGAGTCGAACAGCCAAAGCGCTGGGCTCGAACTCGAGGTGGGGTATTGGGTCGCTAAGCCGTTCTGGGGTCGAGGCTTTGCCCCCGAAGCGGTGCGAGCCATGCAGCGTTATGCGTTCGAAACGCTTGGCTGCAAGGCACTTTGGTGCGGATACTACGAGGGCAATAGCAAGTCATTACGCGTTCAGCAAAAGTGTGGATTTGCGCCGCATCACGTTGAGCGCGACGTGCCCTGCGAGCTTATGGGCGATGTGCGTACTGAGTGCTTTACGTATTTGACCTGCGAAGACTGGCGCAGGCAGGCGGAAGGGGAACGATGACGGTGTCGCAACAACCAAGTGCTATCGAGGTGCGTGGCGCGCGTGTCCATAACCTTAAGGACATCGATATTGATATCCCGCTGGGAAAGCTCGTGGGTATTGCCGGCGTGTCGGGTTCGGGCAAGAGTTCGCTGGCACTGGGGGTTCTTTATGCCGAGGGCTCGCGTCGCTACTTGGAAGCACTCAGCACCTATACTCGACGTCGCCTGACGCAGGCCGAGCACGCCCAGGTGGACGAGGTATTGCACGTACCGGCGGCCCTCGCATTGCATCAGCGCCCCAGCGTGCCGGGCGTGCGCTCGACCTTTGGTACCATGACCGAGCTCAACAACAGCCTGCGTCTGCTCTTTAGCCGTTGCGCCCATCACGTGTGCCCGCACTGCGGGGCGCGCGTGGAGCCGAGCCTTAACGTGGCTGCGGGCCTGTCGCTCACGTGCCCTGCATGCGGTCGCGAGTTCTACGCGCCGAGTGCCGAGGACCTTGCCTTTAACAGCGGCGGTGCGTGTCCCACCTGTGGTGGCACCGGTGTCATGCGCGAGGTGGACGAGGCGAGCCTGGTGCCCGATGAGTCAAAGACCATCAACGAGGGTGCGGTCCTTCCCTGGGGCACGCTCATGTGGGATCTGATGAAGCAGGTGGCAGGCGAGATGGGCGTGCGTACCGACGTGCCGTTTAACCAGCTCACGCCTCAAGAGCGCGACATCGTGTTCCACGGCCCGGCGGTTAAAAAACACATTCTCTACGTGCCCAAAAACGGCGAGGGCGCCACGCCGCTCGACTTTACCTATTACAACGCCGTCTATACCGTTGAGAATGCGCTCGCCAAGGTCAAGGACGATAAGGGCTTAAAACGCGTTGCTCGCTTTTTGCGCGAGGGAGCATGCCGCGATTGCGGTGGCACGCGTCTCTCCGAGGCTGCGCGCCAGCCCCAGGTGCGCGGTATCAATCTGGCGCAGGCGGCGGCCATGACGCTGGGCGAGGCGATTGAGTGGGTGCGCGGGGTGCCCGCATCCTTGCCGCCCGAGATGCGGCCCATGGCGACGGATATCTGCGATTCGTTTTTGAGCGCGGCCCGTCGCCTGGTCGACTTGGGCCTCGATTACCTTTCGCTCGATCGTGCTGGCGCCACGCTCTCCACGGGTGAGCGCCAGCGCGTGCAACTTGCTCGCGTGGTGCGCAACCGATCGACAGGCGTGCTTTATGTGCTGGACGAGCCTTCGATCGGCTTGCATCCTGCCAATGTCGACGGCTTGGTAGGCGTGATGCGCGATCTGGTGGATGACGGCAACACCGTGGTTGTTGTCGACCACGACACGCGCGTGCTGGCGGAGGCTGATTATCTGGTCGAGATGGGCCCCGTTGCCGGAGCAGGCGGCGGCAACGTGATCGCTGCTGGTACGGTAGACGAGATCGAACAATCGCAGGGCAGTCGCATCGCGCCGTTTTTGCGCTCAGAGTCCAAGCGCTTGCGTCCGCAGGTGACTGACGACGAAATGTTCGACCAGGGCCATATCCGTATGGCGACCGATACCATCCATACCGTCAAGCCGCTCGAAGTCGATATCCCGCGCGGCCGCCTTGTCGCGGTAACGGGCGTTTCGGGTTCGGGTAAGACGACGCTCGTGCTCGAGACGCTCATCCCGGCGCTTAAGGCACAGGCAGCTGGCGAGCGCTTGCCACGCCATGTGCGCTGGATCGATGCCGAGGGCATCGCCCGTGCCAACCTGATTGACGCCACGCCCATCGGCGCCAACGTGCGCTCGACGGTGGCGACTTATGCCGACATCCATGATGAGTTGCGCCGCGCCTTCGCCCGTACGCCCGAGGCCAAGGCGGCCGGCTACAAGGCGGGTGCCTTTAGCTACAACACCGGCGCCTTGCGCTGCCCTACGTGCGACGGCACGGGCTCGATATCGCTCGACGTGCAGTTTTTGCCCGACGTCGAGATCGTCTGCCCGGCATGCCGTGGTTCGCGCTACGCCGAGGCCGCCTCGCATATCCATCGCGAGGGCAAGGACGAGAGCCTGCTTACGTTGCCGCAGCTCATGGACATGAGTGTGGACGAGGCCCTCGACGCCACGGTGGGGCTCAAAAAGGTGCAGGCGCGCTTGCAGACCTTGCACGACCTGGGCCTGGGTTATCTCACGCTTGGCGAGCCCACACCGGCGCTTTCGGGCGGCGAGGCACAACGTCTTAAGCTCGCGAGCGAGATGGGCCGCGTGCAGGATGATGCCGTATTCGTATTTGATGAGCCCACGATTGGCCTGCATCCGCTCGATGTTCAGGTGTTGCTGAGCGTGTTTGACGGCCTTGTTGCCAAGGGCGCCACGGTTGTCGTGATCGAGCACGACCTCGATCTTATCCGTAACGCCGATTACGTGATCGACATGGGCCCGGGCGGTGGCGATGCGGGCGGGCAAATCGTCTGCGCCGGCACGCCGGCGGATATCGCGGTCTGCTCCAAGAGCATTACCGGACGCTACCTATAGACAACAAGGCAAAGGGACAGCCCCTTTGCCTCATTGACTTCTATTTCACGCATTGAGCCGTGAGATAGTCGCGGAAGAATGGCAATTCAAATGCGACGAGCCCTCGTCCTCGTTCTCCGATGATGCCGGCATCTATCATGCGGCGTCGGTAGCGGGAGACCTGCTGTGGCGAACGCTTAAGGCGCTCGACAAGGTCAGCGGTGGTGGACTCTTCCTCGTCATCGAGCATGGCGATGAGGAATCGCTTGTCCTCTGCAGTGAGTTCCCGATAGGTTGCCGCGAGGATTCGGTCGTCCATCTCGTCGCGCGCGATTTTGATTCCCAGGTCAAAGTCGCGTGACGAGATTTCCTTCGAATCGCTTGTGAGATCCCAGGCACGGTAGCCTACGAGTTGCAATAGGAAGGGAAAACCAGAGATCGAGCGAACGGCTCTATCGATTCCCTCGACATCTGCCAGGCGATCGTTTTCCTGGATCGTGCGAATCAAGGCCTCGCGTACGTCATAGTCGGCAATGCGACCCAGATGATATTGTTGGGCGCGGCGAAGGAACGAGACCGTCTTGTGGTTCAGCAACGTCGAGACGTTGTTGGGAAGCCCCGCCATGAGCAGCGCGACGCGTTTCCCATCGGTCACAAAGTGCTGATACGTCGCTGCGAGCTGAATCATCTCGTCGAGTGTCGGGTCTACCTCGTCAACCGTGACGAGCAGACCGGTGCCCGCCTCGTTGAGCTGGTCGATGATGTCGCTCATGCGATAACGCCAGGTTGAGGCATCGTGAACGCGATTGACCTCGATGCTGCCGAGCGGTGCAATTCCGAGACCGGTGACTTCGAAGTGGCTGGACGAGTCGATGAGATGGGCTGCGGCGCGTTTCGCCCCGAACTCGATTTCCTCAAGCATTCCCGGGAGCGCGGTCGTCTTTACGGCTATCCAGCCGTGGGATTCCGCCCTTGTCGCGAGCGACGACATGAGAGCGGTTTTACCGGTTCCACGCGCGCCTGAGAAGATCGAGGTCAATTCTGGGCGCCTGCGCTGGCTCAAGAAGGCGCGGTCCAAATCCCGAATAATCTGTTGTCTGCCAGCGAGATGGGCAGGAACCTCGCCAAAACTGGGGGTAAACGGGTTCTCGAGATATTTCACAAGGCTCTCCTTTCACACCGCCGTTTAATTTCATTTTACTTTAGTTAATTCTGATTAAAAGTGACGGCTCGTTATCTAGAGCATCAATTAGGTGTGTGCCGTCGGCGTGGCGCTTGAATGTGACAAAGGGACAGCCCCTTTGTCACATTCCCGGAAAGCCTGTTTGGCGCAGCGCCTCGTAGAGGACGATGGCGGCGCTGTTGGAGAGGTTGAGTGCGCTGATACGATAGTCGTTCGGATTGACGAAGTTGCCGCAGATGTCCTGTTGAAGGATGGCCTCGTGGCTGTCCTCGGTATGCCCCAGCGATTCCTCGTGGGTTTCCCAGGCCTCGGCGTTGTCAAGCGAATCGCAATCGCGCAGCATCGGGATGCGCTCGCAGCACGTGGGCGCTGCAGCGAGTAGCTCCTCGGGAATGCCCGAGCTCTCGCTGCCAAAGACCAAGTAGTCGCCATCGCGGTAGGTACTCTGCGCATAGGTGCGGCGTGCCTTTTTGGTCAGCAGATGCAGGCGTTCGTCGGCAGGGGAGAGGTCATTGCGCGCAAGGAAGTCCTCCCAGCCGGCATAGGTCGTCACGTCCAAGTTTTGCCAGTAGCCCAGGCCGGCGCGACGTACCGTCTTGTCGTCGAGCGAAAACCCCAGCGGCTCCACCAGATGCAGGCGGGTGCCGGTAACCACGCAGGTGCGGCCGATATTGCCCGTATTGGCCGGAATCTCGGGCGCATACAGCACAATGTTGAACATGAATCTCCTTGGCTCAGAACGAAAAACCACCACGAAGGGCACCTTCGTGGTGGTTTGGCAGTTACATAGGCGGAAAAATGCCCGCTTGGATAAACCTAGGCGCGGTGCCAGTCGGTCAGGCAGGCATCGAGGGAGGCGATGAGCGCGTCCTTGTCCATGTGACGGCCGATGATGCACAGGCTCGTCATGCGGTCGCCCGTCTCGTCGTCCCAAATTTGCATGATCTCGGGGTTCTCGTCGATGATCTTCTGCTTCTCGCCCTCGGGCGCGGAGTCAACGAACAGGCCGTTCTCCATCAGGCGCATCTGGTGGCCGGCCTGCTCAAACATGTAGCACATGTCCGGATCACCGGTCTGCCACAGCGGACCCTTGACGCGGATGACCTCGTCGGGCCACTCCTGCTCAACAAAATCAGTGAACTTCTGCAGGTCAAACGGCTTGCGGCGCGAGTACACAAAGGTCTCGATGTCGTACTCGAGCACTTCGGGGTCGTCGTGCTCCTCGGGATGCTCCATGGCCTCGATCCAGGCGGCGGAGTTGTAGGCGCGCATAAAGTCGAAGCGGTCGGTATCGAGCAGCTCCTCCATGGGGACCTCGCCGTTTTGGGCCTCGACGATCACGGCGTCCTTCTGCAGGCTGCGCACGATGGCCTTGAGCTCGGCGATCTGCTCGGGCGTCACGGTATCGGTCTTGTTAAGGATCAGCGTGGAGCAGAACTCGATTTGCTGGATGAGCAGGCTTTCGATGTCGTCCTCGTCGATATCCTCAGCCAGCAGGTCGCGACCGCCGTTGAACTCGTCGTACATGCGGGCGCAGTCGACCACGGCCACGATGTTGTCGAGCGCGAGCTTGGGCTCGCCGCCCACCTTGGCCTCGTCGCAGAAGCTCGAGATGGTGTAGGCGATGGGGATAGGCTCGCAAATACCCGATGCCTCGATGATGATGTAGTCGAACTTGCCCGAATCGGCAATGCCCTGCAGCTGGTTAGCCAGGTCGTCCGAAAGCGTGCAGCAGATGCAGCCGTTGGTGAGCGGGATGAGGTCGTCGGTCTCGGAAAGGCCGCCGTCGGCGATAAGACTGGCGTCGACATTGATCTCGCCGATATCGTTGACGATCACGGCGGCGCGGATGCCGCCGTCGTTAGCGAGGATGTGGTTGAGCAGCGTGGTCTTGCCGGCACCGAGGTATCCGGTAAGCATGATGATCTTCACGGGTTTGTTGGGCATGTGCCCTCCTTTGTTAGACATGGCTTACAGTTGAATCTTATGCCAAACGCCTGCTCTTATACCCACGCGCCGGCAAATAACACAGGCTACTCCCAGGCTCCCCATACATCGGGGCAATAACCGACGGTGGCCTTTTTGCCGTTGCGCACGATGGGTTCGGCTAGAACCTGCTGGTTTTCGAGCAGTTTGTCGAAGCGCTGGCTAGGGGTAAGGTGCTGGATGAGCGCGAGCGTCTCCTCGTCCTTGGCCTTGGGGTTGAGCAGCTTGTCGATGCCGCCGACCGCCTGCATCACGCTCGTGAGCTCGCCCTTGCTCATCTCCTTTTCCCTAAGGTCAATAAACTGCACCTTAATGCGGCGCTCCTTAAAATAGCGCTGGGCCTTCTTGGTATCGAAAGACTTTTTGGTTCCAAAAATCTGGATATTCATGCTCCGCCGCTCTATCGAATGAAGTTGGTCGTTGCTCGATCTGCCTCGGGTGCGTTGATACCGGCGGCCTGTCCTGCCTCGATACAGCGCAGGAGCCAGGCCATGTTTTTGCCGATGTTTCGCATGGTGGCCAGGCCCTCGGCGTCCTGGGTGGCCTCGCCCGGCATGGCACCAAAGACGTTGTTCCAGTACGTGGAGGCCACCACGGGCATCTGGTTGATAGTGAAGTACTTGTTGAGTACATCGAAGGTGGTCGACGTGCCGCCACGGCGGGCGACGGCGACCGCGGCACCCGGCTTGTGCGCAAAGGCCTTGCTGCCAGCATAGAATGCGCGGTCGAGAGCCGAGAGGATGCGTCCGCTGGGATGCGCATAGTAGACGGGGGAGCCAAAGACAAAGCCATCTGCCTGCTCGGCGGCAGCGATCAGCTCGTTCACCACGTCGTCGTCAAAGGTGCAGCGGCAATCGAGCTTGCCGCACTGGCCACAGCCAATGCAGTCGCGAATGGGCTTGGCGCCCAGCTGGAACACCTCGGTATCGATACCCTCGGCGTTGAGTTGCTCGGCGACTTCGGCGAGTGCGCGGGCGGTGTTGCCGTTTGCCTTGGGACTGCCATTGACCAAAAGAACCTTCATCACAAACTCCCTCTGCTGTTGGTGACTTCTGCAGAGGATTATCGCACGATGGGGGAGGCGGTGCGGGCGCGGTGCTAATCCAGTTTGGTACCTGGAACCTGCACGGCTTTACCGAGCAACGCTTTGAGCTCGTTCAAAATGGAAACGGGCTGTCGGTCAACGCTGTTCAGATGGAGCGTGGCCACGCGAATGGGCGGCTGATATTCAAGCGAGCCGATGAGCACGGGAGAACCCAGGAATCGTTCGATTTCGTTTGCGAGCTCGTCGATTGCCTCGGGGCCGAGCTCATCGAAAAGCGCCACGAACATTGGTCCCGTCGAGCGGAACAGGCGACCCTTGCCGCGCGAACAATCCATGAGGCAGGCGGCACTTTCGGCGAGCACGCGGTCGCCTGCATCGAATCCAAAGCGGGCATTGACTTCGGCGATATCGTCGACCTTAATGGCAATAAAGCCTGCCTCGCGCGCCACGCGGCGCATCTCTCCAATAGCGTTGACCAGCGCGTGGACATCGCCCAGGCCCGTTACCGAGTCGGTCGTATCTGCCAAGCTTCGGTTGATGATAGTGCCCACATACATGCTGGGCTCGGTATCGGTGCCGTCCAAGCGGTAACCTGTGCAGTCGCAAAGCACGTATTTTCCGGTGGCATCCATTACGCGATACTGCATGTAGTGGAAGTGCCACGTGCCGTTTATCACCATGTCGAGCTCGGCGCGTACGTTGTCGCGGTCCTCGGGATGAACGCGGGCGAGCCACATGTCGAGTGAGTTAAAAGGGTGCTGGGAGGGCAGGTCAAAATCGCGCACGGCGTTAACCGACCATTGCGATTCTCCCGTATCGAGGTTAAGGATGAACGGATAGCGCGTCTCGGAGCTCATGGAGATCGCTTGGAACACCCGGTCGTTGCAGGGAAGCTGATCGACGATTGGGCGTTGCGGCGCGTCATTGTCTTTCGGTTGCTGCACACGATGCATAAGCTTATAGCGATACATCTTGCGATCGGCATCCATCGTCATCTGGCGACGCGTGTCGCCGGCAAGTGGATCGACGCGCGAGCAGCCAAAGCTAAAGCTGGCGATCATGGGCGCCTTGCCACTTGAGCTCGCCTCGATCAGCCCGGCACGTACCCGCTCCAAGCGCTGCTCGAGTTCGGTCTCGTTTGCGGAGAGCGAGATGAGCACAAACTCGTCTCCACCGATGCGGAACAGCATCTCATCGTGCTCCATGGTTTCGGAGAGCGTGCGGCAGATGCTCAGAATATAGCGATTGCCTTCGGCGTGGCCAAACCTATCATTGCAATGTTTGAGATGGTCGATGTCAATATAGGCGCAGGTGAAGGGGTCACCTTTGTGCCAGAGTTGCTCGACGTGACGGTCGAGTCCGCCGCGGTTGCCCAAGTTGGTGAGCGGGTCGATATAGGCGTTGCTCTCAAGCAGCCGGCGCTCTTGTTGCAGGATGGCATGCGTCTTTTGCAGTTGCTCGCCAACGGCGCGCAGCTCAGCAGGCAGCGCGGCAACATCGAGCTCGGCGGTCGAGACCCCGTTCGCAAGTCGCTGAAGATAGGCAATGATCGATTGCTCGCCCAGGCGATACGACTCGTTCATGATGGATAACCTCCTTGGGCACAACAGTGGTTTGCATCATATCCCCAATTCGGTTTGGATTGGGGGCATAAGTTAGCCAATGGGGACAAGCGCCCCTTCGGCGGTATCGTTTTGCGCGCGAGCGTATCAGTTTTTGTTACCGCCATCGAGCAATGCCTCAAAATCCTTTGCCTGCATGGGGCGGTAGTAGAGGAAGCCCTGAGCGTAGTGGGCACCCATTTGGAGCAGCATGTTCGCCTGCTCGTTTGTCTCGACGCCTTCGATTACAACGGGCAGATGGAGCGATTGCGCCATCTCGAGCATTGATGAAACGATTTGCGCGCTACGGCTTTGATCGCGGTCGGTGGGCACAAACGTGCGATCAAGCTTGATGACGTCGACGTTGACGTTCTTGAGCATCGCGAGCGTAGACTGGCCGGTGCCAAAATCGTCCATGTAGGTCGAGAAACCGCGAGTGTGTAGGTCGGCCGTCAGCTTATCCACGGCCTCGGACTCTCCCGTATAAGCCGTCTCGGTGATCTCAATGCGCATGAGCTCGGGCGGTAGGTTGTATTGGGCGGCAAGCGCCCCCATATGCTCGGCGACGTCGCAGGCAAGGATATCCACGCGCGACACATTGAGCGAGATCGGAACTACGCGCAGCCCTCGATCGATGCACTCACGCAGCCACGAGGCGACGCCCTGCCAAACATATTTGTCGAGCGTCACCACAAAACCGCTTTCCTCGAGAGCGGGGATAAAGGTGGTAGGTGAAATGAGGGAGCCATCCTTGTCAATCCAGCGTGTGAGCGCCTCGGCGCCAACGATCTCGCCGGTTTCCATGTCGACCTGGGGCTGCAAGTAGTAGGTAATGCGGCCGTTTGAGAGCGCATACTGGAATTCGGTCAGCGTGCGGTGGAACGCGATTTCGTGTTCGTATTCCTCGGGGCGGAAAATGGCAATGCGCTCCTTAAAGTCGTTTTTTGCGCGCCGATTGGTAAACATGGCCTTGGCCTGCGCATCGATGGTGATTTCCTCGTTGGAGTCGATGGGGTAGACGCCCATGGACGGCCAGAAGCCCACGCCGTCATCATGCTTGGCCACGGCCTGGCGAATGCGGCTATAGATCTGATGGACGGTGTCGTGCTTAAAGGGGATGAGTACGCAAAAATCGTCTTGGCCCCAGTACCCTGCGACGCCCATGTTGGCATTCTCGATGTCCTTGAGGACCGTGCCCACATCGGCGAGCATGCGGTCGCCCTCGGCCTGTCCGTGCCATTCGTTGAACAGTCGCATGTGTCCCATATCGACGGTGGCGATACACCAGGCGCCGTTGCGCCTTGTCTCGAGAAATTCGTTGGCGCGGCGCATAAACTCGCTGGGTCGATAGAGACCCGTGAGCGGATCGATGCGTTCGGCGATGGCGCTTTTGCGCTCCACCTCGGGTATGGGGAGGCTGTCGTTGGGAACAAGCCCGCCGGCCGTGCGAATGCGACGGTCGAGTTCGCCTAAAACGGCGGCCGTTTGATTGGTCAGGTGCTCGTAAAAGGCCGGAACGACAAGACAGACGGGGGTAATGGTGTCGTCCGCGATTCGAACGGGAGCGAAAACGGCCTCTTTGAGATGTTGGATCAGTTGCTCGAATGCTTCGTGATCCAAATTGTTGCTAAGCACGACGAACTGGGCGTTGCGTGAGCGGAAGACGCGACTCCTGCCGCGAGTAATCGACAGCATGCGGCCTGCGTATTCGGCGAGCATGTTGTCGACGGCCTCGGCCCCGTAGAGCTCGTTGAGCTTTGCCGTGCCGCGAACGCGCACTGCTATAAGCCCCGTCTCGCAACGGTCGCGACGGCAGGCATCGATAGCGTTGATCAGCGTGCGCTGCGTTCCGAGACCCGTGGCGGCGTCGACGGTCTCGGCAAGCGAGTGGTTGACGAGCTCGCCGACATAGAGCGAGGGGACATTTCCGTCGCCGTCGATACGAAACCCGCGAGCACGGCCGAGGATGTAGTCGCCGGCGGCATTGCGCACGCGGTACTGCATGACGTGACGGTGTTTGGAGCCGCTATAGATCTGATCGATGTCGTTGGTGTAAGCCTCAAGGTCATCGGGATGGACGCGCGTTTTCCAGTAATCGTGGCAGTTGTCTATATGCTCCGAAGGAAGACCAAGATCGCGCAAGGCGCCTTGTGACCAAAGGGTTCGATGTTTGTCCAAGTTCTCGATAAAGAAATATCGGCCTTCGTTGAGCATCGAAAGGGCGTCGAAAATGCGATCGCTTATTTCGAAGTCGTCGGTGTGGGCTTGTGCGATATTGCGTCGATCAAGGTGCACGGCATGACGTAGCTTGTAGTCGTACATGCGATGGTCGGCATCGTTCGTCAAGCGATTGGGGGCTTCGCCCAGGGCGGGGTCGGCGTGTGCCACTCCGTAGCTAAACGAGTGAGGCATCTTGGAAGCGTTGTTTTCGAGCAGTACCGTTCGGCAGTGTTCCAGACGTTCGGCGAGGTCGTCCTCGGTTGCAATCGTAGATAGGATGGCAAACTCGTCGCCGCCTATGCGAAATGCCCCTTCGTCCACCTCCATATACAGCTTGAGATAGAGGCTTACCTGCAAAATATAGCGGTTGCCCTCGTCATGGCCAAAGACGTCGTTGCAGTGCTTGAGATTGTCGATATCGATGTACGCCATGGTAACGGGGGTGTCCTGCTCCCAGAGCTCCTCGAGGGAACGGGCAAAGCCGCCGCGGTTGCCAAGCCCGGTAAGCTGGTCGGTAAAGGCGGTCCTGACCAGATCCTCCTGACGCTTGAGAAGGTCGCGGACGGTCTTTTCGAGCGTTTCAGTGTAATTGCTGGGGGTATCCATGCTGTAGGCGGCTTTCTGGGGTCGGGGCGGATTGCGTCGGGCGAGCTCGTTGTGCACACGCGTTGTCGCTCAACGCTTTGCGTGTATCCATGCTCCCGCCTTGTTGCGCCGCTGGGTCAATTTGTCGGCTCGTGTTCGCTGCTGATAATTACTGAGTAATGTAAACAACAGCACAAAATTATATAGGGGTGCACATGCTGTGGGCGGCTATTATTCGACAAACGGTAGCGCGACGATGCGATGTTCGATGAAAATGCGACTGGGGCGGTATATGTTGACGGGTATACTTGTTCCGTTTAAATTTGCGGGGATGGAGATGGTCGCATGGCACAGCCAGATACGACGCCCACGGCGGGGCTTGCGCTCGAGGGAGGCGGCTACCGCGGTATGTATACGGCGGGCGTGCTCGACGTATGGATGGAGTGCGGCCTGACCTGTGACCATATGGTGGGCGTCTCGGCGGGCGCGGCGTTTGGCTACAACTTTAAATCGCGCCAGATTGGTCGTGCCATTCGCTACAACAAGGCCTATTGCGCCGATAAGCGCTATGCGGGTGTAGCAAGCTGGCTGCGAACCGGCGATATGTTCAATGCAGATTTTGCCTATCACGAGGTGCCCATCGAGCGCGATCCCATCGACCTGGAGACATATCGTGCCTGCCCCATGCGGTTTACGTGCGTGTGTACCGATATCGAGACGGGCAAGGCCGTCTATCACGATCTGCCGTATGGCGACGAGCGCGATATCGAGTGGATTCGGGCGTCGTCTGCTATTCCCGTGGCAACGCGTCCTGTCGCCATTGAGGGGCATAAATATCTGGATGGCGGCGTGGCCGATTCCATTCCCAGTGCTTGGCTGTTTGCGCAGGGGTATGACCGCAATATTGTGGTACTCACGCAGCCGGCGGGCTTTGTGAAGCAGCCCAACAGCGTGATGCCCATGCTGCGGCGCGTGTTCCGTCACTACCCGGAGTTTGTGGCGGCGCTTGAGCATCGGCATGAGGCCTACAATGCCACGCTTGATGACCTGGCACGTCGCGAGGCTGCCGGCGAGGTCTTTGTGGTGCGGCCGAGCGAATCGGTAAAGGTGCCGTCGCTGTGCCGCGAGCCCGATGAGCTTGAGCGTATCTATCAGATTGGCCGCCACGATGCAGAGGCGACTTTGCCGGCGTTGGAAGCGTATCTGGCGGGGTAAGGGTCGCATACGGAAAGCGCATCCCGGAATGGAGGCCCAAACTGGGATGCGCTTTTCATTGCTGAAGATATGAGGCTGCGAATCAGCTGTTCGGCCTATGCCTATGCCTGCTGCCAGGTGTCGACAAGCTCCTTGGCTGCGGCATGGGGGTCGTCGGCGCTGCAGACGGCGCTTACCACAAAGAAGCCGTCGACGCCGGTGGCCTTAAGCTGCGGCAAGTCGGCCGTCTTAACGCCGCCGCCCACCACGATGGGCACGGGGCTTGCCGCGTGGAGTGCGGCAAGGTCCTCAAAGCTCTTGGTGATGATAGAGCCGTCGGCCGCGCGTCCGCAGTCGCGCTTGGTCTCGGTCTCGTGGAGCGGGCCGATGCCCAGGTAGTCGACCAGGCTCATGTCGGCGGTCTTGACGTACTCGAGCATCTCCTCGCAACGGGCCGAAAGGCCCACAATGGCATCGGGGCCCAGCAGCTTGCGGCAGACCTCGACGGGAATGTCGCTCTGGCCTACGTGCACGCCATCGACGGCAATGCCCTGCTCGCGCGCGGCAAGCACACAGTCCAGACGGTCATCGATTAACAGGGCGACCTGACCGGTCTTGCCGGCCTGTGCGATTGCCTGCGCGGCGTCGTCGGTCAGCGCAATGATCTCGCGGGCGCTTGCCACCTTGGAGCGCACCTGGATGCAGGTAAAGCCGGCGTCGAGTGCCTGGGCCACCACATCGCCCACGGGGCGTCCGAGGGTGTTTTCGGGGCCGAGTACCAGATAGGCCGAGATATCAAGGTTGTCGCGGATGCTCATTGTGCTTCCTCCTGCTTTTTGATCTGTGCTTCCATGCGCTTGAGTTTGCCGGTCATGGTGTCGGTAAATCCGGGTCGAATATCGGCTTTGAGCACGACTTCGGTGCGGATGCCCTTGCTCGCCAACACAAAGGTCGCGTCGCGCACGACCTGCATGACCTCGTCCCAGTCGCCCTCGATCTCGGTGAACATCGAGGTGGTGCGGTTGGGAAGGCCGCTCTCGCGAATGACGCGCACGACCTCGGCGACCTCGGCGGACAGCTCGTCGCCGGTGCCGCATGGGGCGATGGCCACGGCGACGAGCGTGTTCATGCCGGCATTGGTTGCGGGTTCGGACATGGCTTATGCCTCCTCGAGCTCGAGTCGGTTGTCGGCAATATCCTGGGCGGTTGCGCGGTAGAGCTCGTCGATAAAGGCGACCTTAAAGCTTGCCGGGGCATCGGCGACGGCGGCGGCACGCGTGCCGGCAACGTTGTAGACGGCGGTGCCGCAGACTGCTGCCGTAAACGGATCGGTAGCACAGGCGTACACGGCCAGCACGCCGCCCTGCGAGCAACCGCAGCCGGTGATCTTGGACATGAGCGGGCTGCCGCCGTGGGATTTGGCCACGGCCGTGCCGTCGGTAATCAGGTCGACTTCGCCCGAGACCACAACGGCGCCGCCGGTGTAGCGAGCGAGCGCCACGGCGGCATCGCGGGCGGCGTCGACCGTGTCGGTGGTATCGACACCACGTACGCGGCTCAGATCGGCCGACTCGCCCTCAAGACCCCACAGGCCGGAGAGTGCGATGATCTCGGAGGCGTTGCCGCGTACGATGGCGGGCTTGTACTGCTTGAGCTCGTTTACCAGCTGGGTGCGCAGGCTACCGATGCCCAGACCCACCGGATCGAGCACCCAGGGCTTGCCGGCGTCGTGTGCCGCCTTGGCCGCGCGGGGAATCGTCTGCTCGTAGATAGGGAAGAGCGTGCCCATGTTGAGATAGATGGCGCCGCCGCCGGCAACGAGCGCCTCGCCCTCGTCGGGCAGATAGACCATGGCGGCCGAACCGCCCACGGCGAGCTGCGCGTTGGCGACAAAGTCGATCGTCACCGTGTTGGTGATGGAGCCGGCCATCGGATTGGTGGCTCGAATCTCCTCTACGGCCTTGACCATATGTTGCTTAAGCTGTTCCGAATCAATCACTGCACATGCCTCCTTGGCATAGAAAAGGGGCGCTGTGCATAGACAGCGCCCCTGTAAAGGCGGCATGCTCCCTACGCCAGCATTAACTGACAGGTTCAAAGGATTGGGCCCTATGCCCTCTCAGCCTTGTGGTTTGCACCGCCGGCACTCCCGCATCGAATCTGTTGTTCCCTATACTAGCGCACCTGCCAATATGGGACAGGTTTATTTTGGCAGGTGGCAACAGGGGCGCTGCATTTTCCCAGATAAAACCTGCCAAGATAAACCTGTCCCTTATTGGCAGGTCGTTACAATAGACGGGATAAAGAATGACCGAGGGGACCTTATGATCAAACTTGTGCTGACCGATATGGACGATACGCTGATTCCTGCTGGACACGATGGCGCCAGCGACTGCGCCATCGAGGGCATTCATGCCATGCAGGCGGCGGGCCTGCATTTTGGCCCGGTTTCGGGTCGCCAGCCGTCCGCGATGAGCTGGATGTTCCGCAATCGCTCCGAGTGCTTCTCGACCGGTGCGTTTTGCAACGGCCAGGTGATGTTTGTCGATGGCGAGGCGGTTGCCTCGCGCGCAACTGATAACGATGCCCTTATGCGCCTGGCCGACTACCTGGAGCAAGAGACCGACGATACCTATTTGAAGGTCTACCGTCTGGGTGATGACTTTTGGGACAACGACGCCTATTGCGTGACAAGCGATCCCGAGCGTGTGCGTCACGCCATGGAGTCAGGCGGCAACGCGTGGCTCAAGGGCGAAGAGGCTCCCTGTCGCCCTGTCGTTGACGATGCCCCGGTATACAAGGCGAATATCTGGAGTGCCCGTTCGCGCGAGGAGCTCGCCGAGCTGCGCGAGCGTGTTGCCGCCGAGGTGCCGGAGCTCTCGCTCGTGTTTCCCAACAACCGCGTGCGCCTGTTCGACGTTCTTCCGACCGGCTGGGACAAGGGCTGTGCTGCGCTGGAGCTGGCGCGTGCTTTGGGCCTGACGCCCGACGAGGTGGCCGTATTCGGCGATTCCGATAACGATTTGCCCATGATCGATGCCGTTCCCAATTCCGTTGCAGTCGCCAATGCCAACGAGGCCGTCACGGCTGCCGCGCGCTGGCATATCGGCGCTGCGGCAGATGATGCGGTTGCCGGGGCTCTGCATCAGATTGCCGCCTGCGCCGCGACGGGGGAGATGCCGTCGTTTATGCGTCAGATGGACGCGACGGGTTTCGACGTCACGAACGTCTAGGGAGAAAGCCATGAAGCTCCAGCAGCTCAGATATGTCGTCAAAGTTGCCGAATGCGGCAGCATCACCGAGGCCTCGCGCCGGCTCTTTGTGTCGCAGCCTTCGATAACCGCGTCAATTCGCGATCTCGAAAACGAGATGGGTGTACACATCTTTGAGCGCACCAACAAGGGCGTCATTGTGTCCGAGGAAGGCGAGACCTTCTTGGGCTACGCGCGCCAGGTGCTCGACCAGGCCGACCTGCTCGAGGGCAAGTACAAAGGCACGTCCGAGCAGGTGCCGCACTTTAGTGTGAGCTGCCAGCATTATTCCTTTGCCGTTAATGCATTTGTCGATGTGATCCGCGAGTTCGATGCCGCGCGCTACGACTTTACCCTGCGCGAGGAGCAGACCCACGAGATTATCGAGGACGTCGCGCATATGAAAAGCGAGCTCGGCATCCTGTATCTGTCGGAGCACAATCGCGAGGTCATCGAGCGCATGCTGGCGGCCAACGAGCTCGTATTCGAAGGACTCTTCTGCGCTACGCCGCATGTCTTTGTGTGCTCCGACCATCCGCTGGCGGACCACGCCAGCGTGACGCTCGAAGATCTCGAGGACTACCCGTTCCTGTCCTATGAGCAGGGCAGCTATAACTCGTTTTATTATTCCGAGGAACTGACCTCGACCTTTGAGCGTCGCAAGAATATCCGCGTGCGCGACCGTGCGACGTTGTTCAATCTGGCCATGGGCCTTAACGGTTACACGGTTTGTTCGGGCGTGATCAGCCATGAACTTAACGGCCCCGGCATTATCTCCATTCCGCTCGATGTAGACGAGTACATGGAGATCGGCATCATCACGCGCAAGAACACGACACTTACGCGCTACGGGCAGGCCTATATCGAAGCGATTCGTCAGCACATCTAGATTGCTGCGTTCTGCACGGGTCAAATCTCTTTATGGCAGTCCAAACTGATATAGGAAGCATCTATATCAAACTGTTATAAACATATATTTTACGATGTCCATATGAGCGCTCATACTCTGTCCCAGTAAAGCAACCAATGCAAAGGGAGATATCTATGAGCACTTCGATTCAACCGAACGCGCCGTTTCGTGCCGATATCGTCGGCAGTTTTCTTCGTCCGCAGGCTGTAAAGGACGCCCGTGCCGCCTATGTCGCGGGTAAACTCGACGCTTCCGGCCTTAAGGCCGTCGAGGACGAGGCCATCCGCGACTTAGTGGCCAAGCAGAAGGCTGCCGGCCTGCAGGTGATTACCGATGGCGAGTTCCGCCGCAGCTACTGGCACCTCGATTTTATGTGGGGCCTCAACGGCATTGAGCGCCGCGCCTCGCGCACGGGCTATATGTTCCACGATGAGGAGACTACCGCCGACACCGCCGTGGTAACCGGTCCCATTAGCGGCGAGAATCATCCGTTCGTCGAGCACTTCAAATTTATCAAGTCGCTCGAGGGAGAGGGCCAGGTCGCGCGCCAGACCATTCCGGCGCCGATCCAGACGTTCTCCGAAGTCACACTCGACCGCTGCGATGGCCAGCAGGAGAGTCTGCACGCCGTCTACAAGACCGACGAAGAGCTCGTCGATGCCATTGCCGCAGCATACCGCACCGTGATTGCTGACCTGTATGCCGCGGGCTGCCGCAACATCCAGTTTGATGACTGCACCTGGGGCATCTACTGCGATACCGATTTTGTTGCCAAAACCGGCATGAGCCCGGTCGACCTGCAAAAGGTAAGCGAGCTGGGCGTGGCGCTCAACAATGTCGCCATCGAGGGCAAGCCCGACGATCTGGTTATCAACACGCATGTATGCCGCGGCAACTACCACTCCACCTACGCTTTTGAGGGCGGCTACGACCCCATCGCGCCGTACCTGTTTGCGCATGAGGACGTTGACGCGTTCTATCTGGAGTTCGACACGCCCCGCGCCGGTGGTTTTGAGCCGCTCAAGTACGTTGCTCCCGGCAAGAAGGTCGTGCTGGGCTTGGTGACCACCAAGGCGGCAGAGCTCGAGAACGAGGATGCTATCGTCGAGCGCATCCGCGAGGCGGCAAAGTACGTGCCGCTCGAGAACCTGTATCTGTCTCCGCAGTGTGGCTTTGCCAGCTGCGAGATTGGCAATAAGCTGACCGAGGACGAGCAGTGGGCAAAGATTGCGCTGGTCAGGCGTATTGCCGAGCGCGTTTGGAAATAGCGCTAGCGTTTGCAGGTGGCGGCGCGTGCGAGGTACTGCATATCGCGTACAATGGTTCGGATCGTATCGTTCGGGCAGGTTATCCGATATGCCTGATCGCCCTTCCATTCGAAAGGACTTCCATGTCCCAGTCTTCGACGCCCGCCGTCACCGATGCCATCTACGATGCATCGTCGCTCGGCCGCCCGCGCATGTTTGTGTTGGGTTTGCAACACATGTTTGCGATGTTCGGAGCCACGGTGCTCGTGCCCGTGCTCACCGGCCTTTCCGTTTCGGCGACGCTTCTGTTCGCCGGCATCGGCACGCTGCTGTTTCATTTTCTATCGCGCGGTAAGGTGCCCGCGTTCCTGGGCTCGTCGTTTGCCTTTATCGCGGGTTATGTCGCCATTGCACCCAACGGCGAGGCCGAGCTTTTGCCCTACGCTTGTCTGGGCGTTGCCTGCGCCGGCCTGCTCTATCCGGTGCTGGCAACGCTGTTCCGCGCCTTTGGCGCCAAGCGCGTCATGCGCTTCTTCCCGCCGGTGGTGACCGGTCCCATCGTCATTTCCATCGGCCTGATCTTGGCAAGCTCTGCTATCGCCAACTGCCAGACCAATTGGCTTGTTGCCGTTGTCGCTGTGGCCGTGATCGTCATCTGCAATATTTGGGGGCGCGGCATGGTCAAGATCGTGCCGATTTTGCTGGGCGTTGTGGTGAGCTATGCCGTTGCGGCCGCGCTGGGCGAGGTCGACTTCTCTGGCGTCGCAGCCGCCCCCTGGGTTGGCTTGCCCGTCGTGTGGGACAACACCGTGTTTGCGCTCTTTGGACCGCAGTTCGATAGCGGTCTTGCCACGACGGCCATCATCACCATCATGCCGCTGGCCTTTGCAACTATGATCGAGCATATCGGCGATATCTCCGCCATTGGCTCTACCTGCGAACGCAATTACATTGCCGATCCCGGTCTGCACCGTACCCTGCTCGGCGATGGCCTGGCGACCATCTTGGCATCGCTCTTTGGCGCCCCCGCCAATACGACGTATGGCGAGAATACCGGCGTGCTTGCCTTGACGCGTGTGTTCGACCCACGTGTGATTCGCATTGCCGCCTGCTGCGCCATTGTGCTTTCGTTCTGCCCCAAGTTTGCTGCGGTGATTGCCGCCATGCCGGCATGCGTTATCGGCGGTGTGTCGCTCGTGCTCTACGGCATGATCAGCGCCGTTGGTGTACGTAACCTCATCGAGAACCAGGTTGATTTCCAGAACAACCGCAACGTGCTGGTGGCGGCTCTGGTGCTCGTGCTTTCGCTCGGCATTGCCTACAGTACCGCCGGTGCCATCGTGCTGGAGCTGGGCGGCGTGACGATTTCGCTTTCGGGCCTTGCCGTGGGCTCGCTGGTGGGCATTGTGCTCAACGCCATCCTGCCCGGTAACGACTTTGAGTTCGATACTTCCGAGCTTGAGGAGACTGCTGAATAGCAGCTGCGTTCAGCCAAATCAAAAATGGCGTCCATGCGTATGTACGCGTGGATGCCATTTTTAATGCGTCAGTATCCAGTGGATGCCGCGTGCCATGCGCAGGTCAGTTTGGGTAAAGTGATTGCCGGGGTTGAGCTCCAGCGTTGTTGGAATGTCACGCTCGATAAACAGCTCTTCCATCGCGCGCGTATCGTCGAGTACGTGCCGCATCATGCGGTTGGGCGTCTTGGTTTCCTTTTTGCCGAGTGACAGATAGACGGCGTCGGGCGTAGCTGTCATCGTGCGCTCGCGCGCGTAGTCGATAAAGCCGGGGAACCACAGCGACCCCGATGCACTCGCCGCGCGCTCAAAGACATCTGTTTGCCAAAGTGCCCACAGTGCAAAAAGACCCGCCAACGAGTAGCCGGCAACGCCGCGCCAGGTGGGCGGTTGCGGGAGCGATGATTCGGCCTCTGGGATTATCTGCTTCAACAACTCGTCAAGAAAACCAGCGGCCTGTCCACCAAAGGGCTCGGCATCGCGCACGGTACCGTCGCATACCCAGGGGCTCAGCTCGCGATTCCAGTTGAGGCTGCCAATGCCGACAAGCGTGAAGGGCGGGCAGTTGAGCTCTCGGCAGCGTTCATAAACCTCCGTGCCGTCGCCCATGACCACGGGAAGATAGATGACTGGTGCGCTTTCGGCATGCTGTGCATGAACGGTTATCTGCTTTTGATGCGCTTCCATGACGGGCTTCTCTCGGCGTTGTGATATCGACGGCCCCCATTGTCGCACGCCGGCTCATGCAGGTTGGGCTAGACCAAAGACAATCTCGTGCATACCCTGCGGACGCATATGGAAAACGCCACCGCCGGAGGGGAGCTCGGCGGTGGCGTTGTTAAACGGTGCTGGGACTCGGGGCCTTCGCGGGAGCTGCCATGTGCGCAGAGGCGTCTAAGAGCGCTTGCGGCTCGCCATGGTGCCTGCGGCGATAGCGGCTGTTCCCGCAAGGACGGTTGCCACGATGGCCGCACCCGAGGTGTCGCCGGTTGCCGCGAGCACGCCGGTAGTCTTGGCTTTCGTGATTGAAGCCGCAACGGCCTTGGTCGGCTTTGAGCACTCAGGCTTGGGGTTCTGCTTGGACTCCGCGGGCTTGCTTTCTGCGGGCTTGGTCTCGTCGGGCTTGGGGTCTTCCGGCTTGGCTACCTCGGGAGGTGCGATGACCATGCTCTTGGCGACAGCTTCGTTATAGGGGGAGTCGATCACAGCGTCGCCCGTGCCGATGGCTTGGCCTGCCTCGTAGATGCCGTCACGGAGCTTGCGATAGTCAATGACCTTGCCGCCTTCGGGCGTCTGGATGGCGGCGTTCTCAATCTTGATGGTGCCGATTGTCTTGCCGTCAGCGCTCATGGCACGGGCAAAGATTGCCGCTGTATCTCCTTCGGCCGTTACCTTGCTGCGGATGATCGAGATGACTGCGGGCGTGACGCCCTCGCTGGTCTGGGCGATGATGCCGATGTTCTCGCCTTGGGGCTCGGGGCTCGTCTCACCATCTTGGTTTTCGCTGTAGGGGATGGGGCCGTCGCCGTTCTCGACATAGCGGGCTATGGCCTTGACAACGGAGTCGCTGATGTAGATGTGGCCACCCTCCTCGTTGGGTCGATCGTTTCTGGTGGAGAATGCAGCCGAAACCTCGCCTTCCGCAAACGCGTCCACGGTGGAGCCGTTCTTGACGACGATATCGTCTTGGTAGGTGAAGAGGGCAATGGCGTCACCGTATCTGCCTTTACTTGCGCGGACTGTCACGTTTGCATGATCGAGTGTGATGCCCTTGTGGGCATAGACGCCATATTCAACACCGTTTGCGTTGAGGGAGGCGTTTGTGGCTGCGAGGCTGCCCTTGGCCTCGACGGCGGCGTCTTTCTCGGAGCTCGCCTTGACCTGGCTGCCGTCCGAGATATTGATGTTGCCGCCGCTCCAAATGGCCTCACCATCGGCTGAGCTTGCCTCGACTGTGCCGCCACCCTTGATGGTGAGGTTCTTGTCGGTTCCGATACCCTTGTCCTTGGTAGCCCTGGCGGTGACGGCCCCGCTGTCGTCAATCGTGATATTGCCGTTTGCCCTGATGCCATCCGATACGCCCGTGGCGTTGACGTTGCCCGAACCTTTGATAGCGAGATCGCCCTCGGCGTCGATGGCATCAAACCCAGCGCTCGTGGCGTTGACGGATCCGGCTCCGTCGATGTTGATATTACCCGTGGAGAGGATAGCGTCCTCAGTAGATGTCACGCTGAGCGTGCTGCCCGCGTCGCCTTGGATATTGAGCTCGGCGTTCTCATTCTTGCCATGAGAAGCCTTGATGCCTTCGATCCAGTCGGCAGTGACGATGTTGTTTCCCGAGTAATTCACGTTGAGCTTGCCTGCGGCCTGGATCTCGCCGCCGTTATAGTTGTTGAGCTTCAAGTCGTCGGCGCCGTCCCACGACCAGGTGCCGGTCTCGTCGCCCGCCGCAGTGCCGGCGTTGTATTTGGTTTCGCCGACCTTGACCCATTCCGCCGCGAGCGAGACGCTCGGCATGAGCAGCGAGCTCACCGTGAGCGCGCACACGGCGCCTACGACGATGCGGCGCGTCACGCGGCGCCAGCTGCCGTGCGCGAGTCCTATGCGACGGCGAACGTCGGGTTCGGCAACATGGGTTCCGGCGGTAGTGTCATTGCGTTTGGGGGTCGTGAACAAGGCTGCCATGGTTGCTCCCGTTCTCATAGGGCCTATACGGCTAGGTTCAGCGTATCTGCTGGATGTTGCCGGCGGTAGTGCCGTTTGGAGGGCAAAATGGCCAAAATGGGGGAGAAATAGGCCGCACGCCGGCGCAGGGACCAACGCTAAAAGAAAAGCGCGGGGCCGCATGGCGACTCCGCGCTTTATTGTTCAGCTTTTGCAGCCTTGCCCTTACGCTACGAAGAAGTAGACGGGGAAGGCAAGGGCTGCGATCCACCCGTCCTGTGCGAAAAAGTGTTTACGAGCGTTTGCGACTCGCCAGGGCGCCTGCGGCGATGGCGGCTGTTCCCGCAAGGGCGGCTGCCACGATGGCTGCGTTCGAGGTGTCGCCGGTTGCCGCGAGCTTGCCGACGGTCTTGGCTCCCTTGGCTGCAACTGCAACGGTCTTGGTTGTCTTCGTGCCCTCGGACTTGGAACCCTCGGGCTTGGTCTTGCCGTGCTTTTCCTCGGGCTTGGTCTCCTCGGGAGGCACGATGACCGTGCTCTTGGCGACAGCGGCGTCATAGGGGGAGTCAATCGTGGCATCGCCCGTGCCGATGGTCTGCCCCGCCTCGTAGACGATGCCGTCGCTGAGCTCTTCCTTGTTGCGATAGTCAATGACTTTGCCGCCTGCAGGCGTCTGGATGGTGGCGTCCTTGATTTCGATGGTGCCGATCGCCTTGCCGTCCGCGCTCATGGCAAGGGCGAAGATAGCCGCCGTGTCTCCCTCGGCCGTGACCTTGCTGCGGACGATCGAGATGGTCGCGGGCGTGATGCCCTTCTCGGTCTGCGCGAAGATGCCGATGTTCAGGCCCTCGGACTCAGGGATGATTTCGTCGTTTTGGTCTCCACTGTAGTGGTCGGGGCCGTCGCCGCCGGTCTCGGCATAGCGGGCTATGGCCTTGACAACGGAGTCGCTGATGTAGATATGGCCACCCGCTTCGTCGGAGTAGAAATTACTGGTGGAGATTGCAACCGAGAACCTGCCTTCTGCGAGCGCATCCACAGTCGAGCCGTTCTTGATGACGATGTCGTCCTCATCGGTGAAGAGTGCGCTGGCTTCCCCGCCATCTGAGCTTGCGCGGACCGTCACGGTCGCGCCATCGAGCGTGATGCCCTTGTAGACATAGATGCCATACCCAACGCCACTTGCGTTGAGGGAAGCGTTCGTGACCGTGAGGCTGTTTTTACCGTCGATGGCGGCGTCTTCCTCGGAGCTTGCCTTGACCTGGCTGCCACCCGAGATCTCGATGTTGCCGTCGGCCCAAATCGCATTGTCTTTGATAGAGCTTGCCTCTACCTTGCCGCCGCCCTTTATGATGAGGTTCTCGTTAGCATCGATACCCTGATCCTCGGTGGCCTTGGCGGTGACGGTTCCGCTGTTGTCGATCGTGATGTTGCCGTCGGCCCTGATGCCATCCGAATCGCCCGTGGCGTTAACGTTTCCCGAGCCCTTGATGGTGACATCGCCCCCGGCATCGATGGCATCGTGCTCGGTGCTCGTGGCGTTGACAGTGCCAGCGCCGTCGATGTTGATGTTGCCGACGGAAGTGATGGCGTCACGAGAAGATGTCACGTTGAGCGTGCTGGACGCGTCGCCCTGAATATTAAGCTCGGCGTTCTCGTTCGCGCCATCCTTAACCTTGATGCCGCGGCCGTTGTCGTTAGTGACGGTGTTGTTGCCCTCGTAGCTCACGTTGAGCTTGCCCGCTGCCTCGATCGCGTCGCCGTTATAGCCGTTGAGCTTCATGTCGTCGGCGCCGTCCCAGCTCCAGGTGCCGGCGGCGTCGCCCGCCGCGGTGCCGGCGTTGTATTGGGTGCCGCCGACGTCCACCCACTCGGCCGCGAGCGAGACGCTCGGCATGAGCAGCGAACTTACCGTGAGCGCGCATACGGCGCCTACAACGATGCGGCGTGTCACGCGGCGCCAGCTGCCGTGTGCGAGCAGCGTGCGACGGCGCACGTCGGGCTCGACAAAATGGGCTCCAGAGGTTTTGTCATTGCGCTTGGGGGACGTGAACAAGGCGGCCATGGTTACTCCCATCCTCATAGGGCCTATGCGATTACGCCCAGCATATCTGCAGGATGTAGCCGGCGGTAGTGCCGTTTGGAGGGCAAAATGTCCAAAACTTGGGAAGCAATACATCGCGCATCCGTGCGTTGCCTGGGCTTAAAAGAAAAGCGCGGAGCCGCTCGATGCGACTCCGCGCTTTGGTGTTCTGCTTTGGCAGCTTTGCCGTTACGCTACGAAGAAGTAGACGAGGAAGGCAAGGGCTGCGATCCACATGAGCGGCTTGATCTTGGAGGCCTCGCCCTTAAAGAGCGCGACGATCACGTAGGCGATAAAGCCCAGGCCAATGCCGGCGGAGATGGAGTAGGTGAAGGGCACGCCGGCGACAATCATGAACGCCGGGAAGCCCTGCGACACGTCGGACCAGTCGATCTCGGAGGCCTCGCTCATCATGAGGTAGCCGACGTAGACCAGAGCACCGCAGGTGGCGGCACTGGAAACGATGGTGACGATGGGGGAGAAGAACGCGGCGAGAATGAACAGCACGCCGGTGGTGACGGAGGTGAGGCCCGTGCGACCACCGTCGGCAGCGCCAGAGGTGGACTCGACGAAGGTAGTGATGGAGGAGACGCCCATAAAGCCACCGGCAGCAGCGGCCACGGAGTCGACGACCAGGATGGGACGGATGTCCTCGACATTGCCGTCCTCGGTCAAGAACTCGCCCTGCTTGGCGACGGCCATCGCGGTGCCCATGGTGTCGAAGAAGTCGCTCATGAGCAGCGAGAAGGCAACGACGAGCAGCATCGGGTCGGTCAGGACCTTCACGATGGCAAGGTTGCCGTCGGCAGTGCTGGCAAACGGGGCGCCGAAGGTCGAGAAGTCGAGCGGTGCGATGAGGCCCTCGGGCGCATGGGTGACGCCCAGCGGGATTCCGGCGATAACGGCGACGATGATGCCGATGAGCAGCGAGCCCGGCACGTTGCGGGAAGCCAGGGCAACCGTCACGACGATGGAGATGATGCCGACGATAAAGGTGGGGGAGGCGATGTCGCCCAGGCCGACGAGCGTACCGGCGCCAGCGGTGATGATGCCGGCGTCGCACAGGCCGATCATGGCGATAAACAGGCCCAGACCCACCGAGATGGCGTGGCGCAGGACCACGGGGATGGCGTCCATGATGGCCTCGCGCAGGCCGCAAAGGACGAGCAGCAAGATGACGACGCCCTCGAGGAAGATAACGCTCATGGCCACGTGCCAGTCGCCGCCGCACATGGTGGTGGCGATGCCCGCAATCATGGCGTTGATGCCCAGACCCGACGCACAGGCGAGCGGGCGGTTGGCGAAGATGCCCATGCAGATGGTCATGATGCCGGCGCCCAGGCAGGTGGCGCAGGCGAGCGCTCCCGCATCGATGCCAGCGCCCGAGAGCACTGCGGGGTTGACGGCGATGATGTAGGCCATCGCCAGGAATGTTGTCAGTCCAGCGCGAAGTTCGGTCCCGATTGTGGACTTGCGCTCACTGACGTGAAAAAGTTCGTCCATGCATACCCTTTCCTTGTTCGGCCCCGAGTTTAGGCCGATTGACACGAACTCACTTACTATATCGTCTTTACAACCTTGCTGTTCCTCGCATGTTGATGTTCGGCGCTTTGTAACAGACGGACGGTATTTATCGCATGAAAATGTGTGGGTACCGTATACTTAAGCGGTTACAACGACCCCTATGGAGGAACGTATGATTAAAGAGCTTTGCCACGACGAGGCTATCCTGTCCCAGCGTTGCGAGGTTGCGACCGTCGAGGACGAGTCGGTTGCTCAGGACCTGATCGATACCATCAAGTCGCTCGACGATGCCGGCTGCCTTGCCGCTAACCAGATTGGCGTTACCAAGAAGGTCTGCGTCTACCTGGACGACGCCGGCGAGCCCCACGTGCTCTACAACCCCCGTCTGGTGTTTGGCCTGGGCGCCAGCAAGATGGAGGAGAGCTGCCTGACGCACGAGGAGGTCACCAAGTCCACGCGCTATATCAAGTGCAAGGTTGCCTTTGACCAGATCGTCGATGGCAAGATGCGCGAGCGCAAGCAGGACTTTGTCGGCTTTGAGGCGCAGATGGTCCAGCATATGATCGACCACTGTCTTGGAAAGTTGGTCTAAGGGGACCAAAGCACCGCACTTCGTCTCTTTTGGTCCGGGCGTGACATTGTTGTCATGTCCGGGCTTTTGTGTTTAGCGCCTTTTTGTTTGGTGACAATAACCTTAGCAGGACCGTAAAGCTAGGAGGCGCTATGTGCACGAGCATTCGATTTACCGATAATTCTGGCCACATGTATCTGGGCCGCAACCTCGACTGGAGCTTTGACTACGGCCAACAGGTTCGCGTGATGCCGCGCGGGTTCCACATTCCGTATTCGTTTATCGACGATGCGTCGGCGGCACACGCGGTAATCGGCATGTGCATCGATTACAAGAACTATCCCATGTTTTTCGACTGTGGTAACGATGCGGGTCTGGCTGTGGCGGGGCTCAACTTTCCCGGCTATGCCGAGTATGCCGAGGGCCCTGTCGACGGCAAGAACAATATCGCGGCCTATGAGTTTCCCCTGTGGGTGGCAGCGACGTTCTCGACGGTCGATGAGGTCGAGGCCGCGCTGCGCGACACGGTGATTGTCGCCAAATCTGCCGGAGAGGGGCTGGGCGTGTCGCTGCTCCATTGGATTATCGGCGACAGCCAGCGCAGCATCGTGGTCGAGATGATGGCTGACGGCCTGCATGTATACGACGATCCGGTCGACACCCTTGCCAACCAGCCGACCTTCCCGTGGCACATGGAAAACCTGCGCACCTATATCACCGCCACAAGCGATTTTCCGCAGACGGCGACATGGCGTGGCGCCGAGCTTAAGCCCTATGGAGCCGGTGCCGGCATGCGCGGCATTCCGGGCGATTGCTATTCGCCGAGCCGTTTTGTAAAGGCGGCGTACCTCAATGCCAATTACCCGCAAAAGGAGAGCGAGACCGAAAACGTCGTTCGCATGTTCCGCTCGCTCGAGGGCGTGGTGATGATTGAGGGGGCGTCCAGGATGGGCGATGGCAAGTTCGAGAAGACTATCTATACCGGATGCTTTAGCGCGCGCACGGGCAATTATTACTACGCGATGTATGGGGATCCGTCGATTCGCTACGTGAGCCTGATGGATGCCGAGGGCGCGAGCCCCGATAGGCTCGTGGTTCCCGAGCCGCGTCGTTCGTAGCTCACTGGTCCGTTGCGACATAAAACGGCCTCGCACCTCTTATGAGATGCGAGGCCGTTGTCGTCAATGGCTGGTGGCGTGTTAGAAGTTGGCGTCGTTGAACTGGGTGCTCTCGAGTCCGTCGAGTTGCTGTTCGGGCGTATCGGCGACGCTCTCGAGCAACTCGGTGGGATCGACGTTCATATTCTTACCGGCCTCGTTGCCGTTGACCAGGTCGTCCGAGAAGATGTCGACTTCCATTTCCTCGGCCTCTTCGATCTGAACCTCGAGCGGCACCTGGGTGCGCACGAGCTTAACGGCCGGGCGCATGCGGGCAAACAGCGGCACGTACTCGATGATGATGGCCGAGTTCTCTAGACCGTACCAGCGTGCCGGGCTTCCGCAGGCGCGGCGGACGGCGTACTTGATGGCCATGACGCGGTGGTCATTGCGGTTGATGTCCGTTTCGGGGGCGAGCATCTTGCGCAGCATGCAAAAACGGAAGTCGCCCACGTTGCCGCGGGTCTCGTAGATGGAGTAGGTGTGATGCTGCGGCGGCAGCTCACCCGATGTCATCAAGTCGCCAACGATCTGGCGCAGGTAGGCATTAACGCGCTGATTGACCTTAAAGCCCAGGTCCAGACGCACACGGAACAAAAAGTCCGTGCCAAAGGTCTCGACGGAGTACTCGTGCGTATAGGGTTCATCGGTAACGTGCACGTTGATGAACCAGTATGCCTTGGCGCGCTTGGGATGCTTGTCTAGGATGGAATAGAGCACGTCGCGGTCGAGCGTGAGCGGATCGGGGCTGTTGGTGAGGAACACCAGATTGTCGGCGAGTACGGGGTAGGTCTCGTCGCTGCGCAGACGGTTGAGCTGATCGATGTACTTGGAGACGGGCAGCAGGATCGTTTGCGTGCGCTCGATGGCGGTGCCGCGGCGCCACACATACATAAGGCCAAACAGCAGCGAGGCCAAGAAGATCATGACGTAGCCGCCGTCAAAGAACATGGTGAGGCACGAGGCGAAAAAGCACAGCTCAATGGCGCCGAAGAGCAGGGCGAAGACGCAGGCGCCCAGCTTGTGCTTGAGAATGCCGGCGATATAGCTCGTCAAAAGCGTGGTGGTCATAAGCATGGTCACGGTAATGGCGAGGCCATAGGCGCTCTCCATGCGCTCGGAGTTTTGGAACAGCAGCACGATGAAGATGCAGCCGACCCACATGATGTTATTGACGAGCGGAATATAGAGCTGGCCCTTGGTGTCGCTGGGGTAGTGGATGCGCAGGTGCGGCATAAGGTTGAGGCGCGTTGCCTCGGATACCAGCGAGAACGAGCCGGTGATGAGCGCCTGTGAGGCGATGATGGCCGCCACGGCCGAAAGCACGATGGCAAAGGGGCGTAGGGGCTCGGGGAGCATCATATAGAACGGGTTGACGATATCCATCGCGAGCATCTGGGGGTTGGAGTTATTGGCGAGTAGCCAAGCTCCCTGACCCAGATAGTTGAGGATAAGGGCCGCCTTAACAAATGGCCAGGATGCATAGATGTTTGCCTTGCCCACGTGGCCCATGTCCGAGTAGAGTGCCTCGGCACCGGTTGTCGACAGGAAGACAAAGCCGAGCACCATAATGCCCGGATGGTTGATGGGCGAGAACAGGAACATAATGCCGCGGATGGGGTTGAGCGCGCGCAAGATGGACAGGTTGCCGAGCATGTTGAACAGACCGGCGCCTGCCAGGAACAGGAACCACAGCGTCATGAGCGGGCCGAACAGCTTGCCGATCGACGAGGTGCCGGCGCGCTGCATGGCAAATAGGCCGCAGATAATGATGATGGTAATAATGATGACGTTGGTTTGCCCGTCACCCAAAAGCGCGTGACCCCACTCGATGGTGCGCAAGCCCTCGATGGCCGTGGTGACCGTGACGGCGGGGGTGAGGATGCCGTCGGCGAGCAGCGCCGCGCCGCCGATCATGGCGGGAAGAATCAGCCACGGTGCCACCTTGCGTACGAGGCTGAACAGGGCGAAGATGCCGCCCTCGTTGTGGTTGTCGGCCTTCATGGCGATTACCACGTACTTGACCGTGGTCACGAGCGTCATGGTCCAGATGACGAGCGAAAGCGCGCCCAGGATCATGTCCTCGCTGACGGTACCGATGCCGCCGTTGTTGGCGACGATTGATTTCATGGTATACATGGGGCTCGTGCCGATGTCGCCATAGACGACGCCGAGCGTTACGAGCAGCATGCCAGCGGAGAGGGGAATGGCGCCATGCCCGCCTTGACTACGCTGGTCTTGGGGGTTTGCCTCCAGTTTGTTGTGTGCCACGTGGACTCCCTTGGACATCTGGTTATCTGTCTAGGGCAGATAATCTTTATGCCATCTTTATACATACAAGAGCAGTTTGGCACATCGGGGTGTTTTAGACAATAATCCCCAGCTGGGGATTATTTTTGTACGCAGGTAGCATTTCAAAGCAGGGGCATATCCGCTGAATGGCTTGCTGCAATGTGATAGCCGCGGACGCGCCCCTGCTTCGAAACTGAAGAGGGGGTTTTAAGCACGTGCCGCCTGGGCGATGCCGGCCTTGGCGCTTGCGCGTTTGCCTGCGAGTTCGCAAAAAATCGCGCCGCCGATGATAAGCGCGGCGCCCATCAGGCGGACCGGTGTTATGGCTTCGCCTAAAAGGACGGCGGAGAACACGACGGCTGAAAGCGGCTCGAGGTAGCCGACGACCGCGACGGTCTGGACGGGCAGCTTGGCGACAGCACTAAAGTAGAGCAGGCAACCGATGCCGGTGTTGACGACGCCGAGCATGACGACGGCGTGCCAATCAATACTGGCGGCGACGCCGGCGGATAGGAATGAGGGAGCGCCCTGCGTGATGAGCGTGAGGACCAGCGCGGTCACAAAGGCGGCGCTCACCTGGAGTGTGGAGTTCTCGAGGCCTTCGATGTGTGGCGCACCCTTGCTAGCGATGACCATCAGCGCATAGCAAAATGCCGAGGCGATGCCGCAGGCGATACCCGCAATGGGCATATTGCCGCCTAGACCTTGCGCTGCAATGAGAAAAGCACCGCAAGCAACGGCGATGAAGCCGGCGATTTTGCCGCCGGTCAGCTTTTCGCCAAAGATGAGTGGGGACAGCGCCATGACAATGATG
This sequence comes from Collinsella sp. AF23-4AC, assembly GCF_003462685.1. Classification (GTDB taxonomy): domain Bacteria; phylum Actinomycetota; class Coriobacteriia; order Coriobacteriales; family Coriobacteriaceae; genus Collinsella. The sequence goes on along the minus strand of NZ_QRVE01000006.1, from coordinate 11,797 downwards.
GGGCCGCAGTAGTACAGCAGCGAGGATACGCCGACGCCGATCGTCTGGTAGGCGCGGAACAGAAAAATCCAGCTGGCGCCCAGCGCGGCTCCCGAGAGAAGGAGTGCTGCGGCTTCGCGGGGGCGAGATGGCGCCTGCAGTTTATGGCGTTGGGTAATGGCGAGGATAGTGACAAGTGAGAGGGCTCCCAAAAACGTGCGTAGTAGCACGATATCGGAGCTTGGCAGCGCGATGGCAGCGGCGATGATGCCGTTGGAACCAAACAATAGCAATGCTGCTAAGTACGTAAACAGCCCGTTGTTCATGCGCTGACATCCCCTCTATATCTGAGCATGTTCACTATGGGTGAACTGGCAATAGAAGAAAAGCGAATATAATGCATGGCAAACATGACAAAAACTCATGCAAAGGTGGGAACGTGCCGTGGAAACGAATATTCAAAAGATGCAGGTGCTGCTGGAGACCGTGCGCGCCGGAAGCTTTACGCGTGCTGCCGAGCGCCTGAGCTATTCACAATCGGGCGTGAGCCGCATGGTGGCCGATCTCGAGGCCGACTGGGGCTTTAAAGTGCTCGATAGAAGCCGCGAGGGCGTAGTGCTTTCTGCCGATGGGCGGCAAGTTATGCCGGCGGTCGAGGCGTTATGCGAGGAATTTGTTCGTTTGCAGCGACGGGTGGATGAGATGCGTGGGCTCATGCGCGGCAAAATCTGCATCGGTACGTTTTCGAGTGTGGCGACCCACGTGCTGCCGCCGGTGATCGCGCGCTTTCGCGCCGATCACCCGGACGTCGATTATGAGTTGCTGATGGGCGATTACTCAGAGATTGAACAATGGGTGGCAGAGGGCCGCTGCGATCTGGGCTTCATCCCGCGTGAGCCACGCGGCGCCGGCATGGCGTCGCGGCCGTTGGTGCAAGACGAGCTGATGGCCGTGGTGCCAGCGGACTCCTCGCTTGCCATCGCGGAGGTCGTTTCCCTTGCCGATTTGGCCAACGAGCAGTTTATTCTGCTGGAACGCGGTAGCGACGACGAGATTACGCCGCTGTTTCGCCACGCGGGCCTGGCGGTGCGCTCTAAGCTGTCGACCTGGGATGACTATGCGATTATGGCCATGGTCGAGGACGGCCTGGGCGTGAGCATTCTTCCGGCGCTCATCTTGCGGCGTTGCCAGTTCGATGTTGCCGTGCGCCCGCTCGAAGGGCATCCCCATCGGCAGATCAACGCCATATATCGAACGGCTGACGTTTCGCTTGCGGCGGCTCGTTTCCTCGAATACCTCTAAACGTGTACACGTTATTGTCCGCTTTGGGCAAATCTCAGAGTCTGGTACATTTTCTTATGAAATTGAACTTTCGAATGAGGTGCCGCGTTATACTGCTGCCTAAATTGAACTTAGGTTCAATTCGTGTTCTATAAATTGAACTTTGCCAGCAAGGAGGTTCTAGTGGCCCAAGAGACGTTTAGCGATCGCCTACGACAGACTATGTCCGATCGCGACGTTCGACAGTCGGACGTGATTCGCGCATCGGAGATGCTCGGCAAAAAACTCGGCAAGAGCCAGATGAGCCAATATGTGAGCGGCAAGACGATTCCGCGGCGCGACGTGGCAGAGCTGCTCGCTCGTATTTTGGAGGTCGATGTTACCTGGCTGCTCGCCGGTGGCGCCGACCAAGGCGAGACATCATCGCCCCGCAACGTTTCCAAGCCTGAACCCCATCCCTCAGCTCAAATTCCAAGGAGCACCACCATGCGTACTTTTTCTAAATCCACCAAGCTCGATAACGTCCTGTATGACGTGCGCGGTCCCGTCGTCGACGAGGCTGCCCGTATGGAGGACGAAGGCGAGCGTATTCTCAAGCTCAACATCGGTAATCCGGCGCCCTTTGGTTTCCGCACGCCCGATGAGGTCATTAAGGATATGCGCCAGCAGCTGCCCGACTGCGAAGGCTATTCCAACTCGCGCGGCCTGTTCTCTGCACGCAAGGCGATTATGCAGTACTCGCAGATCAAGGGCCTGCCCAATGTTCAGATGGAGCACATCTACACGGGCAACGGCGTGTCCGAGCTCATTCAGCTTTCGATGAACGCGCTGCTCGACAATGGCGACGAGATTCTGATCCCCAGCCCCGACTATCCGCTCTGGACGGCGTGCGCAACCCTTGCCGGCGGTCATCCCGTTCACTATCTGTGTGATGAGCAAGCGGATTGGTATCCCGACCTGGAGGATATGGAGTCCAAGATCACGAGCGCGACCAAGGCCCTCGTCATCATCAACCCCAACAACCCCACGGGCTCGGTCTATCCGCGCGAGGTGCTCGAGGGTATCGTTGAGATCGCGCGCAGGCACCAGCTCATGATTTTTGCCGATGAGATTTACGACCGCCTGTGCATGGACGGCTACGAGCACGTCTCGATTGCCTCGCTCGCTCCCGACCTGCCCTGCGTCACCTTTAGCGGCCTTTCCAAGTCGCACATGATTGCGGGCTATCGTATTGGCTGGATGGTGCTTTCGGGCAACCAGCGCTGCATGAGCGACTTTATTATGGGCATCAACATGCTCTCGAACATGCGCCTGTGCTCCAACGTGCCGGCTCAGTCGATCGTCCAGACGGCGCTCGGCGGCCATCAGTCTGTTAACAACTATATCCGCCCGGGCGGTCGTGTCTACGAGCAGCGCAATTTTGTGTATGAGGCACTCAACAATATCGACGGCATCTCGGTGGTCAAGCCGCGTGCAGCGTTCTATATCTTCCCCAAGATGGATGTGAAGAAGTTCAACATCACCGATGACGAGCAGTTTGCCCTCGACCTGCTGCACGAGAAGAAGATTCTCATCACGCGCGGCGGCGGCTTTAACTGGGGCGAACCCGACCACTTCCGCATCGTGTACCTGCCGCGCATGGAAGTGCTCAAAGAGTCGCTTGAAGACCTCGCCGACTTCTTCGATCACTACCGCCAGAGCTAGTGGGATAGAAGTTCCGCACTATGAAAAGCTCCCTGCAGTTGTTTTGCTGCAGGGAGCTTTCTTGAATCGGCGGAACTAGATTACGATTCCTTGGCAGTGGTCGATTTCGTGTTGGATGATCTCGGCGGTGTAGCCCGAGAAGTTTTTGATGCGGTGAATGAAGCTCTCGTCCAAATACTCCACCTTAATGCGGCGATAGCGGGTACAGGGACGCTCGCCGATCAGCGAGAGGCATCCTTCGCTCGTCTGATAGGCATTGACCTGCTCAAGAATTTGAGGGTTGTACATCAGGAGCGCCCTGTTACCGTCCTTTACGCAGATGATGCGTTTGCGCACCCCGATCATGTTGGCGGCGAGGCCCACGCACTCGTGCTCATGCTCGTGGAGCGTATCCAGGAGGTCCTGCCCGGTCGCGGCATCGTCGGGCCCCGCGTCTTCGGAAGGCAGGCGCAAAAAGAACTCGGATTTCATGATGGGCTTAATCATGGCGGGCTCCTTAAGGTGGATACGTTTGGTTCAGGCCATGATACCGCGACATGTCGCATTAATGTGTGTACATAGATTCTGCAGCTAGATTGAATGGCGACACCATAAACTAATGGACGTTTTGCCGAGAGGCATGAATGTTTAAAGCGCAAAGAGTGCGCGACGGGCCCCGCGAATGGGGCGATGATGCCCGAGAGGGCCAAGAAGGAGTCTCATGTCCGAGAACGAAGAGATCATGAACGAGACCGAGAACGAGACCATGGCTGCCGAGGTCGAGGCAGTCGAGACCGTGGAGACCGAAGCTGCCGAGGCTGAGGCTGCTGACGAGGTTTCCGCCGAGGAGGAGGCCGAGGTTGTCGAGGCCGCCGTTGATTACGATGACGAAGAGCTGATGGACAAGATGCAGAAGGCCGCCCGCCTGCTGCGCAGCCGTCGCTTTGCTATTTCCAAGGAGGAGGAGGCCAAGGCCGAGCGCATGGCGAACATCGAGCGCGCCATCAAGCTTCTTGACCTCAAGCCCAAGATGGAGCAGAAGGAAATGTCCGACCTGCTGGGTATGCGCCTTCGTGAGCTCGATGGTCTGATGGCCGAGGCCGAGGCTGCCGACCTGGTCGGCCGCATCGACGACGCTGAGGGCGATATGCGCAAGATCGTCGTCTTTGCTGCCGAGGATGCCGCTGAGGGCCTGGTCGAGCTTGCCAACAAGAAGGAGAAGCTCCTGCCCGAGCTTTCTTACGAGGAGGCCACCGAGCTGATGGCTGCTCTCGATAAGGTCATCGCTCCGCTCGTCGCCATGGGCCTGGACGAGGACCGCGGTCCTCGCGGCGGCCGTGACGAGCGCGGTGGCCGTGGCGGCGACCGTGGCGGTCGCGGCGGCTTTGGCGATCGCGGTGGCCGTGGCGGTGACCGCGGCGGTCGCGGCGGCGATCGCGGCGGCCGTGGCGGCTTTGGCGACCGTGGCGGCGACCGCGGCGGTCGCGGCGGCTTTGGCGGCAACCGTGGTGGCTTTGGCGACCGTGGCGGCAACCGTGGCGGCTTCGGCGGCAACCGTGGCGGCGACCGCGGCGGTCGCGGTGGTGATCGCGGCGGCCGCAACGGTGGCGGCTTCCGCGGCAACCGCTTCTAATTGGGTTGC
>NZ_QRVE01000006.1:0-7137 GCF_003462685.1 Collinsella sp. AF23-4AC | reverse complement strand
CCACCAGAGCGACAACTTGTCATTCAAAGAGGACGGCATGACCAGAAGGTCTATGCCGTCCTCTTTTCATGCCAATTTGTTCGCTCTGGTGGGCGCTCGCTTTCGTTGCCGAAACATCGACATTGCCTTGGTCGAAACCTGCCAAAAAGGGACAGGTTTATTTTGGTCGGTTTTATCTGGGCAAACGTGGTCATCTATCGCAATGTAGTCGTTCGGGTTTTGTCAATAAGGATAGAGAAAAAAGTAAATTATTTTTATGAGGTTACAACATCGGATTGAATAAGGCGCAGTACCTTGTCGGTAAAGGTTTCCCGGCTGGTCTGGCTGAAATGGAAATAAATATCAAAGGTCGTACCGCCAACGGTCTTTACCATATCGGGTGGCGGTACGTCCGGGGCGGGTGAAGCGTTGCCGCCCGCCATCACGGGCAGGGGGATGGCCTTGCCCTCTCTGCTGGTGCTGTCGCTCCCCTCCGGGGCGGGGATGGTGCTGGTGATCGTCATGCTGGGGTCGTAGGTCATAGGCTCTCCTTTCATCATTCATCAAAGTTAATCCACGTGAGCGCCATTTTGCCGCCCACGTTGGAGTGGGGGAAGGGGAATGTATTAGTCCCCCTTTGAGGACTGTCCACAAGCCCCCTGATTGCAAGGCTTTTCAGCCTCTAAATGTCCACGCCTGCGGCGTTCCCGTTCGCTGGCAGCTTTCTTTCTCCGGCGCACATTGGCGGCGCACTCGTCACAGTATTTGCCCCGATTGGAGCGCGGCACGAACATCGCCCCGCACTCGGCACAGGGCCGCGCCTGTCCTCGGTGGAGCAAGGCGGCACACAACCCCTTGTCTGTTGGCAGGACGGCGGCGCGGAACCATTTACAGACCAGGGAATAGGTGATACTCTGGACGCAGACACAAGGCTCCCAGCCGTCATCAAGAGCAAGACAGTTGCCGCCGTCATAATTGCAGCAGTCATGCACCAGCCGCCGGACGGCTCGGTACTGCTGGTAGGTCAGTCGGGGAATGCCGTTCACCGCTCCACCTCCCGGCGTTTCTGCTGGGTCTGCTCCTGCTGGTGTATGGCAGCATCGGCGTTCCGCTTCACCTGTTGAAGCCGCCGCAAATCGTCTTGGATAGGCTTGTACTGCTCATACTCGGCTGTGTACTCCTGGTGAAGCCTCGCCTGTTCCTGTTCCCACGCATGAACGGGGATTTTACCAGCAGGGGAACGGTGCTTGTCCAGCTTCCGGCGGGCCATGTGGAACGTCCTCAACTCGTTCTCATGCTCCCTCTCGAATTTTTCCCGCTTGCCCTTCCACTTGATACCCTGCAACTCGTCATAGACGGGCTTGGTGTCTCGGTAGAGGTCAACAAGGCGAAGCAGTTCCTTCAATTCGTTCAGACGGTCACGCTTCGCTTTCATGGATGTGTTGATGGCCTCCGTTCGTTCACTCTGGGCGGCGATATGGGTCTCTAAATCTTCCAGCGTAGCGATGCCCCTCTCGGTCAGAAAATTGATGGCCTCGGCAAAACCTTTAAGATTTCCAATCCTGGCGTTGCGGCTCCATGCTCCGGCGTTCCGGCCCTCATAGTAGTCGGTCAGCAGGGCGGCAAGGGTCGGGGCCTGGGGCTTGCTCAATTCTTCTTTTATGGCCTTAATCCAATCCGTCAGGCCGGCGATTTTCTTCCGAATATCCCGCAGAATGTTGTTGGCCTTTTTTATCCAGCGGTTCAGATCGCCCTTGTCGGTGGGGATGCCCTTGGCCTCCATCTGGCGGACGGCCACGCCCTCATGGACGGTGGGCAGCAGGTCAAGGCCCTGACGCTCATAGGAGCGGTGGTCGATGCGGCAGGTCAGCCCCTTTTCCTCAAACTTGGCGTTCACCATAGCGGCCCACGCCTCCCGCCAATGTTCCAGTGTTTCCGGGCTTCCCCAGTCGGTAGTGGGAACAGCGTCAAAGAGGGGCTTGCCGTCCTCTCCCATAATGCGGTTCCCGTCCTCGTCCAGACGGTAGCGGCGGCGCTGCTTGCACCCCCATTTGCCGTCTGGCTCAATGGGCCGGATGGGGCAGAGAACATGAAAGTGCGGGTTAGGAATACCGCCGTCCTCCTTGTCCGGCTGGTGGATGGCAAAGTCGGCAATCATGCCCCGGCCCACAAGCTGCTCCGAAACAAATTGCCTTGCAAGAGCGATGTTTTCCTCCAATGAAAACTCGTTCTGCAAGGCAATGTCAAAGCTATATGCAAGCTGGGCTTTCTTGCCGCGCTCGGCCTTCTCCACGGCGTTCCAGAGGGTGGCGCGGTCTTGGTACTGGTTGGGGGCCTGGGGCGGCAGGAGAATGTCTGTGCAGACCACGCCGCCCTTGTGGGTGTAGTCGCTGACCTCGCCATAGTATTCGCTATACAATTTCTCCCCGGCTCGGTAGGCGGCGGACGTGACAACAGACTGTCCCGCGCTCCGTTTGACCTGGGTAACGTGGAGATGGAACAGGGCCAATTATCCGCTTTCCTGCTGGTCAGTGGCTTGGCTCACCAGGGCGGCAACTTCCGGCAGGGAAAAGACCTTTTCCATCAAAAGAAAAAAGGCCCTTTCGCTCATGCCGCGCACCTCCGGGGCGATACTCTCCACCGCTCCGCCACGGGTGATAAGTCGGTGGTTTCGCTTCTTCCTTTCGCCTTGGGTGTAGTAGCGGATGCGGTTCTCATACCGCTGGCCTCTGTGCTGGTACTGCTCCAACTTAGCGGTGGCCTCAGCATACTCTTTCTCTAATTCTTCGCGTGACTTGTCCATCGTGTTTGACCTCCTTCTTGGCAAAACAAAAGACCGTCTACCTGCTGTGTCGGGTAAACGGTCAAGGGTAACGGTATTCGGTTTTAGCCTCGCTGGAAAGGTGCAGACGCAGAGCGGATGAACCTTTCCAGCGAGGGCGCAGGGATAGCCGCAAAGCGGCGCAAGGGGCGCAGCCCCTTGTACGGAGCGGAGCGACGCAAACGGCCCGGACTTTCGGAAGTCCGGGCCGTAGCCTCGCAGAGCGCACGATACATGGTCGCAGACCATGTATAGAAGTGCGCCCTTTGTTCCAAAGGGATTTTATAAGTCCATCATTGATGGGAGAATTTTGTTGAACATATGGCGCACCTTATCAATCCGGGTGTTTGGGCGGCGTGGCTGAAAAACTGGTTCGCCGCTGGCGATTTGATACCCCTTCAATTCTGTTAAACAAACGCTTCTCCCGTTTGTATAAAAGGTGAGGTCATTGCGGTACTCTTGCACACAGCGGGCAGGGATTTCGCCAGTAATAATCACCTCGCTGTTTTTAACCTGGGTCGTTTCAATACTCGCGCAATATTTTGGTGCGTCATGATAAGCTCTGGAGAGATATTCCTGCGGCGCATAGAGTGCAAAAGAAAGATATGGTTCCAATAGCTGCGTCCCCGCCTTTTTCAACACCTGCTCCAATACAATAGGTGCCAATGACCGAAAGTCTGCGGGAGTGCTGACCGGACTATAATAAAGCCCATACTCAAAACAGATTTTACAGTCCGTTACCTTCCATCCATACACGCCTTGTTCCAGACCGTAGCGGATACCATCCAATACAGCGTTTTGAAAACTCTGATTCAAGTATCCAACGGAAACTTTGCTCTCATACTGCACTCCGGTGCCAAGGGGGAGAGGGGTGACGGACAGCCCGATGGACGCCCAGAATGGATTGGGCGGCACTTCGATATGAATGGTGTGACTTGCCGCTTTCAATGGCCTCTCCATATAGATGACGGTAGGTTCTTTTGCAGTTGTGTTGAGCTGATATTTTTCCACCAGAAGATCAGAGATAATTTCCAATTGTACCCGGCCCAAAAAGGAGAGAATGATCTCATGGGTCACAGCGTCTAATTCATAGCGCAGAAGCGGGTCGGTATCCGCAATTTCTGTCAAGGCGTTTAACAAGCGTTCCCTCTGTTCTGGTTTCTCTGGTGCAATTGTTGTCCGCAGCAAAGGGAGAGGATTGTCGCTCCACGTTTCACGGGGCAGCAGCAGTTTGTTTCCCAGCACATCATTCAGCCGCAAACTGTCGCAGGGTACAATGACGATCTCGCCCGCATGGGCAATCTCTGTTCGGACAATCTCACCCTTTGAGGGGATACGCATTTCCGTAATTTTCAGTTTTTCTTTCCCTGCCAAGGCTACGGAATCCCGCAAATGAAGCGTACCGCTATACAACCGCAGATAGGCAAGGCGTTGGCTCTGGTTTGCGTACTCAACTTTGAACACAGTTCCGCACAATTCAGAGCTGTTCTGCCCGGTGGGTGATTGGAATGTATCTGTGACCGCTTCAATGAGCCTTGATTCTCATCTTCATTGCAACAGACTCAGGACTCAGCGCAACGCGTTGCGCTGAGTCCTGAGGCGCGAATCCGGGTAGGCAACCCCAGAGGGGCCGGAATCCCCCGGCCCGCGATGGAGGGAGGCCGAAATGTCCAGACCGAAGCCGTCCGGGAGGTCGTACGGGAGGCTCACGAGGCATGAGAGGAACACGGTCGAGAGGATGCTCGACCTCAACCGCAGCGCCCGCGAGATCGCCGCGGAGCTCGGCAGGTCGCCATCGACCGTGACCAGGGAGGTGGCGGCGCACCGCTACGTCACGGCGCCGCGCTCGCGCTACGGCGAGCCCGCTCCCGCGGACCTGTCGGGGGCCTGCCCCAGGCTCTCCTCGTGGCCGAGGTGCTGCAACGGCTGCTCGCACAGGAGGGGCTACGGCTGCTCGAGGAGGCCCAGGGTGTTCTATGTTAGCGTCAATCTATTTTTCACCAGTTTCGCTAAACAGGCGCGCCGTTCGCGCAAAGGCGGTTTCACCGGTTGCGCTAACGTATTTTCACCGATTCCGGTCACGGCTTGACGGGGCCGTCCCTCGGCAGGTCCTTCAGCCTGTAGGACCTGCCGGTTATCTTGACCAGGTGGCAGTGGTGGCACACCCTGTCCGCGATCGCGCTCGCCGCCACGTCGTCCCCGAACACCCTGCCCCAGCCGCTGATCCCCACGTTGGTGGTGATGATCGTCGAGCGCTGCTCGTAGCGCGTCGATATCAGCTGGAACAGCAGGTCCGCGCCCGCGCTGCCGACGTCGAGGTAGCCGAGCTCGTCGATGATCAGCAGCCTCGAGTGGGCGTAGTACTTGAGCCTCTTCTTGAGGATGCCGCGCGACGAGGCGTCCTCCAGGTCCTCGACGAGCCGGGCGCAGTCCACGAACCTGACCTCGCGCCCCGCCCTGACGGCCTCGATGCCCAGCGCGACGGCGAGGTGCGTCTTGCCCACGCCGGGGCTCCCCACGAGCAGGACGTTCTCGGCCCGCTCGACGAACCTCAGGGTCGCGAGCTCCTCGATCTCTGCGCGCGGGACCGACGGCTGGAAGTCCCAGTCGAAGTCCGCCAGCCCCTTGACGTAGGGGAACCCCGACGAACGTATGCGCTGGTTGGTGATCCTGACCTCCCGGGCGGCGACCTCGACGCGCGTCATCTCCTCGAGGGCGGAGGCGAAGCCCCGCTCGCCCGCGGCGACCATCCTCACGTAGTCGGGCAGGGACGCCGCCATCTCGTGCAGCCCGAGCGCGGAGAGGTTCGCCTGCGCCCTGATCGAGGGGCTGCCCTCCGCGACGGCGCCCATCACGCCCCTCCGAGCGAGTCGAGCAGCGCGAGGTTGGCGCGCGCGGCCTCGGCGATGTCCGCGTCGGCCAGGCCCCGCTTCCCCTCGAGGGCCTGCCCATAGTGGTCGGGGTCGTAGTTGATGGGCCTCGACGGCCCGGACGCGGCGTCGTGGACGGCGACCTCCTCGCCGGCCATCCTCACAACGACCTGGCCGCCGGGCATCGCTATGACGCTCACGCGCCGGCCGATGCAGCGCCTGGGCACGGACCACTCCCTGCCGGCGGCCCTGACGAGCATGGTCGGCGGGACGGTCTGGACGCTCGCGTCGCCCACCATCGACTCGAGGAGCCGGAGGTTCCCGATGGGCCGCAGGCTCTCCTTCTCCCGCATGAACAGCGCGTCGGGCGGCAGGCCGGTGGTGCGGTTCGGCTCCGAGTTGGCCTGGGCCTCGACCCGGGCCACCGCCTCGGCGAGGCCGCTCCACCCGGTGAACTCGCCGCCGTAGGCGAGCAGGCGGTTCAGGAAGCGGTTGGCCGACTCGTCCTTGCCCTTGGTCTGCGGCGAGCGCGGCGCGCAGAGTCTGAGCTCGAAGCCGGCCTCCCGCGCGAACCGCCACGCCCTCTCCTGCCTGGTCCTCCTGCGGCCCGAGACGGTCACCAGGCACGACATGTTGTCCGTGATGCACTCCTCCGGGACGCCGCCGAGGCGGGTGAAGGTGGCGAGCAGGCAGGACAGCAGGTCGTCGAGCGTGCGGCTCCTGACCGGTATGAAGCGGTGCTTCCGGGAGTAGCCGAGCGTCGCGGTGAACACGCTGAACTCGAAGACCTCGCCCTCCGAGTCGACGAGCCTCATGCCCTCCTTCCAGTCGAACTGCAGCTGCCTGCCCGGGGGCGTCTCGAACCGCGGGTGCGGCTCGCGGCCGCCCGCGCCCCCGAAGGGCACGTCGCGGGCCCGGCACCACGCGGTGAAGGCGCCGTACCCGGGCAGCCCCTCCCCGCGGCCCTCGCGCAGGAACGCGTAGACTGCCATCTTGGTCATCCCGGGCAGCTGGGCCTTCGCGCGGATCACCTCCTCGAGCGGGTCGAAGGCGCTGCCCCTCGCGGACCTCCCGTCGGCGGCGGACTCGCCCTCCCGCCAGTACTTGGCGACCGTGTGCCGGTCCATGCCGTGCCTCCTCGCGATCTCGCTGAAGTTCGGCTTCGCGCCGGACCCCCTGTAGACGTTCAGCTCTCCCATTACGTTTCGCTCCATATCCCGCTCCTCCCGGGTCGGATACCCGATCGGAGCATAGTTCCGTTAGCGCAGTTGGTGAAAGTACGTTAGCGGGGTCGGCGAAAGCGCGTTAGCGCATTCGGCGAGATGCGTTTGCGAAAGTGGTCAATTTTAGATTAGCGCTAACATTCTACAGCGCCAGGAGGGCGCAGGAGGCGGCCGACGCCGAGCTCTCGGGCAGCAGGTCCGGGATCGACGAGACCGAGGAGGGCGCCGCCGCCAAGCTCGCGGC
>NZ_QRVE01000005.1 GCF_003462685.1 Collinsella sp. AF23-4AC | reverse complement strand
GTGGTTTAAAGCTGGCCGCTGCGCGGCCAGCAGACTAAAGTCTTGAAACAAAAGGCCCCGGCTCGTGATGGAGCCGGGGCCAAAGGCGCAGCGTATGTAGTTGATGCTCAGCGCGAACAGCCCATCAGCAATGACTGTCCGCGCCCTAACCTAACCGCGGTGACGAGCGCGGCTGTAGGGCGTATCCACCATGGGCAGATCGGGACGCAGCTTGCCGTCAAACGCGCGGTAGGCGTTCTGCACGGCGGGCGCCGTGGGAATCGTTGCGATCTCGCCGATGCCCTTGCCGCCGTATGCCACAGACAGTAGCTCGTCCTTCTCCACGTAAATGGCGTGGATATCCGGAATCTCGGGCGCACGGAACAGCCCGAGCGTGCCGTACCTTGCCTGGGGTACGCAGTCCTTGAGCGGCCAGTCCTCGGTAAGCGCATAGCCCATACCCATGAGCACGCCGCCTTCGATCTGACCCTGGATGGAGATGGGGTTGACCACCTTGCCGGAATCGTGCGCAGCATAGACCTCGCTCACGCGGCCGTCATCGTCCAAAATGACCACATGCGTGGCAAAGCCGTAGCAGATGTGGCTCTTGGGGTTGGGAACGTCGGCGCCCAGCTTGTCGGTCGGCTCCAGGTACACGTAGCCAAACTCGCATCCTTCGAGCGCCTTGATGGCGGCCGCGGGATCCTGAGGATGCATACCCTGGCCGGCGACGAGCTCCTGCGTGTGCAGCTGATAGGCGCGACCGTCGTCGTACTCGATCTTGACGCCGTCGCCATGCGCGCTCACGGGAGCATCGGGCGCAGGCTTGCCAGCCTCGATACCAACCATGGCATCGCGCAGCAGGAAGGCGGCACCGCGCACGGCCTCGCCGGTCACGACCGTCTGACGCGAGCCAGACGTGGTGCCGGAGTCGGGAGCATTCTCGGTGGAGCACTCGCCGTTGGCGATGCAGCGAAGCGGCAGGCCGCATGCCTCGGCAACGTCCTGCAAAAAGACGGTGTTGCAGCCCTGGCCGATGTCGGACGTAGCGGCATAGACCACGGCCACGCCGTTCTCGACGCGAATCTTGCAGCGACCGGCATCGGGCAGGCCCACGCCCACGCCGGCATTCTTCATGGCGCAAGCGATACCGGCGTGTCCGGGATGCGCGTAGTAGGCATCCTTGACCTCGAGCAGCGTCTCCTTAAGCGCCGTGGAGCAGTCGGCAATCTGGCCGTTGGGCAAAACCTCACCCGGCTCGATGGCATTACGGTAACGAATCTCCCACGGATCAAGGCCGACCTTCTCTGCCAGCAGGTCGATCAGGCTCTCGAGCGCAAACTCGGACTGGCAAACGCCAAAGCCGCGGTACGCGCCGGCGGGCGGGTTGTTGGTGTAGTAGCCAAAGCCGCGAATGTCAGTGTTCTGGTACTTGTAGGGGCCGACGGCATGCGTGCAGGCACGCTCGAGCACCGGGCCGCACAGCGACGCGTAGGCGCCGGTGTCAAAGTTGATCTCGCAGTCCAGACCGGTAAAGTTGCCCTCGGCGTCGCAGCCCAGCGTAAAGGTGCCGTCCATGGCGTGGCGCTTGGGATGGAACGCGAGTGACTCGGCGCGCGTGAGTTTGCACTTCACGGGACGCTGGAACTTATACGCGGCGAGCGCGGCCAGGTGCTGGATGGACACGTCCTCCTTGCCGCCAAAGCCGCCGCCCACGAGCATGGTCTCGACGACCACGCGCTCGGGCTCGTTGTCCCAGCCAAACATGTGGGCACACTCTTTGCGCGTGTCGTAGGCACCCTGGTCGGTCGACTGCACCTTGACGCCGTTCTTGTACGGGAAGGCAACGGCGCACTCGGGCTCCAAGAAGGCATGCTCGGTAAAGGGCGTGGTAAAGCGCTGCGTCACGGTAAACGCGCTCTCGGCCAGCGCCTTGGCGGCGTCGCCGCGCGTCACATGGCGGCTCTGGCACACGTTGTCCTTGAGCTCCACCGTGTTGCCAAAGGCAAAGAAGCTGTCGTGCAGGCGCGGGGCGTCGGCAGCCCTGGCCTCGACAATGTTACGCACGGGCTCCAGCGGCTCGTAATCGATCTTTACGAGCTTCTTGGCCTTCTCGAGTGTCGCTTCGTCCTCGGCAACCACCAGCACGATGGCGTCACCCACGCAGCGGGTGATATCGCCCTGGGCGATCATGACATCCCAGTCCTGGATAAGGTGGCCGACCTGGTTGACCGGCACGTCCTCGGCGCGCAGGATGCCCACCACACCGGGCAGGGCCTCGGCCTTGGAGGTGTCGATGGAGAGCACGCGGGCGCGCGGATACTTGGAGCGCACGGCGCTGGCATAGGTCAGGCCCGGCTGATCGAGCTCGTCGATGTCGTCGGGGTACTTGCCCTCGCCGAGCACCTTCTTGCGCACGTCGATACGGAAGGCGCGCTTGCCCACGCCGTAGTCGTCGCCGCGCTCCAGGTCCTCGTCGATCTGCTTTTCGCCGCGGAGCACCGCAGCCGCCAGCGAGATGCCCTCGATAATCTTTTTGTAGCCGGTGCAGCGGCACACGTTACCGCGAATGGCGTACTTGATCTGCTCCTCGGTGGGCTCGGGATCCTCGGCGATAAGCGCCGCACCCGCCATGACCATGCCGGGAATGCAAAAACCGCACTGCACGGCGCCCACGGCGCCAAAGGCGTACACAAAGGCCTCGCGCACGTCCTGGGGCAGGCCCTCGACGGTCACGATGTTGCGACCGGCGGCAAGAGCAGTGGTCAGAACGCACGCCTTGACGGCCGCACCGTCCACATGGATGGTGCAGGTGCCGCAGGCGCCCTCGGAGCAGCCGTCCTTGGCGGAATGGATGTACAGGTCGTCGCGCAGGTAGCGCAGCAGCGGTTTGTTTTGGGTCGTCGTGTGCTGGACGCCGTTAACGGTAAAAGTGAATTCCTGTGCCATGGTGATTCCCTTCTACACGCCGGCGGCGATGCCGGTGCGGTCGTGGATGGCGCCATGTGGGCAGACGACGGCGCACATGCCGCACGACAGGCAGTCCGCGCCATCGATATGGGCGCAGTTGTCCTCGATGCGGATAGCGCCGGCAGGGCACTTTTTAGCGCACATGCCGCAACCGATGCAGCTCGTGTCGCAGATCTTGCGGGCAATGGCGCCCTTATCGGTGTTGTTGCAGCGCACCAGAATGTTCTGGTAGCCGGGGACGAAGGCGATCACGCGCTGCGGGCACGCCATGCCGCACAGGCCACAGCCCGTGCACTTTGAGCGATCCACGCGGGCAATGCCATCGACCAGCGCAATGGCACCGTGGGGACAGGCCGTGACACAGGCGCCACAGCCAATGCAGCCTTCGCTGCAGCGGGCGTCGCCGCCTGCGGAGGCGCAACCGCTTCCGCAGGCAACGTAGGCCACGTTATGTTGAATGGATTTGGCCATAAGAGACTCGCCTATTTCTTAAGAAGGTACGAATAGTTGTCGCGCACGGCCCTGATGGTCAGGCGGACGGCCTCGGGAAGACCGGTGTTGACGGCATCGACCGAGACGGTGCGGACCGTGCCGGCGACGCGGACCTTAAAGTGGTCCTCGTCCACGGCCAGGAAGCCCTCGTTCTCGGAGTTCTCCATGTCCTGCTCGCTCCAGAACAGGGTGAGCTTGTCCTTGTAGGGACGACCCTCCTGGTAGGGGCAGAACACGGCGCAGTTTCCGCACTCGTTGCACATGCCATCGACGTGGACGACCTGATGCTTGGCCAGGCCCGGCACTTTAATTGCCACGTTGGCGCGGTTGGGGCACACGTCGCAGCAGACCTCGCACACCGAGCCGCAGCCCAGGCAGCGAGTCTTGGTGCAGTTGCGCTTGTCGCGGCACAGCGACCCCTTGCGCTCGTAGCAAGTGTCCTCGCGACCGGTCTGAGCATTCTGGTCGGCGTACTTGTTAAAGTCCACGCCGGCGATGGCACGGGCAACCTCGGCGGCATCGGCGATGGCCTCGACCACGGTGGCAGGACCGCGACGGCAGTCGCCCGCAGCCCAGACGCCCTCGACGCCGGTGGAGGTGGCGGCAAGGCGGCCGCGACGGTCGTGCTCGACGCCCGCGGCGTCGTACAGGCTGGCGTCGATGCCCTCGCCCACGGCGCAGATCACCGTGGTGGCGGGAAGCTCAACAGTCTCGCCCGTGGCGACGGGGCTGCGACGGCCGCTTGCATCCGGCTCGCCAAGCTCCATAACATCGCAGGTCAGCACGGCACCGTTGAGTGCCTTGGGCGCCAGCAGCTCGCAGAACTCAACGCCGTCGGCAAGAGCAAGATCGAGCTCTTCCTCGTCGGCGGGCATCTGCTTCTTGGTGCGGCGATACACCAGGCGCACGTTCTTCACGCCAGCCAGGCGCTTGGCCACGCGGGCCGCGTCCATGGCGGTGTTGCCGGCGCCAATGACCACGACGTCCTCACCCAGCTCGAGCTTCTCGCCCTTCTTGGCGGCCTCGAGGAACTCCAGCACATCGAGCTCGGCACCCTCGCCCAGGCCCGCAGAGCCGGGCATCCAGGCACCGGTGGCCACGACCACGTCGGTAAAGCCCTGGGCCTTGAGCTCGTCGATGGACTCCACGCGGGCGTTGAGCTGAACCTTGGCACCAAAGGCCAGGCAAAGCTCGGCGTCGTGGGAGATATCGTCGCTGGCGATACGGAACTCGGGGATCACGTGACGGACCACGCCGCCGAGAGAATCGCGGGCCTCAAAGATGGTGACGGGCACGCCGGCACGCGTCAGGAAGAACGCCGTCGCCAGGCCGGCCGGGCCGCCGCCGATAACGGCAACGTTGCGCTCGCCGTCGTTTGCGATGGCCTGGGCGCGCAGCTTGGGCAGCACGGCCGTCATGGCCTCGCGGGCGGCCTTGAGCTTGCTGGCGCGAATCTGGGCGCCCTCGGGCTCGTAGAATGCACGCTCGCAGGCACGGCCGCAGGGATGCGGGCAGATGGTGCCGGTAATGAACGGCAGGGCGTTGCGCTCGATGATAATGTTGAGCGCGTCCTCGTAGCGGCCCTCGTCAACAGCCGCCAGATAGGCGGGAATATCCTGCTGGATGGGGCAGCTCGTGCGGCACGGCGTGGTAAAGCAGTCGGAAAGCGGGCTCTTGCCGGCGACCTTGCGGTCGGGCAGCGGGCGTAGCGGCTTCTTGTAGAGCGGGTTGGTGAGCGAATCGGCCTGAATCGCGGTCACGGCATCGAGAGAGACGCCCTCAAACGGCTTGCCGTCCAGATCGGTAAACTCGCCGGCCATCTGGCTAAAGCGCTCGTAGCCACCAGGCTTGAGCACGTCGGTCGCCAGGGTGACAGGCCAAATGCCGGCATCGTACAGGGCGCGGATGTTGTAAACCGTGGCACCGCCGGAGTAGCTGATGCGCAGCTTGCCATCGAACTGCTCGGTAATGCGACGGGCGGCCTCGATGGTCAGCGAGAACAGCGAACGGCCCGACATGTACATCTCGGTGGAGGGCAGCTCGTCCCTGGTCACGTCGACGGGGAACGTGTTGGTCAGCTTGACGCCAAACTCCAGGCCGTGCTCGGCGCACAGGGCAATCAGGCGCTCGAACATGGGCACGGCGTCGGCCCACTGCAGGTCCTCGCGGAAGTGCGTGTCATCGAAGACGATGTAGTCAAAGCCCAGCTCGTTGAGGCGTTGGCGGGCAAACTCATAGCCCAGCAGCGTGGGGTTGCACTTGATGTAGGTGTTGAGGCCCTTCTCGATGATCAAATAGGTCGCGATGCGCTCGATCTCCGCCGGCGGGCAGCCATGCAGCGTGGACTCGGTGATGGAGTTGGAGACGCGCGACGGGATGGACTCGACAAACGCGGCGTCGACATGCTCAAACTTGTCCAGGTTGGCAAGCGCCCACGTGCGGCACTCGTTCCAGACGTCGGAGCCGCTGGCGTCCTTCATGCCCTCGATGTAGGCGTCGACCTTGGGGCTCTTGATGCCCTCGAGGTCATAGCCCACGGACATGTTGAAGACAAAGCCGTCCGGGCTTCCCAGGCCGTACTCGCGAGCGATCAGGTGGCAGGCAAACCATGCCTTCACGTACTCGGCAAAGGCCTGCGGAACCTCGAGCTCGGTCGACCACTCGCAGTTGTAGCACTCGTCCTGCGCCACGATGCAGGGCTTGTTCACACACTTGGAAAGCTCCTCGCCGTCCATAACCTGAACGGTCTTAAGCTCAAAGAAGCGGGAACCGGCCACGTAGGACGCCACGATGTTCTGGGCCAGCTGCGTATTGGGACCGGCGGCCGGGCCAAACGGAGTCTCGATGCGCTCGTCAAAAATGGGAAGCGCACCCTCCTGGTTGGTCGTGACCATCTTGCGCACGCCAAAGATGGCGTCCTGGGTCTTGTGCTCCTCGATGATCCAGTTCATCAGCTGCGAAAACGGGATCGGCCTCATGATGTCGCTCATAATGAGCTCCTCTCTGTAACGCCCGGCGAGACCGCGCGGCGGGCGCAAATACGGTGTAGCGCTAGCACAGCGCCGGCGACCCCGCGGAGGCCGCCTATACGCGCGTCGGATGCGGCGAAACATCCGATGCGCGTGAATCTACTTGTAATTAGTAGGCGCGATCGTTGAGCGTGCTCCAGAGCTTCTTGGACTCAGCCATGGTCCACGCGTTGATCTTATCCTCATCAATCCCAACGAACTCGCGATCCTTGTACAGGACGCGGCCGTTGATGATGGTGGTGCGGCAGTTTTTGCCCATCATGCCAAAGAGCATGTGGCCGTCGATATTCTCCTCGCTCAGCGGCGTAAAGGGCTTGTAGTCCATGACGATGACGTCGGCGGCAGCGCCGGCCTCGAGCACACCGAGCTTGCGATCGAAGTACTTGCTCGCCATCTTGGCGTTGTTCTCGAACAGCATGGTCATGGCCTCGCACCAGCCCACGTTGGGCATGGCGGCGTTGTGGCGCTGGATGATCAGGAAGACCTTGAGGCTCTCGAGCATATCGTGGGTGTAGGCATCGGTGCCCATGCACACGGGGATGCCGCGACGGAAGAACTCGAGCACGGGGGCGCAGCCCACGGCGTTGCCCATATTGGATTCGGGGTTGTTGACGAGCCAGGTGCCGGACTCCTTGACGATATCCATCTCGGCAGGCGTCACGTGGATGCAGTGACCCAGCATGGTGTCGGGACCCAGCAGGTTGTGCTGCAGCAGGCGCTCGACGGGGCTGATGCCGCCGCGGTTGAGGCGGGAATCCCACACGTCGTTCATGCCCTCGCACACGTGGATGTGGAAGCCGGTCAGACCGTTGTTGGCCTCGGCCATCTTGTCCATGGTCTCGTCCGAAAGCGTAAAGGTGGCATGTCCGCCAAACATGGCGGCGATCATGTGGTTGTCGTTATCGCGACGCTCTTTGGCGGCCCACTGGGCAAACTCGGCGTTCTCGGCAATGGCCTGGTCGCATTTTTCCTGGCCGCGGCGATCGGAGACCTCGTAGCACAGGCACGAACGCATGCCCAGCTCCTGAGCTGCATCCTTAATGGTAAAGAGGCTTCCCGGGATCTCGCAGAAGCTCGCATGGTGATCGAAGATCGTGGTGACGCCATCGCGGATGGAGTCAAGAATCGTGGCATAGGCGCTGGCCTTGGTGCCGTCGAGCGTCAGGTTGTCGTCGATCTTCCACCACTGCTGCTCAAGATTCTCCAGGAAGTTGGTGGGGTTGCAGCCCTTAATGGCAAGGCCGCGGGCCAGACCCGAGTAGATGTGGGTGTGGCAGTTGATAAGTCCGGGCATGATGAGGTTGCCCTGGGCGTCGACGTACTCGGCATCCGGGTACTTGACCTTGAGCTCGCACTCGGGACCCACTTCGACAATCGTATCCCCGTCTATGGCGACCGCACCGTTTGGAATGAACGGGGTCTGAACGTTGCGGGTAAAGACGGAACCGTTAGCGATCAGAAGCATGGATGCTCCCTTCAACATCAGGGGCGGGGTTTGACACCTCTGACATGGCGGAGTGCGAAGCGCCGGCCTACACCGGAAACGGGCCCTCTCCCGTCAACGCTTCACCAAAGGGACAAACCCTTTGAAGTGCGGCTTGGCGCCGCATGACGTCGGCGGACGAGGCGATGCGTCCGCCGACGAATAGCACCGAATTGGTTACTTCTTGCTCTCGGGCAAGACCAGATCCACGGCAGCGTCCTTGGCAGCATCGATGTGCTGAGCCACGACCGGCGTCTGCGGAAGGATCAGGTTAAGGACGATGGCCATGATGGCGGTGGGGGTTACGGCATTGGAGCCGATGACGGTGGACACCCAGGCGGGCATACCCTCGCCGGCAAGGCAACCGCTGGCCATCCAGATACCCAGGCCAAAGACGACGGAGGTACCGACGATGGTGGTAGTGCGCTGCGTGAGGCCCTCGCGGGTGAACATGCGCACGCCGTTCATGGTGATGGTGCCAAAGACGCCGACGGTCGCGCCGCCGATGACGGGCTGCGGGATAGCGGAAAGGACGGCAGAAAGTTGCGGGAACAGACCGGCGATGGCAAAGACGGCCGCGATGATCACAAAGACCCACTTGTTGACGACCTTGTTGGAGCAGATGATGCCCACGTTCTGGCCAAGGGCGCTGGTGGGAAGACCGCCCAGCAGGCCACCGACCATAGAGGTGAGGCCCTGGGACACGATAGCGCCGGAGAGCTCGCGCTCGGTGGGCATACGGTCGATGGAGCCCAGGCAGGCGGCGGAAACGTCACCGATAACCTGGATGGCAACCATGGGGAACACGACGGCGAGGGTAATGCAGACCTCGGGATCAAACTCGAGCGCGTAGGGCATAACCTTGGGAAGGGCGAAGACCTGAGCGGTGGCGACGCTGGAGAAGTCGATCATGCCAAAGGGGATCGAAACGATCATGCCAACGATCATGCCAAAGAACACGGATCCCAGCTTGAGCGTGCCCTTGCCAAAGTTGGCGAGCGCAAAGACCACGGCGAAGGTGATAAGAGCGACGCACCATGCCTGCGGGGTGCCCCACAGCGGCGTACCCATACCGCCAGCCATATACTTGACGGCCGTGGGATACAGCGAAACGCCAATGGAGAAGATGACCGTACCGGTCACGACGGGCGGGAACAGCCACTTAATCTTGCTGTAGGCCAAACCAAAGAGGACCGCGACGGCACCGCCGACAATCTCGCCGCCCAGCAGCGCGCCAAAGCTAAAGCCCGAGGCACCCATGGCCTGCAGGGCCGGCAGGAACGCGAACGAAACGCCCATGACGATGGGCAGGCCGCCGCCGATGCGACGGAAGGGAGCGAAGGCCTGAAGGGCCGTGTCGATTGCCGAAAGAATGAGCGCGACCTGAATGATGTCGGTGCTCTGCTGGCTATTAAAGCCGTAGACGCCGGCCATGATGACCGCCGGGGTAATGATGCCGGCAAACGATGCCAGTACGTGCTGAAGGGCACACGGGATCATTTCCTTAACGGGCGGCATGCCCTCGCGAGTGAACAGGGCTTCAGTGCCGTTCGTAACCGTCTCCTGGGCCATTTGACCACCAATCCTCGAAGTAGTTGTTTTCGCATCTAACGCTCTATTGTGACGCAGTGCGGGGTTGAGGTTGTGCCTTCATTGCATATCGTATTAAAGATGATTCTCATTCTCAATAATAATTTTTTGTTATCAGACTATTCTTCAGCTGAAATAACGCATTTCCGCAGGTCAAGAAAGTGTCTGGTCAAAATAACATCTAACTTTTCTTTTGGTCAACCGTTTACCGCTAAATTCCTACCGTTCGTCTGTATTACGCAATGTACCTGCGGATATACGAGATGATGGGCAGCGTGTTACCATGAGAAAAAATTGTTATGAACATTTCCGATTTCACCCAAAGGAGTTGCCCGTGAACGAGACCGTACGTCGCTTTTTGCCGATGGTCGATTTTCTGGAGCAGATACTCGGCAAAAACAGCGAAATCGTGCTGCACGATTTCTCGGATCCCGACCACGCCATCGTCGATATTCGCAACGGCATCGTGAGCGGCCGTAAGGTCGGCGGTCCTGCCACCAATCTGGCGCTCAAGATCATGCACGACCCCAAGTATTGCGACCTGCCGTTTATTACGGGCTACGAGGGGCGTGGTGCCGGCGGCAAGACGTTGGAGTCAGCGACGTACTTTATCCGCGAGAGTGACGAGATCGTCGGTATGCTCTGCGTCAACACCGACCTCTCGACCGTGCGCTCCATCAACGCCATGGCGCAGCAGCTCATGGCGTGCTTCGACGCGGCGCCGACGCGCACGGAGCCCGCCCCTATCGAGGTCGAAAGCCTTTCGGAGTCCACACAGGAGCTCATCGACCGCAGTATTTCCGAGTTGCTCGAAAGTCGCGGGTTGGATGTGGCGTCGCTTGGCCAGAGCGACCGCGTGGACGTCATTCGCCACCTCAACGGCAACGGGGTGTTCATGCTCAAGGGCGCCGTGGCCTGCGCCGCCACCGCGCTGGGCATCTCGGAGCCCAGCGTCTACCGCTACCTGCAAAAAGTTCGCAAGGAGGGCTAACGAGCAAAATGGAGCGCGGCTCCACAAGCGATCCGTCACTTGACAAAAGACCCTGCAGCTCGCACGCGCTGCAGGGTCTTTTTGCATGTCATGTTTAGTTGTGGCCAACGCCTTAGAGAGCGGCGACGACCTCGATCTCGACCAGACCGCCGGCCGGAAGGGCGGCAACCTGGAAAGCGCTGCGCGCGGGGAACGGGGCCTCGAACTTGGAGGCGTAGATCTCGTTCACGGCAGCGAAGTCGGCAATGTCGGCCAGGTAGACCGTGGTCTTGACGACATCGGCAAAGGTGGCGCCGGCAGCGGTCAGCAGGGCCTCGACGTTAGCAAGGGACTGCTTAGCCTGGGCCTCGACGCCCTCAGGCATCTTGCCGGTTGCGGGGTCGATGCCCAGCTGGCCGGACAGGAACACCATGTTGCCGGTCTGGATGCCGGGGGAATACGGGCCGATGGCTGCAGGTGCGTTATCGGAAGACACGACGGTCTTGCTCATGTTTATCTCCTTACGATCAGTTGAGAAAGCGTGAGCGCGGCGTTCACACCGGGAGGCACAGTTCGGTCTGAACACCGCGCTTGATTGGGATAGTAGGGGATGATTTTGCGCGGTGCAAGATAATTATCAGACTGCGAGAATATTTTATTGCCCAACGGCGCCTGTCGGCCGCTGAACGGCGTGACCGGACGGTAAAGCTCAAACTGATCCGTTTCTCTCCGCCTCCAGCGGATCAGGTGATCCATAGGGGACGGAGGGAAACGGATCATTTTTACTGCAAGGGCTGCTGAAGACTTTATCGTGCTTGAGCCACAGGGCTCGTCCGCCGCAACAGCGCCACTATACTTTTGGAGTATCTGAGCATTTTGAAAGGCAGGATATGACCGCAACCGCCAGTCGAACCACCAACCGCAGACCCGAGCTCTTGGCCCCCGCCGGAGGCCCGGAGCCCTTTGCCGCCGCGCTCGCTGCCGGGGCAGACGCCATCTACTGCGGCATGGGCAGCTTCAACGCCCGCCGCAAGGCAACCAACTTTACCGACGAGGCCTTTGAGCAGGCCTGCCGCGCCGCACATCTAGCCGGGTCGCGCGTCTACGTCACGGTCAACATCGTCATCAAGCAGTCCGAGATGGGCGATGCGCTGCAACTCATCCATCGCTGCTCCACGCTGGGCGCCGATGCCTTCATTATCCAGGACTGGGGTCTGTTCTTTGAGGTCAAGCGCACCATGCCCGGCATCGAGACGCACATCTCGACCCAGGCGAACATCCACGACGACCGCGGAACCCTTTGGTGCCGTGAGCAGGGCGCCGACCGCGTGACTCTCTCGCGCGAGCTCTCCATCGACGAGATCGCCGCCATCCACGACGCCGCGCCCGATGTGGACCTTGAGGTCTTTAGCCATGGCGCCATCTGCTTTTGCTACTCGGGCCTGTGCCTGCTTTCGAGCTTTGCCATGGCGGGACGATCGGCCAACCGCGGCATGTGCGCCCAGCCCTGCCGCCTGCCCTACGAGCTGATCGACGAGAACGGCCGCTCGCTCTCCCCTGCCGGTCGCGAGCGCGCGCTGTGCCCGCGCGACACCAACACGTCGCAGCTTGTTCGCCGTCTGTATGACGCCGGCGCCGCATCGCTCAAGCTCGAGGGCCGCATGAAGGCTCCCGATTACGTGTACTCCATCGTCGATGTGTACCGTCACCAGATTGACGATATGCTGGCCGATGTTTCGGCCTCTAAGGATGAGGAAGCCGCCCGCCAACGCCAGCTCAAGCGCTGCTTTAACCGCGACTTTACGCACGCCTATCAGGACGGCACCTCGGGCGACGAGATGATGAGCTACGAGCGTTCCAACAACCGCGGCCAGATTGTGGGCACGGTGCTGGGCAGCCGCCTGGCCAACCGCGACGTGCGCGGGCTCAAGCCCGACGATCGCCGTCGCCGCGCCGCCATCGCCCGCATTGAATTGTTTGAGCCCGTGGGCAAGGGCGACCTGCTGGAGCTTCGCCACGATAACGAGTTTGACCAGTTCCTGACCACCATTGCCGCCGATGATGCCGCCGCGGGCGACATCATCGAGTGCCGCGTGCCCCGCAGCATGCCCGAGGGCTGCCGCGTCCGCGTGATTCGCAGTCAGCGTGCCATCGACGCCGCCGGCGCCGCGCTCAAGCGCGATGTGTTGCGCCGCCGAGCTGTTGATGTGTCCGTCGTGGCGCGCCTGGGCGAGCCGTTTACTGTCACACTCACCTGCTGTGACAACCCCGCGCTCACCGCCACCGCCACGGGCTTCACCGTCGAGGCCGCCAAGACCCGTGCCGTCGAGGCATCCGATCTGGTTGAGCACGTCGGGCGCATGGGCTCCTCTCCCTTTGAGGCCGCGAGCTTTGACGTGGCCCTCGACGCCGGCTGCGGTATGGGCTTTTCCGCCGTGCACAAGGTGCGCGCCGCCGCTTGTAAGGCGCTGGAAGAGGCCATTCTGGCACCGTACGAGGAGCGCGCGAAAACGCTCGAGATTCCGGTGCTCGACAAATGTACGCGCCCCATGCCCGAGCACTACCGCGACGAGCCGCAAATCTGCGCCACCGTCACCTCGCTCGAGGCCGCCGAGGCCGCTCGCGCCGAGGGTGTAACGCGCATCTACATGACCACCGACGCGCTCAATGCGGCCGAGCTCTCCCCCGCCGATGCATTTGAGCAGGGCATCGTACCCGTGCTCGACGAGGTCTGCCGCGCCGTTGACCACGTACGCGTCGACCCGTGGGTTGTTGCCGGCGCCACGGTCGCTATTGGCAACATCTCTGAGCTTGCCCTGACCGCCCAGGTTGGCGCCACGGCCGAGATTCGCTCTTGCCTGCCGGTGCACAACACGCCCTGCATGGAGGCGCTTGCCGAGCGCGGAGCCGGTGCGTTTTGGCTCTCGCCCGAGATCACACTCGACGAGATTGTCTCGCTCGGCGCCGCCGCGCCCGCGGCTCTGGGCATCACCGTCTTTGGCCGCCCGCGCGTCATGACAAGCGAGCATTGCATTCTGCAGGTTGCCAACGGCTGTATCCACGATTGTGCCAACTGCCGCCTGCGTGCCCGCAAGCTCTCGCTCAAGAATATCGACGGCAAGATCATGCCGGTGCGTACCGACATCCACGGCCGCTCACGCCTGTACGACGCCTACCCCATCGACCTCACGCCGCAGGTACCGCAGTTGCTCGACGCCGGCGTTCGTCGTCTTATGGTCGACGGAACCCTGCTCGAGGCCGATGAGATTGGCCGTGCCGTCGCTCGCGTCCGTCGCGCCGTCGAGGCGGCTCAAGCCGGCCGCAAGCCCGCCGCCCGCCTGCGCGGCGCCACCTCGGGCTGCATGTTTGTGGGAATTAGCTAACCGAAAGGCTTACACGTGAACGAAGAACCTCAAGTCCTCTACTGCGACGCCTGGCTCATGGCCATCGACAAGCCCGCTGGCATGATCGTCCACGGTGACGGCACCGGCGAGCGCACACTTACTGACTACGCTAGCGACCTTTTGTTGGCGATGGGCGACGGCTTTGCCGCGACTGACATGCAGCCGCTCAACCGCCTGGACCGCAACACCACCGGCGTGGTGTTGTTCTCGCTCGACAAGCAGACGCAGCCCGCTTTTGACCAGATGATCATCGACCACGCATTCGAAAAGCACTATCTGGCGCTCGCCGAGGGCAAGATCGACTGGAACGAAAAGCTCATCGACAAGCCCATCGCCCGCGACCGCCACGACAGCCGCAAGATGCGCGTCGGCGCCAGCGGCAAGCCGTCTCAGACGCGCGTCAAGGTACTCAAGCGTCTTAAGAGCCGCCGTGGCCTGCCCACGCGCTCGTATATTGATGTCGAGCTGCTCACCGGCCGCAAGCATCAGATTCGCGTGCACCTGGCGAGCGAGCGTCATCCCCTGGTTGGCGACGACCTGTACGGAACGCCGCGCCCCTGCGGCCTGATGCTCCACGCCCACAGCGTGTCCTTCACGCATCCCGTAACCGGCGAGCACATCCACATCGAAGCCCCCTGCCCCTGGGAGCCCTAAACCACCACAAAGGGGGCAGACACCTTTATGGTGGTTTTGCCTTGTTACCCGTTTGTTTGTTAGACCGTGACGACGTTGTCCATTGCCCGGTACTTGGCTGGGACCTCGCCTGCGGTAATAATCGTTGCGTCGCGGAAGTCCGCGAACTTGACGGGCGCCACCATGCCAAATTTGCTGGCGTCCGAGATTACGTAACGTTTGGCCGTGTGGCGCATCGAGACGCGCTTGACTTGGGCTTCCTCGATATCGGGCGCCGTGAAACCTTGCTCGGCGGCAATGCCGTTGGAACCCCAAAAGCCACAGTTGAAGTTGTAGCGGTCTAAGGTTGCCAAGGCATCGGGGCCAACGAGTGCCTCGGTCTCGGGTTTGAGCTCGCCGCCCAGCACCACGGTACGCATGCCGCGCAAAGCAAGGCGCTGAGCATGGAGCACGGAATCGGTCACATAGGTGACATCTTCAAGGTGTGGAAGATGCTCGATGAGCCTGAGCGTCGTCGATCCCGAGTCGATGTATACAAAGCTCTCAGGCTCCACCAGCGCCGCCGCACGGGCGCAGATACGCTCCTTGTCGTCGTTGTGCAGATCGCTGCGCTCATTGAGCGTCAGGTCGCGCGTCACGTGCGCACGCTCAAGGCTCGTCGCTCCACCGTGGACCTTGGCGATGCGGTGTGCGCGGTCGAGCGTCTGCAGGTCGCGCCGAATGGTAGACGCCGTCACACCCAGTGCCTCAGCAAGCTCTGGCACGGTAACCGAGCCAGCCTGCTGCACCATCGATACGATCGCGTTGAGCCTATCTTCCGCAAGCATCGCTTACTCCTCCTCGGGGTACACGACTCCCCAGTCGGCGCGAAGCTTGGTCATAAGCTCCATAACATCAGAAGCATAATCCAGCAGCTCGCGCTTGGAGTCGTCGCCGGCAACGGCCTTCTCAAGATCGGTCATCTCATAGCAAAGGGCGTAAGCCTCGGTGCCGGCGTTGACCTCCTCGCGGTGGCCATCCTCAGTCCACACGATGGTCGCGTGATCGGCGCGCGGATAATCGTTGACCTCGATATAGCACTTGTCGAAGCTGATGACCGAGCGCTTGGGTTGCTTGGAGTGGAGCGTGAGGCT
The DNA here is from genome assembly GCF_003462685.1 of Collinsella sp. AF23-4AC. GTDB lineage: Bacteria > Actinomycetota > Coriobacteriia > Coriobacteriales > Coriobacteriaceae > Collinsella. The sequence continues at coordinate 107,300 of NZ_QRVE01000005.1, read as the reverse complement.
CACCACGCCCAGCTGCTGTTCGGCATTACGGCAGACGATGCCGCCCGCAACGTCAACGCCGGTCTCGCAGGTGTTGCCCAGCGAGACAACCTCAGCGGGCTGACTTGCCATAAAGAGGCGCATGACGGACAGGGCATACACGCCAATGTCGAGCATGGCGCCACCGGCAAGGTTGCGGTTGTAGAAGCGATTGGTCAAATCACCGTACTCCTTGTAGCTGCCAAAGTTGAGTTGGGCGAGATTCATGCGGCCAAACTCGCCGGCATCCATGCGGCGGCGCAGCTCCTGATACAAGGGCATGTGGAGCACCGTAGTGGCGTCCATAAGGACCACGTTATGCTTGTCGGCAATGGCGCGGGCCTCGTCAAGCTCGGCGGAGTTGAGAGTAATGGCCTTCTCGCAGAGCACGTGCTTGCCAGCTGCCAGAGCGGCGCGCAGGTAGGTGATATGCGTGTTATGCGGGGTGGTGATATAGATCGCGTCGATGTTCGGATCGGCATAGAGATCCTCGACCGCGTCATAGACCTTCTCGATGCCATACTGCTCGGCAAAAGCCTGAGCCTTGGACAGCGTACGGTTGGCGACGCCAGCAAGCTTGCGGCCGGCAAGGGCGAGAGACTGGGCCATCTGGTTAGCGATAACACCGCAACCGATCACGGCCCAGCGGAGCTCGGGGGCCGTAAAAATATCGTTGGGGAACGGCTGATCCTGGACCGAGGCAAACGCCGCCTTAGCGGCTGCTTCGGCATCGAGCGGAGCCTGTTTGGAAACTGCCATTATGTGCCTCCTGAGTCATCGGAAGTCCTTCATTTCTGACAACCCTATATTCGCACAATTACGCGCGCAACTGCTCGTATTTGCGTGTTTATTTGCTTATCGGTCATTATTTAGCCATAGTTGGCAGATATTTGCGCGGCTATGCGCATTATCGCGCATAGCTATGCGCGTAAATGAGCATGCGACGATCCTTGTGAAACATAAAGGGGCGAAACACCAAAGCCCTAAAAGACAGAGCCAGCTGCATTACTTCACCCCTCTGGGGGGCACCAGACATCAAAGGACCGTCCCAAACTGCCGGCACATAGGGACTGTCCCCAACGACTGGTCATTTAAGTCTGTCCCCAATGAATGGTCCCCAATGAATGCCAAGCGACTTCCACTCATTTAAGTCTGTCCCCAATGAGTAGGGATAGAAAAAGGCCCGGGTGCCGTGGGGCATCCGGGCCTTTGCTAGCAACTTGATGTTGCGGGCAGCTTAGAACTTGTGGCCGCACTTCTTGCAGACGCGCAGCTTGTTCTTGCCGTCCTTCTCGTGACCGACGCGGGTAACCTTACCGCACTCGGGGCACACGAGATTGACGTTGGAGGCGTCGATGGGAGCCTCCTGCGAAACGATGCCGCCCTGCTGGTTGGCAGCGTTGGGCTTGACGGCCTTCTTGACGACCGAAACGCCCTCGACAACGACCTTGTTCTCTGCGGGGAGAGCACGCAGGATAACGCCCTGCTTGCCGCGATCCTTACCAGAGAGAACCTGGACCTTATCGCCCTTCTTGATATACATATATCTCCCCTAACTACAGGGTCTCGGGAGCGAGCGAGACGATCTTCATGTACTTCTTGTCACGAAGCTCGCGAGCGACAGGCCCGAAGATACGGGTGCCGACGGGCGAACCATCGTTGTTGATGACAACGCAAGCGTTCTCATCAAAGCGAATGTAGGAGCCATCCTTGCGGCGGATCTCCTTAACGGTGCGAACGACGACGCAACGGACAACGTCCTTCTTCTTGACGTTGGCGCCAGGGGTAGCCTCCTGGACAGCACCGATGAACACATCGCCGATGCCTGCATAACGACGCTTGGAACCGCCAAGCACCTTGATGCAGCGAATCTTGCGAGCGCCGGAGTTGTCGGCGACGTTCAGCATGGTTTGCATCTGAATCATGGTAGATGTTCCTCCGAACTAAGAACCGAAGAGAGGTGCGCAGCCTTTATACGGCCCGTGGTATGCAAGCCAGGCATACGCACATCTTCGGAAACGTACAAGTCGTAAGAGCGACTGCTTATTTAGCGCGCTCGACGACCTCGATGAGGCGCCAACGCTTCATCTTGGACATAGGACGGGTCTCCATAACGCGGACGGTATCGCCCACGCCAGCCGTGCACTCCTCGTCGTGAGCGTGCAGCTTCTTGGAGCTGGTCATCATCTTGCCGTACTTGGGGTGACGCTTGCGCTCGGTGATGGTGACAACAATGGTCTTGGCACCGGAGACGGAGGTAACGACACCCGTACGGACCTTACGCGAGTTACGCGAATCAGTCATGTTCTCTCCTTAGGTCCTACTCGGCGACAGCGGACTTCTCCGCTGCGATCTCGCGGGCGCGCTGCTCCGTGAGGACGCGAGCGATGTCCTTCTTCACGGTGTTGACGCGAGCGGTGTTGTCCAGCTGGCTGGTGGCCATCTGGAAACGAAGGTTAAAGAGCTCGGCGCGCATTTCCTTCAGCTTCTCAACGAGCTGAGCGTCCGAGAGCTCACGAATCTCTGCGGGCTTCATTAGTTCTCCTCCTTGGCGGCGGCGGCGTCCTCAGCAGCCCACTTGGCCTCGAGAGCGGCCTCCTCAGCCATCTCCTTCTCGATGCGCTGCTCAGCGTTCTTGGCAGCAACAATCTTGGTCTTGATGGGAAGCTTGTGCTGTGCAAGACGCAGAGCCTCGCGAGCGACCTCCTCGGGCACGCCCTTGACCTCGAACATGATGCGGCCGGGCTTGACGACGGCCACCCACTCCTCGGGGTTACCCTTACCAGAACCCATGCGAGTCTCGGCAGGCTTCTTGGTGATGGGCTTATCGGGGAAGATCGTGATGTAGACACGACCGCCACGCTTCATGTAGCGGGTCATGGCAATACGAGCGGCCTCGATCTGACGGTTGGTGATCCAATGGGCCTCGAGAGCCTGGATACCAAACTCGCCGAAATGCAGCTCGGTATTACCCTTGGCCTGGCCCTTCATGGAGCCACGCTGCACCTTGCGGTGAAGAATACGCTTAGGGGCAAGCACTACTGACCCCTCCTCTCGGAGTTACGACGACGAGGACGGGAAGAGCCCTCGAGTGCAGGGTTGGGAACAGGCTGGCCCGGGAGCTTCTCGCCCAGGTAGATCCAGACCTTCACGCCGCAAGCGCCCATGGTGGTGCTGGCGACAGCCGTGCCGTAGTCGATCTTGGCACGGAGGGTGTGCAGAGGCACGCGACCCTCACGGTACCACTCACGACGGCCCATCTCGGCACCGCCGAGACGACCGGAGCACTGGATACGGATGCCCTTAGCGCCGGCCTTACGGGCGGACTGGACAGCCTTGCGCATAGCGCGACGGAAGGCAACGCGGCCCTCGAGCTGCTCGGCGATAGACTGAGCAACGAGGTTGGCGTCGAGCTCAGGGCGCTTGATCTCGACAACGTCGACGGAGAGCTGGCCCTTGGAGACGCCAGCGACCTTCTCGAGCTCGGTGCGGAGGGTATCGATCTCGGCACCCTTCTTACCGATGACAACGCCGGGGCGAGCGGTGAGGATGATGACCTTCACCTTGTCGCCAGCGCGCTCAATCTCGACGCGGGAGACAGCTGCGCGGGAAAGACGCTTCTCGAGGTACTTGCGGATCTCGAGATCGTTACCGAGGGTCTTAGCGTAATCCTTCTCTGCGAACCAGCGGGAGCGCCAGTTCTCGGTGATGCCAAGACGGAAGCCGGTGGGGTAGACTTTCTGACCCATACAGCTTTACGCCTCCTTTCGAGGAGCAACGACGACGGTGATGTGGGAAGTACGCTTCAGAATGCGAGAAGCGGAACCCTTGGCGCGGGGACGGATGCGCTTAAGCGTCGGACCCTCGTCAACATAGGCAGCGGCGACAACCAGGTTGTCGGCACGCAGACCGTTGTTGTTCTCGGCGTTCGCAACGGCGGAACGGAGAACCTTCTCGACATCCACGGCGACGGCGCGGTCGCAGAAGTGGAGGATGTCGAAGGCCTGAGCGACAGGCTTGCGGCGGATCAGATCGACCACCAGGCGGGCCTTGCTGGGGGAAACACGCACGTACTTAGCGACGGCGCGAACCTCGGTGGCCTCAGTTTCAATAGACTTAGTTGCCATTTACGGTTAACCCCCTATTTGGCCTTGTGGCCACGGAACGTACGAGTCGGCGCGAACTCGCCGAGCTTGTGACCAACCATGGACTCGGTAACATACACGGGCACATGCTTGCGGCCGTCGTGGACGGCGATGGTGTGACCAACCATCTCGGGGAAGATGGTGGACGCGCGAGACCAGGTCTTCACGACGTCCTTCTTGCCAGCCTCGTTCATCGCGGTGATACGCGAGAGAAGGCGAGTCTCCACGAACGGGCCCTTTTTGAGACTTCTGCTCATAAGTGCTTTCTCCTAAAACTCGGTATCCGAAATTACTTCTTACGGCGACGAATGATGTGCTGGTTCGAGACCTTCTTCTTCTTGCGCGTACGAAGGCCCTTCGTCGGCTTACCCCAGGGGGTAACGGAGGGACGACCAGAGGTGTGGTTCTTGCCCTCGCCACCGCCGTGCGGGTGGTCGACAGGGTTCATGACGGTACCGCGGACGGTCGGGCGCACGTTCATGTGACGCTTACGGCCGGCCTTGCCGATGACGATGTTGGAGTGATCGGCGTTGCCGACCTCACCGACAGTGGCGCGGCAGGTAACGAGGATGCGGCGCATCTCGGAGGAAGGCATACGGACGATAGCGTACTTGCCCTCCTTACCCATCAGCTGGCAGGAGTTACCGGCGGAACGGGCGATAGCGGCGCCCTTGCCCGGCTGGAACTCGACGGCGTGGATGAGCGTACCGACGGGGATGTCGGCGAGGGGCAGAGCGTTGCCCGGCTTGATGTCGGCGTCAGAACCGGACATGATGGTCTGACCGACCTCGAGGCCCTTGGGGGCCAGGATGTAGCGCTTCTCACCGTCAGCGTAGTGCAGCAGAGCGATGCGAGCGGAACGGTTCGGATCGTACTCGATCGTGGCAACCTTGGCGGGCACGCCGTCCTTGTTGCGCTTGAAGTCGATCACGCGGTAACGACGCTTCACGCCGCCGCCCTGGTGGCGGGTGGTGATGCGGCCGTTGTTGTTACGACCGGCCTTCTTGGGCAGGGGCTCGAGAAGAGACTTCTCGGGCTTGGTGCAGGTGATCTCGGAGAAGTCGGAGATCGTCTGCCAACGCCTACCAGCGGAGGTCGGCTTAAGGTGCTTTACAGCCATTACAATCCCTTTCAATAGGAATCCGTTAGCCATCGCAGACAGGGATTCGAGGTTCTGCCTCGGGTGCGATGACACCGGACGTATACACGGTTCCGGGCGTGTCCATTTTATACGCCCAAAACCTTGAGCTCCCGCCTCCCCTATTTGGGAGGCATGAGCTCACTCAACAGCAGCGAGTCTTAGGCCTGGTTGCCAAAGACCTCGATGGTGTCGCCCTCGGCCAGCGTGACGATGGCCTTCTTCCAAGAACGGGTCTTGCCGGCGACATAGCGCACGCGCTTGGTCTTGGGCTTGACCGTCAGGGTGTTCACGCGAACGACCTTGACGCCGAAGATCTCCTCGACAGCGTCCTTGATCTGATACTTGTTAGCATCCTTGGCGACCTCGAACGTGTACTTGTTCAGCTCCATGCCGGAGAAGGAACGCTCGGACACGATCGGACGGATGATGATCTCGTGGGCGGTCATTTATGCAAGCACCTCCCCGAAGTGAGCGGCGATGTCGGCGGGCATCAGCACAGCGTTGTTGTTGACGAGATCGTAGGTGTTGGCCTCGTCGGCAGTGATGATGAACGTCTTGGGAATGTTGCGGAACGACAGGTAGGCGTTGACGTCCTCATCGCGAACGATGATGGTCAGACGCTTACCCTCAAGGCCGAGAGCCTTGAGCATGGCGACGGCAGCCTTGGTGGAAGGCTTCTCGAAGCCGTAGTCGTCGACGAGCACGAGCTCGCCATCGGCCAGCTTGGCGGACAGCGCGGAGCGCATAGCCAGCTTGACCTCCTTGTTGTTCATACGCTTAGCGTAGGAACGGGGCTTGGGGGCGAAGACAACGCCACCGTGACGCCACTGGGCAGCACGGATGGAACCCTGGCGGGCACGGCCGGTGCCCTTCTGACGCCAAGGCTTCTTGCCGCCACCGGAAACCTCAGAGCGACCCTTAGCAGACTGGGTGCCCTGACGCCAAGAGGCCATCTGGCACTTGACGATGTGGTGCATAACGTGGATGTTCGGCTCGATGCCGTACACCTCAGCGGCGAGCTCGGTCTCGGCGACCTTCTTGCCCTCGCTGTTCTTTACTTCAAACTTTGCCATTTAAGTGTTCTCCTTGGTATGACGCTGGGCTAAATGGGCTGGGCCCTTAGGCCATACGGATGGCGACGAGACCATTCTTGGCACCCGGGACAGCGCCCTTGACCAAGATGAGGTTCTGCTCGGCATCGATGCGGACAACGGAAAGGTTCTTGACGGTAACGCGCTCGTTACCCATGTGACCGGCCATCTTGACGCCCTTGAGGACGCGCGCAGGATAGGCGCACTGACCGATAGAACCGGGGTGACGCTGGAAGTGAGAACCATGCGTCATAGGACCGCGGCGCTGACCCCAGCGCTTGATGCGACCCTGGAAGCCCTTACCCTTGGAGGTACCGATGACGTCGACCTTCTCGACATCAGCGAAATCAGCGACGGTGACGACCTCGCCGACCTTGTGCTCCTCGCCGTTCTCGACGCGAACCTCACGAAGGAAGCGGACAGGCTCGACGCCAGCCTTGGCGAAGTGACCAGCCATGGGCTTGTTCACGTTCTTGGCCTTGATGTCGCCGAAACCGATCTGGACGGCGTCATAGCCGTCGGTTGCCTGAGTTTTAACCTGCGAGACAGCGCAGGGGCCAGCCTGGATGACCGTGACGGGAACGACGTTGTCGTCCTCGTCCCAAACCTGGGTCATGCCAATCTTGCGGCCGAGAATCATGCTGATCAAGATATGATCCCAACTCTCGCGTGGTCTTGGGACAATGCGTACACCACCGAGCGTACGCCCCTAGAGGACCACTACTTACACGACGTGCTCCCCAGTCTTGTATTGCGTCCGGACTACCTGACAACCCTATTAAGCAGGCATTTTGTCCAGCCAGAATACTCCCCTGGTTACACACAGCTGTTTAGTATACACGGCTGCGGGCGTATCCATCGAGATTCATATTTCACTCACATTGTTTACGCAGGTAAAGTGCGTGGCACGTTCCCAGTGTGCGGCGGAGGGGGCGGGCCTGAGACATATTAAGGTTGCTGCTCTACAGTCCTACTCACGACGGAGAGCACATTAAGTGCTCTCCTGTTCGTGCGGAACTCGCGACAACCTTAATATGTCTCAGGCCCGCCCCCTCCGCCGCACACTGTGAACGCCACGTTGATGTCTGCTAAACCTTGCTCGCTCAGCTAATTACTTTGTTGGGGGTCCACTATTTGCTGGAGAGTGAACTTGCATTGGAGCCTGTCGCTCTTTCCTTGCAAATCTTCCTCGTCAAAATCGAAGATCATGATGGCGCAGTTGGGGAGTTTTGCTGGGAGCTCAAAGTCCGCTGGGGCTGCAGCCTTGATGAATTGGCGGCTGGCGCTGCCGTGGCTTACTGCTAGGAGGGTCTCGATATCCTCGGCGCTTATGAGATTGGTGAGGGTGGCTACCATGCGTTCTTGCAACGCTTTGCTTCCCTCTCCTCCAAAGGGGACCAAATCCTCGCCCGGATCCCAGACGTCGGTGGGCAGGGCGTCGTGCGGGCCTTCTTCGAAGGAGCCGTAGCTGCGCTCGATGATGCCTTCGCAGGGCTCGACTGCGGCGTCCGGACCGAGGAGTTCGTATGCGACGAGACTTGCCGTGTTCATGGCTCGGCCTAAGGGTGATGAGACCACTTTGTCGGGAACAACGTTGTGGGCTTTGAGCCACGCGGCTGCCATCCCGGCTTGCTGACGGCCCAGGCCGGTCAACGGTGAATCGCAGCGGCCCTGGACCAGCTTTTTGACGTTGAACTCCGTCTGACCGTGGCGGAGTAGATACAGTTTCTTCATGCTCTCCCCTTCTGCATAACCTGCTTTGCCGGCACAGCCTTACTTGTGGGTATGTCCTACGTAGTCTTCGTCGATCGTAATCTTGGCAATCGACTTGGGATATTCCGATTCGACCCGTTGTGCCAGCGCGTGCTTTAAGTCTTCGGCACTCATCTGCAGATCCGAGGGGCGCACGCAGTCAAAGATCACGTTGGTGTGCGTAGGACCCGGCACACAACGTAGGTCATGAATCGAGAGGCGGCTATCGATCTCTTGAGCCATAGCGTTGATGCGCAAGCGCATGCTCGCCACCTTTGGATCGTCGGTCACGATGGGGTCGTAGTGAAGTGTGACAATCATGCCGTCTTCGTTCCTAAACGACTGCTCGATGTTATCGAGCGTGTCGTGACTTTCCAGCGGGCTTGCCTCGGCTGCCATCTCAGCATGAGCGCTTGCGAACTTCCTGCCCGGGCCGTAGTCGTGAACCATCAGATCGTGAACGCCCAAAACGCCGGGGTAGCTCATGATCTTGTCTCGAATGTGCGTGACCAGCTTAGGATCGGGCGTCTGGCCCAAAAGCGGGCTCACCGTATCCTGGATGAGTTCAAAGCCGCTCCAGCCAATATAGGCGCCAACGGCAAGGCCGACCCAAGCGTCGAGGTTGATGCCCGTCACCTGCGAAACAATTGCGCACGCTAGCACGGCGCCCGTGGCAAGGACATCGTTCTTGGAATCCTGCGCGGTCGCATGCAGCGTCTCGGACTCAATGCGGTCACCGAGCTTTTGGTTGAGGGCCGCCATCCAGAGCTTTACGACCATCGAAAGCGCCAGGACCGCCACCAGGGCAAGCGAGAACTCGACAGGTTCGGGGTGGATGATGCGCTCAAACGAGGATTTGATAAGCTCAAGGCCGATCAGCAGCACGAGTGCAGCCACGACCAGACCCGAGAGATACTCGTAGCGACCGTGGCCGTAAGGATGCTCGGGGTCGGCCGGCTTGCTCGCCAGCTTAAAGCCCAGCACGCTCACGATATTCGAGCTGGCATCGGACAGGTTGTTCATGGCATCCGCCACAATCGAAACCGATCCCGAAACCACACCAATTGCGCCCTTCGCAGCACAAAGCGCAACATTGGCGAGAATACACACCACGCCCGTCAACGTGCCCACGCGCGCACGGTCGCCCTGCGCACGCTTAACAATCCACTCGACCATCTACATCCGCCCCCACGGTACTACCTATATATCTATTGCTCAAACGGATTGTAGTGTAGCCACTTTATCCCCCAGATACAAAAAAGGCCGCAACCCACACGGGCCACGGCCTTGGAATGTGGCAAAGGAATCGTCCTTGTGTCGCACAGGTTTACACGCTTACTTCGGCCACGTTCTTCGAGGTTTCGGGCAAATCGGCTCCGTCTTCTGCCGCCTGCCCCTTCGCCGGCACCACGCCAAAGCAGTAGCTCAGCGCCGCAGACACCGCAAATGCCACACCGCCGGCAGCACAGCACCATAGCAGGTTCGAGATGCCGCCCGTGGCAAAACCAATGACCATGAGGACATTCGTCATACCGATGGTATAGGCCGTAACGTGGCCCACGGCTGCAACAAGGCCTCCGACGGCGCCGCCAATGGCCATGCACGTCAGGCACCCGCCATATTTAAAGCCGCAACCGTACAGCGCCGGCTCGCTTACGCCGCCAAGAACACCCGAGATTGAATAGCCCAGCATGAGCGCCTTCTCGTCCTTATCCGCAACGCGAAGCGACGCGCCAAAGGGCATGCCCCAAACGGCGAACGTTGCCATCGTCGCGGCGATCAGGATGCACGAATCCGTTCCCACACTCATAAACTGCGCATAGGCGAGCGATAGGACAACGTTGCTGATGCCCGCAATCTTAAGGAACTCCCAACCCGCGGCAAGCCCCATGAGCGTAAGCAGCGACACGATACCACCGGAATTGCCAAGCATAAACATAAGCTGTCCCAACAGCATGCCCAGATAGCTGCCCGCCGGCGCCGTAATGCACAGCGAAACCGGAACCATGACGAGCATGGTCGCAAACGGAACGAACGAAAACGCCACGGCCTTAGGGATAACGCGCTGAAAGAAACACTCCACTCGCCATAGCACGGGCACCGAGATGAGAATCGGAATAACAGTCGCCGTGTAATCGTTGACCGGCGCGGGAAGCAGGCCATACACGGAAGTCATCGATGCCCCCGTCGTCGATGCGGCATCGACGAGCTTAAGCAGATCGGGCGCAATCAATACGCCGCCCAGCATCATGCCCAGTTGTTCCGAGCAACCGAGCTGGCGGGCAGCCGCCCAACCAAGATAGATGGGCAAAAAGTAGTAGCCGGCGTTATAGAGCCAACTGTAGAACAGGCGATAGATTTCGGAATCGGCCGACCACAGGCCCAGCATGCCTTCGCCCATAATGACGGCGACGGTGCGGAACAACGCCGCGCAGACAATAAACGGCAGCGCCGACATCATGCTTTTGGACAGATAGTCCACCACGGCCATGGCGTTTGATGAAACCATCGTTGTAAACGAGGTGTTAGAAACTTGTGGCATGGAATGCCTTTCCCAATGTGACATGCGGACTGTCCCTTTGTCACATCGTGCGGTACTGACCGATTGCGCGGTACTTTTCGTAGCGGAGGTTTGTGAGGGTCGCGTCGTCGAGCCGCCCAAGCGTATCGAAGGCATCAAATGCCGAGGACATGACGGCACCGGCAATCTCCTCATGTGACAGGTCCCTATCGTCGACAATGCCGTCGATGATGCCGAGCGCCAACAGATCGGGGGCCGTGAGCTTAAGCGCCTCGGCGGCCTCATTCGCGCGCTCGGTATCCTTCCACAGGATCGACGCACAGGCCTCGGGGCTCACGACCGAATAGGCCGAGCTCGAGAGCATCAGGATGCGGTCGGCCACGGACAGCGCCAGCGCGCCACCAGAGCCGCCCTCGCCTGTCACCACCGAGACAATCGGCGTCTTAAGGCCGCTCATCTCCATGAGATTCTGGGCAATCGCCTCGCCCTGGCCGCGTTCCTCGGCACCGATGCCGCAAAACGCGCCCGAAGTATCGACCAGGCACAGAACCGGTCGGCCAAACTTTTCGGCCTGGCGCATAAGACGACGCGCTTTGCGGTAGCCCTCGGGATGTGCCATACCAAAGTTGCGACGCATGCGCTCTTTGGTCGTGGTGCCGCGTTCGATGGCGATGACCGTTACGGGGCGTCCGTCCTTCCAGCCAATGCCAGCCACCACAGCGGCGTCGTCGCCAAAGTAGCGGTCCCCGTGCAGCTCCACAAATCCATCCAGGCCCAGCGAGATCATCTCGCCTGCCGTGGCGCGATCTGCCGAGCGGGTCTGCTTGACAATCTCGAGCGCGGTTTTTGGTGCGGCCGAGCGCTTGAACAAGTGTCCCAACTTTTTGCCGCGGCGACCCGTATGCACGATCTCATGCGGTGCCCCCAGGCCGGGCGCGTGCCCTTCGTGCAGCGCCAGCAGCTCGCCTACCGTGAGCGCAATCTCGCCACGCGGAACAACGGCATCGCAAAAGCCGTGCTCCAGCAAAAACTCGGAGCGCTGGAATCCCTTGGGCAGGCGCTTGTGCATGTTCTGCTCGATCACGCGCGGGCCGGCAAATGCCGTCAGGGCATCGGGCTCGGCCAGGATAATGTCGCCCTCCATGGCAAAGCTCGCGGTCACGCCGCCAGTCGTGGGGTCGGTGAGCACCGTGGTATACAGGCCGCCCGCCTCGCTGTGGCGCCTAACCGCCGCAGAAATCTTGGCCATCTGCATAAGCGATGTCACGCCCTCTTGCATGCGCGCACCGCCCGAAACGGTAAAGCCGACAACTGGCAATCCCATCTCGGTCGCACGCTCAAATGTGCGACAGATCTTCTCGCCCACCACGGAACCCATCGAGCCCATCATAAAGTTGGCATCCATAAAGAAGAGAGCTGTATCGCAACCGCAGATTTTGCCCCTGCCGCACACAACGGCATCGCGCTCGCCCGAACGCTCGCTCACGCTCTTGAGTTTGTCGGCATAACCGGGAAACGAGAGGAAGTCCTCCGACGCCAGATTAGCATCCCATTCCTCAAACGTGCCCTCGTCGACCGTCATGCGCATGCGCGCGCGACCGCTCACGCGAAAGTGCTTGCCGCAACGAGGGCAGACCTCGAGGTTGTCGTGCAGGCGCGCCTCATCGATCACACGGCGGCACTCCGGGCACTTGATAAACACGTGGCGCGCAGGAAACTCGGCGCACGACTCGGTCATCGGCCCCTCGAGAACGTTGACCGTCTTCGCTTTTCTATTCATCAGCATAGAGATGCCCCATCAGATCGGTGTGGTACATGCCCGACAAGAACTCGTCGTTTGCCAGCACGTCGAGCTGAAGCTCGCTGTTTTCGCTCACGCCTTCAATCACGAGCTCGCCCAGGGCCGATCGCATCTTGCGAATGGCGCCGTCACGCGTGGGCGCACACACGATGAGCTTGCCAAGCATGGAGTCGTAGTACGGCGGAACTTTCGCACCGGTAAACATGGCGGAATCCCAGCGTACGCGCGGACCACCCGGCACACGCAACGCGGTGACCGTTCCACATGACGGCAGAAAGTCCGGCGTTTCGGCATTGATGCGGCACTCCATGGCGTGGTTGCGGACCGGCATGTCCTCCTGCTCAAAGGGCAGAGGCTGGCCGGCAGCCACGCGCAGCTGCCACTTGACCAAGTCGGTATCGGTCACAAACTCCGTAACCGGATGCTCCACCTGCAAGCGCGTGTTCATTTCCATAAAGTAGAAATTGCCGTCATCTGAGTACAGAAACTCAATGGTGCCGGCGCCCTCATAGCCAACGGCACGAGCCAGGTCGCGCGCGGCCTTGTGCATGCGCGCGCGAATATCATCGCGTCCGTCGAGGCACGGCGCGGGGCTCTCCTCGATTAGCTTTTGGTTGCGGCGCTGCACCGAGCACTCGCGTTCGCCGAGCGAAAACACATGGCCCTGCTTATCGGCCATAATCTGCACCTCGACATGGTGCGCGGGCGCGACGAACTTCTCCATGTAGCACTCGCCGTCGCCAAAGACGGCCTCGCCCTCGGCACGTGCCTCGATGAACGCCTTTGCCGCATCTTCCACGCGCTCGACCTTGCGAATACCGCGGCCGCCTCCACCCGCACGCGCTTTAATAAGCACGGGGCAGCCAATGCGCTCAGCCTCGGCCGTTGCCTCCTCGGGACTTTTGAGCAAATCGCAGCCCGGCACGATGGGCACGCCCGCCGCGGCGGCCGTTCGACGCGCGGCGTCCTTGTCGCCCATGCTGTCGATCACCTTGGCCGAAGGACCGACAAACGCCAGGCCATACTTGTCGCAGTCGCGCACGAAGCTCGCCTTCTCGGAAAAGAAACCGTAGCCAGGATGGATCGCCTTTGCCCCCGACTTCACGGCACAGGTGAGCACAGCATCGTCGTTGAGGTAGCTCTCGGCAAGACGCGGACCGCCGATGCAATATGCCTCGTCGGCAAGCTGCACGTGCAGCGCGTCCGCATCGGCCGTGGAATAAACGGCGACGGTCTTGATGCCCATATCGCGGCACGAGCGGATAACACGGACCGCGACTTCGCCGCGGTTGGCGATGAGCACTTTGTCGAACATGAAGCCTTCCTTAACTTTCGTGCATGAGTGCAAAAGACATATCGGCGCGGCAGCAAACCTCACCGTTGACGCTCGCGGTGCCCGTCGCAAAGCGGAACGGCCCGCGCGCACGCGTGATGGAGCACACCAGATCCACCGTGTCGCCCGGTCGCACCGGACGCTTAAAGCGCACCTTGTCCAGACTCGTATAGAACGGCGTCGCGCCGCGCGCCTCCTCATCGCCCATCAGCAGCACGCAACAGTTTTGGGCGAGCATCTCGCACTGAATCACGCCGGGGACCACCGGGTTTCCCGGAAAATGCCCCTGCAAAAAGTACTCGTCACCCGTAATCGTGATCTTGCCGTGGGCCTCGTCGCCCACCAGCTCGGCCTCGTCGAGCAAAAGCATCGGTTCGCGATGCGGCAACAGCTTCTTGAGCTCTTCTCTGTTCATGGACATCACCTATCCGATCCTCATAAGGCAACTGCCGAACTCCACGAGGTCGCCGTCGGCCACGCAGATCTCGAGTACCTCGCCGTCTGCCTCGGCCGTCACCTCGTTGAGAACCTTCATGGCCTCGATGATGCAGAGGGTCTCACCGGCCTTGACCTTGGAGCCCACGTGCACAAATGGCTCGTCGCCCGGCGCCGGGGCAGCATAGAAAACGCCGACCATGGGAGCGGTCACCTCGGTGCCCTTAGGCTCCGGTGCGGCGGCAGGCGCTTGCGCGGCGGGCTCCGGTGCGGCGGCAGGCATGGCGACAGGAGCCACCGCCGGAGCAGTCACGGCACCCGGCATAGGCATGGGCACGGCAACCGGCTGCGCGGCGCTCGCGCGCTCGAGTTCGACCGCGGTGCCATCGGGCTCCTCAACGCGTACGCGCGTGAGGCCGCGGTCCTCCATAACATCGGCTATCTCGGCAAGTCTTTTGGAATCCATGCTCTAGCTCCTCGTATATCTACGCAGCGCGATGGCGGCGTTGTGCCCGCCAAAGCCCAGGTTGGTCGAAAGCGCCCAGGTAAGGTCGGCGCGAACCGCGCGATTGGGCGTGTAGTCAAGATCGCAGGCGGGATCGGGCGTGTGGTAGTTAATGGTCGGCGGCACCACGCCCTGCTCGAGCGCCATGGCGCAGGCCATGACCTCGATGGCACCCGTGGCACCGATCATGTGACCGGTCATCGACTTAGTCGACGAAACGTGCGCGGCGCGCGCCGCGTCCTCGCCGAGCGCACGCTTAATGCCCGCCGTCTCGGACGAATCGTTGAGCTTGGTCGATGTGCCGTGGGCATTGATGTAGAGACCCTCGGAAGGCTTGACGTCGCCCTCGGTCACCGCCAGCGATATCGCGCGGGCAATGCCAGCAGCCTCGGGATCGGGGCTCGTGATGTGATAGGCATCATCGGTGTTGCCGTAGCCCACGACCTCGGCGTAAATGTGCGCACCGCGCGCCTGCGCATGCTCCATGCTCTCGAGTACCAGCACGCAGGCGCCCTCGCCCATCACAAAGCCATCGCGGTCTGCATCGAACGGGCGGCAAGCCGTCGCGGGATCAGGGTTGGTGGTCAATGCGCGGCAGGACGTAAAGCCCGCAACGGCATCGGGGATAATTGCGGCCTCGGCACCGCCGGCGAGAATCGCATCGGCATAGCCGTGCTTGATGGCGCGGAACGCCTCGCCCACCGCATGGGCCGAGGTTGCGCACGCGGTCACCACGGGCAGGGTCGGGCCCTTTGCCTTATGGCGAATCGCGATGTTGCCCGAAGCCATGTTGGGAATCATCATCGCGATCATGTAAGGCGATGCGCGACGAGGCCCCCGATCGGCGATCGTGTGGACGTTGTCGACGAGTGTCTGCATGCCGCCCACACCCGAGCCCACGTAGACGCCCAGGCGCTCTCGATCGATGGCGCCTTCGACATCAAAGCCCGCATCGTGCATGGCCTCGTCCGAAGCCGCCATCGCAAACTGAACGCAGGGGTCCAGATGCTTTGCATCACGCTTGCCAAAGTACTCGTTGCCGTCAAAGCCCTTGACCTCGGCCGCCACCTTGACGGCAAACGCATCGGTATCGAAGTGCGTGATCGGGCCGATGCCGCACGTGCCGGCGCACATGGCCGCCCAGGTGGCAAGCGCCGTGTTGCCGAGCGGCGATACGGCACCGATGCCGGTGATTGCAACTCTCTGTTCCATCATGGTCTCCTCATCCAAGCCGTTCTTCGACCCTGGTTTCTACATCGCCATTCCGCCGTCGACGCGTACGACCTCGCCCGTAATGTAGGCAGCCGCATCGCTCGCCAAAAAGCGCACCACGCCGGCCACTTCCTCGGGGCGCGCCATGCGCTTTAGGGGAATCTGCTCCTCGGCTGCCGCGCGAACCTTCTCCGAGAGCTTTGCCGTCATATCCGTCTCGACAAACCCGGGGGCGACCGCATTGACTCGTACGCCGCGGGGCGCAAGCTCGCGCGCCACCGCCTTGGTCAGGCCGATGACGCCTGCCTTGGAGGCAGCGTAGTTGGCTTGCCCGGCATTGCCCATCAGGCCCACGACCGAGCTCATGTTGATGACGCAACCGCCACGCTGGCGCATAAAGGTCTTGGTGAGCGCGCGCGTCGTGTTAAACGTTCCTTTAAGATTGACATCGAGCACACGGTCGAAGGCATCGTCGCCCATACGCATGAGCAGGCCGTCGCGCGTGATGCCGGCGTTGTTGACGAGCGCCCAAATGGAGCCAAAGTCGTTGAGGACCGCTTCCACGCACGCGTTGACGGCAGCGGGGTCGGCCACGTCGCATTGATACGCGCATGCCGCGGCGCCAGCCGCCTCGCAGGCTTCGCACGTCTCGCGCGCCGCATCGACGCTGCCGGCATAGACGACGGCGATATCAAAGCCGTCCTCCGCCAGACCGACAGCGCAGGCGCGGCCGATACCACGCGAGCCGCCCGTGACCAGTGCCACGCGACGTGAGTCGTTGCGCTCGAGCGTGCCGTTGTTCAAATTGCCCATGTCATTCCTTTCGGGTTACAGCCCTATGGACTATGCGAGCTCGTCGGCAATAGCTGCGACCTGCTCGGCCGTTTCGCACGAATACACGCGAACGTCGCTCAGCGTACGCTTGACCAGGCCCGACAGCGTTTTGCCAGGTCCGACCTCAATAAACGTATCGATGCCCTGATCCTGCAGAGCGTGCAGCGTGTCGACCCAGTGCACGGCATGGCTCACCTGGTTGGCCAAGACATCCGATGCCGCTCGCGGGTCCGTCGGATAGGGCGCCGCCGTCATGTTTGACATGACCGGAATTAGCAACGGAGACGGCGCGTAGCCGTCTTGGATATACGTCGCCAGCCCCTCAGTCGCCTCTGCCATATAGGGGCTATGAAATGCACCCGACACCGCGACTTTCATAGCGCGGCCGCCGGCCTCTTTTACTAGGACGTCGAGCTCCTGCAGCGCCTCGGGCGCTCCGGCCACAACCGTCTGCTGCGGACTGTTGTAGTTGACTGGCCAGCAGTCCTCGCCGGCCTGTTTTGCCAGGCCCTCGACTTGCACCGCATCGAGCTTGATGACGGCGCGCATGCCGCCCGGATGGCGCTCGGCAGCCGCGGCCATCAGCGCCGCGCGCTCGCACACGAGCTCAAAGCCCGCTCGCGTATCGAACGCCCCCGCAAAGGTGAGCGCGGCGACCTCGCCCAGCGAAAATCCCGCACAGGCGGCAGGCACCACGCTGCGCTCACGCAGGGCGGCAGCCGCTGCCAGGTCATGAACGAACACGCAGGGCTGCGTGTTCACGGTCTGCGACAGCTCCTCCTTGGAGGCGCTCCGGCACTGCTCACTGGTCCCCGGGCGCACCTCATCGGCGATTGCAAACACCTCAGCAGCCGCCGGCGATACTTCGATGAGGTCGACGCCCATCGCAGGATGCTGGGCACCCTGGCCGGCAAACAGAAACGCTACGCTACCCATGCGGACGCACCCTTCAGGACGCGCTCGGCACCATCGACCAGGTCGTCAACGATTTCGCGTGCGCTCTGGCGCTCGTTGACCATGCCGGCAATCTGTCCACACAAAAACGAACCCTCTTCGTAGTTGCCGTCCTTGGCGGCCTTACGCAGCGCACCGGTTCCCATAGCACCGAGCTCCTCGGCACTCGCACCGGAACCCTCGCTCTTGGCATAGGCGTTGGTGAAGGGGCTCTTGAGGGCGCGCACCGGATGTCCCGTCGAGCGACCGGTCGCACGCGTCGAGGTGTCTCCCGCCTTGAGCACCAGCTCTTTGTATTGCTCGGAGACGTTACACTCATCGGCAACGAGAAAACGCGTGCCCACTTGGACGCCAGCGGCGCCAAGCATAAAGGCGGCCGCCACCCCGCGGCCATCCGCGATACCGCCAGCGGCCACGACGGGAATGTCGACCGCATCGACGACCTGCGGCACCAGTGCCATCGTCGAGGTCTCGCCAATATGGCCGCCCGATTCGGTGCCCTCGGCAACAACCGCCGTGGCTCCACGACGCGCCACGAGGCGCGCCAGCGCCACCGAGGCAACGACCGGGATGACCTTGATGCCCGCCTCGTTCCACGCCTTCATGTACTTGGCGGGATTGCCGGCGCCCGTCACGACGACCGGTACTCGCTCGTCAATCACGACCTGCGCGACCTCGTCGGCAAACGGGCTCATGAGCATGACGTTGACGCCAAAGGGCTTATCCGTCCTGGCGCGCAGCTCGTGAATCTGGTCGCGCAGCCAGTTGGCGTCGGCGTTCATGGCCGCGATAATCCCTAAGCCGCCTGCCTCGGATACGGCCGATGCCAGCGACGCATCGGCAATCCAGGCCATACCGCCCTGGAACACGGGCTTCTCGATGCCGAGCAGATCGCAGAGAGGAGTCTTGAGCATCTCTACTTCTCCAATGCCGCCTCAACCGTATCGGCGAACTCGCCGACCGTCTTGGGGTTCTCCTCGGTATCGAGCTGGATGCCAAACTCGTCCTCGACGGCGACGAGAATCTCGACGGTGCCCAGGCTGTCGAGGCCAATCTCCTCGAGCGTGGACTCGGGCTTCATCTCAACGTCGTCAAGGCCGGCGGTCTCGCGGATAACGTCGCAAACGCGCTCGAAGGTCTTCTGATCTGCCATGGTAGTTCTCCTTTGGTTGTGCCCTAGGGCGTTTTTATTTCCTATGTGCGACTACTTCCAACGAAGCAGATAGCCACCTATATCCAGACCGGCGCCAAATCCAACCAAGGCGATGGTGTCGCCCGTGTGAAGTGCACCGGCGTTTGCCAGCCGGTCAAGCGCAAAGGGAATGCAGGCGCTCGAAATGTTGCCGGTCTCGCGCAGCGTTCGAACCACGCGCTCGTCTGGAACGCCGAGGCGCTTGACCGCCTGACTCAGGATTCGTTCGTTAGCCTGATGGAATACAAAATGGTCGATGTCTTCGACCGAAATGCCCGCATCGCTCGCAAGCTTATGGACCGTGTCGCAGATGGCGTTGACGCCGAACTTGAACACGCGGCGGCCATTCATGGACAGCACGCTCGCGCTATCTGCGGAAGCCTTAAACGGCGAGGTGCCGACCAGACCGGGAACGCACAACGTCTCGACGTCGGGCGCCGTCGAAAGCTCAACGGCAAGGGGACTGTCTCCCCCAGCCTCAATCACTGCGGCGCCTGCCCCATCGCCAAAGAGCACGCAGGTGGCACGGTCGGTCCAATCGAGCGCGCGCGTCATCTGCTCGGCGGCAACGACCAGCACGCGCTCGGCGCGACCGCGGGCGATATAGCCCTCGGCGACATCGAGCGCAAATACGAAGCCGGCGCAGGCCGCCGAGACATCGAAGGCGGGGCATGTCGCGCCTAGTCGCTCAGCAACGGCACACGCCTCAGCGGGAACAAGGTGGTCACCCGTCGTCGTCGAGCAGACGATCAGATCCAGCTGGCTCGCGTCGATTCCGGACACCTGGAGTGCCCGCTCGCTCGCCGCTACGGCAAGGTCGTCAAGTGACTCGGTGGTGCAGACGTGGCGGCTCTTGATACCTGTGCGGGTAAAAATCCACTCATCCGAGGTATCGAGGAGCTCGGACAGCTCGTCATTGGAAACACTGCGCTCGGGAAGCGCCGAGCCTGTTCCAAGAATCGTGAAGCCCATCACTAACCTCCTTTGAGTTGTTGACGTGTTTACATCGACCAAGAGAGGATAGCGCATTTCAGTCGTTGTTGACGTGTTAACATTAAATTGTCCAAATGCGACAAAGGCTTCACATTGTGTCTGTCTCTCGACACCATTGCGTTATTCACTTATTAATTAAGGAGGTGGCAGCCGCTATGGATGCCCAATTAACGATAGTCGACGTAACCGGATCGACCAACGAAGACCTGCTCGAAGCAGGAAAACAGGGTGCGCCGCACGGCACGGGACTTGCCGCCCGCGCGCAAACGGCAGGACGCGGCCGACGCGGCCACAAGTGGGATTCAACCGCCGGCAACCTGTTGCTCTCGATTGTCCTACGTCCACGTGTTGATCCCACCAAGTACTCTGGACTTGCCGCCGTCAGCGGCCTAGCGGTGCTCGAGGCGCTCGAGGCGCAAGGTCTTGCTAACGAGATCGGCCTCAAATGGCCCAACGACCTCGTCGCGCGAGGACATAAGCTCGGTGGCATTTTGGTCGAGGCGGCACGCGACAACAAAGGCATGCCCTTCGCCGTCTGCGGCATTGGCGTCAACGTAAACTACACGCCCCAAGAGGTACCCGATGGCGGCCTGGCTGCAATTGGCCTCTCGGACCTCAACGAGAATGTTCCCGCCGTGGATGTGCTCCTCGATGAGGTCTATCACGCAGTTATAGACGCTGTAGATACCTGGGCAGCGCGCCTCAACGCCAAGGAAGAAGACGCCGGTCCGCTCGCGCCCGTCCGCGACGAATACATCGCTCACCTCAATTGGATCGGGGAGCACGTTATCGCCCGCTCCCCCGCTGGAGACGAGCTGACGCGAGGCATCTTTAAAACGGTCGATGACTTTGGTCGCGCGTGCATCGAAACGGAGGACGGCGTGCGATCCTTCCATTTTGAGGAGGCATCGCTGCGCCCCTTGAGCGAATAGGGCGCCGCACCCACCTACTCGGCAGCATTATCCGGCAGTGCAAACCATCATTCAAAACAAAAGAGCCCCGCTACCGTAATGGCAGCGGGGCCCTTTAAGCTATGAGCGATATCGCTTAGAGCTTGATGTCGATGTCGACGCCAGCGGGGAGGTCGAGACGCATGAGCGAATCAACGGTGCCCGAGGTGGGGTCAAGGATGTCGATGAGGCGCTTGTGGGTGCGCATCTCGAACTGCTCACGGGAGTCCTTGTTCACGTGCGGCGAGCGGATGACCGTGTACAGGTTGCGCTCGGTGGGCAGGGGGACAGGACCGGAAACGCGAGCGCCGGTCTTCTGAGCGGTCTCGACGATGAGCTTCGCGGACTGATCGACGACCTCGTGATCATAGCCCTTGAGGCGAATGCGGATCTTCTGGGTAGCCAACTTAAACCTCCAAAGAGTGCGAGAGATGTTCTCGCAGGATTACGTAACAGGGAGCTCGAACTTAGGCGTTCTTGCTCATGACCTCGTCCACGATGGACTTGGGCGCGGGCTCATAAGAGTCGAACTGCATCGTGTAGGATGCACGGCCCTGGGTCTGGGAGCGAAGGTCGGTAGCGTAACCGAACATCTCGCCCAGCGGCACCTTGGCACGGATGAGCTTGCTGTTCTTGCGATCCTCCATGCCCTCGATCTTGCCGCGGCGACCGGAGAGGTTGCCCATAACGTCGCCCATGTACTGCTCGGGGGTCTCGACCTCGACAGCCATGATCGGCTCGAGCAGCTGCGGATCGGACTTCTTGAGGGCGTCCTTGATAGCCATGGAACCGGCGATCTTGAAGGCGGCCTCGGAGGAGTCGACCTCGTGGTAAGAACCGTCGAACAGGGTGACCTTAACGTCGAGGACCGGGAAGCCGGCGATAACACCGGTGTTCAGGGCCTCCTGGATGCCCTTGTCGATGGACGGGATGTACTCCTTGGGCACGACGCCGCCGACGATAGCGTTGACGAACTCGTAGCCGAAGCCCTCCTCCATCTTCTCAAGCTTGATGACGGCGTGGCCGTACTGACCGCGACCGCCGGACTGACGGACGAACTTGCCCTCAGCCTTCTCGACGTCGTGACCAGCGGTCTCGCGGTAGGCGACCTGGGGCTTACCAACGTTAGCGTCAACCTTGAACTCACGGAGCAGACGGTCGACGATGATCTCGAGGTGCAGCTCGCCCATGCCGGCGATGATGGTCTGGCCGGTCTCGTGGTTGGTGGACACCTGGAAGGTCGGGTCCTCCTCGGCGAGCTTGGTCAGAGCCAGGGACATCTTGTCCTGCTCGGCCTTGGTCTTGGGCTCGATGGCAACGTCGATAACGGGCTTAGCGAACTCGATCTTCTCGAGGACGATCTCCTTGCCCTCGGCGCACAGGGTGTCGCCGGTGGTGGAGTTCTTGAAGCCGACGCAAGCAACGATGTCGCCAGCGGCAGCGTCGTCACGGTCGATACGCTCGGCGGCGTTCATCTCGAGGATGCGGCCGAGACGCTCGCGCTGACCGTTGGAAGCGTTAACAACGTAGGAGCCGGACTCGGCACGGCCGGAGTAAACGCGGACGTAGGTGAGCTTACCGACGAACGGGTCGGTCATGATCTTGAAGACCAGGCCGGAGAAGGGCTCGTCGAAGGAAGGATGACGCTGGATCTCCTCGCCGGTGTCCGGATCGGTACCGGTGACGGCCTCAACGTCGAGCGGGCTGGGCAGGTAGTCGACGACAGCGTCGAGCAGCTCCTGGACGCCCTTGTTCTTGTAGGCGGAACCCACGAAGACGAGGTTGAGCTCGTTGGCCAGAACGCCCTTGCGCAGAGCAGCCTTGAGCTCCTCGACGGTGAAGTCCTCCTCCATGAGGATCTTCTCCATGAGCTCGTCGTCAAAGCTGGCAGCAGCGTCAAGGAGCTCCTCGCGCTTGGTGGCAGCGATGTCGGCAAACTCAGCCGGGATCTCGTCCATCGGCTCGGGGTAGGTCATGCCCTTCTCGTCGGCCTTGAAGTCCCATGCAGTCATGGTGACCAGGTCGATGACGCCCCAGAAGTTGTCCTCGGCGCCCATCGGGACCTGAGCGGCCACGGCGTTAGCGTCGAGACGATCCTTCATGGTCTCGATAGCGTTGAAGAAGTCAGCGCCCACGCGGTCATACTTGTTGATGAAGGCGATGCGGGGGACGTTGAAGGTGGAAGCCTGACGCCAAACGGTCTCAGACTGGGGCTGAACGCCGGCAACGGCGTCGAAGACGGCGACAGCGCCATCGAGGACGCGCAGGCAGCGCTCGACCTCGGCGGTGAAGTCAACGTGGCCCGGGGTGTCGATGATCTGGATGCGGTAGTCCTTACCGTCCTTGTTCCAGAAGCACGTGGTAGCAGCGGAGGTAATGGTTACGCCGCGCTCCTGCTCCTGAACCATCCAGTCCATGGTGGCAGCGCCCTCATGGACCTCACCGATCTTGTGGGTCTTACCGGTGTAGTAAAGAATACGCTCGGTCGTGGTGGTCTTACCGGCATCGATGTGGGCCATGATGCCGATGTTACGGGTATCGGAAAGCTTGTACTTAGGCTTAGCCATGTTAGTTCCTTACCTTAACTTACCAACGATAGTGAGAGAACGCGCGGTTGGCCTCGGCCATCTTGAAGACGTCCTCACGCTTCTTGACGGAAGCGCCCAGGCCGTTGGAAGCGTCGAGGATCTCGTTGGCGAGACGCTCGGCCATGGTCTTCTCCTTGCGAGCGCGGGAGAAGTTGACGATCCAGCGGATACCCAGAGCGGTGGAACGACGGGAGTTGACCTCCATCGGGACCTGATAGGTAGCGCCACCGACACGCTTGGGCTTAACCTCGAGCGTGGGCTTGACGTTGTCCATAGCCTTCTTGAAGGTAGCGAGAGCGTCGCCACCCTCGGACTTCTCGGCAACGATCTCGAAAGCGGTGTAAACGATGCGCTCAGCGGTGGCCTTCTTGCCGTCAAGAAGGACCTTGTTGATGAGCTGAGTCACCAGGCGGTTGTTGTAAACGGCGTCAGGCTGAACCTCACGACGATTAGCTGCTGCACGACGCGGCATGTGAAATCTCCTTAAGTGTCTACCGTGCGGCGCTCAAGGCGGCACACGGCGAAAGTATCAAAACGTTATCTGGCTTATTTGGCCTTGGGGCGCTTAGCACCGTACTTGGAACGGGCCTGCATACGGTTCTGGACCGGAGCAGCGTCGTAGGCGCCACGGATGACGTGATAACGGACACCAGGGAGGTCGCGGACACGACCGCCGCGGACGAGCACGATGGAGTGCTCCTGCAGGTTGTGGCCCTCACCCGGGATGTAAGCAGTAACTTCGATGCCGTTGACAAGGCGAACACGGGCAACCTTACGAAGAGCCGAGTTCGGCTTCTTGGGGCTCGTGGTGAAGACGCGGGTGCACACGCCGCGCTTCTGGGAGTTGTGCTGCAGAGCAGCGTTCTTGGACTTCTTGGGCACGGAACGACGGCCCTGGCGAACCAGCTGGTTAATAGTAGGCAAAGCGTACTCCTTCTCGAATGATTCCAGCTTTCTGTAAAGTGCAACGGCTTGAATCGAGGGGTCAGCATCCCCCTACGAAACACGCAGTTCGATAGGATACGTGGCGTTAGCTGTGCCGTCAACAGACCACGCCGCCGGGCGTATCCCAAAATGAGCATATTTCCGCAAAGCCTACACAAAAGGAATCCCCTTCTGTGCGCTTAGGCGGATTTCCGGGCCGGGCGGCACAGGGGTTAAGTTTGCTGCTCTACAGTCCTGGCTCGCACGGAGGCCACATTAAGTGGCCTCCGGCTCGTGCGGAACTCGCGACAAACTTAACCCCTGTGCCGCCCGGCCCGGAAATCCGACGTGCTCGTCGGGGCAACGCTACCTGCCAAAAAGGGACAGGTTTATTTTGGTCGGTTTTATCTGGGGAAACGTCGCGCTCCAACGGTGATCTGCTCTCACCTGTCGCATGGAAATCGGCGGCGCTTTCGGAAGTATGCGGCAAATTCTGGACCCGCCGAGCGCACCGGGGTTTTGCGATAATAAACCCGCAGGTAGAGCGCTTGAGCATATACGGTGTGGTCGACCCATCAAGATTTTGCCGCATACTTCAGGAATGCAGGCGAATATCGTGCGGTCTAACCGCCCATTTACCGCAAAGAAGGCCGCTTCCCCTAGTAGAAAGCGGCCCCAAATCTTACGAATAGACGATGGTAAAGGGTTCCGACGTTTCGGCGCCCCCTGTTGAAGTGCAGCGTGTGCCTTCGAGCGTTACTGAAACCACTTGGTCGACATCAATCAACTTCGTTGGCACCCAAATGTTCTCTCCGCTATTGCGTCCCATCGAAACATAGAAATTGTACGCCCCTGCGTCGTCATCTTCGATAATCTGCTCTGACCCATCCTTGTAGGTGACGGTCAGTTTATGATCAACTGCTTCATAGCCCAGATCATCGATGTGCGTCTGGATGGAAAACGGACTGATCTCGAGAGGCGAGTCATCGGAGCGGAGTTCTTTTGTATCGACGTGCGCTCCGACGTTAAACTCTGGCGTCGATACCTCGATCACCTCCGCATCCTCACCTTTGCCCTCCGTCCAACTGATATTCCAGGTGACCGCATGTCGTAAATCTCGATCGCGATTCCAAGATGCAAAGTACATCGTGCCGTTAATGACCGTGTCGCTTGATGTGTCTTTATCAATGGTGCAGCGTGTATCAGCCCATTCCTCGCCGAAGTTCATGCTGGGTGTACCGATGCCTTGTTCTTCTTCACCATAGAGAACAAGTTCGCCTGTCTCTGCTGCCGGCTTGTAGTAGTTAACACCATTTGGATTGGACAGCGTAAACGTCACAGCACCGCAGCCGTTTTGGTCGATAGCCATATCATGAATGTCGAGTGTATAGCCGTTGCCCTCGACGGACAGATTGACCTTCTGTACTGAACCCTCCAAGCTTTGGGGCGCGATACCATCACCAAACTCTCTGGTGTAGGTATATTTAGTCCCCGACGAGCCACCTTGAGTCCAGGTAATAGACTCTCCGTTGCCATGGTTTCCCCAGGCAGAGGCAAAATAACTGGAATTGACGACGGCGTAGGCGACCCCTCCGGTCGCCAGCACTCCGGCAAGGCATCCGATCACGGCAACATACAGAGGCTTCGCGTGACCCTTTCGGCGAAGCGGCTCACCAGCAGCGGCATAAAGAACACGGTCAGCAAGATCGCTATCGGCTTGGACGGACTCGAAGGCCTGCTTGATTTGGTTGGATTTCACGGTCGCCCTCCTCTAGGATGAACTTGAGTTTCGATCTACCGCGGGCTAAACGCGTTCGAACGGTCGCGGCTGGCACATGCAATAACTCGGCAATCTCTGAAGTCGAGAAGCCCAGATAGTAATAGAGCACGATGGGGATACGGAATCGTTCCGGAAGCCGCATGACGTCTAATAGGACGGCCTTGGTCTCATCCTGCGCCGTCGAAAGCGAATCGGCCAGGTTCTCAATATCCTCCACGCGCCTCCATGGCTTTCGAAAGAGCGATTTGCATTCATTGATCGTGACCCGGATAAGCCAGCGGCGAAGATGCTCCCAACTTTCAAAGTTTCCATCGCCTTTGAGTAACTTCAGAAAGACGTCTTGAGCGACATCGTCGGCGTCAGCGCGATCGCGCAGGTACGTCAATGCGATTCGAAACACGACATCCCGGTGATCTTCGACCGCCTGTCTAAATGCTTGTTCTTCCATAATCACCTCCCGGTGACGTTATTGGTTCTCGATGAGGCCCTCACCTTAGATACGCTCTTGTCGGACTAAATGTTTCAAATTCAAGCAGGAAAAAACCTACCAAAATAAACCTGTCCCTTATTGGCAAGGGATCAACGGAACGCAACAGGTTGAGCATACGCAAGCGAGCGGCCCCCAGAGCGTACAAGGTGGCATGAAAAAGGCAGGGCATTGACCTTTTGGTCATGCCCTGCCTTTTGAATGACAGATTGTAGCTCTGGGGGCCGCGCAGCGACGGAGGTTGCCGCCGTTCGTTAGAACGGCGGAACTAGTTACTCCTCGTCGTTGTCCTTGGCCTCTTCTGCGTCGTCGGTGTCCACGAGCTGATTGAGCAGCTCGTCGAGGGAAGCCATGTCCTCGTTGATGGCACCGTTAGCGGGAGCCTTCTTGTCGTCGATCGGGGCGCCCAGGAGCTCCTCGTCGGCGTCGGCGTGATGCGTCGGAGCGGAGGTACCCAGCAGGATATCGTCCGGACCGTCGGGGCTAAAGACCATCTGCAGCAGCTGCGAGAGGTCTTCCTCGTCGGCAACGTCGTCGTTGTTCTCGAGGATGTAGAGCAGGTCGTGGGCCTCCAGGCCGTCACGGAGCTCCTCAATCGCCTTGGCGCCGATACCATCGATGCGCAGCAGATCCTCCTCGGACTTGCCAACCAGGTCGCCGACCGTCTCGATGCCGACCTCGCTGAACTTGTTGGTCCAGCGCTGCGACACGCCCAGGTCATCGAACAGGTACAGACGAGCCTTTTCGGCAGAGATGGTGTGACCGTTGCGGGTGAACGAACCGTCAGCGCCGCCGAACTCGTCGTAGCCGGCCCAGTCGAGCTGCTGCGGGAGCTGCTCGTCCAGGTCCTTGAGCTCCACAGGAGCCCACTCGGGCAGCGACTTGGCGTTGGGCGAAGCCGGGCCATCGATGTCGACATAGCCGTCGGCCGTGCGATACGTCAGTTTGGCGTTGGCGTACGGCTTGAGGCCAGTACCAGCCGGGATCTTCTTACCGACGATGACGTTGGACTTAAGGTCGAGCAGGTGGTCGACCTTGCCCTCGATGGCAGCCTCGGTAAGGACGCCAGCGGTACGGATGAACGAAGCGCTCGACAGCCAGGAGTCGATGTTGGACGCGACCTTGAGCGTACCCAGGATGACGGGCTCAGCCACGGGAGCCTGACCGCCCAGACGGGCAACGCGCTCGACCTCGTCGGCAAACTCGTAGCGGTCGACGTACTGACCAAGCAGGTACTTGGAGTCGCCGGGGTTGGTGATCTGAACGCGACGCAGCATCTGACGTGCGAGCACCTCGATGTGCTTGTCGTTCAGGTCGACGCCCTGGCTGGTGTAGACGTCCTTGACGCTCTCGACGAAGGTGTGCATCGTCGACTCGATGTCGGTCAGCTTGCGCAGGTTGCGGAAGTTGACGAAGCCCTTGGTGATCTGGTCGCCGGCGCGAACCTCGCAGCCGTCCTCGATCTCGGGCATGAAGCGCACCGAAGCGGGGACGCGACGCTCGTCGAGGACACGGGTGTGATCCTCGGAGTCGGTGAGCGTCAGCACGTACTCGGACTTCTCGGGCTTAATCGAGAGGTGACCGGAGTACGGAGCCAACTCAGCCTCGCGACCCAGGATCTTCTCATTGACGTTGCCGACGATATCGAACATACGGCTGACCGTAGGCAGACCCTGCGTAATATCGTCGACGCCAGCGACGCCGCCGGAGTGAATGGTACGCATCGTAAGCTGCGTACCGGGCTCGCCGATGGACTGGGCGGCAATAATGCCGACGGCAGTACCAATGGCGACCGGACGACGGGTGGAAAGATCCCAGCCGTAGCACTTCTGGCACACGCCGTACTTGGAGCGGCAGGTGAGCAGCGCGCGAAGCTTGACCTTCTTAAGGCCGGCATCGACCATCTTCTGGATGTCGGCGACCTTCTCGATGTAGCCGTCCTGCTCAAAGAGCACGGTGCCATCGGGAGCCACGACGTCCTCAATGAAGCAACGGCCGACGAGGTCGGTGTTGAGGTCGGTGGTGCCGGGGATGATGAGGTTGTAGGTGACGCCCTCGTGCGTACCGCAGTCCTCCTCGCGGACGATGACGTCCTGGGCCACGTCGACCAGACGACGGGTCAGGTAACCAGAGTCCGAGGTGTGGGATGCGGTATCGACCAGGCCCTTACGGGCGCCGTAGGTCGAAATGAAGTACTCGAGCGGCAGCAGGCCCTCGCGGAAGTTCGCCTTAATGGGAAGGTCGATCGTCTCGCCGGACATGTCTGCCATCAGACCACGCATGCCGCCGAGCTGACGCAGCTGGGTCTTAGAACCACGGGCGCCGGAGTCGGCCATCATGTACAGCGGGTTCTCCTCGTCGAACATGTCGAGCATGAGCGCTGCGACCTTATCGGTACAAGCGGTCCACTCGTTAACGACTTCGATGTGGCGCTCCGTCTCGTTGATGAAGCCCTCCTCGAAGTACTCGTTGATCTGGTCGACGTTGGCCTGGGCGCGGTCGAGCAGCTCCTGCTTCTCGGCAGGGATGAGAGCGTCCCACACCGAGATGGTGAGGCCGGCGCGGGTAGCGTAGTGGAAGCCGGAGTACTTGATGGCGTCGAGGATCGGGCCGACCTTGGCCTCGGGGTAACGATCGCAGCAGTCCGCAACCAGCTTGGCCACGTCGCCCTTGACCATCTTGTAGTTCATGAACTCGTAGTCTTCGGGCAGGCACTGGCGGTTGAAGATGATGCGGCCGATAGAGGTCTCGAAGCGAGCGGTCTTGTTGCCGGTGACGTCGTAGTCGGCAAACTCGTTCTTGCCGTTCTTGACGCGGAAGATACGGGTGCCGTCCTCGTTGATGACATTGGCGTCGGCAGCGGACACGCGGACCTGAATCTTGGCCTGCATGTCGACCTCGGAGCGGCAGTCATAGGCGTGCAGCGCGTCGTCGAAGCTGGCGAACACGTGGTTCTCGCCCGGCAGACCGTCGCGGACCTGGGTGAGGTAGTACACACCGATGATCATGTCCTGCGAGGGGATGTTGACCGGCTTGCCGGATGCCGGCGAGCGCAGGTTGTTCGCAGAGAGCATGAGCACGCGGGCCTCGGCCTGAGCTTGGCTGGACAGCGGCACGTGGACAGACATCTGGTCGCCGTCGAAGTCGGCGTTGAAGGGCGAGCAGACCAGCGGGTGCAGGTGGATAGCCTTGCCCTCGACCAGCACCGGCTCAAAGGCCTGGATGGACAGACGGTGCAGGGTCGGTGCGCGGTTGAGCAGCACGACGCGGCCGTCGATGACCTCTTCGAGGATATCCCACACAAAGGTGGCACCGCGGTCGATAGCGCGCTTGGCACCCTTGATGTTCTCGACCTTGCCAAGCTCGACCAGGCGCTTCATGACGAAGGGCTTGAAGAGCTCCAGCGCCATGGTCTTGGGCAGACCGCACTGGTGCAGCAGCAGCTTGGGGTCGGTAACGATAACCGAACGGCCGGAGTAGTCGACACGCTTACCCAGCAGGTTCTGACGGAAACGACCCTGCTTGCCCTTGAGGGCCTCGGCGAGCGACTTGAGCGGGCGACCGCCACGGCCAGAGACCGGGCGACCACGACGGCCGTTGTCGAACAGGGCGTCCACGGACTCCTGGAGCATGCGCTTCTCGTTGTTCACGATGATCGCAGGTGCGTCCAGGTCGAGCAGGCGCTTGAGTCGGTTGTTACGGTTGATCACGCGACGATACAGGTCGTTGAGGTCGGACGCGGCGAAGCGGCCGCCGTCGAGCTGGACCATCGGGCGCAGATCGGGCGGAATGACCGGGATGACGTCCAGGATCATGTTCGCGGGGCTGTTGCCGCCCTTCAGGAAGGCGTCAACGACCTCGAGGCGCTTGACGGCCTTCTCGCGCTTCTGCTTCTGGGAGTCCTCGTCGGCGATGATGGCCTTGAGCTTCTCGGCCTCGGAGGGGAGGTCGATGGCAGCGAGCAGGTCGCGGACGGCCTCGGCACCCATGCCACCCTTGAAGTACATGGAGTAGTAACGGGTCATCTCGCGGAACAGCGGCTCATCGGAGATGAGGTCGCGCTCGGTGAGCTTCATGAAGGCATTGAAGGCGTCCGTGCGGAGCTGCTTCTCGTCCTTGCACTCTTCCTCGATGTCGACGATGCCGGAGGCGATCTCCTCGGGGGTCAGCGGCTCCTCGTCGGAGAACTCGTCAAAGTTCTCGGGGTCGCCCTGCTCCTTGAGGGACTCGATCTGGCGGGCGCACTCGGCATCGATCTCTTCCAGATCGGCGGCGAGCTCCTCGCGCAGGTCGTCGGCGTCGGCCTCGCGGGCCTCGTAGTCAACCTCGGTGATGATGTAGCTGGCAAAGTACAGAACCTTCTCGAGGTCCTTGGACTTGATGTCGAGCATACGGCTCATCGGGAAGCTCGTGGGGCTCTTGAAGTACCAGATGTGGGACACGGGAGCGGCGAGCTCGATGTGGCCCATGCGGTCGCGACGCACCTTGGCCGAGGTGACCTCGACGCCGCAGCGCTCGCAGACGATGCCCTTAAAGCGGATGCCCTTGTACTTGCCGCAGGAGCACTCCCAGTCCTTGGCGGGACCGAAGATCTTCTCGCAGAACAGGCCGTCCTTCTCGGGCTTGAGGGTACGGTAATTGATGGTCTCCGGCTTCTTGACCTCACCGTGCGACCAGGAACGGATCTGGTCGGCGGAGGCAAGGGAGATCTTTACCGAGTCAAAATCAGTAGCTTCGAAATCTGCCACAGTCAACTACTCCTTATCAGTGGTCGTGGCGGCGACAGCCTCGGGTGCCTCGGCGGTCTCGGCATCCTGGGCCTCGACGTCGGCGTCAACGCCGGCGAGCGCAGCCAGGTCGTCGAGAGCGGAGGTCTCCTCGGCGGTCACAGGGGCGGAGGCGTCCTCGTCGGCATCGTGCATGGGCTCGATGTCCAGCGCGAGGGAACGAATCTCCTTGACGAGAACCTTGAAGGACTCGGGGATACCCGGAACCGGGACGTTCTCGCCCTTGACGATGGACTCATAGGTCTTGACGCGGCCAACGGTATCGTCGGACTTGACGGTCAGGATCTCCTGCAGGACGTTGGAAGCACCGTATGCGTACAGTGCCCAAACTTCCATCTCGCCGAAGCGCTGGCCGCCGAACTGGGCCTTGCCGCCCAGCGGCTGCTGGGTAACCAGGCTGTAAGGGCCGGTCGAGCGGGCGTGAATCTTGTCGTCGACCATGTGGCCGAGCTTGAGGATGTAGGACGTACCCACGGTAATGGGCTCGCGGAACTCCTCGCCGGTGCGGCCGTCGAACAGACGGGTCTTGCCGCGCTCGTCAAGCTGGGTGACGAACTCGGAACGCATGTGATCGCCAAAGGCAGCGGTGGCCTTGTTGAGCATGTTCTTGTTGGCGCGACGGATGACCTCGGCGATCTCATCCTCCTTGGCGCCGTCGAAGACGGGCGTCGCGGTGAAGAACGGACCGGGGACGTACTTGTCGGAGTCGGCCTGCTCGGTATCCCAACCGCAGGCAGCAGCCCAGCCAAGGTGGCACTCGAGCAGCTGGCCGACGTTCATACGCGAAGGAACGCCCAGCGGGTTGAGGATAACGTCGATCGGGGTACCGTCAGCCATGTAGGGCATGTCCTCGACCGGCAGAACGTTACAGATAACACCCTTGTTGCCGTGGCGGCCGGCGATCTTATCGCCCTGCTGGATCTTACGACGCTGGGCGACGTAGACGCGCACCTGCTCGTTGACGCCGGGGGCCAGGTCGTCGCCGTTCTCGCGGCTAAAGCGGACGACGTCGATGACGCGGCCGTAAGCGCCGTGAGGCATCTTAAGGGAGGTGTCACGGACATCGTGGGCCTTGGCACCGAAGATGGCGCGCAGCAGGCGCTCCTCGGCGGTCAGAGCGCTCTCGCCCTTAGGCGTGACCTTACCGACCAGGATGTCGCCAGGGCCGACCTCGGCGCCGATGCGGATGATGCCGTCCTCGTCGAGGTTGGCAAGCATGTCCTCGGAGAGGTTCGGGATCTCGCGGGTGATCTCCTCGGGGCCGAGCTTGGTGTCGCGGGCGTCGATCTCGTGACGGGTGATGTTGATGGTCGTCAGCAGGTCCTCGGCCACCAGGCGCTCGGACACGACGATACCGTCCTCGTAGTTAAAGCCTTCCCACGGCATGTAGGCCACGGTGAGGTTCTGGCCCAGTGCGAGCTCGCCGTGATCGGTCGAAGGACCGTCGGCCAGGGGCTCGCCCTGCTCAACGGTGTCACCGACGCGCACGAGCGGACGGTGGTTGATGCAGGTGGACTGGTTGGAGCGCTGGTACTTGGCCAGGTGATACTCGTCCATGCCGCCGGCATGCTTGACGATGATCTTGGCGGCGTCGGCAAAGATGACCTCGCCGGCGTTCTTGGCCAGGGTGACCTCGCCGGAGTCCAGAGCGGCGCGACGCTCCATGCCGGTACCGACATAGGGAGCGGCGGGGTGAACCAGCGGCACGGCCTGACGCTGCATGTTAGCGCCCATCAGCGTACGTTTGGCGTCGTCGTGCTCAAGGAACGGAATCAGCGTGGCTGCGACGGACAGCATCTGACGCGGCGAGACATCCATGTAGTCGACGTCCTCGACAGGCACGTCGGCGGGAGCGCCGAAGGAGCCGTCGAAGTCGCGGGTACGGGCGATCACGGTGTGCGGACGGACGATCTTGCCCTCGGCATCGGTCGTGATGAACTCGTTGGTCTTGGGATCGAGCGGCGTGTTGGCCGGCGCGATAACGTGCTTCTCTTCCTCGTCAGCGGTCATCCAGTCGATCTGGTCGGTGGCAACGCCGTTCTCGACGCGACGGAACGGGGCCTCGATGAAGCCATACTCGTTGACGCGGGCGTAGAGGGCGAGCGAGCCGATCAGGCCGATGTTGGGGCCTTCGGGGGTCTCGATCGGGCACATGCGGCTGTAGTGCGAGTTGTGAACGTCGCGGACGGCCGTCGGCACGTTGGTGCGGCGGCTGGAGCCGGACTTGTGACCGGCAAGACCACCAGGGCCGAGTGCGGACAGACGGCGCTTGTGGGTCAGACCGGTCAGGGGGTTCGCCTGGTCCATGAACTGCGAGAGCTGCGAGGAACCGAAGAACTCCTTGATGGAGGCCACGATCGGGCGGATGTTGATGAGCGACTGTGGGGTTATCTCGTCGATGTCCTGGGAGCTCATGCGCTCACGGACGACGCGCTCCATACGGCTCATGCCGATACGGAATTGGTTGGCGACGAGCTCGCCAACGGTGCGGATACGGCGGTTGCCAAAGTGGTCGATGTCGTCGACCTTGAAGCCCTGCTCGCCGGCAGCGAGGGACAGCAGGTAGCGCAGCGTCGCGACGATATCCTCGTCGGTGAGCACCGTGACCTCTTCCTCGGTGGTGAGGTTGAGCTTCTTGTTGACCTTGTAACGACCGACGCGGGCCAGATCGTAGCGCTGCGGGTTAAAGAGCAGGCCCTCGAGCAGGCTGCGGGAAGCGTCCACGGTGGGAGGCTCGCCTGGGCGCAGGCGACGGTAGATCTCGATGAGGGCGTCCTCGCGGGTGAGGGCGGTGTCGCGCTCCAGGGTGCGCTTGATCACATCGGAGTTGCCGAGCAGCTCGATGATGTCGTCGTTGGTGACGGCGATGCCAAGGGCGCGCAGGAACATCGTGGCGCTCTGCTTGCGCTTACGGTCGATGGAGACCATGAGCTGGTCGCGCTTGTCGACCTCAAACTCAAGCCAGGCACCGCGGGACGGGATGATCTGGGCCTTGTAGATCTGCTTGCCCGAATCCATCTCGGAGCTGTAGTACACGCCCGGGGAGCGGACGAGCTGCGAGACGACGATACGCTCGGTACCGTTGATGATGAAGGTGCCCTGATCGGTCATCATGGGGAAGTCGCCCATAAAGACGAGCTGCTCCTTGATCTCGCCGGTCTCCTTGTTGGTGAGACGGACGTCGGTCAGAAGCGGAGCCTGATAGGTCATATCCTTCTCGCGGCACTCCTCGACGGTGTGCGCGGGGTCGCCGAACTGATGCTCGCCGAAGGTAACCTCGAGAACATGGTTCTGGCTCTGGATGGGGCTGGATTCCTTGAACGCCTCACGAAGGCCCTCGTCCTTAAAACGCTCAAAGGATTCCCTTTGAACAGAGATAAGGTTGGGGAGCTCCATGGCCTCCGGGATTTTCCCGAAGCTGACGCGCTTGCGCTCAGTGGCAGTGTATGCGTAGGTCACCAGGTTTTTCCTCCTTCACGGAAATGCTCGGTGGGTTGGCGAGGCATAGCTTCGCCAGTTATCGCAACCTAATAGTTTATCAGGTACCGACCGTTGGGCAAGAAAAGCCTTGACGCGATTGAGTTTTTGGAGTAGCAAAGTTTTTCGACAGAAAACACGCAGGTAGATGTATGTGTATCGAACATCTGTTCATATATTTTCTGTGAACAGAGAGCCAGCAATCGCAGCTCTTATAAAAAACGGGCGCGAACCGAGGTCCACGCCCGTAAATGTCGGTGCCCGATGGCTTACTTGCGCATCAATCCGCCGCGCTCGTCGATGGCGTCCCAGAAGGCATCGGCAAAGCGGGGGTCGTTTGCAGCCATGAGGGCGTTAGTGGCCATCCAACCAGAGGGAGTGCCGGTGTCGTAGCCCGACAGCGGGTCGATGACGACGGCGTACATGGCCTCGCGGTCGAGCGAACGGGCCATGGCGTCGGTGAGCTGGATCTCGCCGCCCTTGCCGGCCTGCTGATCTGCCAGCAAGTCCATGACCAGCGGGCTCAGCAGGTAGCGACCGACGATGTACAGGTTGGACGGAGCCGCCTCGGGAGCGGGCTTCTCGACCAGACCGCCGATGCGCCAGACAGCGCCCGGCTCGGCATCGGCAACGTTCTCGGCGCCCTCGAGCGAACCGACGCGCTCGCCGGCGATAACGCCGTAGCGGCTGACTTCCTCGGGCGAGCAAGCAGCGACGGCGATAACCGAAGCGCCACCGTGCTCCTTGGAAACGGCGAGCATCTTGTCGCAGATATCGCGGTTAGGCACAACGTAGTCGCCCAGAAGAACCAGGAAGTTCTCCCCTGCCACGGCGTCGGCAGCAGAGCGAATAGCATGGCCGAGGCCCTTGGGCTCGTACTGATAACGGAAGTCGACCGGCATACCGCCAGCGTGGGCGACAGCATCGGCATAGGCGTTCTTGCCGCGCTCGCGCAGCAGGTTCTCGAGCGAGCGATCAGGCTGGAAGTAGTTCAGTAGCTCGGGCTTACCGGGAGAAGTAACGATGATGGCATCGTCGACCTCCTCGGGCTCGAGCGCCTCCTCGACGACGTACTGAATGACGGGCTTGTCGAGCACCGGCAGCATCTCTTTGGGCGTGCACTTGGTGCCAGGCAGAAAACGCGTGCCAAGACCGGCGGCGGGGATGATTGCCTTCATGTTATTCAAAGATCCTTTCGCAGGCGCAAAAGCGCCCCATGCGTGCGGCACACAGCCGCAGACCAAATTGCGATACCCAAGCATCTTACCGCTGGAACTATATGTCGCTACAAGGCAGAGACAATTCTTCAGCAGGTCAACGCAAATTATTGCTCGAATGGTGCAATTTTATTGCCCAACGGCAGGGCACCCGATACGACGCAAATCACAGAACATGGCAGTTTGAGCAACCGATGCCGAGGGACCGAAAAACAAAAAAGACGGGGCTCGCAATGCGAACCCCGTCTGCAAAGGAATCTGGCGAGAAAGCCTGATTACTTGAGGGTGACAGCAGCGCCAGCAGCCTCGAGCTTCTCCTTGGCAGCCTCGGCGTCCTCCTTCTTGGCACCCTCGAGAACAGCCTTGGGAGCGCCCTCGACGACCTCCTTGGCCTCCTTCAGGCCAAGGTTGGTGAGCTCACGGACGGCCTTGATGACCTGGATCTTGTTGTCGCCGAAGCCCTCGAGCACGACGTCAAACTCGGTCTTCTCCTCGGCCTCAGCAGCGCCAGCAGCGGGAGCGGCGACAACAGCAGCAGGAGCAGCGGCGGAAACGCCGAAGGTGTCCTCGATAGCCTTGACGAGCTCGGAAGCCTCGAGAAGGGTCATTTCCTTAAGAGCATCGATGATCTCATCGGTGGTAAGCTTAGCCATTTCTAAGTCCTTTCGGTTTCCGTGCGGATGCACGGAGATCAGTTAAAACACGGCGCGAATGCGCCAGGGGTGCGGCGTTGCCGCCGCGGGTGAAAACAGCAACTAGGCTGCCTTCTGCTCGGAGACCTGCTGGATCGAACGAGCGAGACCAGAGGAAACGCCGTTGACGCAGACAGCGATGTCGCGAGCGAAACCGGAGATGAGACCGGCGATCTGGCCGAGAAGCTGATCCTTGGTGGGCAGCTCGGCGATAGCCTTAACATCATCGGCGGAAACGGCCTTGCCGTCGGAGATACCGCCCTTGATCTCAAGGACACCCTTGGACTTAGCGGAGAAGTCCTTAAGGGTCTTAGCGGCCTCGACCGGCTCGGTCTCGTAGAACACATAAGCGACGGGGCCGGCGAGGATCTCGTCGAGCTCGGGCTGCTCCTGGTTCTTGAGAGCGATCTTGACCAGGTTGTTCTTGTAGACCTTCATCTCGGCGCCGCACTCGCGAAGCTGATGACGCAGCTCCTGAGCCTGCTTAACCGTCAGACCGTTGTAGTTGACGACGAACAGACCGGCATTCTCGGCGATACGGGACTCGATCTCTGCAACCTTGTCGATTTTGTACTGCTGGGGCATGAATTACACCTCCTCGAATTCTTTCCGGGCACGGTCCGCCACAAGGACGTGACGGGGGCATGTCCAAAAAGAAAGCCCCCGCGCTGCATGAGCGACGGGGGCGAGAAGACATATCTACTCGACCACCTCGGCTGGCGGGATATCCCATTGAGCTCGCGGGCAATGCCCGTTTGCACCGGCTGTCTCTGGCAGCGGATTCGTGCGTGAACCGAAAGTATTATGGCGGGGACCCCGGCGTCGGTCAACGGGCGCGAGGATTCGTCCACAAACCCTGCATACGCTCCGGCCCGAGGGGACGGGTCGAGATTTTCGCTCGGTCAAGTCCTGGCTCGCACGAAGGCCACATTAAGTGGCCTTCGGCTCGTGCGGAATCTACGAAAATCTCGACCCGTCCCCTCGGGCCGGAGCTGCAGTAACTTTGCGGCGAATCCTCGTGTCCGTTGAGCGGCGCGCCCCACTCACAATCCTTAAGTCGGTGGGCTGATGTGTTGCGTCCCTGGTGGCTATAGAGTTGAGACGAAGGTGGACAGGCGGCGGAGGCCTTCGTCTAGGTCTTTGTCGGAGACGCAGTAGCTTAGGCGGATGTGGCCTTCGGTGCCGAAGCAGTTTCCGGGAACTAGGGCTACGTTGGCCTCTTTGATGGCTTTGATGCAGAAGGCTTCGCTGGTTAGGCCAAATTGTTTGATGCTGGGGAAGGCGTAGAAAGCGCCTGCCAGTTCTATCACGTCGAGACCCATGGCGTCTAGGGCTGCGAGTACACGTTTGCGACGAGCTCGGTAGACTTCGAGCATGGGGGTGGGGTCGACGGTCAGAGCTCGAGCTGCAGCGTCCATCTCGAAGGAGACGGCGCTCGATACTAGGTATTGGTGAGCTTTTGCGATCTCGGCGATGACGGGGGCCGCTGCTGCGAGCCAGCCCAGGCGCCAGCCGGTCATAGCCCAGGGCTTGGAGAAGCTCTCGATGACCACCGTCTGCTCGCGTAGCTCCGGGTGGCGCTGGGCAAAGCGCTCATAGCCATCCACATAGACCAGGCGGTTATATACGTCGTCGCAGATTACGTAGATGCCCGCTTGCTCTGCCACGTGTGCCACGGCGTCGAGCGATGCCGCGTCGAGGATACAGCCCGTAGGATTGTTGGGCGTGCAGATGACGATGGCCTTAGTCGCCGGCGTCACGCAGGCGCGAAGCGCTTCCTCGTCAATCTGAAATTGCGCGGGCTCCGTATCCAAAAAGACCGCTTTGGCGTGGTTGGCCACGACGATGCTCTCGTACAGGCCAAAGGCTGGCGTGGGGATAATAACCTCGTCGCCGGGGTTGAGCATGGCCATAAATGTTGCCGACAGGGCCTCGGTCGCGCCGTCGGTCAGGATGACCTCGTCGGCCGAAAACGTAAGGCCCGCGTCTCCCATGTAGGTAGACAGCGCCTCGCGCAGGGCGGGACGGCCGTTGTTCGGCGGATAGTGCGTGTCACCGCGGTCCAACGAAGCAGTCACTTCGGCGCTAATCACATCGGGCGTGGGAAAATCGGGCTCGCCAAGCGCGAGCGCGATGCACCCCGGATGCTGGGCGGCGAGTGCGTTGATCCGGCGGATACCGGAGGGCTTGAGCGTGGCAAGCGAGGTGTTCATGGGCAGTCGCATGGCATTCCTTTCGTAAGGGTTGCACTAGGATAGCGCGCCCGCGCGCCACCAGACGGTGTAACCTAAACGGAAACCAACCGGAAAGGAGGCGGCATGGAGACAACTGCACGCGGCGATGTACCAAAAACGTTGCAAACCATTGCATATATCAGTATTCCCGAGAGCGCCGATCTTGAGTTTTTGCTTTGGGACCTGCAGGATGCCATCGCCGCCTATGCTCAGCTTTCCGGCACCGCGCTCCCCCGTTCGGTCGATTTGGAGGCGGATGATGCCGGTGTAGTCGATGGCATGGTGTTCGCTGTTGATGATGCATTTGATGATGAGGCGATGATCGCTGTCGAGCAGATACTCGATCGCTTCGGGGATACAGAGACACGCGTCTATGTCGTCGTCCAGGCCCTGTCAAAAAACAACAAGCAGGCGGACGAAGTCCTCGACCACCTGTACCGGGCATGTATTCTACGTGACCTGCCATGGTGCGGTGGCGTTGTCATCTGTGCCGGCAGCGGTATTGCGGCGCTTCGCCACTCCCCGCGTATGGGCCTCTTACGCCGGCCATTTTCCGAAGCGATGGATAAGCTTGTAGGCGCCGTGCGCATGGGCTGCTCCATAGAGCATGCGCAGCTGTTTGGCGGCGGCGATGCCGATAGTGTCGATGTCGACGGCATGGTGCGCGTCAAGCCCGCCGTGCCCGCACCAATCTGGCATGCCATCATCAAACGCCTCGGCGCCCATGCTCAATCAAGGATCTAGATTACCGTGCGGTCCAGTCAACTGCCTCGCGCCAGCGCTCGACAAGCCGCTCCAGGCGCCAGGCCGCGTTAGCGGGACTAGTTGACGGCAACACGACAGCGGACAGACCCGTCCGCTCCTGTAGATAGCGCTTATAGAGGCGCCCCGCCGTACCTCCGTTGCACACCACCCGCTCGATGGGCGCAGCTCCAGTGATGCGTTCGATATATGCCGGCACAACGTTTTTGATGCTCGCGTCGCTCGACCCCTTAATGTCGCAGCTCTCGACCACATCCCACAGGGCCACACCACCGTTCAACAGCATGGATCGCTTGGCGGCAATAGAGGCGTCGAGCGTCGCGGGCTCGCCGCCCACCAAAGGGTCGCCCTCGTTGGGTGGTACAGGCACACCAAGGCACGCGGCCATCACGCGCCAAAAGCGATTCTGAGGGTTGCCGTAATAAAAGGCATTGGCGCGCGAAAGCACCGAGGGAAACGATCCCAGCACCAAAACGCGCGAGCGCTGGTCGAACACGGGATCAAACCCATGCTCAATATGTTGATAGCCCTCGTCTGACGCCGCCATGACCTAGGCCCTCAACAGATAGCGCACCTCGTAGGGCGCAAGTTCAAGCGCACCCGTCAGCTCGACCGTGGGTGCATCGTCGGCAAGTAGGTCGACGAAGGAACCGTTGAGTTCGCCGGCTCCAAAGGTATAAGGCTCGTTCACGGCATTGACTGCCACGAGCACCGTCGCGTCGTCGCAGGCGCGCTCGAACAGCAGCTGTTTGTTCTGAATCATCACGTTGCGATACGCACCGTAGTTGAGGGCACGGGCCGCCGCGTCGTCGGCCGAGCGCAGGTGCGTAAGCTGTGTGATGAACGCCGTCAGCTCGTTGGGCGCAGGCTCATCGAGCGCAGGGCGCAGCGCCCAGTCGCCATCGGGGCCGCCCTTTTCGCCAGCAATTCCCCACTCGCTGCCATAGTAGATGCACGGGATGCCCGGCATGCCAAAGAGCATGCCATAGGCGGGACGCAGGCACGACTTGTCGGTGAGGATGCTCGCCAGGCGCGGCACGTCGTGGTTGTCGACAAACGACAGCAGGTGCTTGCCGCGGTAGATGCACCACGGGTCGCCGCCAAACTGACGGTGCAGCGAGTGGGCGATCTCGAACATGTTGACTGAGTTAAAGCTGGAGTACAGTCCCTTGTAACACTCGTAGTTGGTGCAGGAGTCGAGCATCTCGTCGTTGACGATCTGGTTGTAGTCGCCGTGGAGCGTCTCGCCGATCAGCACAAAATCGGGTTTGAGCTCACGGGCAAAGGCGTGCAGGCGGCGCATAAAGTCGCGGTCGAGCATATAGGCGACGTCCAGGCGCAGGCCGTCGACGCCAAAGACCTCGGCCCAACGGCGCACGGACTCGAGCAGGTAATCGACCACGGCGGGGTTTTGCAGGTTAAGCTTCACGAGCTCAAAATGGCCTTCCCAGCCCTCGTACCAAAAGCCGTCGCCGTAGCACGAGTCGCCGTCAAAGCTGATGTGGAACCAGTCCTTGTAGGGCGAGTCCCACTTGCGCTCCTGCACATCGCGGAAGGCCCAAAAGCCGCGACCGACGTGGTTGAAGACGGCGTCGAGCACCACGCGGATGCCGTGGGCATGCAGCGTCTCGCACACGGCGGCAAAGTCGGCGTCCCCACCCAGGCGACGGTCGATGTGGCGCAGGCTGCGCGTGTCGTAGCCATGGCTATCGGACTCGAGCGGTGGGTTGATGAGCACAGCGCCAATACCGAGTTCCTGCAGGTAGTCGGCCCATTGGGCGATTTTCATAATGGGGGCATCGGGGTTGGGCGCGTCGTTGGCAGCCTGGGCAAGCTCATCCTCGGCAACGGGCGCGGCGTTTTCGCGCGGAGCTCCACAAAAGCCCAGCGGATAGATTTGATAGAACGTCGTCTCGTATGCCCACATAGCAGCCTCCCGGTAAGCTCAACACAACGACATCCATTGTATGCCCGGCTTGCATCCTCTTCCCCAAAATAAGTTGCGGTGGAATAGTTCCTGCTTGGGCCTTCAGAAGCCTTAAACAGGAACTATTCCACCGCAACTGATGAGGAAAGGTGATTAGGCGACGGGCTTGGCGCGACGGATGGCCGGGAACATCACCGTGATGGCGAGGATGACGCCCACGACGGCGATCGCCCCGCCCGCGAAGCCGATCCAGGCGATACCGGGGCCCGAAACCACGGCGCCGCCGATCGCGGTGCCCGTGCCGATACCCAGATTAAACAGGCCCGAGAAGATCGACATGGCGACAGCCGACGAATCCGCGGGCGTGTACTTGATAAGATCGGCCTGAAATGCCACGTTAAAGGCCGTGGCGCAGCAGCCCCACAGCACGCAGACGGCAAGCACTGCTGCGAGCGACGATGCGGCCGAACCTATGAGCAGCAGGGCCGCTGGCACGCCGGAGAGCGTGATAGCCAAAAACGGGAAGCGATGCCCGTCGAACAGGCGGCCAAACAGCCAGCTGCCCACCAGACCGGAGCAGCCAAACGCCGTCAGCGTCATGGTAATGGCGCCCGCATCGACGTGCGCGACCTGCGCCAGGAAGGGCTCGATATAGCTGTAGCCTGTGTAATAGCCGGTCGCCATAAAAACCGTGACCGCGTAGAGCGCGATGAGGAACGGGTTCTTGAGCAGCTCGGGCAGCTGTTTAACGGCAAAGCGCTCACCCGCCGGCATGGCCGGGAACACCGCTGCCTGGTACACCACCGCGGCGGCAGAGAAGGCCCCGACCACAGCGAATGTCATGCGCCAGCCCACAGCCAGCCCGATGGCGCGGCCGATCGGCAGGCCAAAGATCTGCGCGATGGACGAGCCCGTGGCGATCATGCTGATGGCGAGCGCC
The DNA here is from genome assembly GCF_003462685.1 of Collinsella sp. AF23-4AC. GTDB lineage: Bacteria > Actinomycetota > Coriobacteriia > Coriobacteriales > Coriobacteriaceae > Collinsella. The sequence goes on along the minus strand of NZ_QRVE01000005.1, from coordinate 64,608 downwards.
CCGTGACGGGTGTCGACCAGGCGCGAGGCCATAATCGAGGCGACCGACCAGAACACGGCATGTGCGCAAGCGACCACCAGGCGTGCACAGACTAAAATAGGATAGGTGGGCGCCACGGCGGACAGGAACTGACCCAGAGAGAACACTGCGAGCACGCCGAGCAGCATACGCTTGAACTCAAAGCGCGAGGCAAACACCATAAGCGGCAGCGACAGCAGCATGACGCCCCAGGCGTAGACCGAAATCATGATGCCTGCCTGGGCCTCGGTGAGCGAGAACGATACGGCAATATCAGTCAGAAGGCCGATGGGCATGAACTCCGATGTGTTGAACACGAACGCGCAGCAGGCGAGCCCGATAAGCGGGAGCCACTGCTTGAGCGAGATGCCATCTTGTCTTGCCTGAGTCATGTAGGAAACCTCTCCGATTGTCTTGGGCGGTGGGCGATTATATAGCAACGGCCCCGCATCCGTCAGTACAGATGCGGGGCCGCAATCAACAACTCAATACACAGAGGTTGCGCCGTCAATAAATAGCTAAGCCAACCCCAGCAATATGCCCGCCGAATGCACGACAAACGCCACAATCCAGGCGACCATCACCTGAAACGCGAACACGGCAACGGCATAGCGCGCGCCCAACTCGCTCTTGACGGCACCGATTGCCGCCACGCAGGGCGGGTACAGCAGCGTAAAGACCAAGAACACGTAGGCGGTAAACGGCGAAAACATGGTCGACAGCGCCGCGGGTGACGTTGCATCCAAAAGCACGGTGAGGGTCGAGATGACGCTCTCCTTGGCGATAAGTCCGGTGACGAGCGCCGTGGATGCACGCCAGTCGCCAAAGCCAAGCGGCGCCAACGCCGGCGCGATGATGCTACCCAGACCGGCAAGTAGACTCTGCGACTGATCGGCGACCACATTAAAGCGGATGTCAAACGTCTGGAGGAACCAGATGACCACGGTGGCGGCAAAGATGATGGTAAAGGCCTTGGTGATGAAGTCCTTGGCCTTATCCCATGCCAGCATCACCGTCGTCTTGACGCTCGGCAGGCGGTAATTGGGGAGCTCCATGATAAACGGCACCGGGTCGCCCTTAAATGCCGTGCGGTTGAGCACCAGGGCGGCAATGCAGCCGACCACGATACCGATCAGATAGAGCGAGACCATGGCGGGGACCGTCGCCTGCGGGAAGAATGCTCCGCACAGCAAGCCGTAAACCGGCAGCTTGGCCGAGCAGCTCATAAACGGCGTGAGCATGACGGTCATCTTGCGGTCGTGCTCGGACGGCAGCGTGCGCGTCGACATGATGGCCGGCACGGTGCAGCCAAAACCGACGAGCATGGGCACAAAGCTGCGGCCCGACAGGCCAAAGCGACGCAGCACCTTATCCATGACAAAGGCCACGCGTGCCATGTAGCCGGAGTCTTCCAGAATGGAGAGGAACAAGAAGAGCACGACGATAATCGGCAGAAAGGTCAGCACGCTGCCCACACCCGTAAGCACGCCGTCGACAGCCAGCGAGCGCACCACGTCGTTGGTACCGAACGCCTTGAGGCCCGCATCGGCCGAGGCGATGATGACCGCGATGCCGTCCTCCATGAGTCCCTGCAACGCCGCGCCGATCACGCCAAACGTCAGCCAAAAGACGAGGCCCATGATCACCAGAAACGCCGGAATGGCTGTGTAACGACCTGTCAGGATGCGGTCAATCTTGACGGAGCGCACGTGCTCGCGGCTTTCGTGCGGCTTGACGACGCAGCGCCCGCACACGTCGCCGATAAAGCTAAAGCGCATATCGGCCAGCGCGGACAGGCGGTCGGTGCCGGCCTCGCCCTCCATCTGGGTAATGATGTGCTCGATAGCGTCGAGCTCGTTACGATCCAGGTGAAGCGCCTCGGTCACCAGCTCGTCGCCTTCAACCAGCTTGGTCGCCGCAAAACGCACCGGAATGTGCGCCGTCACGGCATGGTCCTCGATCAGGTTAGCAATACCGTGGATGCAGCGATGCAGCGCACCGCCGTCCGGACCGTCGGGCGCGCAAAAGTCCAGGCGACCGGGGCGCTCGCGGAACCGCGCCACGTGCAAGGCATGATCCACCAACTCGCCGATACCCTCGTTGCGGGCAGCGCTAATGGGGACAACAGGCACGCCCAACAGGCTCTCGAGCAGGTTGACGTCCACGGCGCCGCCGTTGGCCGTCACTTCGTCCATCATGTTGAGCGCGATGACCATGGGGCGGTCGAGCTCCATAAGCTGCAGCGTCAGGTACAGGTTACGTTCAATATTAGTAGCGTCGATGATGTCGATGATGGCGTCGGGATGCTCGTCAAGGATGAATTGACGGCTGACAATCTCCTCGCCCGTGTACGGCGACAGGGAGTAAATGCCGGGCAGGTCGGTAACGCTCGCCTCGGGATGGTTACGGATGGTGCCGTCCTTACGGTCGACCGTCACGCCGGGAAAGTTACCGACGTGCTGGTTGGAGCCCGTAAGCTGGTTGAACAGCGTGGTCTTACCGCAGTTTTGGTTGCCGGCGAGGGCAAAATGCAGCGGTGCGCCCTCGGGCACGGCCGTCTTGGCAGCACGGGGCGAATACGTCCCCTCGCCCAGGGCCGGGTGCTCCGTCGTGCCGATTGCGGCGTTAGCGCGCGGACCCGTATCGGTGTCGTGAACACCCACGAGCTCAATGCGTGCGGCATCGTCCTTGCGCAGCGTCAGCTCGTAGCCACGCAGACGAATCTCGAGCGGATCGCCCATAGGGGCGTACTTCATCATGGTGACTTCGGTGCCCGGCGTTAGGCCCATGTCCAAAATATGCTGTCGGAGTGCCTGGTCGTCCGATGTCACCGATGCGACGACGGCGTCCTTTCCAATCTCGAGTGTATCGAGCCTCACGTCCGTGTTCCTCCCCCGGCGCCCACAGGGCGTTGTATTTATGTTCACCATGGCTAACCGTTTGCCACGGCTAACCAATTTAACCATGCATGATAGCGCGAACGTGCAACGATGTTCAATCGACAGATCGGTGCAAGGACCGTCCCCAAGTGCCGCATCTGGGCCATGGCAACGCCGATGTTTTGGCGCGGACAGACACTATGACCCAATCCGAGGGCACTAAAAAGACAGGAGCCCCCGCTCGTGACCGCGGGTCGGGGCTGCGACAATGATGTTGAAGTGCCATAGGCGCAGCCGCGCCGCAACGAGGTTGGGAGGCTCCCATGCCAAAGCATTCTACCGCGTTCGGGATGGACGTCCACCTGAGGTCGACCACCGTCTGCGCCCTCGACGCGGACACCGGCGAGGCCGTGACGAGGAGGTTCCCCGGCAACCCCTGGGGCGAGATCGCCGGGTGGATGGATGGGTTCCCCGGGCCGTCGCTCGCGGCCTACGAGAGCGGCTACCCCGGCTTCGCCCCGCAAAGGGAGCTCGCCGGGCTCGGCGTCGAGTGCGTCGTCGCCGCGGTCTCGAAGATCCCCAGGTCGGCCGCCGACTCGGCCTCCAAGAACGACAGGAACGACGCCGCCAGGATGGCCAAGGCGATACTCGCCCACGACATCTCCCCCGTATGGGTCCCCTCCCCCGAGGTCGAGGGCATCAGGGACCTCGCCGGCGCCTACGACGGGGCGACCGCGCGCCTGGCGACCGCCAAGCAGCGGCTGCTCGCCTTCCTCGCAAGGCGGGGGTTCGTCTACGGCGGCACCACGCCCGCCGGCAACCCGAGGAAGTACTGGACCTACGACTTCCTGAGGTGGCTCGACAAGGTCAGGCCTGAGGACGATGGCGGGGTTCGGGCGCTCGCCGCCCTGAGGAACGAGGTCGAGGCCGCGGCGGAGGCCCGGGCGGACCTGCTCTCCGAGTACAGGGCAGCCGTGGATGCCAGCCCGATCGCCGCGGAGGCGGCCGCCCTCCAGTCGATCAAGGGCTGCGCCTTCGCGCTGGCCGCAGCCTTCTCGGCCGAGGTCGGCGACTTCACGAGGTTCCGTTCCGGAAGGCAGGTCACGGCCTATTTCGGCCTCGCGCCGAGTCAGAGGTCGAGTGGCGACTCCGTGCGGCTCGGAGGCATCAGCGGTGCGGGCAACGCGCTCGTGAGGAAGCTGGCCGTTGAGGGCTCATGGTGCTACGCCGCGGCACGGCACCAGCCGAAGCTCATGCCGAGGGACACGGGCGTGCCCCTCGAGATAAGGATGCACGGGAGGAAGGGGTCCGAGCGGCTCCTGCGGCGGCGCGAGGAGATGCTCGCCCGCGGCATGCCCGCGGCGAAGGCCAACGCGGCCACCGCGGCCGAGCTCGTGAGGTGGCTCTGGGCCCTCGGCATGATGTGCCGGGAGGGCGCGGAATAGACATAGCCCCCGTCCCGGCGAGCCGGGCGGCCTTCGGGGATACCCCCTATTTCGCTGTGCGCGCGGAGCCCTCCGCATGCGCCTCGACAGACTTGGGGAACCCCGCCGAAGGAATGGAGTGCGGGCCGACAGAACGGTATCCGCGGATATGAGACTGAGCCGAAGGCGTCGATGACATGCCGGGGGCGGACCGGGACGGGTTAACGGCAGGCCCCGCCGACCGATTGCAAGCGGTCGGCGGGGCCATTGTGGCTCTTGACAGCGGATTGGGTCATATGAGCGAAAGCCCGCCAGAGCGAGCAAGGTGCCTTGAAGCGAGGTGACATTGACCTTCTGGTCATGTCACCGAAGCTGAAAGGCAGATTGCCGCCCTGGCGGGCTTGTAGCGTCAAGTGGTTACGGCGTTTGGTAAAACGCCGTAACTAAAACCCGTGGCGTTCCAAAAAGCGGAAGGCTAGGCGAATCCAAGGGCGAACCGCCACCTGCTTGTCCTCGTTGTCGACCGCGGTATTGGCATTGCCGAGCGAAAGGCCGTGACCGCCTTGGTCAAAGACGTGCATCTCGCAAGCGACGCCCTCCTCGGCCATACGCTGAGCAAACGGATAGACCTGCGCGATCGGCGCCGTTTTGTCATCGGACACGCCCCACACAAAGGTCGGCGGCATCTGACGCGAAACGTGCGTGGTGGGACAGATGTCGGCCAGGTGTTCGTCGGTCGCCTCGCCGCCGGTCACCATCGACAGGTAGTCGTTGAGCAAATCGCGTCCCGTCTTGCCACCTGTCTTGGGCACGCGCAAGTCGATGCGCGGATCGCGCGTCTGCATGTCGCGGACATAGGCAAGGTCGAGCAACGGATAGCCCAGCACCACGGCATCGGGACGAATGTCGTCCGGACGCGCCCCGGCAAGTGCCGCGAAGGGACCGGTCTTCCACTGCGTTGCCAGCGAGGCGCAAATCATGCCGCCCGCCGAGAATCCCACAACGCACACGCGCTTGGGATCGACATGCCACTCGTCGGCATTCGCACGAACCGTGGCGACCATCTTGGCAAGATCTGCCTGGGGGTGCGGAAAGCTCACGTCACCCGTGCCACTCGTGACATAGTTGAGAACAAAGGCCTGGTACCCGTGATCCAAAAAGGCAAACGCCACCGGGTCCTGCTCGTGCGGAGCGATATGCGTAAACGCGCCTCCGCCGCAGATGATCACTGCAGGGCGACGACCATTGGGCTTGCCGGGCAGCGGTTCGGCCCCCATATAGGTAAACGTCGCCGGATATTCCTCGGTCGGCTCCTCGCCCCACAGCGCATGGCTCTCGACGATCATATATGCTCCCTTCGCGCGATTCGTGCGCACGTTATGTATCGCCTTCAAGCGTACCCCACTTGGACGCACGGCATCGAAACGTATCCGCAATAAGTTTCCCTTCAACTGATATATCACATAATCCCAGCTCAGGGCCGTCGTTGAGCAGCGTAAAATAGAGACGCTGACCGAGCCGGTAAACACACACGAAACGTTTCCGGCAAAACTACGCGTGCGCCACATGCGCACTTGATACGTTGGAGGCATCTATGGGTCTGCTCGATTCGCTCAAGTCCACGTTCAACTCGTCGGGCGAGGCGTCCGTACCGCCCGCAGCAAGCTTCGCCACCCGCGAAGGCGTCATCTACGCTCCCGTTAACGGTGTGCTCGTCAATCTAAACGAGGTTCCCGACGAGACCATCGCCTCGGGTATACTCGGCCAGGGCTACGGCATCGAGCCCATCACCGGCACCATCTATGCGCCCGCTAACGGCCGCATCGGCGCCACCACCGTCACCAACCACTCTATTGGCATGATCACCGAGGACGGCCTTCGCGTGTTCATCCATGTCGGCCTGGGCACCGTACAAATGAACGGCAAGGGTTTTGCCCGCTTTGTCGAGATGGGCGATGTGGTCAAGGCAGGCCAGCCGCTCATCAGTTTCGACCGCGATGCCATTAAGGCCGCTGGCCACGAGGACATCGTGACCGTCATCATCTCCGAGCTCGATCGTCTTAAGAGCATCGACCATGTCGGCGAGTCTGGAACGCTTATCGGCGGCAACCCGCTCGTCAAGCTGGGCGACCCGCTGCTGGTGGCTAAGACCAAGTAACGAGTCCTGCGCCGTACAGCCAATAGGCAACACGCCAAGCGCCCACGACCATCTGGCCGCGGGCGCTTTTCGTTTGAAAACCGTCCCGTCAATACCTTATCTGTATAGCCCAAATGAGCCGAGCTGCTAGAATATCGAACTGTATGGATAACTATCATTCAACCGCTATGGGAGGATATGTGAACCGCACCAAAATCGCGCAGCTCTATGCCGATTCCGAGTCGCTCGGCGGCAAGACCGTCACTGTCGCCGGCTGGGTCAAGTCCGTCCGCGACATGAAGAACTTTGGCTTCGTCACGCTCAACGACGGCAGCTGCTTCCGCGACCTGCAGGTCGTCATGAACCGCGAGACGCTCGGCAACTACGACGAGATCGCCCACCAAAACGTCTCGGCTGCACTCATTTGCACCGGTACCGTCAAGCTGACCCCCGATGCGCCCCAGCCTTTCGAGCTTTCTGCCACCTCCATCGAGGTAGAGGGCACGAGCGCCCCGGACTACCCGCTGCAGAAGAAGCGCGCAACCGTCGAGTTCCTGCGCACCCAGCAGCACCTGCGCCCGCGCACCAACCTGTTCCGTGCCGTGTTCCGCATCCGCTCTGTCGCGGCTGCCGCCATCCACCGCTTCTTCCAGGAGCAGGGCTTTGTCTACGTCAACACCCCCATCATCACCACGAGTGACTGCGAGGGCGCCGGTGAGATGTTCCGCGTGACTACGCTCGACCCCAAAAATCCGCCTCTCACCGCGTCCGGAGAGGTCGACTGGAGCCAGGACTTCTTTGGCAAGCATGCAAGCCTTACCGTGTCCGGCCAGCTCAATGCCGAGAACTTTGCCATGGCCTTTGGCGACGTGTACACCTTTGGCCCCACCTTCCGCGCCGAAAACTCCAACACCACGCGCCACGCCGCCGAGTTTTGGATGATCGAGCCCGAGATGGCCTTTGCCGACCTGAACGACTACATGGATAACGCCGAGGCCATGCTCAAGTACGTTCTTAAGGACGTTATGGCCACCTGCCCCGACGAGCTCAACATGCTCAACAAGTTTGTGGACAAGGGCCTGATCGAGCGCCTGAACCACGTTGCAAACTCCGACTTTGCCCGCGTCACCTACACCGAGGCCGTCGAGATCCTGGAGCAGGCCGTCGCCGCCGGTCACAAGTTTGACTATCCCGTGAGCTGGGGCATTGACCTGCAGACCGAGCACGAGCGCTTCCTGACCGAGGAGCACTTTAAGCGCCCGACCTTCGTGACCGACTACCCGGCCGAGATCAAGGCCTTCTACATGCGCATGAACGACGACGGCAAGACCGTCGCCGCCGCCGACTGCCTGGTGCCGGGCATCGGCGAGATCATCGGCGGCTCCCAGCGCGAGGAGCGCCTGGATCTGCTCGAGGCCCGCATCAAGGACCTTGGCATGGCCCCCGAGCAGTACAAGTACTATCTTGACCTGCGCCGCTATGGCTCCTGCAAACACGCCGGCTACGGCCTAGGCTTCGAGCGTTTGGTCATGTATCTGACCGGCGTGGGCAACATCCGCGACGTCCTTCCGCACCCCCGCACCGTGGGCAACGCCGATTTCTAATCGCCACAGCTCCGTCCCGCGCGTTACAGCGTGTCGCACCAGCGCCTCTCGGCAAGCCGAGGGGCGCTTTTTTCAACAGCATCCGTCAGGCTTTTGTCAAGTTTTTGGTCAGCTGATCAGGGCTGTTGAAAACTCGACCCGCCGCTTGCCGACGACTACCGACCACCCAGGGCGTCCTGCACCCCTGGGAAAGCCCCGCGTCCTAGGCTCCATACCGTCGCCACCCAAAACGGAAAGGACGTGGGCGCCATGACCGAAACCGCTGTTGAAACTTACGAGACCACGACGAGGGGCGCCGCCTCGATGGCAGCCTATCGCGCCGTTCGCATCCTGCAACTATTAAGCGAAAACACCGGTGAGGACAAGGCCATGCTTTCCGATGAGTTGATCCGGCGCCTCGCCCATCCCGGCGACCCCGCCCGCATGCCCATCTCGGCGGCGCGGCGCAGCATCTACACCGCCATCTCCGCACTTCGCCATGCCGGATACGAAATTGAGTACAAGCGCGGCGTGGGGTATCGGCTCTTGACCCGTCCGCTCACCGACGAAGAGATCATCCGACTCCACGGCATGGTCATGCGCAACCGCTCTACGCCCATCGCCATTCGAAAAAGCATGGCGCAGCACCTGGTCGCCATGGCGAGTGCCGACGTTCGCGGCTACCTCGATGCACCCGAGCCTGCTCCAAGCGCAGGCGGCAAATCCACCAAGGCCACACGCACGCCCGTCAAGCGCATCGATGCCTGCGAGCTCATCGAGCAGGCCATCGACCACGGAACCACGGTGAGTTTTGATATTTCGAGTGTCACGGCACGCGGAGAGGTCGAAGTGGCACGGATGACACTCCGTCCCTTTGCCATCAAGCAACGAGACGGCATCTCGTATTTGCTGGGAACGGTCTATGACGCGCGAGGCGCCGATGACACGTTGCGTACCGTAGAGATCGGCCGAATGAGAAACGTCACCACACGTCTCCTCGACGGCAAGAAGCTCTTCGCCGCCCTGGACGAGGACGATGCCTCCTCCGCCGCATAAGACCCTCCGCCGCCCATTCGACTACCCGTACCGCCCATCCGATTCTGTATTAAAAAACCCGCCAGGCTGTTGTAAAAATGGACATCAGCGCTACTATAGTTCCACTTGCACTTTGTCCCAGTGCAGTGTTTCCAGCCATTTTTATACTGGGGGTAATGATATGAAGGACATCACCATCAGCCGCAGGAGCCTTCTGGTCTCCGCCGGTCTGCTCGCGCTCGCCCCGCTCGCCGGATGCGGCGGCAACTCTGGTTCCGGCTCTGCTGCCGCCGGTTCCGACTACACCATCGGCGTTCTGCAACTCACCGAGCACTCCGCACTCGATGCCGCCAACGACGGCTTTGTCAAGGCCATCAAGGAGAGCGGCCTTAAGGTCAAGATCGACCAGAAGAACGCCCAGAACGACCAGTCCACGTGTAAGTCCATTGCCGACAAGTTTGTGGGCGACAACGTCAACCTGATTTATGCCATCGCCACGCCCGCCGCGCAGGCTGCCGCCGGCGCCACGGCCGATATCCCCATCGTGGGCTGTGCCATCACCGACTACGCCGCCTCCGGCCTGGTCCAGGACAACGACAAGCCCGGCACCAACGTCACGGGCGCTTCCGACCTCACCCCAGTCGCCGAGCAGCTCGAGATGATGCAGAAGGTCCTGCCCGACGTTAAAAAGGTCGGCCTGCTCTACTGCACCGCCGAGTCCAACTCCGACGTCCAGATCAAAGCCGCCAAGAAGGAGCTCAACAAGCTGGGCCTCGAGTACACCGATTTCACCGTCTCGAGCTCCAACGAGATTCAGTCCGTCGTCGAGTCTGCCGTGGGCAAGGTCGACGCGCTGTACTCCCCCACTGACAACACCATCGCCGCGGGCGCTTCGCAGGTCGGCCAGATCTGCAAGGAGAATAAGCTCCCCTTCGTGACCGGCGAGGAGGGTATGTGCATGGCCGGCGGCCTGTTCACCCTCTCCATCAACTATAAGGACCTGGGCTACGCCGCAGGCGAGATGGCCGTTAAGATCCTGAAGGGCGAGGCCAAGCCCGAGGATATGCCGATCAAGCACCTCTCGAGCAAGGACCTGGTCGTCGTCAAGAACGACGAGATGGCCGAGGCTCTGGGTATCGACCTTTCCGCTCTGGACGAGTAGCACCATGCGCGGTAACGCGTCTAGGGCCCGCACGCGCGCCACAGCCGCGTTATTCAATATCTGAGTCCTTGGGGCGAACGCTAAAGACCGGCGTTCGCCCTGCTTGTTTCGGATGAGACAAAACATCCGTCCGCAGCTCTTTTATGCATTGGTACCGCTATTATGGAAAATCACGTGTCCACCCTATCCTAGGAGGTATGAAGCATGCTCATTGCATTGCAGGGCGCCGTTTCGCAGGGCGTCCTCTGGGGCATTATGGTGCTTGGCGTGTTTATCACGTTCCGCCTGCTCGACATCCCCGATATGACCTGCGACGGCAGCTTTGCCCTCGGCGGCTGTGTCTGCGCCGTACTCATCGTCAATGATAATGTCGACCCGCTGCTCGCTGTTTTGGCCGGCATGTGTGCCGGTGCCATCGCGGGCGCCATCACGGGCATTTTGACCACCGTCTTTGAGATTCCCGCGATCCTCGCCGGAATCCTCACCCAGATCAGCCTGTGGTCCATCAACCTGCGCATCATGGGCAAATCCAATACGCCCATCCTTGCCAAGGGCACCATCTTCTCGTCTGTCAGCAACATGACGGGCCTGCCGCAGTCCACCGTCGCCATCATCCTGGGCATCTTGCTCGCTGTGGCTATCGTTGCCATCCTGTATTGGTTCTTTGGCACCGAGATCGGCTCGGCACTACGCGCCACCGGCAACAACGAGTACATGATCCGCGCCCTGGGCGTCAACACCAACTCCACCAAGATGATCGCCCTCGTGCTCTCCAACGCCCTCATCGGCCTTTCGGGCGCGCTCATCTGCCAGAGCCAGAAGTACGCCGACATTGGTATGGGCACCGGTGCCATCGTTATCGGTCTTGCTGCCATTGTTATCGGCGAGGTGCTCGGCCGCCTGCTGCCCGGCGGTCTCACTCAGTTTAGTGTCCGTCTTGCCTCCGCCATCTTTGGCTCCGTGGTGTACTTCCTTATCCGCGCCATCGTGCTGCAGTTGGGCATGGACGCCAACGACATGAAGCTGCTCTCCGCCGTAATCGTCGCCGTGGCCCTGTGCGTGCCCGTGGTTTGGGAGCGCTATAAGCTCCGCAGCTCCTACACGAAGGGGGATGAAGTAGATGCTTAAGCTCTCACACGTCAAGAAGACCTTTAACAAGGGCACCGTCACCGAGAAGCGCGCTCTTACCGGCGTCGACCTTACCCTCAACGACGGCGACTTTGTAACCGTGATCGGCGGTAACGGCGCCGGCAAATCCACGCTGCTCAACATCATCGCCGGCGTATATCCGCTCGATTCGGGCGTTATCGAGCTCGACGGCACCGACATCTCGCGTCTGAGCGAGTCGCAGCGCGCCAAGTACCTGGGCCGCGTGTTCCAGGACCCCATGCGCGGCACCGCAGCCGACATGCAGATTGCCGAGAACTTGGCCCTCGCCAAGCGCCGCGGCCAGCGTCGCGGTCTTTCGTGGGGCGTCACCAAGGCCGAGAAGGACGAGTACGTTGAACTGCTCAAGCGCCTGGACCTCGGTCTGGACACGCGCCTCAACGCCAAGGTCGGTCTGCTCTCGGGCGGCCAGCGCCAGGCACTCACCTTGCTCATGGCCACGCTCACCAAGCCGCGCCTGCTGCTGCTCGACGAGCACACGGCGGCCCTCGACCCCAAGACGGCATCGAAGGTACTCAACCTGACCGAGGAGATCGTCGACGAGAACCACTTGACCACACTCATGGTCACACACAACATGAACGACGCCATCCGTCTGGGCAACCGTCTGATCATGATGCACGAGGGCCACGTGATCTACGATGTGGCAGGCGACGAGAAAAAGTCGCTCACCGTCGCCGACCTACTGCAGAAGTTCGAGGAGGTCTCGGGCGGCGAGCTCGCCAACGACCGCATGCTGCTGAGCTAAAACCTGCCAAAAAGGGACAGGTTTATTTTGGCAGGTTTTATTTGCGCAAACGTCAAAACCGCCGCAAAGGGACAGACGCCTTTGCGGCGGTTTTCGCATATTATGTCGATAATCCAGCGTCAGCAGGGACCACTGGTTAAGAACTAAGGAAACTGCCATGAGAAGACCTCTTCCCCGTCTTGCTTGACCGCCGCACTCCTTACCGGCGTGCTCGCCGGCGCCCCAGCTTACGCCACCGCGACCGCCCCATCTCAAGTTATCGGCCCGTCCGATGTTATCGGACGGGCTTTTTGGTGGGTATCATGGTTGAATGATCATTAGGAGGTTTTCCCTACATGGAATTGTTTGAGCCGATTCTTCATTTTTTTGAGCAACGGTGGGTCCACAACATCATCTGGGCCGTCATCTTGGCGATAGGCACGGCAATCGCCACCAAAGTCGTTTCCAAGACGCTGCGCCACCTACTCAACCGCGACGATAACCCGCTTCCAGCATCGAGCATCTTCATCAACATCGCTCGCGCCGTCATCTGGATGATCGGCGGCAGCTTTATCCTCGACAACTGCTTTGGCATTAACGCAAACGCGCTCGTCGCCGCTCTTGGCGTCGGCGGCATCGCCATCTCCCTGGGCTTTCAGGACACGCTCTCAAACCTTATCGGCGGCATGCAGGTGACCTTTATGGGCATCATCAAGCCTGGCGACAACATCGAGGTCGGTGGTGTATCAGGCGTGGTCCAGGACATCACCTGGCGCCACACGACCATCGAAGATGCCTGCGGGCAGACTATCATCGTCCCCAACTCCAACATCTCCAAGAACACGCTCGTGCATTTGATGCCCTTTGGGCGCGTAGCCGTCCCCGTCGCGGTGAAAGACCCCTCAAAATGGGCTTCGCTCGACGCACTGGCAGACGAGCTGACCAGCGCCACTAAAACGGCCGTCTCGCCCATCTCGGGTTTTGACAAGGAGCCGTATGTGCTCTTTAGCGAGATCGGCGACTTTGGCATTAAGGGCAAGATCATCTTTATCGTCAGCGACGACAGCACCACTTTCACGGCAGCCGACGCCTGCATCCGCGCCATCGCCCCCATCATCGCCTAAAACCACCGCAAAGGGGACAGGCACCATTGTGGTGGTTTCGCATCGTGGTACCATGATTCATATCGTTGTTTAAACGACTAAGGGAGTAGACACCATGGAAGAGGCCTATCGTCAAGCACGCAAGCGCGGCGAGCAGGGACGCCGTCACGCCATCAGCCAAAGCGAGCACCCATACCTTACGGACCTCGATAGCCTCGTTGCCCAGCTCCCCTTAGGTCAGCGAGAGAGCGTCGGCCTAAGGGACATTCCGCTCGAAATGGTCGTCGGCACGGTTACCAAGGGCCGTCAGTCTGCCTTTTCGTGCAACTTTATGCCCCTGTTGCCATTTAACACCGAGTTCGCCCACAAGTGGTCCAACCTCTACGACATCCAGGTGACCGAGGGCTATCGCGACCCCATCATCGTCACCGAGTTCATGCATCGGTTTTACGTCCAGGAGGGCAACAAGCGCGTCAGCGTCCTCAAATTCCTAGACGCCCCGACGGTTTCGGCCAAGGTCACCCGTCTCTACCCCGGCAAATGGGATTCCGTCGAAAGTCGCCTGTACGGCGAGTTCTGCGCGTTTTGGTGCGTCTGTCCCCTATACGAGATCGAGTTCTCGCGCGAGGGAAGCTACGAGACGCTCGCCAAGATGCTCGGACAGGACCTTGTCGAAAAGTGGCCACAGAAAAAGGTCGACTACCTGCGCCACACCTTCCTACTCTTTAAACGCGCCTACCTGCGCGCCGGCGGCGACCATCTGGACATTACGCCCGCCGACGCCATGCTCGTCTACCTCAACGTGTACAACCAGGACCGCCTGCTGGATACGCCGACGGACATCGTCGTAAACCGCCTGTGCAAGATTTGGCGCGAGCTGGTCATTGCCGGCAAAAATGACGAGGACAAGGTCGATCTTGTCGAGGCACCGAGCGTCGATGAGGAAGAGACACCCGCCAAGTCCACCTCCGGCGTGCTCAACTTCTTTATGGGCAAGACCGTCTACTCGGTGGCCAACCCCCTACGCATCGCCTTTATCCATGAGTTCCCCTGTTCGACGTCGAGCTGGGACAGCCTGCACGATCAAGGGCGCCAGTATCTCGATGAGCACTTTGGCGGTATCGTGCGCACCGAGGCGTTTGAGGACTGCCACGATCCGGACGTGTTCTACGCCGCCGTGGAAACGGCTGTCAAACATGGAGACAACGTCATCTTCTCGACCTCGCATCGCCTGATGGAATACACGCTCAGGGCAGCCGTTGAGTATCCCCAGGTTCGGTTCCTCAACTGCTCCATCGGCCTTCCCCACCAAAGCGTGCGCTCGTATTTTGGGAAGATGTACGAGGCAAAGTTTCTGCTGGGCGCCCTTGCGGCCAGCATGGTGGACAACCATCGCATTGGCTACCACGCGTCGGTCTTTGCGTCGGGCGCACTTAGCGAGATCAACGCCTTTGCCATCGGCGCCTCGCTGCTCGACCCCCGCGCGCAAATTATCCTGACCTGGGGCGATGTGCCCGCCGGAGGCCTTGCCGAGGCCATGTGCCGCGAGGGCGTGAGCGTCATGACCGGCGCTGACATGTCAAAGTCGCTCGAAGACCCTACGGCCTACGGACTTCACCGCCTGGTCGATGGCAAGGTCGCCGGCATCGCCATGCCGGTATGGAATTGGGGCCGATACTACGAGCTTATCGTGCGAAGTCTGCTGCACGGCACCTGGGATGAGACCAGTGACGACAGCCAGGTTCGCGCCGTCAACTACTGGTATGGCATGAGCTCGGGCGTTATCGACATCCGTTATGCTCCGGGCCTGCCCTACCAGACGCGCAAGCTTGTTCAGCTCCTCCGCAATGGCATCGTCGAGGGCTCCATCAATCCATTTGGCGGCGAGCTCCATAGCCAAGACGGCGTGGTGCAGATCGAGGGCTTTCCCCCGCTGCCGAGCACGCAAATCGTCGAGATGGACTGGCTGGCCGACAACGTGGTGGGCACCATTCCGCAACTCGACGATGAGCCGAAGGTCCGCGCCCTATGAAAATCCTTGCCATAGCCGATACCGAAGAACGATGCCTATGGGAGTGCTTTCGCAAGGAGCGCTTTGAGGGTATCGATTTGATTTTATCCGCAGGAGATCTGGACCCGGATTATCTTGAGTTTTTGGTCACGGTCATCAACAAACCGCTCATCTACGTGCGTGGCAATCACGATGACCGCTATGCGCGTCATGCACCGGGCGGCTGCATTTGTGTCGAAGACACCGTGTACGTGTATCGCGGCATCCGCATTGCGGGGCTTGGCGGCTCCATGCGCTACCGCGACGGCGCGAACATGTATACCGAGCGCGAGATGGCAAAACGCATGCGCAAGCTATCGCGAAAAATCGCACTGGTAGACGGATGCGATATTCTACTTACCCATGCACCCGTCGCAGGCATGGGCGACCTGGACGACCTGCCGCATCGAGGATTCGAGTGCTTTAATGCGGCTCTTGAGTCTTGGGGTCCCGACTATATGATTCACGGGCATGTGCACCAAAGCTACGGCCCCAACTTTCAACGCGAGCGCCAACACCCATGCGGAACGAAGATTGTCAACGCCTGCGGCTATACCAAGATCGAAATTGACGAGGCGCGCTACCCCACGCGCGGTTGGAAGGCCGCTTGGCTCAACTCGCAAACCATGCGCCGCGAGCTCAAACGCCACGAAGCAATCGAGTCTTCAACCGCCAGAACCCCCTGGTAACTGCCAACAACCACCACGAAGGGGATAGGCACCTTTATGGTGGTTTTGCTGACTCGTCCGACCTGTCCATCACGGTGCTTGTGTAATTAACGAGAACACTCATTGTTTTGTAAGGACGGCGCTCACGTGCCGTCTTTTTTTGTCAACTTATGCAGTCTCGACCGTGTTGTATGTAGAGGGACCTCGCGAGACGCCTTCCCTATATCCACCACGACCAATTGGAGGTGACACTATGCCTGCACGCCGTAACCGCAATAGCACGCTCCGATGCGATGCCGATCAGATCGAGCGGGAAGCAAAGCGCTTGGTCGACACGTATTCCGACCTCATCCTTCGATTGTGCTATTCGGCCCTTGGATCCGCTGACGACGCTCAAGACATCTGCCAGGACACGCTGATCAAGATTCTCCAACGCACTCAACCGTTCGACTCGCTCGAACACGAACGTGCTTGGGTGATCCGAGTCGCACTGAACGCATGTCGCGATATCGGCCGTACGCACGCGAATCACCCGGTTGTCGACCTCGATTCGCTCCCCGATTTCTGCGCACCCGTAACACATACCGAGCAAGAATTCGCGCAACGCGACTGTGCCATTCTTTCCGCTGTCACGGCCCTGCCTCAAGCACAGCGCATCGCCATCTTTTTGCACTACTACGCAGGCATGAGCATCAGGGAAATCGCAGACGCCGTTCACGCGACGCCAGCTGCAACCGCCCAGCACCTTAGCCGCGGACGTGCGTCACTTCGGCTTTCCTTGAAAGGAGACCACAATGACTACGAATTCGAATGACTATCGCCACGCCCTGGAGCACATTTCGTTTACCGATAATGCGAAGCAGCACATGGCAAACTCGATTGCTCAGTCCGTCGCCTCGAGCGATGCGGCGACCGCTCAAAGCAACTTTAATGGCACGCGACGCAAGCCGCGCATCGCCCGCCATCCCGTAAGAACAGTCGCTCGCATTGCCGCTGTAACGGCAGTCCTCGCTATCGTCATTGGAGGCGCTGGCACGGCTATGGCAACAGGCGTCCTGCCGCTTCCTTCTGACATGCTTTCCGACATCTTTGACGGACCTGCTTCTCAAACCGAGATCATCGACCGTATTGGCCGGCCCGTCGGTGCTAGCTGCTCCAACAACGGAGTCACCGTGACCGCCGACGCCATCATGGGCGACAAGGATATGGTTACCATCGCCTATACGCTTACGTTCGACGATCCCGCTGCCCTGAAAAAGCTTTCCGAGCCGGGCGAGAACGGAACTATCGCCGGAAGTGTCGATGGAAACGTATACGTTGATGGCGAGCATGGCGGCCAAGGCCAATCATGGCTCATTGACAAGAACCCCAATGACTCCAGCATTCAATACTTTGCACAGTTCAGCGTTGAATCACCCGGCCTTATGGGCAGGACCGTCCGCACGCATATCAACTCTCTCGTTGTGCCACGTGCTGGCAAAGAGCTTCCCGAGTATAAGAAAATACTTACGGGCCCATGGGATCTTAAGTTCCAGCTGAATTACGAAGATACATCCGTTACGATTCCCGCGCCCAAATCGGTCAACTTTAACGGCACCAAGGCGACGATTCAAGAGGCCACCGTATCCTGCGTTGGCGTTTCAGTCCGCTACAACATAGATCGTTCCATCGAACACGACAACAACAGCGGCAAGATGTCTCAAAACATGGAGGAGTCTATGGATGCCGTTGGCAACATACCCCTCATCGTGACGTTCAAAGACGGTCATGTTGAGGACGCAACCAGCCACAGCGGCTATTTCGCAAATAAACTGGATAACGGCACCACTGATGTCCACAAGACCTGGCCGTTCTCGCAAGTTTGTGACACAGACAAGATTGCAAGCGTACAAATTGGCGATACGGTCATTCCCATGAATTCGTAACGCTACGCGGCTCGTATATGCACCCGGTTCCGCACTTCGCGTCTAAAGATGCGCTGTCATCGAGCAGCGTGAGCGCAAGGCCGCCCGTATGGTCGGCTGGGAACACCTCGTTGCGCTAAAAACCACCACGAAGGGGACCGGCACCTTTGTGGTGGTTTTGCTGACTCGTCCGACCTGTCCCAACGGTTTGTCTCAATCTGTAACAGGTAGGGCCCAAATAATCGGTTAGCTGTTACAGATCGAGACAGACCACGGATGCTCGGCCGAAAATCTCAATCTGTAACAGGTAGGAACGATTTTGCCCCTTAGATGTTACAGATTGAGATATTTGACAGCTTGAATCGGCATCGCCTACAGCGCGGCGACGACCTTGTCGCCCATCGTCGTGGTGCCGAGGATCTTATCTGCCGGGGTGTTGACATCGGCGATGTCACGGGTGCGCCAGCCCTCGTCGAGCACACGCGCCACGGCGCTCTCGATCCACGCGGCTTGCTCGCCCATGTCGAGCGCGTAGGTCAGCAGCATCGCCACCGACAAGATTTGAGCCAGCGGATTGGCCACGCCGAGCCCCGCGATGTCAGGAGCGCTGCCAGCGCTCGGCCCAAACAGCGATACGCCATCATCCAGCGAGGCAGAGGCAAGCATACCGAGCGATCCGGTAATCTGAGCCGCCTCATCGGACAGGATGTCGCCGAACATGTTCTCCGTCACCACGACGTCAAAGTCTGCCGGTCGACTGATGAGCTGCATGGCGGCGTTGTCGACGAGCAGGTCCTCAAGCTCCACGTCGGAGTACTCCTCGTCTTGCACGCGATGCACGATCTCGCGCCACATGCGGCTCGTCTCCAGCACGTTGCGCTTATCAACGCTCGTCACCTTGCCGCGACGTTTGCGCGCCGCCTCAAATGCCTGGCGCGCAATGCGCTCAATCTCGTACTCGCGATACTCCATCACGTCGACCGCACGCTGACCGGCCGCACCCGCAGCGCCCGCGCAGGTCACGGATGCGGGCGCCAAAGTCCCACGGCATGTTGTAGCCCATCGTATCGGGGATGTTCACGACCGTGGCACCGGCCTTTACGGCCGCCTCGATAATGCGCACCAGAAACTCCTGATCGGAGCGGCCGGCATCCTCGGCATAAAACTCAACATCGTCAACGAACTTGCGAGCATGTTTGACGGCATGGATCGCTCACTCAATTGCCCTTTCCTCAGTCATATGGAGCTTGTCGCGCAGGTGACTGGTGCTCACACCCAGCCCTGTATGGATACGGGGCCTCTGGGCCGTTTTGAGCGCCTCTGCAGCCACTTCGATATCCCTGTCGACAGCGCGCGTCAGGCCGCATACCGTGCATCGGTCGCCCGCAATCTTGCCAATCTCCTGTACGGAGCGAAAGTCACCAGGACTCGAGATGGGAAAGCCCGCCTCGATAACGTCCACGTTCATGCGCACCAGCTGGCGGGCGATGAAGAGCTTTTCCTCGGTATTCATGCTGGCGCCCGGCGACTGCTCACCGTCGCACAGGGTGGCGTCAAAGATTGTGATTTTGCGGCTTATATGTTCCTCCTGATTGACCGTTTTATGACAGATGGCTTTCAGGAGAGAGAGAAGGCCTAGAGATAGAAAAATACCCGTGTCGCTCATCACGCCTGAAAGCGGCAGACGATAGCGCACCCGGGTACAACAAATCGTTATAGCGAGATAACAACCCTAGCGCGCTATCCAATCTAGTAGCGCTAGGCCTAGGAGCTGTTGCGTGTTCTTAAACATGTTGGGCTCCCTTCGGCCTCGGGTAGTACTACATCGCGCTAAAGTACAACACAAGTAAAACCACCACAAGGGTGCCTGTCCCCTTCGTGGTGGTTTCGTTGACTCAAAAGCAAGAGACCCGGTTCTGCACGAGGCAGAACCGGGTCTCTTTAGCAATGCTTGCTTTGCTCAGGCAGTAACTGTTAGTTACTCAGCCAGGAAGTCGCGCTGGATAGCGGGATCGACCTTGACGCCAGGGCCCATGGTGGAAGACACGGAGATGGACTTGACGTACTTGCCCTTAGCAGAAGAGGGCTTGACGCGCAGGATCTCGGTGTACAGGGCAGCGTAGTTCTCGACGAGCTGCTGCTCAGAGAAGGACTTCTTGCCCAGGGGCACGTGGCAGATGCCGTAGCGGTCGGCGCGGTACTCAACGCGGCCAGCCTTGAGCTCGGAGACCATCTTGGCGACGTCCATGGTCACGGTGCCGAGCTTGGGGTTCGGCATGAGGCCACGGGGACCAAGGATCTTACCGATGCGGCCAACCTTGGCCATCATATTCGGCGTAGCGATAGCGGCGTCGAAGTTGATCTCGCCCTTCTGGATCTGGGCGACGAGCTCGTCGGAACCGATGATGTCGGCGCCGGCAGCCTCGGCCTCGCGGGCCTTCTCGCCCTCGGCGAAGACGGCAACACGAACGGTCTTGCCGGTGCCGTGGGGCAGGGAGATGGAACCACGGATGTTCTGGTCAGCCTTACGAGTATCGATGCCCAGACGGAAGTGGGCCTCGACGGTCTCGTCGAACTTGGCGGTGTCGAGCTCCTTGATGAGCTTGGCAGCCTGAAGGGGGGTGTAGAGCGTGGCGCGGTCGATCTTCTCGGCAGCGGCGTTATAGCTCTTACCATGCTTAGCCATGTGCATTACCTCCTGTGGTTAAACGGGCGTGAGCCCTCCCACATCGTATCGTGTGCCCTATTGCACACATTTAACGGGCGCCCAGGTCGGAGCACCCGTCGTTACCATAAGAAATCGCTACTCAGCGATGGTGACGCCCATGGAACGGGCGGTACCGGCGATGATCTTCTTGGCGGCGTCAATGTCGTTGGCATTGAGGTCCGGCATCTTGATCTCGGCGATCTTGGTGAGCTGCTCCTGGGAGAGCTGACCAACCTTGTCGGCCTGGGGCTTAGCGGAACCAGACTTGAGGTTCAGCTCCTTCTTGATGAGGTGAGCCGCCGGCGGGGTCTTGGTGATGAAGGAGAAGGACTTATCCTCGTAGACAGAAATCTCAACGGGGATGATGTCGCCCTTCTTGTCCTGCGTCTCGGCGTTAAAGGCCTGGCAGAACTGCATGATGTTCACGCCAGCAGCGCCCAGGGCGGGGCCGACGGGAGGAGCGGGGTTAGCTGCACCAGCAGGAATCTGGAGCTTAATGACGTTGGCAACCTTCTTCTCAGCCATGGTCATTCCTTTCGAATCACGAGTGTGAAGTACTTGCTATATCGTAAGCACGCACGTGTTAGAAGCACTCCTGAGATGAGCAGTCACAGAAGAAGCACGCTCGCGCGAACGGACGAAAACTTAAGCGATGACAGCGACCTGGTTAAAGTCGAGCTCGACCGGCGTCTCGCGGCCAAAGATCATCAGCGTGACCTTGAGCTTGCCAGCCTCGGTGTTAACCTCGGAGACCTTGCCATCAAAGTCGGTAAGCGGGCCATCGGTGACGCGGACGGACGTGCCGACCTGAATATCGACCGAGGTGCGCTTGGGCGAATCGCCCTTACCGGGACGACGAGTCATCTTGTTGTACTCGTCGCGGGAAAGCGGAGCGGGCTTGCCGTTGCCGCCCAGGAAACCGGTGACGCCAGGCGTGTTACGAACGCACGTCCAAGCATCGTCATCCATCTCCATGCGGACCAGGACATAACCCGGGAAGATCTTGGAATCCTTGGTCTCACGCTTGCCACCCTCTTTAATCTCGGTGACACGCTCCATAGGAATCTCGATATCAAAGATACGGTCCTGCATGCCCATGGTCTCGATACGATGCTCGAGATCGGACTTTACGCGGTTCTCGTATCCGGAGTAAGTGTGAACGACGTACCAACGCTTAGACATGGTTTAGCCCCTCAATCCAGAGAACAGAGCAAGAGCCTCGCCAAAGCCAGCATCGAGCAGAGCGATGACGACGCCGACGACGACCAGAGAAGCACAAACGACGACCGAGTAGTTCACGAGCTCCTTCTTATCGGGCCACGTGACACGCTTCATCTCGGACTTGACCGAAGCGAAATACTTCTTGGTGCGGGCGAAGAAACCAGGCTTCTCGTTCTTCTTGGACTTCGCAGCCTTCTCGTTCTTCTTGGCAACGGCCTTCTTGGCCTCAACCTTGGAGTTGGCGGCAGCGTTGTTGGCAGGTGCCGGCTGCTGAGCCTTCTTCTTGTTCTTCTTGTTGGCCATTTGGGTTACCTCCGCGCAATGCGCTTATACATGAGTAAACCGTAAGCCCCCAAGTGGGAGCTTACGGAATAATGACTGGCACGCCAGGAAGGACTCGAACCCTCAACACTCGGTTTTGGAGACCGATGCTCTACCAATTGAACTACTGGCGTATGTGACTAGAGACTAGCGAGTCTCTTTGTGCAGCGTGTGGTGACGGCACCAGGGGCAATACTTCTTGATCTCCATACGATCAGGCATGGTCGACTTGTTCTTGGTGGTCGTATAGTTGCGGCGCTTGCACTCAGTGCACGCAAGAGTAACTAGAGTACGCATGTATCCTGAACCTTTCATTTCCGCCCCGTACGGGCACGAGTTGTTACTTTATCAGCTCCACGTAAGTGCTGTCAATGAAAACCTCGAGTCAATTGGTTCTCGGTGGATCCATTCATATTTGGAACACATCAATGAAGCCATCGAGAGCTAATCGACGGTGCATCCAGGACCATTATCGATCCTCTCGACACCAGCAACGGCTCAATATCCATTGCAGAAAAGAACCCGGCACCCATATAAGTGCCGGGTTCTCTAAGTCAGCTATATCAAAGAGCTAATTTACTCAATGATCGTGGAGACGATGCCCGAACCGACGGTGTGGCCACCCTCGCGGATAGCGAAGCGCAGGCCCTCCTCCATGGCGATCGGGTGGATGAGGTCGCCCTCGATGGTGATGTGGTCACCAGGCATAGCCATCTCGGTGCCCTCGGGGAGCTTGACCGTACCGGTAACGTCGGTGGTACGGAAGTAGAACTGAGGACGATAACCATCGAAGAACGGGGTGTGACGGCCGCCCTCCTCCTTGGTCAGAACGTAGATCTCACCGGTGAACTTGGTGTGCGGGGTAACCGAACCGGGCTTGCAGAGAACCTGGCCGCGCTCGATGTCCTCGCGCTTGATGCCGCGGAGCAGCAGACCGACGTTGTCGCCAGCCTCGCAGAAGTCCATGGACTTACGGAACATCTCGATACCGGTAACGACGGTGTTCTGGGTATCCTTGATGCCGACAATCTCGACGGGCTCGTTGAGCTTGAGCTCACCGCGCTCGACACGGCCGGTAGCAACGGTACCACGGCCGGAGATGGTCATAACGTCCTCAACGGCCATCAGGAACGGGAGGTCGTTGTTGCGAGCAGGCGTCGGGATGTACTCGTCGACAGCGTTCATGAGCTCGCGAATGGCGTCCATCCACTTGGCGTCGCCCTCGAGAGCGCCCAGAGCGGAACCACGGATGACGGGGATGTCGTCGCCGGGGAAATCGTACTCGGAGAGGAGCTCACGGGTCTCCATCTCGACGAGGTCGATAAGCTCGTCATCGTCGACCATGTCGCACTTGTTCAGGAAGACGACGATGTAGGGAACGCCGACCTGACGGGCGAGCAGGATGTGCTCGCGAGTCTGAGCCATGGGGCCGTCGGTAGCAGCGATGACCAGGATAGCGCCGTCCATCTGAGCAGCGCCGGAGATCATGTTCTTGACGTAGTCAGCGTGACCCGGGCAGTCAACGTGAGCGTAGTGACGGGAAGCGGTCTCGTACTCGACGTGGGAGACGGAGATCGTAATGCCGCGCTCGCGCTCCTCGGGAGCCTTGTCGATGTTCTCGAACGCAGTGAAGTCAGCCTTGCAGCCCTCGGTCTCGGAGAGAACCTTGGTGATGGCAGCGGTCAGCGTGGTCTTGCCGTGGTCGACGTGACCAATGGTGCCGATGTTAACATGCGGCTTAGTGCGCTCAAACTTCTCTTTGGCCATAAAGCCCTCCTCTTAACAGGTCGTCCCCGGACGGGACTTTGCCTTTATACCATAGTGGCCTCTCAACATACTATTGAGAAGCCACCGTGTTACCTATGGTAGCGGTGACTGGATTCGAACCAGTGACGCCACGGGTATGAACCGTGTGCTCTAACCAACTGAGCTACACCGCCGGATGGAGCCTGCAACCAGACTTGAACTGGTGACCTCTTCGTTACCAACGAAGTGCTCTACCGACTGAGCTATACAGGCACTTGACGGGTGGGAGCTATAGGATTCGAACCTATGTAGGCAGAGCCAACGGGTTTACAGCCCGTCCCCATTAACCACTCGGGCAAACTCCCAATCGTTCAAGTATCCGCAGGTCCTTTGGTCTTTTGGACCGCCGCCCCCGCGAACGAAAAAGATAATACGATGCAACCTTGGGGGCTGTCAACGAAAACCTCTAGATACACGGTTCCGGGCGTATCTATATAGCCGTGACCTGCGGTTTTGTTGAGTTTGGATGTGAAGGACAGTGGTTTTGGATACAGAGGTGACATTTCCCAAGGTAACACTTTGGCGTAGTGGAGTACACCTTCAGGATCGAACTTCGATAACAGCCTATTTGCACCTATATATAGGTCGAGATCGGGCTTCCGTGGCAGACTCGAGCGTGGATTATCTTCCGTTTGAAATCGAGCGTGGATAATCTCCCACTTTTGGCGTGTCCCCAAGGCCAAAGTGGCAGATTTTCCACGCTCATTCACTAAGCGGGAGATTTTCCACGCTCGTACGTCCGATAATCCACGCTCAAGGGGGGGCAGCCGAGCTCGACACGGCTTTTGTCTCGATCTGTAACATATAGAGAACATTTTCTCCCCTATCTGTTACAGGTCGAGATATTACGCAGAGACCTCCGCTTACGTCTCATTCTGTAACAGTAAGAAAGGTTTTCAGCCCGCCCGTGTTATAGATCGAGACAAACCTGAAGCTTGGTGGGAGTCAAACCCGCTGACATGTCAACATAAATAGAAACGGGCCCTGTCCCACAAGGGAACAGAGCCCGAAACTCTCATGGAGCCAGTGACAGGAATCGAACCTGCAACCCACTGATTACAAATCAGTTGCGCTACCGTTGCGCCACACTGGCACACTTGGCGCTTTCGCGCGAAGCCTGTTAAGGATAAAGGAATTGAGGATGGGGCGCAACAGGCCCTTCGACCGACCACATCTCAAAACTATTCGCCAGAACGAATAGTTTCGTCTGTTCGCCAAAACAAAAAACTATTCGTTTTGGCGATGGCAAGTCCACAATCCAATAACTACAAGCCAGTGAATTGACCAGCCGAGTAGCTGGTCTCTACAGATACTCCCCTACCGGCCACGAAGGGCCTTTAGCTTGGCCAGGGCATCGGGGCTCAGGCGACTGCCCAGAGTCATCTTGATCTGCGGAGCCTCCTCTGCCTCGTGAACGTCGTTATCGATCTGCTTGATCTCGTCCACCAGCATGCGGCTCGAGATGCGCGTAACACCCTTGCCCATGACGACGGCCTGGATTGTGCCGTCACTCGATACCACGGAGCACGCGCGGCCCTCCTCACGTGCCTCGATGCAGAGCTTCTGTACCACGGTATCGGCAGAAACGCCCGTCGGCGAAAACTCGATGCGCACGCCGCGGGCCGGCAGGTTGGGGCGCTCGCTAGAGATATTGCCCGCACCGTCAAACACGATCACGGCCTCGTAGCGGCCCTGGGCAAACGCCGCCACGTCGTTGATGAGTGCGGTGCGCGCCATATCGTGAACGTCGCTGGAATACGGATCGTCGGAATGGTCGTACACGAGCTTTTCGTAGCGCGGCGTGCAGTGGATCACGTTGTAGCCGTCGACCACCAGCAGCTCGGGCTTATTGGAGTGCACCGTCGAGACCGGATCGGCGATGGCCTGCGCAAACGCATTGCCGCCCACACCATAGGTCGCGGCCGAAACAATCGGCTTGGCCGAGCCTTCGCCAAAGCGCTTGGCCTTGGACTTGGCGCGGTTCTTCTTGGACATGCGCTACTCCTCCCCCATGAGCTCGCCGGCGTTGCGACGCAGCCACTCAAAGCACAGCGCCGTGGTCGCCTGGGCAACGTTGAGGCTCTCGGTCATGCCGCGCTGGGGAAGCTTGGTCAAAAAGTCGCATTTCTCGAGCACCAGGCGCGAGATGCCGTCGCCCTCGGAGCCCATGACGAGCGCCACGCGGCCCTCGAAGGGAGCATCCCAGCAGCTGCCCTCGGCGTGCTCGGAAGCACCGCCCACCCAAAAGCCAGCGGCCTTGAGGTCGTCGAGCGCACGGGCGATGTTGGGCACCTGCGCGATAGGCAGGTGCATGACGGCACCGGCAGAGGTCTTGTAGCTGCCCACGGTCACGCCGGCGGCACGCTTGTTGGCAATGATGACGCCCGCAGCACCCACGACCTCGGCGGAGCGCACAATGGCGCCAAAGTTGCCGTCGTCGGTCACGTGGTCGAGCACGACGACGAGCGCCGGGCCATCGCCCGCGCGGTCGAGGATGTCGGCGACGTCCGCATAGGGGAAATTGCCAACCTCGAGCGCAATGCCCTGGTGAGCGCCATGGCTCGACAGTGCGTCGAGCTGCGCGCGCGGCACATACTTAATGCGGACACCCGCGGCGTTGAGGTCGTCGACCAAGCGCGACAAGGCGGCATCGCGCTCCCCGCCCTCGGCAATGAGCGCGCATTTGATGGGAAAACCGGTGCGCAGCGCCTCGGCGGCAGCACGGCGACCTTCGATAAACTCGCCCTTGGGAGCCTGGGCGCCCTCGCGATTACGATCGCGCTGCGGACGCGCGGCCTGGGTGCGATCGCGCTGGCCCTTGGGAGCGGCAGCGCGGTCATTGCGGCGAATCGGACGCGAGCCAGAAGCAGTCTGCTTGCCACCACGAGGCGAACGCCTGCGATTGTCGGCCATAAAGCGACCTCCTAAATACAACTATCAAACGAAACAAAATAAACGACCGCCCATGAATATTAATTCGGGCGGTCGGTACGGGTTTTCCAAGTGCCCGAGATTGCCGTGAAAGAGGAGCGACGCGTACTTGAGTACGCGAGCGACGGTTTGAACGGCAAGATCGGGCACTTGGAAAACCCGCAGGGATTAGAGAGATTTAATACGAGTGCCCGCGGCAGTATCTTCAATCGTCAGGCCCAGGTCCTTGAGCTGATCGCGGATGGCATCTGCCAGATCCCAGTTCTTGGCGGCACGGGCCTCGGCACGAGCCTCGAGAATCTTGGCAGCGGCCTCGTCCACGTCGTCGCCCGTGTAGGCAACCAGACCGGCGGCAACGCCCAGCAGACCCAGCGGCAGCTCGACCTTGGGCTCGGGAAGCTCAACACCAAACGTATCGAGCAGCTCGACCAGCGTATCGGCGGCGGCCAGGGCAGCGGCCTTGTCGGCAGCGTCGCCCGCCTGCTCCAGGTACTGGTTGCACTCGGTCACAAAGCCAAAGACGGCACCCATGGCACCGGCGGTGTTAAAGTCGTCGTCCATGCACTCCTTAAAGGTGGCGCGGGTCTCGGCGGCCTTGGCGGCAAACGCCTCGGATGCTGCCTCATCGGCATCGGCCGTCGCATGGTTCGCGGCCCAGCGCAGGTTCTCGACCGTACCGGCGATACGCGTGAGCGAATTCTCGGCACCCTCCAGGCGCTCCCAAGAAAAGTCGAGCGGCGACCGATAGCTCGTCTGCAGCATCAGCAGGCGCAGGGCGGCAGCGGAGTGCTGATCGAGGACCTCGGCCAGCGTAAAGAAGTTGCCGAGCGACTTGGACATTTTCTCGCCGTCTACCAGCAGCATGCCCGTGTGCATCCAGGTGTTGGAGAAGCCCTGGTGCCAGGCGCAGGTGGCCTGGGCGCACTCGTTCTCGTGATGCGGGAAGGCAAGGTCGGAGCCGCCGCCGTGGATATCGATCGGGGTGCCCAGGTAGCGATGCACCATGGCGGCGCACTCGGTGTGCCAACCGGGACGGCCCTCGCCCCAGGGGCTCGGCCAGCTGGGCTCGCCGGGCTTGGCGGCCTTCCACAGGGCAAAGTCGAGCGGGTCGTTCTTGTCCTCGTTCTCCTCGATGCGCGCGCCAACCATAAGGTCGTCGATGTTGCGGCCCGAGACCTGACCATAGTTGGGATCGCTGCGCACGGCA
This sequence comes from Collinsella sp. AF23-4AC, assembly GCF_003462685.1. Classification (GTDB taxonomy): domain Bacteria; phylum Actinomycetota; class Coriobacteriia; order Coriobacteriales; family Coriobacteriaceae; genus Collinsella. The sequence goes on along the minus strand of NZ_QRVE01000005.1, from coordinate 36,558 downwards.
AAGTACACATCGCCGTTATCGGCTGCGTAAGCGTGGCCCTGCTCGATAAGCGTCTTGATCATGGCGATCATGGGGCCGATCTCCTTGGTGGCGCGGGGGCGCACATCGGGATCGAGCACGTTGGCGGCGCGCATGACGCCGATGAACTTGTCGGAGAACTCCGTCGCGACCTCGGCAGCCGTACGGCCCTGCTCGTTGGCGCGCTTGATGATCTTGTCGTCGACGTCGGTGAGGTTCTGGGCGAACGTGACCTCGTAGCCGCTCGCGATGAGCCAGCGACGAATCACGTCAAAGCTGATGAACGTGCGGGCATTGCCGATGTGGATGTTGTCGTAGACCGTGGGGCCGCACACGTACATGCGGACCTTGCCGGACTCGATGGGCTGGAACTCTTCCTTTTTATGGGTAGCGCTGTTGTAGATACGCATTCGTTACTCCTTAACGGTTTTCTGTAGCAGGCAGACGGCCCAGGCGCCGATTCCCTCGCCCTGGCCTTCCCAACCGAGCTTTTCGGTCGTAGTGGCGGCGATGCCCACGTTTTCGACGTCGACGCCCAGGGCATGGGCAAGGTTGGCGCGCATGGCATCGCGGTGCGGGGTGATCTTGGGTTGCTGGCAGGCAATGGTGCAATCGGCATCGACAAACTCAAAGCCCAGCTCGCGCGCATAGTCCATCACGCGAGCGAGCAGCACCATCGAATCGGCACCCTCGTAGGCGGGATCGGTGTCGGGGAATAGCTTGCCGATGTCTCCCCCGCGGCAGGCGCCCAGAATGGCGTCGGCCAAGGCATGCGCGAGCACATCGGCATCCGAGTGGCCCAGCAGGCCGCGCTCGTAGGGAATGTCAACCCCGCCGATGATACATCGACGCCCCTCCACCAAACGGTGAACGTCGTAGCCGTGGCCAATGCGCAGGTTACTGAACATGGGGAAGGTCCTCTCCCTCGGCCATGCGGCCAAGCAGAATCGCGGTTACGGGACGCAGGTCCTCGGGCACCGTCACCTTAAGGTTATCGCGCGGGCTCTGGACACAGCGGACGCGCCCGCCCATGCGCTCGACCAGCGAAGAATCGTCGGTCCCGATAAAGCCCTCGGCGATAGCTGCGGTGTGGGCGCGCTTCATGGCGTCGACGCTAAAGATCTGCGGCGTCTGCGCGGCCCAATAGAGCTCGCGCGGCGGCGTCTCGACGATATTGTCGCCGTCGACGATCTTGAGCGTGTCGATCGCGGGCTGACCGCACACGACACCGTCGAGGGCGCGGTCGCTCACGAGCACGTCAATAGCGTGATCGATGGCCTCGGTCGTGATGAGCGGACGAGCGCCGTCGTGAATGGCGACATATTCGAAACCCGCCGGCACCGCGTGCACGCCGGCGCGGGTGGAATCCTGACGAGTATCGCCGGCATCGGCAAAGCTGATGGGCGTGTCATAGTCAAACGGGTCGATGGCCAGGCGGCGCATCTCGGCACGGCGCTCGGCAGGGCAAACCACGACGATGTGGCCGACCTTGTCGCTACGATCGAACGCGCGGATGGACCAGCTCATGAGCGGACGGCCCGCCACGTTAACGAGCTGCTTGCCGCCGGGATTTCCAAAGCGCTGGCCGCTGCCGCCGGCAACGACCACGGCGCATACGGGCGCCATTATGCGTTCCCCTGTTTGGTGCCCTTCATGCGGTACAGCGAGTCCGCAAGAATGGCAGGGTTGTTGACGCCAAAGTCGCCCAGGCGCTCCGGGTCCTCGCTGATGTCGTCCATGAGCTCCTGCAGCGAGCCATACTCGTCGACGATCTTCTCGGCCACGCCGTCGCGCACGACGGACACGCGCGAAAGCGTGCGCAAGCCCAGCGGCGTCATGACGGAATCCTCGTCCAGGTCGTCATAGCCCAGAACTGCCGCCACGTGCTGCGGGTCGGACAGGTCCTTAGGCGTCATGCGGCTCAGCTCGGCGCGGATCTTCTCGGCGTTTGCCTCGGAGGAATCACTCGCGTAGTCGCGGATCATCAGGTCGTATTCGGTATCCATGCTGGAGCCGGCGAGCTGCTCGAGCTGCATCTGCACGAGCTTGCCCTGGTTGCCCAGCTTGACAATGCAATCCTTAAGCTCAGTCTTTGCCTGCTGCATGATCTCGAAGCTCGAGAAAATACCGGTAATGTCGGCGAGCGTAACGTAGTCGTCGAGCTCGAGGGCCGTCAGACGCAGCAGGGAGCGGTCGAGCGACTGACGGGTGGTCTGAAGCGTGGCAACGAGCTGGTTGACCGAGCTCATGATGGTGGTGACGGGCTGGATCTCGTAACTCTTGCCGTGAACGTACACGTTGACGACGGCACGACGGGCCGAGACCGAGATCACGATGGCATCGGTGAGCACCGACATGCGAGCGGCAGTACGGTGACGCATGCCCGTCTCACTCGTGGCGAGCGAGGGATCGGGATTGAGGTGAAAGTTGGCGCGCAGGATCTGGGTGAGGTCGCCATCGATGACGATGGCGCCGTCCATCTTGGAAAGCTCGAACAGGCGGTTCGAGGTAAACGAAATGTTGAGCGGGAAGCCGTCGTTACCAGCAGCGAGCACGTTTTCGGTGTCGCCGACGCAGATAAGGGCACCCAGGTGACCGGCGATGATCATGTCGAGGGCGGTGCGGATCGGCTGACCAGGTGCCGTCAGGCGAATGGCCTGTTCCATACGCTTTTGCAGCTCGTTCTTATCCAAGGCATCGCTCCCATCGTATACGCTCCATAAACGCCAATAAGTTTCTCACGGTTTGCCCCTGTGACGCTTGCGAAATACGATGCTTACAGAATGAGCGAACACAGCTTAGGTAGCTCATTTGGGACGGGGCTCCTTTGACTGCTCATGTGGTAGCATCGGGTCTCATATAAATGAGGGAGTAGTCGTGTAATCGGGTTCGCCCGCAGAGAGGGAGCCAGACTATGGGACTCGCAGAGCTCGTGCTGCTCGCCGTTGGCCTTTCGATGGACGCCTTTGCCGTTTCCATCTGCAAGGGTCTCGGCATGAAAAAGATCAACCTTAAAGTCGCCGTTGTGCTCGGCCTGTTCTTTGGCGGGTTTCAGGCCGGCATGCCCGTAATCGGTTGGGCACTCGGCAGCCAGTTCATGGGCATCATCGGGCCCATCGACCATTGGATCGCCTTCATCCTTTTGGCCTTTATTGGCGGCAAAATGCTGTGGGAAGCCTTTACCGAAGACGAAGATGAGGGCGACAACAAGAATGCCGAGAAGATTGACCTGGCAGAATACCTGATTCTCGCCATTGCCATCTCGATTGACGCGCTCGCCGTGGGCATCTCGTTTGCGGCGCTCTCGGTCGATATCGTTCCCGCGGTATCGCTTATCGGCGTCACAACGTTTATCTTCTCCGTCGCCGGCGTAGCGATCGGCCACACCTTTGGCGCGCGTTACGAAAAACCCGCCACCATCGTCGGCGGCGTTGTGCTCATCCTCATCGGGCTTAAGATCTTGCTTGAGCATCTGGGGATTTTGGCGCTGTAGCGCCAAACACAATCGCTCAAAACTCAACGCCAGCACAAGGCCTCATGCAGAGTTTTGCATGAGGCCTTTTCGTGCAGACTTTTGCATGTCATACTGATATGCAAAAGTCTGCACGTTAGGAGATCGCCGTGGATACCTTTCCCATCACCACACCGCGCCAAGCTGGCATCTACGTGCGCCAGGCACGCGAGGCTCAGGGTCTCACCCGTGCCGCCCTCGCCAAAAAGGCCGGTGTTTCGGAGCGCCTGCTCGCATCGCTCGAGCTGGGCGACGCCACGGGTATTCGGCTCGACAAGTTGCTGACCGTTTTTAACGCACTCGGCATAGGTCTCTTTGCGCAAAGCGATAACGACTCCATCGCATCGCCCTCCGAACATCCGACGACGATAGCGGACCTCCCTATCGTGAACTCGAATGCCCTGCTAAAGCCAAGCGTAGGCAGACGACCCGCCCGACAAGGAACGCCATCTTCCTATGGTGCCCTGCTGGCCCAAATCGCAGTCGAGCAAGGCCTTTCCGGCACTTCAGACCTCTCCTTTGGCTGTAAGGTTGTGAAATAAATGGCAGAGATGGAGCTTGCGACCCTCATTTGTGGCGAAATCGCCGGCACTCTCCGGCTAGACAAGCATGGACTCTGCAGCTTTGTATACGCCCCAACCTATCGCGGAGCACCGCTATCGCTAACAATGCCGCTTTCCAATCGCACGTATGGCCATAACATCGTCCGCCCGTTCCTATTTGGCCTTTTGCCCGACAGTCAAGAACAGCGTCGCGCTATTGCCGCCGAGCATGACGTTGCATCCAACAACCCCGTCGCCCTCTTGTGCCATATCGGTCTTGACTGCGCGGGGGCCGTTCAGTTTTGTCGAGCCGATCAATTAGACGCCGCCCGCGGCAGGGTCTCGGCATACCGCCCGCTTACCAATTCTCAAATCGCTCACAAGCTCAAATCAATTCGCGATGACGAAAGAGAGACATGGATGGGCTCCAACGAAAGCTGGTCCCTGGGCGGCAACCAAGGCAAATTTGCACTAGCTTGGCATGACGGCCAATGGTGCGAATGTCTAGGGTCATCCCCCACTACCCATATCTTCAAAAATGGTGTCGTTGGGTTCAAACATCAGGCCTTAAACGAATTCGTCTGCATGAAAACAGCTCGGCGTGCTGGCATTCCAACTGCCAACGTCTCCTATTGCACATTTGAAGACGAAGCCGCGCTCGTCGTTGAACGGTACGACAGAATGGTCAATAGCAGCGGAAATATCGAAAGGCTGCATCAGGAGGACTTTTGCCAGGCGCTCGGTGTATTGCCAAGCCAGAAATACACCGCCGACGGAGGACCAACTACACGAGACATCCAAGAACGACTGATTAAAACAGTCCCCCACCACATGAATCTTGTGCTTTTTACCTATATGTTGTTCTATAACGCCATTATCGGAGCGCCTGACGCACACGCTAAAAACTACTCGCTCATCCTTGGCAAAGGCACAAACGCGGCGCTCGCCCCCATGTACGATGTCGCATCGGGGCTGGCATACGAGCGCATGCGCCGCCGGGCGCGCCTTGCCATGAGCGTTGGCGGCGAAAATCGTGTGGGGCGCATCGGTCCAGGCGCTATCCGCCGATACCACGGTATGGGCGACCCCGCGCTGGAGGCGACGCTCACCGATGCCGGGCTATCCGAGAAGTTTTGCTTTGCGACCATGATGGACCTCGCCTACGAGGTACCCATTTGCATGGAAGAGGTCATGGACGAATACGCCGACCTGCCCGGCATGGCGGACCTGCGCGAGCATATGCTCGGCCCCGTCCGCGAAAACTGCCAGCGCACCCTCGACCTCATCAAGGCGGATATGGGCTAGGTGGCCGCAATTTCACATTTCCCAAAAGAAGAGAGGGGGCACCCATCGCAAAAGCTCGGGTGCCCCCTCTCATAATGTCATCTACAATCCGCTAGCACGTGGCTCGGACTGCTGCCAGCGCAACCTTTACGCAGCGAGGCGCTTGAGGACGTCGATGAGCAGCTCGTAGAAGCGCTCGGCAGAAGCGAGCTCCATGCTCTCGTCCGGGGTGTGGACATCGGAGAGCGTCGGGCCCACGGCGATAGCGTCCAGGCCGTGCAGGGCCTCGGCAAACAGGCCGCACTCAAGGCCGGCGTGAATGGACTCGATGCGCAGCTCGGAGCCAAAGAGCTCGCGATAGCTCTCGACAAAGACGTCGCGGACCGGCGAATGCTCGGCATAGCTCCAGCCGGGATACTCGAACTCAAACTTGGCGTCGAAGCCCAGGACATCGGCAAGCGTCTGCAGACGATCCTTGAACTCGTTCTGCAGCGAGGTGATCGAAGAGCGCGGGGACAGCATGATCTTGACCTCGTCGTCAGAAGTGGCGACCACGCCGATGTTGGAGGAAACCTCGACGGAGCCGTCGGTGGCGACGTTGCGGCGGATCACGCCGTTGGGGGCAAGACGCAGGGCGCGGATGAGGGCAAGCGCGGACTTCTCGTCCATGGCCTCGACCTCGGCGTTGTCGGCGATCTCGACAGTGCAGGTAAAGCCGGGGTCGAAGACCTCGAGCTCGGCAGTGACGTCGGCGATGATGCCCTTTGCGATCTCGGCCGCTGCCTCGGCGGCAGCGTGGTCGGCGTAAACCAGCTCGGCCTTGCACTCACGGTTGATGGCGTTGTCCTTAGTGCCGCCGTTAAAGCTGACGATGGCGGGCTCGCCGGCGACCATCAGGCGGTCGATGATGCGGGCCATGATGAGGTTGCCGTTGCCGCGCTCCAGGTTGATGTCGGAGCCGGAGTGACCGCCCAGCAGGCCGGAGATGTCGAGCGTGAGAGTGCTACCGGTCTTGTGCTCGCGCGCGATCGGGCAGGTGTAGGTAACGACGACGCCGCCGGCGCAGCTGACGGTGGCAACGCCCTCTTCCTCGGAGTCAAGGTTAATCATGGTACGGGCGCTAATCTGGGACTTGTCGAGCGTCTCGGCGCCGACCAGGCCAGTCTCCTCGTCGGTGGTGAACACACACTCGAGAGCCGGATGGGCAATCGAATCATCGTTGAGCACGGTAAGCATCAGAGCGACGGCGATACCGTTGTCGGCGCCCAGAGTGGTGCCATTAGCGGTGAGGACGCCGTCCTTGACGACCAGGTCGATACCGTCGGTCGTAAAGTCGTGCTCAACGGAGCCCAACTTGTCGCAAACCATGTCGATATGGCCCTGCAGCATCACGGTCGGGGTATTCTCGGCACCGGCAGATGCGGGCTTGCGAATGATGACGTTGTAGACCTCGTCCTGGTACACATCGAGGCCGCGCTCCTTGGCAAACGCAACCAGGAAATCGCTGATGCCCTTCTCGTTGCCAGACCCACGGGGGATCGCGCTGACCTCCTCAAAGAAATGGAACAGCTGGGCGGGCTCGTAGCCGGTAATCTTGTAGTCCATGGTGCCTCCTTGGCGCAACTGGTTAGACAGTAAGACATGCGACTTGTATATTCCCAGACTTTGCGTGCATAAACCAGTCGAAAACGCCGAGCGCCCTTGCATCATCGGCTAACGGTGAGGAAACGCCACTTTATCAAGGTAAAGCAAGCTAGACGAGCCGTGCAGAGGGAACGTTGGACCCCCCAACCAACCTCAACGCCTGTTGAACATTAATGCATACACCATTGGTATGTTTAATAAGATTCTTGTCCTCCGTCACGACGTAATCGGCATCAATGCGATTGGCGACGCCCAGCATCAGGTCGTCCTCAAAGTCATTGTGGTGGTACTTGAACACAAAGGAGTCGAAGACCTCGTCTGCACCGACCGGGGCGATGAGGGCTAGCTCGCGCATCTGTCGAACGCATGCCCAGGCCGTTTCGTCTGCCGCCGCAATGGCGTTATCGCTCAGTGAGCCAGTCTTTCTTCGGCACTCCTGCTTGATTGCCGCCGAGACAAGATATGAAACGTCTTTGACCGAAAGCGACGAGGCAAACAGGGCAATCCGCTCCGAGACGTCGGCAATCTCGATCAGATGGACGACATTTGCCGTACGGTCGGACCTGCCAGAAAAATAATCCATCCATACGTTGGTATCGATTAACAGCTTGAGGACGCCTTCTGTGCTCATAGTTCCACCCACTCGGGATAGCGCTCCGCCATGGCCTCCTCATAGAGGTCGTCATAGTCTCCCGAGAACTCAGGGATGGGGATGCCGTATTTGAGGCACGAATCGCGAACGATATGGCTGCCTTGCGCGGCCCTTGACTCCATGCGCCGGGGCTCCACTCCGTCAGAAACCGGAGCCGCCGCGTCTCCCTTCGAGGGCATGCGTCCGTTAACGACCAGATACTCCCAAAGTGTCCGAACGGCTTGTGACGGCGTCATGCCAATATGAGTCAGGACGGCGTCTCCCGCCTCTTTGAGCTGGCGATCTATACGCACGTTCATCTGAACTGGCCGCGTGTCGAGTATTGACGTAGGCATATCAGCTCCTTTGCTATACTATATCTCGATTTTAGTATAGCACGGCAGATTGAAGCGCATTTCAATAGAAATGAGGGCGCTTCCTTATCGGAAACGCCCCCGTTATACAAGGTATGTTTAATCCCTACAGCGCACCAGAGCCGGCTTGCATCATGCCGCCGGGGCCCGAGGTCACGCCGCCTCCCACAGGAGCAGCGTTGCCGGTGTGCGGTGCTGCCGGGGCGGTATCGCCACCGAGCGTGCCCGCCGGACGCGGTGCCGGGATCTCGCCCGCGCCGTGGCTAAAGACAAACTTGCCGTCGGCCACGTCGCACAGGACGGTATCGCCCTCGCCCCACTCGCCGGCCAGCAGCTCCTCGGATAGCGGGTCCTCGATGAGCTTTTGAATAGCACGGCGCAGCGGACGCGCACCGTTGGTGAGGTCGGTGCCCTCGGCCACGATCTTGTCATAGGCCGCATCGGTGAGCTTGATGTTCATGCCGTTGGCAATCAAACGCTGACGTAGGTCGTCCACCAGCAGGTGCGCAATCTTAGTCAGGTTCTCGCCCGAGAGCTTCTGGAACACCACAATATCGTCGATACGGTTGAGCAGTTCGGGGCGGAACAGGCGCTTGAGCTCGCCCATCGCACGACCCTTGATCTCACTCGAGGTGAGGCCCTGCTCGCCGGTGGTGCCAAAGCCGACGCTCGCATCCTGCGCGATCTCGCGGGCGCCCACGTTGGACGTCATGATGATCACGGTATTGCGGAAGTCGACCGTCTTGCCCTGACTATCAGTCAGGCGGCCCTCCTCCAGCACCTGCAGCAGGATGTTGAAGATGTCGGGGTGCGCCTTCTCGATCTCGTCGAACAGCACGACCGAATACGGGTGACGACGAACGGCCTTGGTAAGCTGACCGCCCTCGTCGTGACCCACGTAACCCGGAGGGCTACCGATGAGCTTGGAGACCTCGAACTCGCTGCCGAACTCCGACATGTCGAAGCTGATGAGCGCGTCCTTGCTACCAAAGAGGTACTCGGCGAGCGTCTTGGCGAGCTCGGTCTTGCCTGTGCCGGTGGGACCCAGGAAGATAAAGCTGCCGCCGGGGCGACGCGGGTCCTTGAGCGGCGAACGGCTGCGGCGCACGGCCTTGGCGACGGCCTCGACTGCCTCGTCCTGACCGATGATGCGCGTCTTGAGCACGCTTTCGGTCTGCAGCAGGCGCCGGCTCTCGCTCTCGGTGAGCGAGGAAACCGGCACGCCAGAGGTCACGGACACGATGTCGGCAATCTGACTCACGTCGATGGTGAGCGGGCTGGCGTCGAGCTCGGCGGTCCAGGCGGCCTTGGCTTCGGCGAGTTCAATCTCGGCGGCCTTCTGCTGCCCGGTGATCTCGGCGGCCTTGTTCATGTCATCGCTCTCGGTGGCCTCCTGCGCGGCGGCCTTGAGCTCCTCTATACGATGCTCGGCCTCGCGCACCGGCTCGGGCGCGCGATTCGCGGCGATGCGAGCGCGGGCACCGGCCTCGTCGATGAGGTCGATGGCCTTATCGGGCAGGAAGCGATCCTGGATGTAGCGGTTGGAAAGGTTCGCGGCGGCCTCGATAGCACCCTGCGTATAGCGCACATGGTGGTGCTCCTCGTAGCGCGGCTTGAGCGCGGTCAGGATCTTGACCGTGTCCTCGACGCTCGGCTCCTCGACATCAATGGTCTGGAAGCGACGCTCAAAGGCCGGATCCTTGGTGAGGTACTTACGGAACTCCTCGGCCGTGGTGGCGCCGATGATCTGGAAAGCACCGCGTGCGAGCACTGGCTTGAGCATAGAGCTCGCATCGATAGAACCCTCGGCAGAACCGGCACCGATGATGGTGTGCATCTCGTCGATAAACAAGATGACGTCATCGGCTTCGGTCGCCTCCTGGATCACGTTCTTGAGGCGCTCCTCAAACTCACCGCGATACTTGGCACCCGCGACAAGACCCGGCAGATCGAGCGTCCAGATATTCTGGTTCATAAGATTCTCGGGCACATTGCCAGCAGCAATCTGTTGCGCCAGGCCCTCGACGATGGCCGTCTTGCCCACGCCGGGATCGCCCAGGATAAGCGGGTTGTTCTTGGTGCGGCGCGAAAGGATCTCCATCATACGCTGGACTTCCTTTTCGCGGCCAATCACGGGATCGAGCTCGCCGTCGCGCGCCTTTTGCGTGAGGTTGGTGGCGAACTGCTTGAGCGTGTCGGTGCCGCTCCCCTTTTGCTGAGAGGCATCCGAGCCGCTAAAGAACGGCAGGCCCGCACCGGGACGACCAGCACCGGCACCGGCGAGCGGACGCTTCTTATCCTGGTCCTTGGCAGTGAGTTTCTCGATAGCCTTTTTGATGGAGGCAGACGACACGCCCAGGCGCATGAGGATGTCCATGGCCATGCCGTTTCCCTCTTCGACGATGCCGATCAGCAAGTGCTCGGTCGAAACGTAGGTCTGGTTGTTCTCGCGTGCCACGCGGAAGGAGCGCTCCATCACGCTGATGACGAGCGGCGTAAAGGCGAGCTTGGCAGCCTCGGTCTCCTCGCTGGGCTCGGGAACCGTGGTCTGGACCTCTTTGAGGGTATCCATGATGTCATCGTAGGAGATATCGAGCGAGCGCAGTGCCTCGGCGGCAATACCCTCGTCCTCCTTAGCGAGCGCGAGCAGCAGGTGCTCGGTGCCCACCTTATTTGAGTGCAGATCGAGCGCCTCTTGCTTGGCCATGGACATGACCTTACGCGCACGATCGGTAAAACGGTCTAACATGCTAGTTCCTCTTAGACGAGCTAGTTTTTTCAAACGCAAAGCGCCGCCCCGCGGCAGCGCTTTGGTCTCTTTACCCATATGGAGTATATGTTAACCGTTGGGACCTTTCCCACCCGTAGCCGCGCGACAACGTCTACAAAAAAGGAATTGCTCGGGTCCGTTTGGCGGTTTGGTTTTGAGCGTTGCCTAGCAGGCGGGCTCGGCACCCATGTCCTCGACAACGTTATTGACAGCATCGGCAACGGGAGCGCCAGGCATACGCACGAGCTCCATATGCCGCTCTTCAAAGACGGTTCCCATGGGGAAGGCGCGGCGGAAGACAAAGCGAGCAACCGGACCAGCCACTAGCAGGTTCCAAGGCAGGGCCATGATAAAGTTGCGCGGAATGTTGACGAGCCACATCATCGGCAGCGTCTGCAAATTGGCAAGCGGGCCGCCGGGCATATGGAACAGGCCTTCGCACGCGCCGTAGAGCGACATGATGATGACCATGGGAACGACCATGCAGGAGCTGACGGCGAGCGTCATGGCAAGCGGCGAGCTCTTGCCCGGCGTGACCAGGAACTTAAAGGCGAAACCCTTGGCAAGGGGGCTGGCAACAAACCAGTCGCAGCACATGGCAAAAACGTAGGCAACGGGGAAGCCGAGCCACGCGGCGGCAACAACCTCGCCGTTGATGGCCCCATGCTGCAGGGCAACGTTGTAGATGCTCATCCAGAGCACCATGCAAAAGCACATGATAAAGGTGAACAGCAGGCTCTCTCGTTTGTTGATAGGCATAAAGGGCGAAATCCTTTCTGTGTTGTGCCGCAGTGCACAACAAAAACGGGCGGGCGAGATGGAGCTGTTGGGACTTCATCTCGCCCGCCCGTGATACGTGCGTCTGCGACTACTTATGTGGTAAAACCAGCCTAGCACGAAAGGCACGTGCTTCGTAAGCGTTGAGTTTATGAAGATGCAGGGCACCAATAATCCCCCGACCCCATAAGTTGCGGTGGAATACGGACTGTTTTGACCCTTTAAGCAGCAATTCAGTCTCTATTTCACCGCAACTCATTTGGTGCAAAGTGACCTGTCCTCCTTGCACCAATTAGCTGGTGTGGCGCCAGCGAGGGTCGGTGAGTGTACGTGCCACACCCAGACCAACGGGCAAAAACGCCACGATGAGCACTGCACGCACAAACCAACCGAGCATATTGACCGTATCGAAGGTGCACATGTAGTACATCGAGCGATACAGATACAGGCCCGGCACCATAATGACAATTGATGGCACCGTGAGGGCGATACGTGGGTAGGTGAGCTTGACTTCGGCCAAGCTTGCCAGCAGCCCCGATACCAGCGCGCCGATAAACGCTGCCGCCTCGGGAGGCATTCCCGCGCTGAGGCCCAGGAAGGGAAGCATCGTCGGCGCATCGACGAGCGTAAGGCGCAAGGTATTGGACACGGCGCCGATCAGCCCAGCTGCCGCGGCCATCTTTACCGGGCTGTTGAACATCACCGAGAAGCCGAATACGCCAACGAAGCTCATCACCACGCGCAGGAGAGTAAGAGCAAGCGGCGAAAGGCCGAGCGGGGCAAAATCATCCGGTGCCAGCCCCACACATTCGGCAACCATCCAACCTACGAGGGTCGCCATCACAATAATCGACACAGCATACGAAAGACGTTCAATGCCGCTTCGCATATCGAGCTTAGCGATGTCGAGGCCTGCCGTAATGAGGGGAAAGCCGGGAATCACAAAGAGCATGGCGCCGATATAGCCTTCTTGGTGCGACATTGCCCCCGGTACGACCTGGCCAAGGCCGAGCAATGCCAGCAGATACGAAACGCAAGCGAGCGCAACGCCCGTCGTCAGCGCGCTAAACTGGCCAAGACCCTGCTTGAGAATATGGGAGCGAGCAAAGTTGCCGACACCAGCGCCTACGAATGCGCAGGCCATCTCGATAGGGCCGCCGCCGAGCAAAAAGACGAAGGCGCCGCAAGCACAGGCTGCCGCAAGGCCCTGTTGCCAGGGAGAGTAATCGGGCTTTGAGCTCTCAACGGTCCTGAGCATCTCGTGATACTCGTGTACCGTGAAGCGACGACCATAGGTCTCGATTTCCTTGAGGAAACTCTCCATCATCCAAATGCGATGGGTATTGACTCCCGTTGTGGGCAGGCTGACAACCTCGTTAAAGCAGTGGCCATCTTCGATGCAAGTGCACTCAAACGACAGAAGACTCAGGTCGACGTGAATCGTGACGCCGAGTACGGCAGCAACACGATTCATGGTATCGCGCACGCGCCAGGCACCTGTTCCGCTTGCCAGCATAAGCATGCCGGTGCGGCAGATGATGGATGACTTATCGGTGAGTGGCGCATCGACGGCAAGCTCATCGCCTGCCGTCACGATCTGGTGCCAGTCAGTTTTCATATGGAGCGCGCCGGCACGAACGCCGTGGTGCATGGGGGCTCTCGAAAGCAGCGAGTCAAGGCGCGAAGGCTGTGGGGGCTCCACTGATTCACCCTCAACCTCATCAGCCTCTTCATCGACCAGATCAAAGGAATCAAGCGGCGCTGGCTCGCGACGATCGATCAGCTCCTCGTCCTCATCATCAAAGTAGTTGAACTGATCGAGCATGTCCTCTTCGATTGCACGCTCGCTCGCGTCGTCCATATAGACGCTCCCTTCCTGCCGACTAACTTCCATCCTAGGCAGCAGCGGCTAAAGGAAACATAAAAGAGACGACTGTCATGCGAGCCATGTGCGCAATATCCGTTGGGCAGTCGTCTCCCTTGCACCAATAGCTTGACAAGGACTGTCCCCAAGTGCCGGCAGAAAAGGAACGTCCCTAAGTGCCAACCAGGGCAACACCGCAGATAGAGGACGGACAGCGAGCGACGTCCAGAGCGAACAAGTTGGCATGAAAAAGGCAAGGCATAGACCTTCTGGTCATGCCTTGCCTTTTGAATGACAAATTGTCGCTCTGGGCGGCGCGCAGCGTCGAGCGGTTACGGCGTTTGGTAAAACGCCGTAACCCCCTAGTACATCTTTGCGCCGGCGGGGATGGAGGCGTCGAGCTGGATCAGGTTGAGGCGCTCCTCGCCCTCCTCCTCGTGGACAGCGCTGATCAGCATGCCGCAGCTGGGAATACCCATCATCTTGCGCGGAGGCAGGTTGGTGATGGCGAGCAAGGTCTTGCCGACCAGGTCCTCGGGCTCGTAATAAGCGTGAATACCGGAGAGGATGGTGCGGTCGGTACCGGTACCGTCGTCGAGCGTAAAGTTCAGCAGCTTCTTGGACTTCTTGACGGCCTCGCATGCCTTGACCTTCACAGCGCGGAAATCGCTCTTGGAGAAGGTATCAAAGTCGACGAACTCCTCAAACAGCGGCTCAACGGCGATCTTGGAGTAATCGAGCGTGGGCTTAAGCGACTTAACGAACGGGCTCGCGGCGTTGCCGGCCTCGGCAGCCTTGGCGGCAGCGGCACCGGACTGGAAACCCTTCTCGGGCTTCATGTGCGGGAACAGCAGCACGTCGCGGATAGAAGCCTGGTTAGTAAGCAGCATGACCACGCGGTCGATACCAATGCCAATGCCGCCCGCGGGAGGCATACCGTACTCGAGGGCGCGCACGTAGTCCTCGTCATACTCCATGGCCTCGTCGTCGCCGCCGGCCTTCTCGGCCATCTGGGCAGCAAAGCGCTCAGCCTGGTCGACCGGGTCGTTGAGCTCGGAGAACGCGTTGGCGTACTCGTGACCGGCAATAACCAGCTCAAAGCGGTGCGTCAGGCGCGGGTCGTCCTCAAAGCGCTTGGCAAGCGGGCTGACCTCGATGGGGTAATCGCACACGAAGGTCGGGTTGACGATGGTGTCCTCGCCCAGCTCATCGTAAATCTCGGCGATAATCTTGCCGGCGGTCCACTCGGGCTTAATCTCCAGGCCCTTCTCGCGCGCGGCGGCAGCAAGCTCCTCGACCGGCGTGTCGATGGTGACCTGCTTGCCGAGCACGTCGGAGACGATGTCGGTCATGGGACGGCTGGCCCACTCGCCAGAAAGGTCGATGGTCTGGCCCTGGTACTCGATGACCTCGGGGTTGCCGATGGCCTTGTTAGCCGCCTTAATGACACCCTGGGCGAGCGCCTTCATGCCCTCGAGGTCGGAGAAGGCACGGTAGGCCTCCATCGTGGTGAACTCGGGGTTGTGAGTAAGGTCCATGCCCTCGTTACGGAAGATGCGGCCGATCTCGAACACGCGCTCAAAACCACCGACAATGCAGCGCTTGAGGTGCAGCTCGGTGGCAATACGCAGGTAGCACTCCTGATCGAGCGCGTTGAAGTGGGTAATGAACGGCTTAGCCGTAGCGCCGCCCTGGATGGTCTGCAAGATGGGGGTCTCGACCTCCATGTAGCCGTCGGACTCCATAAAGCGACGGAAGGTGGAGAGAATCTGCGAACGCTTACGGAAGGTCTCGCGAACATCGTCGTTGGCGATCAGGTCGACATAGCGCTGGCGATAGCGGGTCTCCTTGTCGGAAAGACCGTGGAACTTCTCGGGCAGCGGACGAACGGCCTTGGCAAGCAGGGTCGCGCTCTTAGGGGCAACGGAAAGCTGGCCGCGCTGGGTGCGCACGACCACGCCGGTCACGCCCAGGATGTCGCCCAGGTCGAGGGCCTTGAGCGTATTCCAGGCAGCCTCGTCCATGTCGTTGATGCGGCAGAACAGCTGAATCTCGGCAGTCGCATCGCGCACGACGATGAACATGATCTTGCCCTGACCGCGCTTGGCGACCACGCGGCCGGCGATCTTCACGACGTCCTCGGTGTCCTCGCCATCGGCAAGCTCGGCGTACTTAGCCTCGATATCGGCGACGTAGTCCTCAAGCTCAGAGTGCTCGGGATAGGGGTTCTGGCCCGCCTCGAACAGGGCGGCGCGCTTGGCCAGGCGGGTGGCGCGCTCGTCGTTGAGCGTCGATGCCTGATCGGCGGCGTTCTGGTTCTCTGCCATAAGTTAGCTCCTCAAACTAAAACGCTCCCCAGGATTCGGTCCCAGGGAGCGAAAACATACCTTTACGCGGGACCGTGGTCTAGCGTGCGATCTTGGCGATGGTGTAGACGCGAGTCTTGCCGGAAGGCGTAACGACCTCGACGGAATCGCCCTCGCCGTGACCGATGATGGCGTGACCGACCGGAGACTCGTTGGAGATCTTGTGCTCGAGCGAGTTGGTCTCGGTGGTACCGACAAGCGTGACCTCGATGAGCTCACCGTTGGGGTCGACCAGGGTGACGGTCGAGCCAATGGAGACGGTCAGGTCGCCCGTGCTGGCAGCGATCTGAGCGTTGGCGAGGATGGCCTGGATCTCGGCAATACGAGCGGCGTTCTGGGCCTGCTTGTCCTTAGCGGCGTCGTACTCGGAGTTCTCCGAAAGGTCGCCGAACGCGCGGGCTTCCTTGATGTCCTCGACGATCTCCTTGGCGTAATCGCCCTCACGCCAAGCGAGCTCCTCGACGAGCTTCTGGCGGCCCTCAGCGGTCAGTACGATCTGGCTTGCGTCCATACGGATATCTCCCCAACTCTGATCAAACAATCAACTGTCAACAAAACGAAAAAGACCGGCTAGCCTGCGGGCAAGCCGGTCAGGTGCTCACCCCAAAGGGATGGGACTACTCTGCGTCCGCGTCGCTGTCCTCTGCCTGCTTCTTCTTGGCAGCAGCGAGCTTGGCCTCGAGCTCAGCGATCTCCTTGTCCTCCTCGGACTGCTCGACCACGACCTCCTCGGCCTGCTTGGTCTCGGCCTTATCGTCGCCCTCCATACCCTCGCGGATATTCTTGACGGTAGAGCCGAGGGACTTGCCGAGCTTCGGCAGGTTCTTGGGCCCGAAGATAATCAGGACAACGACGAGAATAATGATGAGCTCAGGAGCCCTCAGTCCAAACATGTAGACCTCCACAATACAGCGAGACAAGCTCGAATGAGTATACCGCGGGTATCGCGGTATCACAACAATAGCTAAAAAAAGGGACCGCAAGAAGCGGTCCCTCCTCATGCTCTGGTCGGGTTGACTGGATTTGAACCAGCGACCCCTGCGTCCCGAACGCAGTGCTCTACCAAACTGAGCCACAACCCGTTAGCTCGACTATAGTAACAAAGATTTCCGTCGTGTGCTAGAGAAATTTTTACTTCTTTGGCACTTCGGCGCGAACCGTGTTGGGAATGAGCTCCGTCGCGCAGGACCACCAGCCGTTTTGCTGGGCAGCGTCGGCAAGCCTTTCGGCCGTGACGGTGGTGTCGCAAATGGCAAACGAGCAGGCACCCGATCCGCACACATCTACAGCAACGGTGCCATCCTGTTTATGCAGCCAGTCGAGGACCGTTTTAATCTGCGGCTCCATCTGTGCGGAAATGACACCCAAGTTGTTATGGATGAGCGCATATGCCGTCTCAGCATCACCAGCACGCAAGGCAGAAGCCATCGCGCCGGGCTTGTCCGCAGGCATCGGGGCCTCGTCAAAACGTCGATAGGCTTCAATTGTCGAAACGCTCGCCTCGCGCGGCTTGACCAACACGACGGGCGTCGCGGGCAGCGCGGGGTACTCAGTTGCCAGCACGTCTCCCCCACCTACGTAAAACGCAGGACTCGCGTGCAAAAAGAACGGGACGTCAGCACCAATGCCCCGCGCAATGTCATCGAGCGCGGGGTCGGTGCGATCAATTCCCCAGAGCTCCGCCAAGGCGACAATGACCGCGGCCGCATCCGTCGAGGGGCCGCCCAAGCCAGCGCACAATGGAATGCGCTTCTCAATCGTCACGCAGATGTTTGCCTCGCGACCATAATGCTCGGCCATAGCAACCGCAGCCCGATACGCCGTATTCTTTTGCATGGGAAAATCTGATGCTGGAACCGTCTGGACAGTCAGCGCCTGCGCCGGCGTGACCGTCACGGCATCGGAAAGACCGACGGCTGCCATCAGGGAATCGACCCTGTGGTAGCCGCGGTCATCGCGCTCGGTATGAACCCCCAGGTAGAGGTTAATCTTTGCCGGCGCGGAAAGAGTCAGGGACCGATCGGTCACCGTTAGTGCTCCTCGAGCTGATTGCCGAGCGGGGTAAAGATATGCTCGCCGCTCTCGGGGTCGAACAGCTCGACCTGACCGGTGAGGACATCGATATACTGGTAGGACTGACGCGACTTGCGGCCACGACGCTCGTCGACCTCGACAATGAAGACGGCGGGGTGGACGCTCTTGATGGTGCCCATGCGCTCGACAACGCGGGTGCGGCCCATGTTGGCCTTAACCTTGACGCGATCGCCCACCATATCGGTCAGCTTCTCGTGGATGTCGTCGACGTGATTGACTTCCATCTCTTCCATGAACAGGGCCTCCAGAAGGTGCAATTCAAAAAGGGGATAATACCCCTAAGATAGACAAAACTCTAATACTATAGCACCCTGCTACCGCCATACGCAAGTAGCTAAATAAGCCCCGTCCCAAATACGTACCAGACGACAACCTCGCATGACCAGTTGTTACGCGGTTTGGTAAAACCGCGTAACCTAAAGGTTGTCGGTGTCCAAGACGATGGTGAATGGGCCGTCGTTGACCAGGTCGACCTTCATGTCGGCGCCAAAGATACCGTGCGCCACGTGCTCAACGTCCTCGCGCACAAGCGTCAAGAAGTACTCGTAGAGCTCGTTGGCGACATCGGGGGCGCCGGCATCCGTAAACGACGGACGGCGGCCGTGGCGGCAGTCGGCAAACAGCGTGAACTGCGACACCACGAGTACCTCGCCGTCGACATCGGCAAGTGCCAGGTTGGTCTTGCCGTTCTCGTCCTCGTTGATACGCAGCCCGCGGAGCTTGCCCCACAGCTTGTCGGCCTCGGCACGCGTATCGCCATGGCCCACACCCAGCAGCACCAGGTAGCCGCGTCCAATGCGACCCACGCACTCGCCGTCGACCGTCACGCCGGCGTTGAGCACGCGCTGCACCACCGCGCGCACGGCCTACTCCTCGCCCGTCAGTTTGGCGGACAGATGCTCGAGCGCGTGGAAACGATGGCTGATAGCGTTCTTCTCGTCCGCCGTCAGCTCGGCCATGGTCTTGCCCGGCGTGTCGACCGGCAGGAACAGCGGGTCGTAGCCAAAGCCGTGATTGCCGCGGCCCTCGTGTGCGATAGTGCCCTCGCAGGCGCCCTCACCATAGGTGACCAAACCGTCCGTGTCGATGAGCGCGACGACGCTCACAAAGCGCGCGGTGCGATCCTCGTCCGCCACGCCATCCAGATTCACGAGCAGCTTGGCATTGTTGGCGGCATCGTCGCCGTGAACGCCCGCGTAGCGCGCGCTATACACACCGGGCTCACCGTCCAGCGCGTCGACGACCAAGCCCGAATCGTCGGCAATGGCCATAAGGCCCGTCTCTTCGACGGCAGCCTGCGCCTTGATGATGGCGTTCTCCAAAAACGTCGTGCCGTTTTCCTCGGGATCCTCAAAATCGCCCAGCTGGCCGAGCGCCACAAAGCGCACCTCGGGCATGACCTTGCCCAAAATGGCCTCGATCTCGGTGAGCTTATGGGCGTTGCCCGTTGCCACGACGATGGTCGCCGCCGGATCGAGGGTGTCGATGTCAATCTTCTCAAGTGCCATGAGTGGTCTCCTTGTCTCTATAGCAATGCCGCGCCGAGGGCGACGAGGGCCTCTGCCTCTCCCCTCTCAATCAACGACAGTCTTGTGTCTAGACGTCTCCGCAGATAAAACCTACCAAATTAAACCTGTCCCTTTTTGGTAGGTTAGGCGAGGGCTTGGCGCTGGAGCTCGATGAGCTCGGCGATACCCTTGTCGCCCAGGTCGAGCAGGGCGTTGAGGCGTTTGCGGTCGAAGGGCGCCTGCTCGCCGGTGCCCTGGAGCTCGATCATCTCACCGGTATCGGTGGCGACGAGGTTCATGTCGACCTCGGCATGGCTGTCCTCGGAATAATCGAGGTCAAGCAGCGTATTGCCGTCGACAACGCCCATGGAGATGGCAGCCACCTGGCCGGTAAGCGGGATGCGCTCGATCTTGCCCGCCTCGACCCACATGGCGAGGGCGTCGTGCAAAGCCACCCAGGCGCCGGTGATGCTCGCTGTACGCGTGCCGCCATCGGCCTGAATCACATCGCAGTCGACGGTGACGGTGTACTCGCCGAGCGCCTTCATGTTGACGACGGTACGCAGGCTGCGGCCAATGAGGCGCTCGATCTCCATGGAGCGACCCTTGCGGTTGGCATGCTCGCGCTTGCAGCGCTTGCCGGTCGACGTCGGCAACATGGCGTATTCCGCGGTCACCCAGCCGACCTTAGCTCCCTTTCGCCAGCCCGGCACGCCCTCCTCGATAGTGGCGGCGCACAGCACGCGCGTGTCGCCGAACTCGGCCAAACACGAGCCGTGGGCGTGCTTCATGACGCCACGGGTGAGCTTAACGGGGCGCAACTCGTTGGCGGCGCGACCGTTGGCGCGGTTGACCTGCATGTACTCCATAGAAATATCCTTTCGGCAAAAGATGTGGCGAAGGCTTTGGCGGCTGCCTTACATCTATTTCAGCTCATCGATATCGATATGTTCGATGCTCTTGAGCGGCTGACCAAAGATAAAGCTGCCCGCCACCGCAAACTCGGCAATGTTATCGGCCGTCGTGGCAAAACGATGCTGCGGCTCGGCGGCGTCGCCCGCCAGCTGCTCGCGGCGCGTGAGGATATCGGTCAGCTCGCGCGTGGTCTCCTCGGCGGAACTCACGACGCGCACCCCAGGCCCCAGCGCATGCCGGATAGGTCCCACCAACAGCGGAAAATGCGTACAGCCGAGCACCACGGTATCGATACCGTGGTCGCGCAGCGGCTCAACCGTGGCACCCACCAGCGCACGCACGGCAGGCGTATCGAAGATGTCCTCGTTCTCAAGCCACTGTTCCTGCAGATGTGCACCCGAGGCGAGCTCGTGTTCGACAACCTCGACAAAGCTCGAGGCAGGACAGCCGTATACATCGACGCCGGCATCTAGATCCTGAATGGCGCGCGTATAGGCGCCCGAGCGAATGGTGAGGTTGGTGGCGAGCACGCCCACCCGGCGAGTGCGGGTGCTGTTGATTGCCGCGCGTGCGCCCGGCGCGATCACACCGATGACGGGGACGTCGAGCACCTGCTGGGCCAGACGCAAGGCCGCGGCGGTCGCCGTGTTGCAGGCGATGACCATTATCTTGACGTCGTGCTTCGAAAGCCAACGACCCGCCTGCAACGCAAATGAGCGCACCTCATCCTCGGTGCGCGTGCCGTAGGGGCAGCGTTTGGTGTCGCCGAAGTAGTAGACGGACTCATGCGGCAGCGCCGTCGCGATGGCGCGCGCAACCGTCAGACCGCCCAAACCAGAATCGAACACGCCAATCGGGCGCGTGTCGCCTGCCAGATTCTCGATATCGGACATTACCTCACCAGTCTCTCTCGAAAAGACATGTCCAAGTGCGGCGACGCCGCGCTACGAACGCGCCGCGATCAGCAGCTCTGCCGTCGCCGCCCAACCGTCGACAATTTTGCCGCGCGTAACGAAAGCGTTCTCGCAAGCAGCCAAGAACTCGGGCGCACCGGCGCTCGTCAGGCCATTCTCGACCAGGCAGAACGTGCCCACGTGATCGGCCATGTAGAAGTCGGACTCGGAATCGCCGAGCGCCAACGTCTCCTCGCGCTCGATCCCCAGGTGCTCGCAGAAGCGCGCAATGGCGACGCCTTTGTTGAGGCCCGCGGGGTTGATGTTGAAGGCGCGACCGTCCTCGACGCGATCGAGCTCGAGCGTCGTCGGCTTGGACAGATGCGTCAGATGGCCGTTGCAAGCCCAGACCAGACCGCAGCCGGCCTCGTCGAGGATGGCCTGCGCCTCGTCATCGGGGATGTCGCCGCGCATGCCGACGGTGACCTCGCGGTACTTGTAGCCGGTCGACATGTCGTTGTGATACTCGATCTTGTGCGGCCAGCGGGCGAGGATCTTCTCGCACACGCCGGTCTGCTCGATCACCTGGTGCGGCGTGAGACCGCAAGAGGGGTCGTAGGGCATGTCGCCGGTCAGATACTCCCAATCGTTGGCTTTGAGGTCGTACATGACCAGGCCGCCCATCTCACCAATGTAGGAGTTGAGGCCGAGCACACGCGCGTCCTCGTGGATCATGGTACGGTTGCGGCCCGAGGTGGGAACCACCTGAATACCAGCGCGAGCGAGCGCCACGACGGCGTCGACGAGTTTGGTCGAGGGGTTGCCGTCGTTGTCGCGCAGCACGCACGAGCCGGGTGCGAGCATCGTGGCATCCAGGTCGGTAAAGACGTACTTGACCTTGGCCAAGCGCTCGCGCATCTCGCCCGAAAGCTCGGCAACAGTCGGCAGGGTGTTGTGGGACATGGTTACTCCGTTTACGTAGAAGGGTTTGGGCGTGGACGGCATGTTTTGATTGAGGGAGCACGTTTATGGCGACAGCGCACTCAGGGCGCCTTCGCCATCATGGCTCATTAGTCAAACTGGGTAACATCGATCAGGCGATTGGCCAACGAAAGGTCGCTCTCGATGGGCACGAACTCGTCGCCCACGTGCATGAGCTCCTCGTCACCCTTTGCCAGCAGCAAGACAATGGTAGGAGCATCGGGGTTGATGTACTCCTCGCGCGCCGCCTTGAACGCCGCATGCACAGCGGCTTCGCGATCGAGGATGATCTTGTTCGGCGTATCGTCGGGAACATGTTCGGCAAGCTCGCGACAGACCTTCATCGGGTCCTCGTGAGCTGGATCCTCGTTGGCAAAGATCATCAGGTCGGAATATGGTGCAGCCTCGCGCGGAAGCTGCTCGCGGCGCTCCTGCGCCTTGCCGCCGGCGGCGCCAAACACTGCGATGACCGGGCTGGCGGGAAACGCGCGCTTGACCGACGAGAAAAGCGAGCGGAACGAAAGCTGGTTGTGCGCGTAGTCGACAACGCAAATCACGCGGCCGTCCTTCGACTCCACGACCTCCATGCGGCCCGGCACACGCAGTTTGGAGAGGCCCTTCTTGATAGCCTCGATACCGATGCCGATCTCGCCCGCGGCGGCGATAGCGACCAGCGCGTTCTCCACGTTAAAGTCTCCCGCGATACCCAGCAGGATCTTCTCCCCCGCCTCGGACTCGTCGGCACACAGGCCATGCAAGTTGAACTCGATGCTAAAGCCGTCCATGCGTACGTCGCTCGCCCACAGGCTTGCCTCGGGATGCTCGACGCCAACGGTCACCAAGCGCTCGGCCGTCGACGCTGCCTCCAGCACACGGTCGACCTCTTCGGTGCCCAGATTCACCACGGCGGTCTTTGCCTGGTCAAAGATCCTGAGTTTGCTCTCAAAATAATCCTCAAACGTAGGGTGTTCGATCGGCGAGATATGGTCGCGGCCGATGTTGAGGAAGCACGCCACGTCAAACGGCAGATTCTCGACGCGCTGGTACTTGAGCGCCTGGCTCGAGACCTCCATGACCATGGACTGGCGACCGGACGTGCGGCAGTTGGCGATATGGCGCCAAACCTCGGGGGCCTCGGGCGTGGTGTTGGTGCTCTCGTAGCACTCGATACCATCGTCGGTACTCACCGAGCCGATCATGCCGCAGGACTCGCCCGCCGCTTTGATGATGGACTGGAGCATAAAAGTGGCCGTGGTCTTTCCCTTGGTACCGGTGATGCCCACGATCTTGACGTCGTGGTCGGGACGGTCGTAGACCTCCGGCGGCAACAGGGCCATGGCCGTGCGAACGCTGTCCACGACCAGCATCGCAGCACCGCTCTCCTGCGCCAGCGGCTCCAGAGACTCGACCAGCGACTCCTCGCACACAAATGCGACGGCGCCCGCATCGAGCGCCATGCGCAAAAACGCGGGCTTAAAGGCAGCACCTTTGCAGAAGAACACGTCACCTGCCGAGACCGCGCGCGAATCAAACGAGCAGCCGGTCACGGCACGCTCGTCAACCTGCTCTGATGCGCGCAGCTCGCCGCACACATCGAGAAGCTTGGCAAGCGTATCGACCGTGGTCACGGTCGCGGAATCCGAATGGTGCATCTTTCACCTTTCTCAGCCATTTGGCAGGGACGGTTTTATAGTAACTGAAACGCACCCACGCAAAAACGGCTCCCGGAGGAGCCGTTACGCGCAGGCGTTCGTAAGCCGAGGCTAGGCAGCCTGAACAGCGGGCTAGTCCTCGTCGATAAAGAAGCGCTTGTACCACACCAGGAACACGAGCGGCGTATAGATCTTGCGCTGAAAATCGCCCTTGCCCGCAAAGTGCAGATCGAGCAGGTGCATGAGCTCGTCGGTATCGAAGAACTCGCTTGCCCACGGCGCGGTGAAGTACTCCTTGACATAGTCGTACCACTTTTGCTCACGCAGCCAGTAGACAATCGGCACCGGGAAGCCCACCTTGGGACGGGTGGCCCACTCATCGGGCAGCGACTTGTTGGCAGCATGGCGGAGTACCTGCTTGTTGCCGTTCTCGTTGATGCGGTAGCGGTCGGGAATGTGCTCGGCGAACTCCATGACTTTGCGGTCCAGGAAGGGCACGCGCAGCTCCAGCGAGTGCGCCATGCACATCTTGTCGGCCTTGAGCAGAATGTCGCCCGGGAGCCACATGTTCATATCCAGGTACTGCTTCTTGACCAGTTCGGGCTGACCCTTCACGCGTGCGTAGATGGGAGCGGCAAGCTCGAAGGCGCCATCGCCGGTGTTGTACTCGGGCTTGAGCACGCCGTCGACCTCGCGCTCCGGCCATACCAGAGCCTGTCCCAGGAACGACTTCTCGGGGATCTCGGCACCCTTGACCAAGAAGTTGTGGCCCTTGAAGTACGGCATGTGCAACGCCAGGTTTCCGAGCGCGCGACGGATGGGCAGCGGCACCATCTTTTTGTACTTGCGCACCGGGATCGTATCCTCGTAGTAGGCGTAGCCGCCAAAGAGTTCGTCGGCGCCTTCGCCCGAAAGCACGACGGTGACGTCCTTGCGGGCCATCTCGGCCAAGAACCACAGCGGCACGGAAGACAGGTTGGACTGCGGCTCATCCATGTGATACTGGATGTCCTCGAGCGCACCGAAGAACTCGTCGGCGGTAATCATCTTGCGAACGTTCTCGACGCCGAGCTTATCGGAAAGCTCCTTGGCGTAGTTGGTCTCGTTAAAGTTCTTGTAGTCAAAGCCCACCGAGAAGGTCTTGTCGGGCATGAGGCAAGCGGCGATGTAACTGGAGTCGACGCCACCGGAGAGGAACGACGCGACCTTGACGTCGGCGATGCGATGGGCCTCGACGCTCTCGTGCACGACCTCGTCCAGCTCATCGACATACTCTTCGAACGGCTTCTCGACGGCAGAGTAATCGCAATCCCAGTAGCGCTCGATGTTCATCTTGCCGGTCGGGATATCGACGGTAAAGTAGTGCGCCGGCGGCAGCTTGTAGACACCCTCGAAGAAGGTCTCCTCGGTTGCCGAATACTGCAGCGTCATGTACGGACGCAGGGCCTTTTTGTTGACCGCCTTGTGGAAGTGCGGGTAGTCCAGGAAGCTCTTGATCTCGGAACCAAAGAGCACGCCCGGAGCGCCGTCGCCCGCATCGGCCATGGGATAGTAGTAGAGCGGCTTGATGCCAAAGATGTCGCGGGCGCCAAAAAGCTTGTTCTTCTTTTTGTCCCAGATGACGAAGGCGTACATACCGCGCAGGCGATCGAGGACGGCCTCGCCCCACTCCTCGTAGCCGTGCAGGAGGCTCTCGGTGTCGGCGCCGCAGTGGAACTTGTAGCCCTTGGCCTCGAGCTCGGAACGGAGTTCTTGGAAGTTGTAGATCTCGCCGTTGAAGACAATGACGACGCTACCGTCCTCGTTGGCCATGGGTTGGGCGCCAGCCTCGGTCAGGTCGAGGATCGACAGGCGACGGAAGCCGAGGGCAACGCGGCCGTCGATAAACTGACCGCCCATGTCGGGACCGCGATGGACGATGCGGTCCATCATCTTGGTGAGCACCTCGGATTGGTTATCCGTCCCACCGACAAAACCGACAAAACCGCACATATACTATCCCCTCTGCTGTTGCTGGGCATCAAATCGAATCAGTAGCTTTTGAGTATACCCGAGGGCGTAAAGAGGGGCGGAATGTTCAGGCAATCTCAACTGAATCAGCTCCGCTGTGACACGCGCCAGTTACCTTTAATGGATATGAGGTGAATGGGGCGATTGTTTTGCTATACTCTCTCCGCACGGGCGATTGGCGCAACGGTTAGCGCAGGTGCTTTACACGCACAAGGCTGGGGGTTCGAATCCCTCATCGCCCACCACCGAATTGGAAGCGGTCCCCGAAAGGGGACCGTTTTTGTTTGGGCCCATTGCATGGGATTCGAACCCGCCAGGGTGCGGAGCTGAGGAAACGCGAAGCGTTTTCCAGCGCAGCACGCGAGGGCCGTAGGCCCGAAGCGAAAGCGGGCGGCGTCAGCCGCACGCGACATCCCTCATCGCCTACCACTGAATTGTTAGGCCTCCAGCGATGGAGGCCTTTCTTTTTTTCAGGCCCATCGCAGAGGGATTCGAACCCGCCAGCACGTCTGTCACAAAGGCCGTGGGCAAAAAATGGCAAAAATGAGTACTGCTGCTTTGTTTGCAACATATAAAAAGATAGTATTTGCTTAAGTTACGCAACATATGTCCATTATAAGAACTAACAGTTAGATCAAAATCGTGCATTCATCGCCATTTCGACTTGCCATCTGGCCTTATTAGTCCAAAATTGCTGCTACCAAATCGGTAACAGTACTCATATTTGATGTTTTTTGACCAGCAGGTCTCCCTGCCTTAGCAAATCTAAGGCAAAACGGGCTCCAGACCGCTGAATCATGCCACATAGGACACGCCCGCAGTCCGGAACCCGGTCCAAATTAAGTTATTGCGCTGTGTTAGGCCAAAACGTCCGACAGGATCTCGATCAGACTGTCCACGTCGACTTCCTCGCAGACGAGCGGCGGCAGGAAACGCAGCGTATGGGCACCCGTAGCGTTAATCACGGCACCGGCGGCCAGCGCGCGGGCAACAACATCATGCGCGTCGCCCGCGGCATCATCCAGATCACAGCCGAGCATCAAGCCACGGCCACGCACCTCTACCACATGCGGAAGCTTAGCCAGCGCCTGCTCCATATAGGCACCCACCTTGGCAGCATGCTCGGCATAATCGCCGCGCACGAGCGCGGAGAGCGTCGCGGCACACGCCGTGATGGCCAGGCAGCTACCGCCAAAGGTCGAGCCGTGGTCGCCCGGCTTAAACACGTCGGCAATCTCCTTCTTTGCCACGACGGCACCCATGGGCACGCCATCAGCAATGCCCTTGGCAAGGCTCATGATGTCGGGCTCCACGCCATAGGTTTGGAATGCAAACGGCTTACCCGTGCGGAAGATACCGCACTGGACCTCGTCGGCGATAAGCACGGCGCCCACTTCGTGTGCTAGGTCGCGCGCTGCCGCCATAAACTCCTCGGTCATGGGGTGCACGCCACTCTCACCCTGGATCGGTTCGAGCATCACGGCACAAATTTCGCTCCCCAGCTGCTTAAAGATCGCACGCAGCTCATCGACATCGTTGGGCGTGCAGGCCACAAAGCCACCCGGCAGCGGACGGAAACTATCCTGCAGCCAATCCTGCATGGTGGCGGCAATGGTCTCGAGCGTACGGCCGTGGAAGCCGCCGCGCATGCACACGATGGTGTTGCCGCCGTTACCGGCACGCTTGGCGTACAAGCGCGCGAGCTTCATCGAGCCCTCGTTGGCCTCGGCGCCGGAATTGGCAAAGAACGTCTCCCACACCTGCTCGCCCGCAGCCGGGGCACCAAGAGCAGCTGCCGTGGTCTCATCGCCGGCGGCAATGGCATCGGCAAGCACGCGCGCACCATCTACGTCGTCGTTAGCAAGCTTGGACAGCAGCGCCGCGACCTGTCCACGCTGCTCGATGTAGAAGTAATTGGAGACATGCATGAGCTTTTTGGTCTGTGCCTCGAGCGCCGAGAGCACAGCCAGGTTGCCATGACCTAGGCTGCACACGCCGATGCCGGCAAGAAAGTCGAGGTACTCACGGCCATCGTCGCCGGTGAGCTTCATGCCGTGGCCCTCGACAAACTCGACCGGAGAGCGGCCAAAGGTATGCATAACGTAATGGGATTCAAGCGATTGCTGAGCTGCAAGTGACATGGGATGCCTTTCGTTGAGCGCCGGACGGCGCGGGGCTATGGATGCAGGAATGGGGCGGCTGCGGGTCAGCTAGACCGTCTGAAGCTTCTCGACCTCGTCGAGGTTCTCGGTCAGACGCGCAGCAAACGTCGAAAGCGGATGCGGATGCGTATCGAACTCGTAAGCCGTCTCGGTGGAATGGATCACGGTACCGACGCCGGCATCGGTCAGCAGCTCCAGC
Source organism: Collinsella sp. AF23-4AC (assembly GCF_003462685.1). GTDB lineage: Bacteria > Actinomycetota > Coriobacteriia > Coriobacteriales > Coriobacteriaceae > Collinsella. Next base: position 8,363 of record NZ_QRVE01000005.1, on the reverse strand, counting down.
AGCAGCGAATGCGGCGTGGCGCCGTTGATGATGTGAGCACGAAATACGCCGCCGGCAAGCGCATCGACGGCCGCGCGCAGTTTGGGAATCATGCCCTTATCGACCTCGCCGCCGTAGAGCATCTCGTTAACCTCGTCGAGCGTTAGGTTGGAGATAAGCGAGTCCTTGTCGCTAAAGTCCTTGTACAGGCCATCGACATCGGTCAAAAAGATCGCCTTATGCGCGTGGAGCGCCGCAGCAACGGCACCGGCGGCGGTATCGGCGTTGATGTTGAAGAAACCGCCGTCCTCCCCCGCCGCGACGGTTGCGATGACGGGGATGTACTCGCTGTCGAGTAAGCGCTCGATATAGTCGGTGTTGACGTGCGTCACTTTGCCCACGCGACCGAGCTCGGGGTCGAGCGGCTCGGCGATGAGCGTGCCGGCATCGCTGCCCGACACGCCCACGGCCAGGTTGCCGTGGTGGTTGATGGCAGCAACCAGCTCCTGGTTGACCTTGCCGCCCAGCACCTCGCGCACGATATCCAAAGTCGCCGGCGTGGTCACGCGCTGGCCGTTCTTAAACTCGACGGGGATGTCGTAGTGGCTAAGCGCCTCGTTGATAGCCTTGCCGCCGCCGTGCACGATGACGGGGCGCATACCGATGATCTTGAGCAAAACGATGTCGCTCATCACGTCGCGGCGCAGCTGCTCATCAACCATGGCGGCTCCGCCATATTTGATAACAACCGTCTTGCCGGTCAGGTTCTTAATCCACGGCAGCGCTTCGAACAGCAGCTGCGCGGTTGCTTCGTTGGATTCGCTCGAACGACAATCGCGTGCGAATTTCATAATCTGCCTCGTCTTTCATATCGTTATCGCGCCGTGCTCCGCTGTCCGCAATCGCGGCAAGATGCGCAGCGTGCCTGGAATCTAGGAACGGTAATCGCCGTTGATGGAGATGTACTCATGCGTGAGGTCGCAGGTCCACACGGTCGTTGTCGCGTCGCCTGCGCCCAGGTCGGCCGAGATCACGATCTCGGGCGCCTCGAAACGCCGTAGAGCCTCGTCCTCGTCAAAGGGAACAGTCAGACCGTCGCGACAGACAGGCATGCCCATCATGTCGATGGAAACGTCTTCCTGATTAAACTTCACGCCGCACTTGCCAAGCGCCATGGCAACGCGGCCCCAGTTGCAGTCGTGGCCGGCGATGCAGGTCTTAACGAGCGGCGAGTTGGCAACGGCACGGGCGGCGATATCGGCCTCCTCGTCGTTCACGGCGCCGGTAACGTTGACCGTAACAAGCTTGGATGCGCCCTCGCCATCGGCGGCGATATTGCGCGCCAGGCTCTCGCACACCTCGTGAACGGCAAATGCCAACTCGTCGAAGGCATCGGAGCCCTCGACGATAGGCTCGGCATCTGCAGCAGCGGCGCCGGAGGCAAGCATGATGCAGGTGTCGTTGGTCGAGGTATCGGAATCGACCGTTACCTTGTTAAAGGTCTGCTTAACGGTCGAGAGCAGCAGGGCATGAAGTGCCGCAGGCTCGACGGGGGCATCGGTGGTGATAACTGCGATCATGGTGGCCATGTTGGGCATGATCATGCCCGAGCCCTTGCACATGCCGCCTACCGTATAGACATTACCCGCATGACCCGCAGCCTCACTGACGTAGGACACGGCGTACTCCTTGGAGTGCGTGTCGGTCGTCATGATGGCGCGAGCGGCATCGGCGCCACCGTGAGCGGAGAGCGCCTCGTAGGCAGCAGGAATGGCAGTCTCAAATGTGTCGATGGGCAGAATCTGTCCAATCACGCCTGTGGATGCAACTAGGATCTGCTGGGATTCACAGCCGATGACCTGCGACGCGATGTTGCAGGTCTCGCGCGCGCATGCAAGGCCGGTCTCACCCGTGGCGGCGTTGGCATTGCCAGAGTTGATCGAAACGCCGGCGATGATACCGTAGCCCTTGTCGGCACCGCCCAGGTTGGCACGGCTCACCTGCACGGGCGCCGCGCAAAAGCGATTGGTGGTAAACACGCCGGCACCGGGACAGGGTTTATCGGGCACGACGAGCGCGTAATCCAGACGCTCGGGGTTCTTGCGGAACCCAGCGTGGATGCCTGCAGCCTTAAAACCAGCCGCAGCCGTAACGCCACCCTCGACGGCGCGAATCTTGATATCAAACAGCTCGGTATTCATCGTCTTTATGACTCCTTATGTCAAACAAAAAACGGACATCGGTTGGTGCGCCATGCCAGTCGTAATCATGAGACCGGCTTAAGAGTGGCGCCCCACTCGATGCCCGACTACCAAATCGTTAACAATCGAATGTGCTACACCGGGCACGCCACTGTGGGCAAGCCTCGTCGCTCGTCAAAGCCAAAGACGATATTGGCGCACTGGACCGCTTGGCCCGCAGCGCCCTTGCACAGATTGTCGATGGCGCCCGTCGCCACCAGCACGCCCGCGCGCTTGTTGAGCGCGAGGCCAATCTGGGCGGCGTTGGTGCCGACAACCGAAGCCGTCTTGGGCTGCTGGCCGGTATCGAGCACGCGCACAAAGGTGCGACCGGCATAGAACTGCTTGTAATAGTCGACAACGTCCTCAAGGGTCAAGGTATCGATAGCCTGCGGCGTAAGCGGCATCGTCACCGTAGAGAGCAGACCACGCTTGAGCGGTGCCAGGTGCGGGGTAAAGACGACGCGATCGGTTAGGCCAAGGATTTGCTCAATCTCGGGCGTGTGGCGATGCTTGCCCACGCCGTAGGCCTCCAAGTTCTCGTCGGCACTGCAAAAATGCGTACGAGCGTTGCAGGACTTGCCGGCACCCGTCACACCGCTGATGGCATCGACGATCACGGGACCGTCCTCGGCCACCCAGCCCGCACGCACGGCAGGAGCGGCAGCAAGGCTCGTTGCGGTGGGATAGCAGCCGGCGCAGGCGACCAACACGGGCCTGCCAGCGGCATGGCTGGAGGCAGCGGTCTCTAAGTCCTGGCAGAACAGCTCGGGCAGACCGAAGGCACGTGTCTTGAGCAACTCGGGACTCGTATGCTCGGCGGCATACCATGTCTCAAAGACAGACGCGTCGCTCAGACGGTAATCGGCCGAAAGATCAAAGCAGGAGACGCCCGCGGCAAGCAGGGCGGGCACCTGTGCCATGGCAGCCGTGTGCGGTACGGCAAGAAAAACCGCATCGCAGCTCTTGAGCTCGGGGGCGTCATGCGTGGTGAAAACCAGATCGCTCACGCCAGCAAAGCTCGGATACACCGCGGACAGCGGCTGGCCGGCATCGGCGTTGGACGTAATGGCAACAAGTTCAAACTCGGGATGGCCGAGCACGAGGCGAATGAGCTCGGCTCCGGCATATCCAGCCGCGCCGACGATTCCAACCTTCAAAGACATATCAGACTCCTTGTCTGCGATTTATGCACCGATGCGCATTTCGCAGCGGTCGTTATGAAGTGGGTTGAAACTTTAGCACCAAAAGATGCATTAACATGTAAATGGCTTGCATATTCATGCATTGAAACATTCCCGACACATTCGCTTGAAGGAATTGACAAATGGAGCGGGCCCCGTATTGACCGGCGCTCCTAACGGCGCCGGGCAATACGGGGCCCGCCCATGCGAAAACCAAGTTGTTAGGATGAGCCAGCTGGCTAGAGCTCGACCGGCACCCATTCGTCGTGATTGCAGATAAAAGCCTCGGGATCCTCGACGCTAAAGAAGACGAGCGTGGGGTCGCTAGGCCCCTCATAGTGCTCACCCAGGCGCTCTAGATGCTTCCACCCGGCTTCGCGCATTTCGTTTAAAGCCCGGTCATCCAAACCGGCATGCCCGCGCAAGATGAGCCAGCCATGGCCCGGCCACCAACTCGTGGCCTCGAAGCGCTGATTTTGCAGCAGCTCCTGCCACACATCTTTGGTGCGCGCCGTTACAAACCACAGCTTGCCGTCCTGGATCTGCGCAAACGAAAACGGACGCACATGCGGCTGTCCGTCAACGCTCGTCGCCAAATACCATGCCGGCACTGACGTCAGATACTCCAAAACCGTATTCAATCCGTCCATGTGTCCTCCTGGCACTAGCTAATTCAGAACGGGTAGTTAATTTGAGACGCGCTAGAGCTCCAGGCGCTCCTCGCTGCCGTCGATATCGCAAAAGCGCGCGGCAATGTTGCGGACCGAAAAGAAAGCAAGGCGGCCGTCGTTGGCACTATCGTGTTGCTCGCCGATGCCCACCATATGCTTAAAGCCGGCTTGGCGCACCCGGTCGCTCACGACCGCGTCGTCCTCGAGCGCGGCCTCGCCGGTCAGCACAATCCAACACTCCCCCGGTTTCCAACCCGAAACCTCAAACTTGGGATTCGCACTCAACTCCGCCCACACGTCTTTGTTGCGCGATGTGCAAAACCACAGCTTACCGTCATCGACCATGGCAAACGAAAACGGCCTCACGCGAGGCTGATGCCCGTCGGCCACATCGGTCGTGGCCAGATACCACGCCGGAATGCGCCTGAGATATGAACAGGCGCGCTCAAGCTGAGCCGTGCGGTCGTTGTCGGTCATAGGGACCCCTTTCTTGCGCTCGAATCGCGCCTAAACAAGTTGAAGATTGATGACGATGACGCAGATGAGCAGCAACGCCGTCACCACCGCCGCCAACGCATCGCCGCGGCCAAATGCAAGCGTATGCAGACGCGTGCGACCCTGCTCACCATGATAGCAACGGGCATCCATGGCGGCAGACAACGTCTCGGCATGACGGAACACGCCCGTGAACAGCGGAATCGCCACACTGCCGAGCATACGCACGCCGCCGAGCGGACCGCCCGTCACGCGCGCACCGCGGCTTGCCTGCGCATCTGCCGTCTGCTTCATCTCGGTGGCAAACTGCGGCATAAAGCGCAGCGCGATACCCATGATCATGCCGAGCTCATGCGCAGGGAGCCCCACGCGCGCAAACGGTGCGAGCAGACGCTCAAAGCCCGCGGTGAGGTCGAGTGTCGGTGTGGTGAGCGTAATGGCGCTCATGCCGGCCATCATCAAGCTCAGGCGGCACGCCATAAAGGCGGCAGAACGCAGCGAACCCTCGCTTATCTGCAGAAAGCCGAGCTGCCACAGGATGCGCCCGCTCTGATCGGTAAACAAGTTGAGCACTGCGACCACAATGACGATTGCCAGCAGCGGCGCCATCGACGACAGAGCGCGACGAACCGGCACCCGGGACACGGTATAGATCAGCGCGACGAAAACTGCGACAGGGGCCAATCCGCGGAAACCGCCGACGGTCAGCGTCGTGATCAGAAACACAAAGCCCAGGAGCAGCTTGGTGCGCGGGTCCAGGCGGTGGATCGCACTATCGCTCGGATAGTAGCTGCCAAACGAAAACGCCTCCATCAGCAGCCCTCCTCTCGCACGACCGTCTTGAATTTAGCAACGTCCACGACGCTAAAAGGACCGTCCGAACGACCGATTAGCAGGTCCACCAACTCGTCTGCCAGCGACTCAACCGTATAGAGGCCGTCAAAGCGCAGCGGCACGCCTGCCTTTGCAAGCGCCAGCGCCATACGCTGGGCGGCGGGAACGCCCAAGCCGATTGATTTAAGCTCATCCGCATGCGCAAAAACCTGAGCGGGCGTGCCCTCGGCAAACACTGCACCTTCGTTCATCACGACAATACGGTCGCAGCAATTGGCCAGGTCATCCATGCTGTGCGAAACCATAACAACGGTCAGGCCATCGCGGTGAAGTCGATCGATAAGCTCAAGGAAATCCCTGCGCGCAGCCGGATCGAGCCCCGCCATGGGCTCATCGAGCACCAGGACCTCGGGCTCCATGGCGAGCACGCCGGCGAATGCCACACGCCGTTGCTGACCGCCCGAAAGCTCAAAGGGACTCTTGTCGCCGACCGTGGAAAGGTCGAGGCCCACGCGTGAGAGCGATGACTCAACACGACGGTCGACTTCATCTTGCGGCAAGCCAAGGTTATGCGGACCAAACGCCACGTCCTGCGCCACGGTTTCGGCAAACAGCTGACGCTCGGGATACTGAAACACCACGCCGACCTTGGCCTTAACCGCGGCGGCGTCTTTCTTGTTTGACAGATCGAGCCCCAGCGCGCGAACGGATCCCTCCTGGGGGCGAATCAAACCGTTGAGATGCTGGACCAGCGTCGACTTACCCGAACCGGTATGACCTGCCAAGCCCAGGAACTCGCCGCGACACACCGTCAGCGATACATCGCGCAGCGCCCACGGGCTGCTGGGGTCGTTTCCCCAGAGAGCCTGTTTGCTCGACTTGCCCGCAGTGGCCGAGCGCTTATGCCAGCGGCGGCGCTCGCGCGGACTGAGCGAATAACTGTACGAAACATGGGATAGCTCGATGATGGGCTCTGGTACGTCATCTTCGTTGCTTGCCGAAACCGTACCGCCAACGATTTCCGATTGGGGTGCGGAAGACTGCCCCACGGTGCCTTCCCCACTTCGCTCGGCATAAGTCTGCGCAATCTCGGCGACCATATCCACCTCGCGCACCTGCGCATGAACGGGCACGCCCTTCGCACGAAGCGCCATGCCCAAACGGCACGACTCTGGCATGTCAAGGTTGAGCTGCGCAAGTTCGCCCGCCCGCGTCAAGATTTCCTCGGGCGTACCGAGCATGGCAACGCGCCCCGCCCGAAACACCGCGACACGATCGGCCTCGGCGGCCTCTTCCATAAAGTGCGTAATCATCACGATGGTCATGCCGCGAGCGTGCAACGCGCGGCAAGCCTTCATGAGGCCCTTGCGTCCACGCGGATCGAGCATCGAGGAAGCCTCGTCCAATATGAGCACGTGCGGTTCCATGGCGAGCACGCCGGCAAGCGCCACGCGCTGCTTTTGGCCGCCCGAAAGCGCATGGGTCTCGTGGCGCTCAAAGCCCACCAGGCCCACGCCCTTCAGCGCCTCGCGTACGCGCTGCGCAATTTGCGCCGATGGCACGCCGAGGTTTTCGGGACCAAACGCAACGTCATCTTCGACAAGCGTCGCCACCAGCTGATCGCCGGGATTCTGGAACACCATGCCCGCGGTCGAACGAATGTCATAGACCAGCTCGGGGTCGGACGCATCCATGCCGTTGATACGCACCGTGCCCGCATCGGGCTGCAGCAGCGCATTCAGATGCTTGGCAAACGTCGACTTGCCCGACCCATTGCCACCGAGGATGCAGAAAAACTCACCGTCCTCGATGTTCAGATCGACGCCATCGAGCGCCGACACGGCACCGTCATAGCTAAAGGAAACGCCCCGACACTCAATCATGCGCGGCCTTTGACCTGGTCCTTTTTAGGCGTGATGAGGTTGGAGACTGCTTTATACACCGCCAGCGTCAACACCGAGTTAAGCACGGTCTTGATAAGGTTGAACGGCAGCACGGCAGGAATCATGAGTGGGGCGATCGCATCGACCGAGCCATACCAGAACCAAACGCCAATGGTAAGGTTTGCGACCATAGACAGCGCCGTAGCGGCAATGACGCCGAGCACCAGGCCAATCACGGCACCCTTATAGGTGTGCATCTTCTGGTAGACGATAGCCGCGGGCAGAATGTAGTCCAGCGTGGCAACCAAGTTCATAAGCGCGCCGACCCAGTCACCCGTGGTGAGCGCATGGATAACGATAGCCATAGCGGCAACAGCGGTACCGGCGCCGGGACCATACGCAAACCCGCACACCATCGCCGGCACCAGCGACGGATCATACGTCAAAAACGGCGCCGAAGGAAGGATGGGCAGCTGCACATACATAAACAGGGCGCCCAAGGCGCACATCAGCGCCATGGTAACGAGCTGTTTGGTGCTCCACCTATTCGTGTTCTCAAAATGGATATGCTGCGACTGTTCAGACATAAGATCACCTGCCTCTTTCATCCGGACTCTAACCGTTGGTACTGGGATCTCACCAGTTCAGCCGGCATGCGAACCAACACACGCACGGGTCGCGGACTCATCGGCTCGGTCGCAGGCACCTCGCCTGCGCCACGGCGTCCCTTTGACACCGCCCGATTTACCGCCAGTGGGGAATTCCACCCCGCCCTGAAACAGCAATTGCAAGTGTAGCACGAGCAGGTGTTCGCGCAAGTATGCCGAGGGTAATTTGTGGCGGGGACCAGTTGTCGCAACAACCACGTTTCCCACCCATCCCAAAGTAACGCGCCTTTCGCGCAAAGCGCGAAACAGCGAAGGGGACACGTATTCCCATCAACCTCGTCCTTCTCCGCGAGCCGACCTCAAGGCCGTAAACGCAGGGAATCCGGGGGCGTGACGGGGGTTTCTCTCCGGAACATTCCGCACTGATATCTTCTGTATTGAAGACGTCGATGATGCACCCGTATACCAT
>NZ_QRVE01000047.1 GCF_003462685.1 Collinsella sp. AF23-4AC | reverse complement strand
GTCCGACCGGGCCGCGCGGCAAGGAGATATATTGCCAGACCGGAGGGGCGCCGGGGGCGGGAATCGCGCACTCCATATTTAGTTCACAAATGAATAAGCTGGCTCCGAGTTGCTCAGAGTCACACATTTGGTCATAAACCATGGACAGACCGTATGACCTCGGGAATCTTGCTGTCCACTGTAGACATAGCATCTTTATACCCTCGTCGTTCTCTGCTAGTTAGCCCGTCATAAATAGAAGGACAACGTTAACAAACCCATAAAACGCCAGCGGGGGCTCTATCACTAATTAGATAGAGCCCCCGCTGGCGGAGTGTATTTAATTGAAACAATACCCCTTAACTGATTTACTGGAAATAAGGAGCAAATGAACCGTCCGGATATACATGGCGACAGAACCCTAGAGTCGACTGAGCGCCAACAGAAAGCGACATAAACAAAAAGATCGGCTCTACCCCAACGCAGATGACAACGATGCCCTCGACTAACGTCAATCCGAGCACTCCTAAAACGGATAGGGCAAATATCGCATATAACGCAAAAAAAGGGGGAGGCCGCGAGGCCTCCCCCTTCTAAGTTCAAGCGTACGGCTC
>NZ_QRVE01000046.1 GCF_003462685.1 Collinsella sp. AF23-4AC | reverse complement strand
GAGCCGGACATCGCCGCGCGGGCGGCCCTCTCCGCGTCCGCCTCGTCGCACTTTCCCTGCCCCGGGCGCCTCCTCTGCGTCCTCGCCGGGGAGAGCGCCTCGCGCACGGGCATCCCCAGCGACGCGAGGTGCCTGGTGAGGCCCGCCCCGTAGGACGACGTCCCCTCCATCGCGACGCAGGCCGGCTCCCCGGCCGCCGCGATCGCCCCGGCGAGCGCCTCGTAGCCCGCCGCGTCGGCGGGGAACCGGCGGGACAGGACCCTGCGGCCCCTCCAGTCGAGGACGCACAGCCAGTGCGAGTCGGCGTGGGTGTCGACCCCGCAGAAGACCGGCCCGCGGGCGCCGGGTGTCGATTCGTTTCGCATGTCTCGCTCCGTTCTTTCCGTGCTCGCCTGGACCGGGCAGACGGCACACTGACGGGGCGCGATAGAATGCGGTTGTTCGGGTCCGCGGTATCGCTCCATGCTCCTATTAGGTCATGCGGCGGTCTCGGCTCGCCGCGGGCCGCGCGGGACATGTCAGGAAACGAGGGCAGCCCTGTGGGCGCCAGCGGAATGTGGGGTCACCGCGCGGTCCGCATCTGATGGTGTCGACGTCAATGGTATACGGGTGCA
>NZ_QRVE01000045.1 GCF_003462685.1 Collinsella sp. AF23-4AC | reverse complement strand
ACGTGGTTCTTCTCGCACGCGCCCTTCTGCTGGCTCTGCCGGGGGTCGCAGTAGAAGAGCCTGGTCTCGCCGTCCCGCTCGCCGAGCAGCGCCGCGATGGCGCCCTCGTCGGCGAACTCGCTGCCGTTGTCGGTGAGCACGGCGCCGAAGGCGCGCCTCGCGCCGTCCTCGCCGAGGACCCCGCGCAGGGAGGAGAGCGCCGCCAGGACCGAGGCGCACGTGCCGTCCGGCAGCGGCAGGGCCAGCTGGAAGCGGCTCGGGCGGTGCAGGAGCGTGAGGAGCCTGGCGGAGTCGCCCCTGGAGCCCTCGACGGTGTCCATCTCCCAGGCCGCGGCGCAGGCGTCCTCGCCGAGCGCGAGGAACGACGCGTGCGACCTGCGCGACGAGTGGGACGTCGCCCTCTTCGGGGCCCGGCGCGACCTCGGCCTGTAGCCGACCTTGCGCCTGAGCTCCATGTTCGTCATGCCGTCGTAGCCGGCGTCCACCCACCTGTAGACGGTGGAGGCGCTGAGCCCGGGGGTCGCCGCCGCTATCTGCTGCGGGGAGAGCCCGCGCGCGAGCCCGTCCCTGATGGCCGCGAGCTTGGCGGCGGCGCCCTCCTCGGTCTCGTCGATCCCGGACCTGCT
>NZ_QRVE01000044.1 GCF_003462685.1 Collinsella sp. AF23-4AC | reverse complement strand
TTTCAAGACTTTAGTCTGCTGGCCGCGCAGCGGCCAGCTTTAAACCACCCGCTACGCGGGTGGAGGCAAACGGCTTTACAAAGCCACCCCTCCGACCGATATTGACGATTGTTCAGGCCGTCAAGAATTCGAGTCGAAGGGGTGGTCGCCATGGCCCAGAAGGCCTACAGCCTTTCCCACACGAAGTGGATGTGCAAGTACCACATCGTGTTCACGCCGAAGTATAGGCGCAAAGTGATCTACAACCAAATCAGGAGCGACATAGGGGAGATCCTCAGGAAGCTGTGCGAGTACAAGGGGATCGAGATAATCGAGGGGCACCTGATGCCCGACCACGTGCACGTGCTGCTGGCGATCCCGCCGAAGTACAGCGTCGCGAGCGTCATGGGCTACCTGAAGGGGAAGAGCTCGCTGATGATATTCGACAGGCACGCCAACCTCAAGTACAAGTTCGGCAACAGGAAGTTCTGGGCGGAGGGCTACTACGTGTCCACCGTCGGCCTGAACGAGGCGACGATCGCCAAGTACATCAGGGAGCAGGAGTCCCACGATATCGCGCTGGACAAGCTGAGCGTGAAGGAGTACGAGGACCCCTTCAAGAGGGGGTGATGCCGCCGGTTCGACCGGCGCGCCACGGGTCAAGATGCACTAGGCCTGGACGAAGTCCGGGCCCGCGCCTTTAGACGCGAGCCCGGGGCCCGTGGGTTATACCCTAAGAGCAAACCACCCTTTTTAAGGGTGGTTCTGATT
>NZ_QRVE01000043.1 GCF_003462685.1 Collinsella sp. AF23-4AC | reverse complement strand
TTAGTAGTCGAACTGGTGGTAGTAGCGGCGGTACTTGAGGTTGTGCTTGGTGACCAGCTCGTAGTTGCGCGCGAGGCGGTCGGTGGTCAGCACGGACAGGATCCAGGGGGACACGATGACGCGGAAGTCGTCGTCCAGGCCCGGGATCGCGTACTCGGCGGTGTCGATGATGACGTAGTCCTCGTCGCCGGTCACGCCGCTGGTGAGGAAGGCGCGGACGCGCTCGTCGAGGGCGCGGCACTCGTCCTCTCCCATGAACAGGAACACCGGGACGCCGGGCTCGAGCAGCTCGAGCGTGCCGTGGAAGAAGTCGTGCGAGGTGATGTGGCGGATGCGCTTCCACTGCATCTCCTCGAGCAGGCACATGGAGTACAGGATGGTCTCGCCCCACAGCGCGCCCGAGCCGATGAACATGGTGTAGTCGGCCAGCGCGTACTTCCTGGCGAGCTCCTCGGCGCGCGGCTCGAAGCGCTTGCGGATGTCGAGCATGTCCTTCCAGACGTCCTTCGTCTGCTCGATGAACAGGTCGAACTTGGGGAAGCAGCCGCGGCGGTTGAGCAGGCGCAGGCCGAAGCAGTCGGCGAGGTAGTAGCCCTTCTCGCAGCCGCCGGCGCCGTGGTCGGAGGCCATCATGACGCAGTTCTCGGCGCCCACGGCCTGCCCGATCTTGCCCTCGGGGTTGGTCATGGCGAAGACGCGCACGCCCATCTCCCTCATCTTGCCGACGGCCTCGAGCACCTCGGGGGTGGTGCCGGACTCGGAGGCGGTCAGCACGACGGACCTGTCGGTCATGCGCTTGTGGCCCATGACGTTCCACTCGGCGGCGTGGATCAGGTAGACCTCGAGGTCGCGGTCGCCGAACTTGTTCATGAGGTACTCGAGCTGCATGAACTCGTCCCAGGTGCCGCCGACGCCCATCAGGAAGACGGCGTCGTAGCCCTCCTCGTGCACGCGGTCGGCCAGGGCGGTCATCTTCTTGCCGGCCTCGTAGACGTTCCTGCCGTCCTCGAGGTAGCCCTCCTGGTCGAAGTGCATGATCTCGATCTTCTCGGTCTCCTTCAT
>NZ_QRVE01000042.1 GCF_003462685.1 Collinsella sp. AF23-4AC | reverse complement strand
TATGCCAAAGAAGTACTACACTAGAATTATCGAAAATGAGCTCGACCAGCTGCTGGGCATATTCGGTGCCGTTCTCATCGAAGGACCGAAATGGTGCGGGAAGACGACCACAGCCGAGACCCGCGCGGCGTCCAGGCTCCTTCTCATGGACCCGTCCCGCAACTTCGAGAATCGCTTACGCGCCGAGACTGACCCAGCTCTTGCCGTTTCCGGCGAGGTGCCACGGCTAATTGACGAGTGGCAGGAGGTTCCGAAACTTTGGGACGCGGCACGGTTTGAATGTGACAACCGTGGCGGTGAGCCTGGCCAGTTCATATTTACGGGGTCGGCAACACCGCGAGACGACAAACGTCCGATGCACAGTGGCGCTGGAAGGTTCGCCAAACTGCGCATGGATACCATGACGCTTTTCGAACTTGGGAAATCCAGCGGTGCAGTTATGCTATCGGGCATTATTTCTGGCAAAAAGTTCAATGGCGCTTTTGGGTCGCTGGATTCTGCCTCGATTGCCGAGTGCGTTGTTCGTGGTGGATGGCCTGCGGCGGTCGGACACGATGCGCGGGCTGCGTCCGCGATGGCCAAACGATACATCAACATAGTTGCCGAAGAAGATTTGTCCCGTGTCGACGGCTCTCGCCGCGACCCTGAAAAGGTCAAAGCTGTCATTGAATCGCTTGCGCGCAATGAATCCACTTTGGCGACACTCAAAACGCTCGTAGCCGATCTTGGTGGAGAGGTGTCGAGACAAACGGCGTCATCATACATATCTCTTCTCGCTCGGGTTAATTTCGTTCGCGATATTCCCGCATGGAACCCTGCAATGAGATCCCCAGTGCACCTAAGAGAATCGAAGAAGCATCATCTCGCTGACCCGTCACTAGCGGCCGCTGCGCTCGGGGCGACTCCGGAGACATTACTTCTGGACTTCAAGACGCTTGGACTGCTTTTTGAATCGTTGGCCCTTCATGATTTGTGGGTTTATGCGCAAGCAAATGGAATGGGTCTCTATCACTATCACGATTCTCGCGATCTAGAGGTCGATGCAGTCATTGCGGCTCCCGGTGGAACGTGGATTCCGATCGAAGTTAAACTCAGCTCTGCTCAAATCGAAGAGGCGTCTGACAGCCTTGTTGCTGTCGAGAAACGCATGGTTGCCGCCGGAAACAACCCGCCGGTTTCGAAAGTCG
>NZ_QRVE01000041.1 GCF_003462685.1 Collinsella sp. AF23-4AC | reverse complement strand
GGTGACGCATAATTTCTTTCGCAAATTGACAACCGCATAGCGGAACACGGCCCGCGCCCCGTCATATGATTTCTAGCGGCTAAACAACAAATCAACGACGAAGGGGGCACGGGCCGTGTCTGCGAACATCGTAACAGTCGACGAGGAGTCGCTGCGCAAGGACATAAAGAATCTGGTGAGGAAGACCGTCGAGGAGACGCTCAACGCGCTGCTCGACGAGGAGGCGTCCGAGCTCGTGGGGGCCGGGCGCTACGAGAGGACGGCGGGCCGGGAGGCATACCGCAGCGGCCATTACGCGAGAAAGCTCGTCACCGGGGCCGGAGAGGTCGAGCTCAACGTGCCGAAGCTGCGCGGCGCGACCTTCCAGACGGCCGTCATAGAGCGCTACCGCAGGCGCGAGACCTCGGTCGAGGAGGCCATCGTCGAGATGTACCTCGCGGGCGTCTCGACCAGGAGGATCGAGGACGTCTCCGAGCTCCTCTGGGGAGCGCCCGTGTCCTCCGGCACCGTCTCCAACCTCAACGAGAAGGCGTTCGCGTCGATCGAGGCCTGGCGCCAGAGGCCGCTCGAGGGCGGCTACCCCTACGTCTTCGTCGACGGCATCTACCTCAAGCGCAGCTGGGGAGGGTCCTACGAGAACGTGGCCGTGCTGGTGGCCATCGGCGTCAACTCCGCCGGCGACCGGGAGGTCATCGGCTGCGCGGAGGGCTACACCGAGTCGGCGGACTCGTGGCGCGAGTTCCTCTCGTGGCTCAAGGGGCGCGGGCTCTCCGGCGTGCGGCTCGTCACCGGCGACAAGTGCGCGGGGATGCTCGGCGCGCTCGAGGAGGTGTTCCCCGGGGCCCGCTACCAGCGCTGCACGGTCCACTTCTACCGCAACGTGCTGGGAAGGGTGCCCGTGACCAGGCGGAAGGCCGTGGCGCGCATGCTCAAGGCCATCCACGCGCAGGAATCGCGCGAGGCGTGCGCCAGGAAGGCTGAGGAGGTGGCGGACGAGCTGGAGTCGATGAGGCTCGGGGCGGCCGCGGGGACGGTGCGCGACGGGTTCGCCGAGACGCTGGCCTACACGGAGTTCCCGCCGGAGCACTGGCGCAGGATCCGGACCAATAACGGCATCGAGCGCATCAACCGCGAGATCAGGCGGAGAACGAGGGTCGTGGGGACCTTCCCGGACGGCAACTCGGCACTCATGCTGGTGACGGCGAGGCTGAAGTACATAGTCGAGCACGAATGGGGCAAGAGGAGGTACCTGGACATGTCGAAGCTGGAGGAGATGGAGGAGATGGATGAGCTGAAGGAAAAGGCGGAGGGCTAGAAGAGGACGGGGCTGAGGCCGAATAAATCAATTTGCGAAAGAATCTTGACGGTACC
>NZ_QRVE01000040.1 GCF_003462685.1 Collinsella sp. AF23-4AC | reverse complement strand
TGAACTGCGCCCCAATTCTTGGACGGGCTAATAAGCGGCCTACGCCGCACATAGGGACTGATTCCGGAATTCCTCCGGGGTCAGTCCCTTCAGTTTAACCTGCCTCCTTCTCGTGTTCCAATGGATGATGTATTCGTCCAGGTCTCTCTTGAAGTCTTCGAAGCAAGGCCATTTTCTTCCGCGAAAGAACTCGTCCTTGATGTGGCCGAACACCTGCTCCGTCGCGCCGTTGTCGATGCAGTTGCCCTTCCGGGACATGCTCTGCACCACGCCGGCCTCCTCCAACCGCCTGCACCAACCGGCCTGCTGGTACTGCCAGCCCATGTCCGAGTGCAGGACCGGCCTGGAGCCCTCGGGCATCTTGGACACGAGCTGGTCGAGCAGCTCGTGCTGCTGGGCCATGTTGGGATGCAGCGACGTGGACCAGGCGACGATCTCCTTGCTGCCGAAGTCGTAGACCGGCGCGAAGTAGGCCTTGCCCCAGGGCTGCTTGAACTCGGTGACGTCGGTGCCCATCTTCTCCCACGGCCCGTCGGCGGCGAAGTCGCGCCCGATGACGTTCTCGAAGGTCTTTCCGACCTTGCCCCTGTACGAGTTGTACCTGTGGTAGTCGGTCTCGCGGCGGATCCCGCAGCTGATGCCCATCTCGCGCATCATCTTCAGCGTCGTCTTGTAGGCTATGCGCACGCCCTGCTCGGCGCGCAGGCACATGGCGATCTGCCTGTGGCCGCACCCGTTGGCGGTGCGCGAGAATATCTCGGCGGCGGCCTCCCAGAGCTCGGGCCTGGTGGGAGCCTTCGGGTGCGACAGCGCGTAGTAGTAGCTCGACCTCGCCAGGCCGGCGCACTCGAGCAGGTCGGCGAGGGGGTATTGCCCTGAAAGCCCGCTCACGACCGCGGCCTTCTCGCCGTTCGAGAGCGTTTCTCCGCCTTCAGGGCGATCGATTTTTTTAGGTAGGCGTTCTCCGCCTCGAGCCTCTTGATCCTGCGCTCGAGCTCTTGCTCGCGCGTCGTCTCCCCGGACGGGGAGCCGGACCCCCTCGGCCTCCCCCTGGGCTTTGGCCTGAGCGCCTCCGGGCCCTCCTCCCTGTAGGCCTTCAGCCATTTCTTGAAAGGGCTTGGCGAGGCTATCCCGAACTTCTCCATGGCCTCGGGCTTCGTCATGCCCTCGTCGACGACCGCCCTGACGGCGGCCAGCTTCGTCTCGAACGAATAGGCGGTGTGTTTCTTTCCCATCATGGCCAGAACCTCGATACCAACAGACCTGTAGGTGCACAGCCATTCTCTCACGGTTTCCTCCGGCATCCCGAGAAGGGCCGCGATCGCCGCGCGGCCGTGCCCCTCGTCGTGCAGCTCTGCCGCTCGCAGTCTCATCCCGACGTCGTACAAAGCGTTTCCAGCCATAAAAAAGCCTCCCATTTCTTGTGTCCAAGAAATGGGAGGCAGTTCA
>NZ_QRVE01000004.1 GCF_003462685.1 Collinsella sp. AF23-4AC | reverse complement strand
GAGCCGTACGCTTGAACTTAGAAGGGGGAGGCCTCGCGGCCTCCCCCTTTTTTGCGTTTTATAGAGAGCTGTAATACAAGAACTCGCCTTCTTTTAACTTGTCTTACTGTTTGGCTGTATTTTGAGTCCTTCTTTTGTATTTGCGCGATAATAACTCCCATTGGCGTTAGGGAGGACTTGATGTTTACCGTTTTTGTCTTGGGCAATATTGCTTCGGGTAAGTCGACTGCCTGCCGCTATCTCGAATCTCATGGCGCCATGCTTATCGATCTGGACGAGCTTGCCAAATCGCTGTATGTGCCAGGCTCCGATATCGTCAATGCCCTCGCGGAAGAATTTGGCTGGGATATTTTGGATGAGGAAGGCGGCATTCGCCGCAGCATCCTCGCTTCTCGAGCTTTCGCTTCTCCTGATTCGGTCGCACGGCTCAATGGCATTGTGCATCCCGTTCTGATTGAACAGCTTTCGCTTAGGATTCTCGATCCGGTTTGTTGTACGGTTTCATCTCCCCGTTATCCCTTTTCGGTGGTCGAGGTCTCTGCTCCGACTGGTTTTGAGGATGCATTTGGCTTGGCTGATGAAATTCTGGTCATCAGCGCCCCTTTGTCAGTTCGTCGCGAGCGTGCTATTCAGCGTGGCATGGAGCCATCTGATTTCGATGCCCGTTCTGCTTGCCAGCCCGATGAGTCTGCGCTGTGCAATCTCGCTACAACGGTGATTGATAATGCCGCAGGCGGTAATTCGCTCTTTGAGCAGCTTGACTCATGGCTTGCATGCCATGGGTTTATAGACACTGCGAATAAGGAGGATGCCGATGCCTAAGACACGTTTCTTTGCGTGGTATCGCCTTATACCGTTGGCTGCCGTTTTTGCCTTCGGTCTTATCTCATTCGTTTACTCGTGTGCTCCTGCCGCTTTCTTTAAGCCGCTGTATCCGATTGACTACGAGGCATATGTAAAACAATCCAGTATTTCGCATAATCTGGATCCGTATCTGGTGTGCGCTGTCATTAAGTCGGAATCGAATTGGGATCCCAAGGCCGAATCGAATCAGGGTGCTCAGGGATTGATGCAGCTGATGCCCGTGACTGCCCAGGATATGATTGCCAAAGGTCTTGTCGATGGTAGCGAGTATTCAGCCGACAACCTTAACGATCCCGCTACGAACATCGAGTTTGGCTGCGCATACCTCTCGTATCTTCTGACCTATTTCAACGGGTCGACTGACAGTGCCATTGCCGCCTATAACGCCGGTATGGGCAATGTCGACGGATGGGCGCAGCAGAACACGTCACTTCATAATGCGATTACCTTCCCTGAAACTCAGGCTTATCTGATTCGTGTCAATAATGCCTGGGTTCGCTATAAGACCCTTTATCCCGATCGGTTCGTATAGGACTATGCCTGCCGCCTGCGTATACTGCAGATATATGAGTTAGGAGTATCCATGGCGGAATTTGAAGTTGAGCGTGTTGGAGGAGAGCTCAAACGTTTTGGCGTTGAGGGCTCTGAGGTGCCATTTAAGGTTGTATCTCCTTATGAGCCTGCAGGTTCTCAGCCTAAGGCCATTGAGTCGCTTGTGCAGGGTGTGAGGGACGGAGATCGCTATCAGG
Organism: Collinsella sp. AF23-4AC; assembly: GCF_003462685.1. Classification (GTDB taxonomy): domain Bacteria; phylum Actinomycetota; class Coriobacteriia; order Coriobacteriales; family Coriobacteriaceae; genus Collinsella. Next base: position 127,375 of record NZ_QRVE01000004.1, on the reverse strand, counting down.
TTTTGCTGGGCGTGACTGGTTCGGGCAAGACCTTCACGATGGCTAAGACTATTGAGGCCCTGGGGAAGCCGACGCTGGTCATGGCTCCCAATAAAACGCTCGCCGCTCAGCTTGCGAGCGAGCTCAAAGAGTTCTTTCCCAACAACGCTGTGGTCTACTTTGTCTCGTACTACGACTACTATCAGCCCGAGGCGTATGTGCCGCAAAGCGATACATATATCGAGAAAGACTCCTCGATTAACGAAGAGGTCGAGATGCTGCGCCATCAGGCGACCGCGTCACTGCTCTCTCGACGCGATGTGATCGTTGTCGCATCGGTCTCGTGTATCTATGGCATTGGCTCTCCTGAGGACTATGCGGGTCTGGCTCCAAACGTCGACAAGAAGGTGCCGCTCGAGCGCGATGACTTTATCCATGCACTTATCGACATTCAATATGATCGCAATGACTATGACCTGGCACGCGGCACGTTCCGCGTGCGCGGCGATGTTGTCGACGTGTATCCGCCTTATGCCGAGCATCCGTTGCGGTTTGAGTTCTTTGGCGACGAGGTCGAGCTGATTGCCGAGATCGATGAGGTCACCGGTGAGATGCTTCGTGAGTACGAGGCCATTCCCGTATGGCCGGCATCGCACTACGTGACCGAGAAGCCGAAGGTCAAGGCGGCTCTGAAATCGATCAGCGAAGAGTGCGAGAAGCGCGTGGCGGAGCTCAAGGCGACCGACAAGTTGCTCGAGGCGCAGCGTCTGCAGCAGCGTACCGATTATGATCTTGAGATGCTCGAGACGATGAGCTTTTGCAACGGCATCGAGAACTACTCGCGTCATCTGGACGGTCGCAAGCCGGGTGAGCCGCCGTTTACCCTAATCGATTACTTTCCCAAGGATATGCTCTGCATCATCGATGAGAGCCATGTGACGGTGCCGCAGATTCGCGGCACGCACGAAGGTGACCGCTCGCGTAAGGTGACGCTGGTGGAACACGGTTTTCGCCTGCCCTCGGCGCTCGATAACCGCCCGCTTCGTTTCGATGAGTTTGAGGCAAGGATCCCCCAGTTTATCTATGTTTCGGCCACGCCGGGCGACTACGAGCTGCGGGTGAGCCAAAACGACGTGGAGCAGATTATTCGTCCGACAGGCCTGCTCGACCCCAAGATTGACGTGCGTCCAGTTCGCGGTCAGATTGACGATCTTGAGGACGAGATTCGCGAGCGCGTTGCCCGCAAGGAGCGCGTGCTGGTGACTACGTTGACCAAGCGCATGGCCGAGGACCTGACCGACCATCTACTTGATGCGGGCATTAAGGTCAATTACATGCACTCTGATACGGCGACAATGGACCGTGTCGAGATCCTGCGAACGCTGCGCGAGGGCAAGATCGATGTTCTCGTTGGCATCAACCTGCTTCGCGAGGGCTTGGATCTTCCCGAGGTCTCACTGGTGGCAATTCTCGATGCCGATAAGGAAGGCTTCTTGCGCAACCGCCGTTCGCTGATTCAGACGATTGGCCGTGCGGCCCGTAACGCCGATGGCGAAGTCATCATGTATGCAGACGTTGTGACCGATTCGATGAAAGAGGCCATCGAGGAGACACAGCGCCGTCGCGAGATTCAGATGGCATATAACGAAGAACATGGCATTGTGCCCAAGACAGTGCGCAAGGCCATCAACGACATCTCAAGTTTTATTGCCGAGGCCGAAAAAACTGTGGGCCCCAAGGGACGCTCGAAGGGCGACTCTCTTGGCCATGGCGCATTCTATACGCCCGATGAGTCGGGCGAGGGCGGTGTGCCGGAAACGGTGGCGCCCGAGCAGACACTTGCGGAGCAGTTGGAAGAACTGCCGCATGACGAGCTTGTGCGGATCGTCGAAACCATGGAAGAGGATATGCGTAACGCTTCTGCCGCTATGGACTTTGAGGAGGCGGCGCGCCTGCGCGATGCTGTCGTTCAGATTCGGGCGATGCTCGAGGGTGCGTCTGAGGACGAGACGATCGAGCGCTTACGCTCGCAGGCCCGCAAGGGTTCCACGTTCGCATCGGGCAGAAAACGCCAGGGTGCACGGTTTAAGAAATAGCGAACAGGCCCCGAGTTCCCTGTGGAGCTCGGGGCCTATGTCTTTTGCGCGCTGGAATTTGTGCGTTAGAGGTCTGCGATCAGGGCTTCAGCACAACGGATGCCGTCGGTGGCCGCGCTCATGATGCCGCCGGCATATCCAGCTCCCTCACCACAAGGGTAGAGGCCCGGGGTCGACACGGCGTGGCACGTTTGGTCTCGGGTGACAGTGACCGGTGAGCTCGAACGAGTCTCCACGCCGGTAAGAACGGCATCGGGGCGGTCGTAGCCTCGTAGCTTTTTTCCGAGTAGGGGAAGTCCCAGGCGGAGCGACTCGACGATATGCTGCGGTAGGGCTTCGTCAATTGCCGTCCAGGTCACACCGAGCGGATAGGTGGGCTTTACCTTTCCGGGCGCCTTGCTGGCGCGTCCTGCGAGGAAATCCCCGACGAGTTGTGCCGGTGCGTTCCAGTTGGAACCGCCCAGGCGATAGGCGGCCGCCTCGCAGGCACGCTGGAGCTCGATGCCGGCGAGCGGGTCATCGTTGGGAAGGTCCTCAGGCGTGACGTTAACGAGCAGGGCGGCATTTGCGTTGCGTCCGTCGCGGGCATTGAGACTGGCCCCGTTGACGCACAGATGGCACGGTTCTGAAGAGGCGGCAACAACCTGTCCGCCGGGGCACATGCAAAACGAGAACACGCTGCGGCCGTTGGGAAGATGGACAACAAGTTTGTAGGGGGCCGCCCCGAGCGCTGGATGTCCCGCCGAGGCTCCATATTGGGCTCTGTCGATGTCGCGTTGCGGATGCTCGATGCGAACGCCCATGGCAAAGGTCTTTTGTGCGAGGGCCACGTTGTGGTCCTTAAGGAGCTCAATAATATCGCGAGCAGAATGCCCGCAGGCGAGGATGAGGTGCCTTGTCTCGATTGGCTCGTAAGTGGCGTCTTGGGACGATTGGACATCAATACCGGTGATGGCGCCAGACGCGTCGGTGCGAATGTCGACGAGCTTCGTTCGATAACGGACGACACCTCCGAGCTGCTCGATGCGCTGGGATATAGCGGTGACAACCTTGGGAAGGATGTCGGAGCCAATGTGCGGCTTGGCATCCCACAGAATATCGCGGGGCGCACCCGCCTCGACGAAGGTTTCGAGGATAAGGCGATGGACGGGATTTTTTGTTCCCGTATTGAGCTTGCCGTCCGAGAAGGTCCCTGCGCCGCCCAGACCAAACTGAATATTGCTCTCGGGGTCGAGGATGCGCTCCTTTAGAAAGAGGTCGATCGCCTGCGAGCGGCGAAATGCCGGGTCGCCGCGCTCGATAAGCAAGGGCTTAAGACCTGCTTCGGCGAGCGTGAGCGCAGCGAAAAGGCCGGCGCATCCGGCGCCGACAACGACGGGGCGTTCTTGAGGCGCGTCGGAGACGGGGGAGGGGAATGAAGGCCCATCATCTTCTATCGCGCGTACGCGCGAGCGGTCACGCTCGGTAACGCTGTCGACCGCTTCTCGCTCGAGGTGGGGACTAGTCAGCTCAACACGAAAGCTCAGGATAAAATGGACGTCTCGTTTTTTGCGAGCGTCGATTGACTTGCGGTGGAGCTCGATGGACTTGATCTCGGAGTCCTTGCAACGTAAGACGCGCTTGGCGACTCGCTTGCCAACAATGAGGCAGGCATTTTCATCGCCGGCTTCATCGAGCGACGCGTTGACTTGGGTGATTTCGATCATCGAGGTCTCCTTAGAGGCAAGAAAGAGGCCGTCCGGTATCCCAGACGGCCCGAATGCGTTTTTGATTATAGACTGCGCGGCTACAAGCTGCTTGCAGCGCGAATGCCCGAGAGCCAGGCCCACGCAAGGTTAAAGCCTCCGCAATCGGCGTCGATGTCGAGCGCTTCGCCGCAGACGTAAAGCGGGGCGTCGACAACGCTGCGCGCGCGTAGACTGGGTGTTGAGATGCTCTCGACAGATACGCCACCACGCGTGACCTGCGCCGAGCGCTCCTCGGCTGTTCCCTCGACGAGCAACTTAAAGTGCTTGAGGATCGAGACCAGGTGGATGACATCGTTGGAGCCTGGATGGCACTGCTCGAACGCTGTACAGACGACGCGGGAGAGTTGCGGGGCGAGCATGCCGTCGAGCCAACGGGGATCGCGGGGCGAAAAGCCGCCGAGCAGCTTAACGCGCCGGTTGAGCATATCGAGCAGCTCGTCTTTAGAGAGGTCGGGGAAAACGTCGAGCAGGATCGTATCGCCGCGCTGGATACGACGGGAGAGGTTGAAGACAGCGACGCCCGAGATGCCGAAGGCTCGAAACAGTACTTCACCGTCTTCGTGCCAGAGCTCACTATGGTTACGGGTGAGCGTCAAGCGGGCGCGGACGCGCAGACCATCCAACGTCTTGAGTGCCGCCCGATCGCCAACGACCGTTGCCGATACGGGGCAGAGGATGGGGCGCAGCGAAGTGAGGGGGAGGCTAAACGTATCGGCGATACCGGTGGGGTTGCCGCCCGTGGCGATAATTACGGTATGTGCCTGCAGGGCCTCGTTCTTGCGAGGGACATCGGCGAGCGCTTTCCGAAGCGAGCGGAGCTCCGATTTTCGGTCGTCGTGCTTTTTTGCCTTGAGCGCCCGCGCTGGACGGTCTATTTGGAGTGCCCAGCCTTCGGAAGCTTTGTGCGCCGAGGCAACGTTGGCTCCGCAGATTAAGGTGATACCTAGGCGGTCGCAAACGTTGAGAAGCGCGTCGCGCACCGATTCGGCGCGAAGGGAGCGCGGGTACAGCCGGCCTTCCTCGGAGGTTGTCATGATGCCCAGCGAGGAGAAGAAACCCATAAGCTCTTGTTCGGGCCGGGGGCCCATAACGGATTCAACGAATGCGGGGTGGTTATACCGCTGTGGATCAATTGATTCGTTGGAGAGGTTGCAGCGGCCGTTGCCGGTCGCAAGGAGCTTAAGGCCGCAGGCGACATCGCGCTCAACGATGCAGACGCTTTTGCCAGCTCGTGCGGCCGTAATGGCGGCGGCGAGGCCTGAAGCCCCGCCGCCGATTACCAGGACGTCATAGAAGGCGCTCGCGTTCACTTAGGCCTCGTCGGTCTCGTGCGGGGTAATGGCCTCGACGGCAGAGACTGCCTTGGGCAACATGCCATCGGGCAGTGCGGTCTCGACCTCGCCCTTATCGCAGGCCTCGGCGAGTGCCGGATTAATGGGAAGCTGGCCCAAGATGTCGAGGTTATAGCGCTCTGCGACCTCGGGGAGCTTGCTCTTGCCAAAGACCTCGATCTTCTTGCCGCAGTCGGGACACTCAATATAGCTCATGTTCTCGACAATGCCCAGAATGGGGACGTTCATCTTCTCGGCCATGTTGACCGCCTTGGCGACGATCATCGAGACCAGATCCTGCGGGCTCGTGACGATGACGATGCCGTCGACGGGCAGCGACTGGAAGACGGTGAGCGCGACGTCGCCTGTTCCCGGAGGCATGTCGACCAGCAGGTAGTCGATGGGGCCCCACGAGGTCTCGCTCCAGAACTGCCTAATGGCGCCTGCGATGACCGGACCGCGCCAAAGGACGGGGTCGGTCTCGTTTTGGAGCAGAAGGTTGGAGCTCATGACCTTGACGCCGTGCTCGGAGATTTCGGGCAGCATAAGGTTGCCAAGGGCATGGACGTGGCGTCCGCTCATACCGAACATCTTGGGGATAGAGGGACCGGTGATGTCGGCATCGAGGACGCCGACCTTGTGGCCGTGACGGGCAAGCTCGGTGGCGATGGCACCGGTGACAAACGACTTGCCGACACCGCCCTTGCCGGAAAGCACGGCGATGACGCGTTTGACCTCGGACAGCGTGTTCTCCTCAAATTGCGACGGCGACGTTTGTCCGCCGGCGGCCTGTGCGTGCTCGCAACCCATGTATGACTCCTTTGTATATGTTGGGGCCGGGGCCCCGTGGTGTGACACGAGCGTCATTGTACCCTCGTTTGCGAGCGGGAGTCATTTGCGATGCATTTGGGCCGAGCGTGCTTGCAATACGATGGGTCCAAGCGAATGGGCGGGCTTACTGAACTTTGCTGGCGAACTCGAGGTATTGCATGCGCTGCAGCTTGTCGATCGTCGAGGCGTATGGGCTGTCTTCAGATTCCAAGTCGTAGCGCAGCCCGTCGGCACCAAGGTAGCCGGCGACATTGATGGTGGGCACATCTGACCTTGTTGCTAGCAGAGCCTTTTGATAGTCGGTGAGCGGGGCGCCGATCTTATTAAGGGTAATGGCTGCAATCTCGTTTGCCCCGACGGTGTCGTAGACGTTGAGCTCGGTATCGCCGGCGATTTCATAGTTAGCCCAGACGAAATAGGTCGACTGATAGATACGGAAAGCGTGGCTTGCCGTATCTTCCTGAGGGTACAGCTCGTCGTTGAGAGTCGTTGCGGCGCTCGGCTGATGGTCGCCAAAAAAGACAAGGACAACCGGTCTGCCGATATTGCGGAGCTCGTTGATAAAGTACTCGAGGTCCCGGTCGGATGCGTTGATGCAGGTAAGATAGGTGTTGAGCGCGCTATTGGCACCCTCGCTGGCTCCCTCGACCCAATAGTTTGTCAGCTCCTCGGCGGGAACGGTGCCATAGTCGTAGCCGCCGTGATTTTGCATCGTGACGTCAAAGATGAACTGTGGGGCTTCGTCGGTTCTAAGCAGGTCGAGTATCTTGTCGTAGGTGGCGTAGTCGCATACGCCGGCATGGTAACAGGGCGCACCTTCGAAATCGCCGATTGAAAGAAAGTCTCCAAAGCCCAGCTGCTGATAGATTTTATCTCGATGGTAGTTGACGGGGTTTTGCGGGTGCATAGCGGTGGCGGTATACCCAAGCTCCTTAAGGTCCTTTGCCAGGCTGTTGACGCCATTCATCTGATATAGCTGATAGGGGATTTTGCCTAATCCGACAAAGGCCGTTGTCGCTCCGGTCAAAAATTCGAATTCGGAGTTCGCCGTTCCGCCACCGGCGACCGAAGCGAGCATGGTGCCGCGAACAAGTGTGTCGGGAAGCGAGTTGTAGAATGCGGGGCCGGTGTACCCGGCCGCCTGGAGCTGCTCAAAGCACGAAAGGTCGCTAAAACTCTCGTTCATGACGGCAACAATCGTCGGCTTGATTTCATTGAACTGGGCAACGGCCGCCGCGCGCTGCTCGCTCGAGCCATACGTGCTGTCGTAGGCGGCGGCGAGCTCCTGCTCGATGCTCTGCGCCTCATCGGGCGTATAGTCTTCGGGCTTCTCAATGGGCAACTCGTTGACCATTTCGGTGAACGAAGTGATAAAACCCTGAGACGCATACGTGGTGATGGGCTGCCAACGGTCAAATCCAAAATTCAGTGCCTGCTCCAAGTCGATGCTGGAAAAGCCCGAGAGCCCCACAACGGTCACGAGCAGAAAAGCGCAGAGGTTAGCGGCGATTGCGGGGAAGACATGGGTGGGCGTACGGAGCTTTCGCGGTCGGATAAGCGAAAGAAGCCCCAGGGAAATCTCCAGCAGGGCGAGAGAGGTTACGATTCCGGCGGTAAAGGTAAACTCGTATCCCTCGCTCACTTCCATTGCGGTGCCAAGGGCCAAGATATCGCTTGGCAGGATGGCCTCGCCTTTAAACGTTATGACGAAGTGCTCGGCAATGCCAAGGATGCAACAGACGACGGGCACGAGGGCCATGACGCCTCCATGACGCTGTCCCAGCAAATAAAGGGAGAGCAGAACCGTTGCGAGCAGCCCGACGGAAAACCCGAATGAGTTGGCGGGAATGCGATAGAACGTTTCGTTACAGGCAATTTCGAGTGAAACGAACGAGAGCGCTGAAACAGCGGCGATGACAAGGATGTCACGGCAAATACAGGCAACCGTTCCCGTCGCAAGATCGGTTTGGTCGATAAGTCCCGAAACCAAGGGTTCGACAAGAAGTATGACGGCGGCAGCACCGAGCGCCGAATAAGAAAGGACCCATGGGGAACTGTCCTCATTTACGAGCAATTGATTCGTAATCCATGCAGCTACCACGCCGAGCGGGATGAGGAGCGTCGCGCACCAAAAGACGCGGGCAATGGGCGGCTTTTCATTGTGTTTGATTGAAAAATACACGCGCACGACGACGGTGGCCACGATAAGGACGGCGATGAATATGGGCAGAATGGCCATGTCGCTCGAAGTGATTTCAAGGGGGATATCTTCGGTCATGGACGTTCCTCTGTTACAGCAAATTAAGTTCAGTATTAGATTACTGTAACCTTTCCACGGCATTTCGAGAAACAAAGCGCCCGATACGCAAGGCTAAAGGTCTGCGAATCTTGTATTACGAACATCTGTGCGCGTCGAGTGCGCTAAACTCATCGACAGTATGATTCGATGCAATAGGAGGCAAGGAGCTTCCATGTCTGATTCTTCTATCGTTATTCGCGGCGCTCGTGAGCACAACCTCCGTGATATCGATGTTTCCATTCCGCGCGACCAACTCGTGGTCATTACCGGTCTTTCTGGCTCGGGCAAGAGTTCGCTGGCATTTGACACTATCTATGCCGAGGGCCAGCGTCGATATGTCGAGAGCCTTTCGAGCTATGCGCGCCAGTTCTTGGGCCAGATGGACAAACCCGACCTGGATTCAATCGACGGCCTTTCGCCGGCGGTGTCGATCGACCAAAAGACGACGTCTAAAAACCCTCGCTCGACGGTTGGCACCGTAACCGAGATTTATGACTATCTGCGCCTACTGTTCGCCCGTGTGGGCACCCCGCACTGTCCCGAATGCGGCCGCGTCATTGAGCGCCAGACGACCGACCAGGTTGCCGACAAAGTCTTGGCGGCGGGGGAGGGTCGCCGCGCGTTTGTGCTGGCCCCGGTGGTGCGCGGGCGAAAAGGCGAGTACACCAAACTGTTTGAGGACCTTCGCGCCGAGGGCTTTAGCCGCGTGCGTGTCGACGGCGAAGTGCGCTCGCTCGACGATCCGATCGATCTGGACAAGAAGTTCAAGCACGATATCGAGGTCGTGGTCGATCGCATCGTGATCCGTGAAAATTCTCTGGGTCGTATCGCCGAGTCTGTTGAGCAGGCGACCGCGCTGGCTCACGGCAATGTAAACGTGTACATGCTGCCCGATCGTGATGCTCCCGAGGGGACCGAGGGCGAGCTGCTGGAGTATTCGTTGGCCTTGGCGTGCCCGGAGCATGGACACTCCATTGACGATCTTCAGCCGCGTGATTTTTCGTTTAACGCTCCCTATGGCGCATGTCCTGAGTGCGACGGCCTGGGCTTTAAGAAAACCGTTGATGCCGAGGCGCTGATCGAGGACCCCTCGAAGTCCATTGCCGACGGAGTCTTTGGTAGCCTGTTTGGCAATTCGAACTACTACCCGCAGATTTTTGCTGCGGTCTGTAAACACTTTAAGGTGGGCACCGATACGCCGTGGGAGGACTTGCCCCCTCGCGTACGTCGTGCATTCTTGGATGGCCTGGGCGATACGAAGATCTCGGTTGACTACCAAAAACTCGACGGACGCCGTAGCCAGTGGGATACCAAGTTTTCGGGCGTTCGCAACATCCTGTACGAACGCTATACCGAGACGACGAACGAGAACACCAAGGCGCGCTTGGAGAAGTACATTCGCGAGGAACCGTGCTCGAGCTGCCACGGCGCTCGTTTGCGCCCTGAGATGCTCGCCGTCACCGTGGGCGGCAAGTCCATTTACGAGGTTTGTTGCCTGTCGTGCCGTGAGTCGCTCGAGTTTTTTGAGGGCCTGGAGCTCACCGAGCGCCAACAGTTTATCGGCGGGCGCATCGTCAAGGAAATCCTGGAGCGCTTGCGTTTTCTGGTCGATGTTGGACTCGACTATCTGACGCTCGATCGTGCCTCGGCGACGCTTTCTGGTGGCGAGGCGCAGCGTATTCGCCTGGCAACGCAGATCGGCGCGGGTCTCATGGGCGTGCTCTATATTCTGGACGAGCCCTCGATCGGTCTTCATCAGCGTGACAACGAGCGCTTGATCAAGACGCTCGAGCGCCTGCGCGATATCGGCAATACCGTTATCGTTGTCGAACACGACGAGGATACAATCCGTGCCGCCGATTACGTGATCGACATGGGGCCCGGCGCCGGCGTCAACGGCGGACACGTAGTCGCGGCGGGAACGCCTGCCGATATCATGGCGTGTCCTGAGTCGATGACGGGCGCTTATCTGACCGGCAAACGAATGATTCGGGTGCCTGATGAACGGCGCAAGCCCGGTCGCGGCTGCCTTAAAATTACGGGCGCTCGAGCCAACAACCTCAAAAACGTTACTGCCAAGATCGAGTTTGGTACGCTTACGGTTGTTACCGGCGTGTCGGGATCGGGCAAGAGCTCCCTGGTTACCGATACCATTGCGCCTGCCCTTACGAATGCCATTCACCGTTCGACGCGCCCTGTGGGTCCGTATAAGAAAATCGAGGGCATCGAGTGTATCGATAAGGTTATCGATATCGACCAGTCGCCGATTGGCCGCACGCCGCGTTCCAACCCTGCTACCTATATCGGCCTGTGGGATGATCTTCGCGCGCTGTTTGCGAGTACGCCGGAGTCGAAGGCGCGCGGCTACTCGCCGGGTCGTTTCTCCTTTAATGTGAGTGGCGGGCGCTGTGAGGCGTGCAAGGGCGACGGACAGATCAAGATCGAGATGCACTTCCTTCCCGATATCTACGTTCCCTGCGAAGTTTGCGGCGGTAAACGCTACAACCGCGAGACACTCGAGGTCACCTACCGTGGCAAGACTATCTCGGACGTACTTGACATGAGCGTGGCCGAGGCACTGGCTTTCTTTGGGAATATCCCGCAGATCAAGCGAAAGCTCCAGACGCTGTACGATGTGGGCTTGGGCTACGTGAGCCTGGGCCAGCCCGCCACGACGCTTTCGGGCGGCGAGGCGCAGCGTGTGAAGCTCGCCAAGGAGCTTCATCGACGCCAGACGGGCAAGACGTTCTATATTTTGGACGAGCCGACGACCGGCCTTCATTTTGAGGACGTCCGCCAGCTGCTCGATGTGCTGCAGCGCTTGGTCGATGCGGGCAACACGGTGCTGGTGATTGAACACAACCTTGATGTCATCAAGGTTGCCGACCGCCTGATCGATATGGGTCCCGAGGGCGGTAACGGCGGCGGAACCGTCGTGGTTTCGGGCACACCGGAGCAGGTTGCGGACTGTCCGCAGAGTTATACGGGCAAGTTTTTGGCGCCGTTGCTCAGGCGCGACCGGGAGCGTCAGGCTCACTTGATGCTCAATAAATAGGCGATTCAGTTTATGGGCGCCATCGACTCCTTGTGATTCGATGGCGCCTGCTGTGTCGAAGTGACGTATGCAGCCGAATTGGACATATACTTAATCCTCGCGTCCGAATGCGAGGGAAAGGATATGTCATGGCAAAGGCTGTAAAGACGCCAAAAACCAATGCGATGCGCGAGCTGGAAAGCGCCGGCATTTCCTATGTTCTACATACGTACGAAGACGATGGCGATGAGTCGGTGGGCCTGGGGGTCGCGATTTCGGAGCAGCTTGGCGAGGAGCCCGGTCAAGGATTTAAGACTTTGGTCTGCGTGACACCGTCCAACGACTATGTCGTGTGCTGTATCCCTGTTGCCGACGAGCTCGATCTAAAGTCCGCCGCGCGTGCCGCGGGGGAGAAGTCCTTGGCCATGATGCATGTGAAGGATTTGCTTGCGGCGACTGGCTACGTTCGCGGCGGCTGCAGCCCGGTCGGTATGAAAAAACGCTACCGGACGCTCATTGATGAGACGTGTGTCCTTTGGGATACCATTTTTATTTCAGGAGGCAAGCGTGGTTATCAGCTCGAGCTTGCACCCGATGATTTAATTGCATTTTGCGGGGCGACGGTTGCCGCGATTACGAGAGAGGACTGAGCGATGCCGCAGGAAGAATTGAAGCGCGGAGCTCATTTTGCAAAAGAATCTGCGCCTCAGACACCCTCATCCGAAGCTTCTTCGTCGCGAGATGACACTGACGACATGGGTTCGTCGGACTACTCCACGGTTGGTCGTTCCGCCGGGCTTATGACCATCCTGACTATCGTGTCTCGCGTCACCGGTTTTATCCGCACGTGGGCAATGGCGGCCGCTATCGGCATGTCGCTGCTCTCGTCCTCCTATCAGGTCGCCAACAACCTGCCCAATATGCTCTACGAACTCGTGATGGGTGGCATGCTCGTGACGGCGTTTTTGCCCGTGTACATGGGCGTGAGGCGTGAGCAGGGTCGCGAGGCCTCGAACGAGTACGTGGGCAACCTGCTCGGCATTCTGCTTTTGGTGCTGGGTGGCATTTCGTTGCTGGGGACCGTGTTCGCCCCGGGCTTTATCTGGACGCAATCGTTCCTTTCGGGTGACGGCGGCAGCATGGATACCGCTGCGTTCATGTTCCGTTTCTTTGCCATCCAGATTCTGTTTTATGGTTTGGGCTCGGTGTTTTCGGGCGTTCTCAACGCACACCGCGACTACTTCTGGTCGACGTTTGCCCCGGTCCTCAACAATGTGATCGTCATTGCGAGCTTTATGGGTTTTGCGCCTGTGTCCGCACAGTTTGGTGAACGTGCCGGCATCATCTTGATTGCGGCCGGTACGACCCTCGGTGTCTTTGTTCAGATGGCATGTCAGATCCCCGCGCTTGGCAAGCACGGCGTGCATCCCCATATCCATATCGACTTTAAGGACCCCGCGCTGCGCCAGACGATTGCGCTCGGTATCCCGACGCTGCTCGCCACGGTGTGCATGTTTGTCTCGACTTCTATCACCAACGCTGCCGCGCTGGTGGTCCAGCCCGAGACTGGCCCTTCCGTCATCGCCTATGCGCGCCTGTGGTACACGCTACCCTACGCGCTGATTGCCGCCTCGCTTTCGACGGCGCTCTATACTGAGCTCTCTCACGACGCACAGGAGAAGGATTACGACAGCGTTCGCACGGGCATTTCGCGTGGCGTCGCCCAGATGCTGTTCTTCCTGATTCCGTTCGCGCTGTACCTGATTGTCTTCGCGCGTCCGCTCAACATGATTTACTGTGCCGGCAAGTTCGATGAATCCGGCGTGGCGCTGGTGTCCGAGTTCCTTGTCTACCTGGCGTTCTCGCTGCCGCTCTACGGCGTGGTCGTGTTGATGCAGAAGAGCTTCTCTGCCTTGCTCGACATGAAGCCCTATAGCCGCTATTGCCTGTATTCTGCCATCGGCCAGGCCGGCTCGGTTCTGCTGTTTGGCGTTGTGCTGGGCTTCGGCATGCCGGCAATCGCGCTTTCGTATGTCGTCGACTACGTGATCTTGGTCGGTTGTTCGCTGTGGTGGCTGCGTCGTCGTCTGCGTGGCCTTCAGGTCAAATCTATCCTGCATGGCGGTTTCTTTGGCCTTTTGCTCGGTGGCCTGGGTGCTGCCGCAGGCGCCGGCGTCATGTGGGCGCTTGAGCACTTTGTCGGGGCACTTGGCGGCTCGATTCTGATTACTCTTGGCTATGTTTGCGTTGCGGGTGTCGTCTCGCTTGCTGTTACCTTTGGCCTTGCCGTCGTCCTTAAGATGCCCGAGGTCTCGGCGCTGCTTCGTCGTAAGTAGGTGCGCGTGGCCGGTCACGACAACATTCCAACGCTTGCCGAGCAGGTTTCGCGCGTTCCCACACAGCCCGGATGCTACCTTTGGAAGGATGCCAAGGGCGATGTCATCTACGTGGGCAAGGCGAAAAACCTACGCGCCCGTATGCGTCAATACGTGACACTGCAGGATGAGCGTCAAAAGATCCCGCTGATGATGCAGCTGGTGGCGAGCTTTGACTATATCGTGGTGGAGACCGAGCATGAGGCGTTGGTGCTCGAGCGCAATTTGATTGGTCAGTACCATCCGTACTTTAACGTCGACCTCAAGGATGACAAGAGCTACCCCTTTATCGCCATTACAAAGGGCGACCTGTATCCCGCTATCAAATATACGCGTGAGCGTCATAAGCCGGGAACGCGCTATTTTGGACCCTATACCGATAGCCGTGCGGCACGTGAGACGATAGATACGCTGCGCAAGGTTATCCCCATCTGCTCCGCATCCTGTGCGGAGTGGCGTCGTTGTCGTCGTATCGTCGAGTCCCACAAGGGCGAGGAAGACATCGTCAATATGATTTGCGCGCAAAACGGGCGTCCCTGCTTTGACTACCATGTCGGGCGCGGCCCGGGTGCGTGTGTCGGCGCGATTTCCCCGGCAGACTATGCCAAGAACGTCAAGCGTGTCGAGCGCTTTTTGTCGGGCCATCGCAAGGATGTCGTCGATGAGCTGACCTCCGAGATGACGGATGCCGCCGAGGCGCTCGACTTTGAGCGCGCGGCACGCGTCAAACGTCGTTTGGAGGTCATCAGGGGTCTGGACGATCGTCAGCAAGTCGTTTTTCCCTCCAGTGTCGATATCGATGTCATCGGTTTCTATCGCGAGGAGACCATCTCCGCCGCTTGCGTCTTTGTCGTGCGTGAGGGTCGAACGGTTCGAACCTGCGAGTTTATTCTCGATAAGGGTTTGGATGTCGACGAAGAGGAACTTCAATCGGGCTTTCTTAAGCGCTATTACGACGAGACGGCTGATATTCCAGCTGAGGTCAACCTTTCCGTCGAGCTTGAGGATGCGGAGGCGCTGGGGGAGTGGCTTGCGGGCAAGCGCGAGCGTTCCTGCCATCTCCATAGGCCGCAGCGTGGCGAAAAGCACCGTCTGCTCGATATGGCATCCAAAAATGCGCGCCATGCCCTCATGCGCTACATGATGCGAACGGGGTACGCTGACGACCGCACCAATCAAGCGCTCCTGGAGCTCGAAAGTGCGTTGGCGCTGCCGGCGCCGCCGCTGCGTATCGAGTGCTTCGATATCTCTACACTGCATGGCACCTTTACGGTCGCCTCGATGGTGGTGTTTACCAACGGGCGCGCCGACAAGAGCCAGTACCGTCGTTTTAAAATTCAGGCCGAATTGGACGAGGCAAACGACTTCGTGTCGATGTCCGAGGTTTTGGGACGACGCTATGCTCCCGAGCGCATGGCCGACGAGCGCTTTGGCTCGCGCCCCGATTTGCTCGTTGTCGATGGCGGTAAGCCGCAATTGACCGCTGCGATCAAGCAACTTGAAACTCTTGGGCTCGATATACCAGTTTGTGGCTTGGCAAAGGCCGATGAGGAGGTTTTCGTGCCTTGGGACGAGACTCCCGTCGTGCTTCCAACCGGGTCCGCGTCGCTCTATCTAATTAAACAGGTGCGCGATGAATCGCACCGTTTTGCCATCACGTTCCATCGCGAATTGCGCGATAAAGCCATGACGGTTTCGGTACTCGATGACGTTCCAGGCGTGGGACCCACCAGAAAACGTGCCCTTATGCGCCATTTTGGCTCGATGAAGCGTTTGCGTGCGGCAAGCGAGCAGGAGATTGCAGAAGTTCGAGGCGTTCCGGCCGATGTCGCCAAAGCGGTCCACGAGGCACTTGTTGCATGGAATGCCGAGCTCGCCCAGACATCGGCCAACCGTTCCGAAAACTAAATGCGCTTCTAAACAACTGATATACATGATTGGCCGATTTTCAATCATTTATTTCGCGGCGATTACCAGCCGATTTCTGGTTTTATTAACGCTAAAACGTTTGACTAGCCATGGTGAACAACCCTGCTATCCTGCGGGTTGACGAAGACTGATATCTCACCTCGTCGATACATACTGTCTGACGAATCGTTTGTCAATGAATTCGGTGAACGGTAGTAAATACCGTTCAAGCGTATGTATGTATCGGTCGCCGAGCGCGGCACCTCAGTTGGGTACGTCGGTAGGTAAGGTATATATCGTCCGCAAGTTGCGCGGGGGCAAGTCTAGGTGCTCCCGAGTAAGATTCTCTATTGATAGGAGAAGACATGGCCATCATCAACAAGGGTATGTCCAGGCGTTCGTTCCTCGGCCTCACCGGCAGCGTCGCTGCTGTCGCAGGGCTTGGTCTCACCGGCTGCGGCGGCAGCTCTAGCGACGAGGGTTCCGCTTCCGGTTCCACCGATTCCGCCAACCGTGGCGGCGGCGTGATCACCGCTGGTTCCGCTTACGCTCCGTCCAGCTTCGATCCCGCCAGCACCGGCTCCGCTGTGGGCCTGGGTGCTAACTGGCACGTCGTCGAGGGCCTCTACGGCATCGATTACCACGACTACAGCACCTTCAACGAGCTCGCCACCGACGATCCCAAGTCTGTGGACGACACCACTTTCGAGGTCACCATCCGCAAGGGCGCCAAGTTCTCCGATGGCACCGAGGTCACCGCTGACGATGTCGTTGCCTCCTACACCGCTTGCGCCGCTTCCGCTACCTATGCTCCGTTCTTCCAGCCCTTCGAGTCCATCGAGGCCAAGGACGCCAGCACCGTGACGGTCAAGACCAAGGTCCCCAACTTCTCCCTGCTCAAGGATCGTCTGGCCATCGTCCGCGTTACCCCGGCCACCCAGACCGAGGAGGATCGCGCCAAGCAGCCGATCGGCTCCGGCCCCTGGATGTACGACTCTATCTCCGATACCGAGATTACCCTGGTTCCCAACCCCGAGTACAACGGTGAGTATGCTGCCGAGGATAAGAAGATCCAGTACAGCATCCTGACCGACCCCACCGCTCGCGTTACCGCTCAGCAGGAGGGCTCCACGCTCGTTATGGAGCTCGTTACCGCTGACGCCGTCGACCAGCTCGAGAGCGCCGGCTGCAAGATCGATAACGTTCAGGGTTTCGGCACCCGTTTCATCATGTTCAACGTCGCCAAGGAGCCTTGGAACAACGTCAAGGTCCGTCAGGCTGTCATGTATGCGCTCGACACCGAGAAGATGGTCAGCAACACCTTCGCCGGCCTTGCCACCGCTGCCAGCTGCTACCTGCCCAAGAGCTTCACCAACTATCATGAGGCTTCCACGGTGTACAAGACCGACGCCAAGAAGGCTAAGAAGCTCATCGAGGAGTCTGGCATCACCCCGGGTGCCATCACCCTGCGCACCACCGACAACGAGCAGATTAAGGGCATGGCCGCCCAGGTCAAGAACGACCTCGACGCTCTCGGCTTCGATGTGACCATCCAGACCGATACCTCGCCGGCCACCTACGCTGCCATCGACGGCGGCGAAGCCTACGATATCCTCCTTGCCCCTGGCGATCCTTCCTGCTTCGGCGCCGACCCCGACCTGCTGCTCAACTGGTGGTACGGCGACAACGTCTGGATGCAGACCCGTTGCCCGTGGAAGGAGTCCGCTGAGTGGCAGAAGCTCCACGGTCTCATGGACGAGGCTCTTGCCGCCGAGGGCGACGAGCAGCAGAAGAAGTGGAACGAGTGCTTCGACATCATTGCCGACAACGCCGTTCTGTACCCCGTTGTCCACGTCAAGACCGTCTCCGCTTCCTGGGACGATCCGTCCACTGCGCCCAATGGCGAGGCCCTCGATGGCTTCAAGGGCATCGGCACGACGAGCATGTCCTTCAGGGGCGTTGCGACCGTCAAGGCGTAAGACTCGCTTGAGTCTGTATGCAGGATGTCGGTCGTTGGGACCGTATCCTCATAGTTGAAACAAAGACCCGGGCGGCAACGATGTCGCTCGGGTCTTGTAATGAGTATCCGTACTCATATACCAGTTGGTCCTACCGACAAAAGAAAGGGGAGAGAACGTGAACAACTTGCTACGTTTGATTGGAAGGCGTCTTGTGGCGCTGCCGATCATGGCATTGGGCGTCACCGTCCTGGTGTTCTTCCTTATGTCGTTCTCCAAGACCGACCCCGCCTACACGGCGTTGGGTGACGGTGCCTCGCCCGAGGCGGTTGCCGAGTACCATGAGAAGTATGGTCTGGACGACCCCTGGCCCGTGCGCTACGTGCGCTATATGGGCGATCTGATCCATGGCGACATGGGCACCTATGGTGCTGCTCGCAACTCCGTTGCCAAGCGCATCTCCACGGCCCTGCCCGTCACGATGCAGCTGACCTTCATCGGTCTTGCCATCGGTGCGGTCGTTTCGTTTTTGCTCGGCGTCATCGCGGCACTGTATCGCGACAAATGGCCGGACCAAGTGATCCGCGTCTTTTCCATCGCCGGCTTGGCAACCCCGTCGTTCTGGCTTGCCGTTCTGTTGATCCTGCTGTTCTCTTCCTACCTTAAGGTGCTCCCGGCATCGGGTGCTCTGCCTCACTTCACCACGAATCCGGTTGGCTATCTGGGACGTATGATCATGCCCGCTATCGCCTTGGCATTTCCGCTGACGGGCCAGATGACTCGTATCGTGCGTACCGCCATGGTCGAGGAGCTCGACAAGGATTATGTCCGTATGGCTCGCGGCGCCGGCGTTCCCGAGAAGGTCGTCGTCGGCATCAACGTTCTTCGCAATGCGCTGATCACCCCGGTCACCACCCTCGGTCTTAAGATCGGTTACCTCATGGGCGGCGCCGTCGTCATCGAGGTTATCTTCAACCTCCCCGGCATGGGCACCGCGATTCTGCAGGGCGTTCAGGGCAACGAGGCGAACCTGGTTCAGGGCGTCGTTATCGTCGTTGCTCTTGCCTTCATCATCATCAACATCGTGGTTGACATGCTCTACCTGCTCATCAACCCGCGCATCAGGACGGTGTAGATTATGGTAAAGATTCGAGAGAAGCAAACCGAGCAGCTCGAGAAGGCTGCCTCTAAGGGGCTCAAGCTCGGTGGCTGGAAGAAGATGACGCTGTCTTCTAAGATTGCAGCCGTCGTGCTGGTGCTGGTCGCCCTGACTGCGATTCTGGCGCCCCTTCTTGCCCCCTATAGCCCGGTCGAGATCTTTACGGCTCGCCAGGCTCCCGGCAACGGATTTATTTTCGGTACCGACGATAAGGGTCGCGACATTCTGTCGCGTATGCTCTACGGTGGTCGTTACTCGCTGATTATCGGCTTTGGCGCCACTGCCATGGCTCTGGTCTGCGGCTCGGTCGTGGGCGCCCTTGCAGCGGTTTCGCGCAAGGCCGTCTCCGAGACGATCATGCGTATCTTGGACATCATCATGTCCATCCCGGGCATCGCCCTCGCGGCCGTCTTCGTCTCCATCCTGGGCAACTCCGTGCCGTCGATCATCTTCGCCATCGGCTTTATGTACACTCCGCAGATTGCCCGTATCGTACGCGCTAATATCGTGTCCGAGTACGGCGAGGACTATGTCCGCGCGGTCATCGTTTCCGGCGCCAAGGCTCCGTGGATTTTGATCAAGCATGTTCTGCGTAACTGCATCGCCCCGATCATGGTCTTCACCGTTACCCTGGTCGCCGACGCCATCATCTTCGAGGCTTCGCTGACCTTCATCGGCGCTGGTATTCAGGAGCCCACCGCTACCTGGGGCAACATCCTCGCCGACGCCCGCGGCGGCGTGCTCGCCGGCCGTTGGTGGCAGGCGCTGTTCCCGGGCCTGGCCATCATGATCACCTGCCTGGCGCTCAACATCCTCTCCGAGGGCATTACCGACGCCATGGCCGCTGCTCCCTCCGCCGCCCTGGATCCGACCGATTCCTCCAAGCGTCGCGAGGCCGACCTGCTGGTCTCCGACCCCGTTCGCGCCTACAAGGAGCAGGCCCAGTCCCTCTCCGCTCGCCTTGGCGCCCTGCGCGATGTCGAGCTCAAGCGTGACGATCGCCATGTGCCCGACGAGTCTGTCGAACCGATTCTCTCGGTCCGTGACTTCTGCATTCAGTTTGAGCATCACGGTGATATCAACGTTGTCGACCATGTCAACTTTGACGTCCGTCCTGGTCAGACCATGGGCCTGGTGGGCGAGTCCGGTTGCGGTAAGTCCATCACCACGCTGGCCATCATGGGCCTGACCGATGAGGACGAGCACCTTTCCGGCGAGGTCCTCTGGGAGGGCCGTGACCTGCTCAAGATGAGTAAGAAGGAGTGGTTCGGCCTGCGCGGTACCGATATCGCTATGGTCTATCAGGACGCCCTGTCCTCGCTCAACCCCTCCATGCTCATCTCTGCCCAGATGAAGCAGCTCACTAAGCGCGGCGGAACCCGCAGCGCCGAGGAGCTTCTGGAGCTCGTCGGCCTCGATCCCAAGCGCACGCTCGAGAGCTATCCGCACGAGCTTTCCGGCGGCCAGCGTCAGCGTGTCCTGATCGCTATGGCCCTTACCCGCGACCCCAAGCTGGTCATCTGCGACGAGCCCACGACCGCTCTGGACGTTACCGTCCAGAAGCAGGTCATCAAGCTGCTCAACGATCTTCAGGCCAAACTCGGCTTTGCCATGATCTTCGTTTCGCACGACCTGGCGCTGGTCGCCGAGGTCGCCCACAACATCACGGTTATGTACGCTGGCCAGGTTATCGAGCAGGCGCCCACCAAGGAGCTGCTCACCAACCCGATTCACGAGTACACCCGCGGTCTTCTGGGTTCCGTTCTGTCCATCGAGAGCGGTTCGGGCCGCCTGCACCAGGTGCCTGGCGCCGTTCCGAGCCCGCGCGATTTCCCCAAGGGCGATCGCTTCGCGCCCCGCTCGAGCCATCCGCGTATTGGCCTGGACACCCGTCCGGTCTTCAAGCGCGTGCCCGGCACCGAGCACTTCTATTCCGAGCTCCCCGACGAGGTGCTCAAGGCAAATGGTTTGACCCCTCACGCGGAGGTGATGTAGATGAGCGAGACCGCAGTCAACGGCGTCGAGCCGATCATCTTCCTTGATGACGTCCACGTCACCTTTAGGACCCGTACCGGCTCGATTCTGCACCCCAACCTGGTTCACGCCGTCCAGGGTGTAACGATTAAGCTCAGGCCCGGTCAGACGATCGGCATCGTCGGCGAGTCCGGTTGCGGTAAGTCCACCACCGCCAACGTCATGTGCGGCCTGCAGGCCCCCACGAGCGGCAAGGTCTACTTTAAGGGCAAGGACGTTACCAAACGTACCGCCGAGGACCGTCGCCACATGGGTCGCGTCATCTCGGTCGTGTTCCAGAACCCGGCCACGGCGCTCAACCCCCGCATGGTCGTTCGCGAGCAGCTGCTCGACCCCATGCGCGTCCACAACCTGGGTACCGAGGCCGAGCAGGAGGAGCGCGTCAAGGAACTCTTGGAGCTCACCGGTCTGCCCAGCTCCGCTGCCGAGGTTCTTCCCGGCCAGCTTTCGGGCGGCCAGCGCCAGCGCGTCGCAATTGCCCGTGCCCTGTCGCTGAACCCCGACGCCATCATCGCCGACGAGCCCACCTCGGCTCTGGACGTTTCAGTCCGCGCACAGATTCTGAACCTGCTGACCGACCTTAAGAAGGAGCTCGGCCTGGCCATGGTGTTCATCAGCCATGACATCCAGACGGTCCGCTATATCTCTGACGACATCATCGTTATGAATGGCGGCAAGATCGTCGAGCAGGGCGAGGCCAAGCAGGTCTTCCAGCACCCCCAGGACCCCTACACCAAGATGCTGCTCGGCGCTGCGCCGTCGCTGCTGCATCCCAAGCTCGGCGAGTAGCCTCGCATTCCCTCCCGTGCGCCCGGTTCCCTTGCCGGGCGCACCTCCGTTGCGATTTCGAAAGGTTGGGTTCACGAGCCATGCCAAGTGCTCAGGAGCTACAACATCAATTTGATGAATATCGAGGCGCCATGCCCCGTCCATCAGATTTCGATCTCTTTTGGAAGGATCGCATGGCCGAGGCCGACGCCGTCGGGCTTGACTATGCGATCGAAACGGCATCGGTCGCCGATGCCGCGACCTGCCAGCTTTTCGACCTCTGGTATACCGGCATGTGTGGCGCGCGCCTGCATGCCAAGTACCTTAAACCCGTCTCGGACGAGCCCGTGCCATTGGTACTTCAGTTCCATGGGTATCCGGGTGCAAGCCGCAGCTGGTTTGAGCAGGCGACGTTTGCGGGCATGGGCATGGCACTCATCGCCCTCGACTGCCCCGGCCAAGGAGGTCCCTCCGAGGACATTGGTGGATTTGAGGGCACAACGGTTGCCGGTCATATCGTTGCCGGTATCGACGGCGACCCGGCCAACCTCTACTATGTCCGCTTGCACCAAGATATTCGCATCCTGTGCCGCATCGTTCGCGAGCTCGAGGGCATTGATCTTGCGCGTGTGTTTGTGAACGGCGCGTCGCAGGGTGGCGGTTTGGGCATTGCGACCTGTGCACTTAACAGCGAGCTTATCAATCGTGCCGCCATCCTCTATCCCTTCCTGTCAGATTTCCGCCTGGTCTGGGATTTGGATGCCGACGACATTGCCTACGAGGGCCTGCGCTATTGGTCTCGCTGGTTTGACGAGGACTCGACTCGTATTGACGAAGCCTATGCCAAGCTGGCGTACTTCGATTCCAAGAACTTTGCCCCTATGGTCAAATGCCCCGTGCTGTTTGGCACTGGCACAGCCGATATCGTCTGTCCGCCAGCGACGCAGTTTGCAGTCTATAACAACCTGACCTGCGAAAAGCGTCATGAGTTCTTTGAAGGCTTTGGCCACGAGGAGATTCAGGATTTTGACGATCTGATCATTCCGTTTTTCTGCAAGGGAGGGGAGGCTCATGTCTAAGTGCGAGAGCAATGTTGACGAGCTGATTGTCCCCGGGCTCGTGGGAATTCCTGGAACGGTTTCGTCAAGGCTCGCAGAATATCGGGACTGGCACGGTGATGTCCAAGCAGATGTTTCTGATTTAGAGACATGCGCTTCGAATCTTGAGATTCAAGGCCTGGCCATTACGGCGATTGACTTTGTTAACCCCTGCGCCCGTTACTCGGAGGTCTCCTTTGAGCTCGGTGACGATGCGATTCACGCTCGTTTGATCGAGCCTGTCGGTCGTGCCCGAGTATCTGAGCGCGTGCCGCTGTGCCTGATGTTCCACGACATCGATCGGCCTGTGCGCGGCTGGCATCACATGACGAGATTTGCCGCCATGGGGTATGCCGTCCTCGCGCTGGATGACGATGTTGCTGGTGCGGACGATCTGCAGCGGGGGATTTCTTCGCCCGCTTTTGTCGAGCGCGCCCGTTGGGGTTGCGCGCTGGCGAAGGTGGCGCGCAATCTTGATGGCATGGACCCCGACCGCATCTTTGCATGGGGCGAGGGTCTTGGCGGCGGAGTCGCACTGGCGGTTTCTGCTCTGGACGAGCGGGGCCTCGCCTGCACGGCGGTTGCCAATCCAATTCCCGGTGGCCTCGAGGCGCTGTCGTCTCGGGTGCGCGGATCGGTGCTCATGGGCACATCGCTTATGGATACCGTGAGCGATTCCAAGGATCAGTTTGCCGTATTCAACGGTCTTGAGTGTGACCGGAGGCATATCATCTATGCAAAATACGCTCACGAGCGCATCAATGCGTTCGAAAACGAAGTCGTCGACTTTTTTAACCAAACGTTCTACTCGTGTTCTTTGGCCTAGACGGCCTGGACACTGCCAACAAGAGTGGGTGGCATAGGGCCGCCCGCCAGACAACTAAGGAGATTCTTGTGGCAACTCAGAAATTCACCGGCGTTATCCCTCCCGTCGTTGTTCCCGATACCGAAGATCACCAGCTCGACGTTGCCTCCTTTGAGCGCAGCATCAACCGCATGATCGATGCCGGCGTCGATGGCCTGTTCTTCTTGGGATCCTCGGGCGAGGTCGTCTTCTCCACCGACGAGCGCCGTCGCCAGATTATCGCCGAGGCCGTTCGTATCGTCGACCACCGCGTTCCCGTTCTGGTCGGCATCATCGACACCGAGACCGAGCGCATGATCGAGCACGGTAAGGTCGCTCAGGAGCTGGGCGCCGATGCCCTCGTCGCCACCTGCCCGTTCTATGCCCTGCAGGGCATGACCGAGGTCGAGGAGCACTTCCGCATCCTGCATGAGGAACTCGACCTGCCCATCTTTGCTTACGACATCCCCGTGTGCGTCCACACCAAGCTCCCCTGGAAGCTCCTTGCCAAGCTCGGCGCCGAGGGCGTTCTGGCCGGCGTCAAGGATTCCTCGGGTGATGACATCTCGTTCCGCTACCTCGTTCAGGAGAACGAGAAGAACGGCCATCCGATGAGCATCCTCACCGGTCACGAGGTTGTTGTCGACGGCGCTTACCTCGGTGGTGCCGACGGTTCCGTCCCGGGCCTCGCCAACGTTGAGCCTGAGGGCTACGTGCGTCAATGGAAGGCCGCTCAGGCTGGTGACTGGGCTACCGTCAAGGCCGAGCAGGATCGCCTCAATGAGATTTCGCACATCTGGGATGTCACCTCGGGCGTCCAGGGCTATGCCGGTGGCGTCGGCGCCTTCAAGACCGCTATGAACCTCATGGGTATCTTCGACAGCCCGACCATGCCGCGCCCGGTGAAGGCCATGACCGGCGAGAACGTCGAGGCGATTAAGAAGGTCCTTCAGGACAACGGTCTCCTGTAAAGCTTCCCCAGGCACCCGATCTTGGGGCTCAAGTGGTCGGGCTTGACCCATTAGGTCAACGCCCGACCACTTTCACCCCAACCTCGGGCACCCGGGAAACCTTTACTAAGTTGCGGCGATAACACCGCCTTCATTTCCTGTAGTTGTTTTTTATCTCCTAAGGAGAGCGACATGGAGAACAAGTACGTCTGCTCTGTCGATATCGGCGGAACTAAGATCGCGACTGCCATCATGGAGTACCCGGCTGACGGCAGCGTGCCCCATCCCGTTTTTGAGGCCGAGGTTCCTACCGAGGCCCAGGAGGGCGGCGAGGCCGTCTTCCAGCGTATCGAGGCGTCCATCAAGGCTGCTCTCGAGGCGAATCCCGATGTCGAGGTCCTTGGCGTCGGTATCGGTGCCGCCGGCGTCGTCGATCCCAAGACGGGCGCCATCGCGTATGCCAACGAGATCATGCCCGGCTGGTCCGGCGTTCAGTTGGGGCCGCGTCTGCGCGAGGACCTCGGTCTTCCCGTTGCCGTTGTAGGCGACGTGCAGGCTCATGCACTGGGCGAGGCCCACTGGGGCGTCGGCAAGGGTAAGTTCTCCGTCTTGTGTCTTGGCATCGGTACGGGCATCGGCGGCGCATATGTCGAGAACGGCCGCGTGATGCAGGGCTTCCATGGTGCTGCCGGCCATATGGGCCACATCGAGTGCTCGGCTGCCGCCGGCATTCCCTGCGCCTGCGGGCGTTCCGGCCATCTGGAGTCGGTTGCTTCGGGCACTTCCATTGGTCGAATGTACGATGAGCGTTTTGGCCGCGTCGACCCCAGCCGTCCTTCGGTCGGTCGCGATGTGAACGACCTGTGCCGTGCGGGCGACGCAAAGGCGACCGAGGTCATCCATGACGCCGGCTTTGCGCTGGGCGCCAGCTTGGGCTCGCTCGCTAACATCCTGGACCCTGAGGTCATCGTGCTTTCGGGCGGCGTGATTCACCAAGGTCCCGATTGGCGTTCGCAGACGTGGAAGGATTCGGTGCACGAAGGCTATGCCAGCCAGGCGCTCGATCCGCTTCAGGACACGCCGATCCTCATCGGTTCTCTGGAGGGCGATGCTCCGCTCATCGGTGCCGCTGAGCATCTTCTTGCCTCGTTGAAGTAAAAGTATCTGCTGTAGGAGCCTCCCGAGACAACACGCCTCGGGAGGCTGTTCTAAGAAAGGTTGCAGCCTTATGACCGTCGATCCTTTGATTCAATCCCTGAAGGGCAAGCTCGTCGTGAGCGTTCAGGCGTATATGGGCGAGCCGCTTCGTACGCCCGAGACCATGGCGCAAATGTCTCGCGCTTGCGAGCTCGGCGGCGCCGCCGCCATTCGCTGCCAGGGCCTTGCCGACATTGCCGCCATTAAGGGTCGCTGTGAGGTTCCCGTCATCGGCCTGTGGAAGGATGGGCACGAGGGCGTTTACATCACGCCGACGCTGCGTCACGCTCGCGCCTGTGTTGCTGCCGGTGCCGATATCGTGGCGATCGACGCCACCGATCGTCCGCGCCCCGATGGCAAGACGGTCGAGGATACCTTCCGCCCGCTGCACGAGGAGGGTGTGCTCCTGATGGCGGATTGCGCCACCATCGAGGACATTCGCCGTGCTGTTGATATGGGCTTCGACCTTGTATCCACCACGCTTTCTCACGGCGTCGCCGCCATCGACTGCACCATGGCCGATGGCCCCGACCTGCCGCTCCTGCGTCAGGCGACCGAGGAATTCCCCGGCCTTCCCATCATTTGCGAGGGTCGCGTGCATACGCCCGAGGAGGCTCGCGCCGCGATCGATGCTGGCGCCTGGGCCGTTGTCGTCGGCACCGCCATCACGCACCCCACGAGTATTACGAGTTGGTTCAAGGCTGCGCTTGAGGCGTAAGACAGGCCTCGTATCCGCTCGGGGCGGTATACTCAATATAGGCAATTGACCGCGCGGGATCCGGGTTGCTGGGTCCCGCGCTTGTTTTCGGGAGGCAGCACATGCAAAAGGGAGATGCCATGGATGCGGCGGAGCGCTCGGAGCGCATCCCCGATATCGTCATCATCACCGGAATGTCCGGATCGGGCCGCACACAGGCCATGCACGTGTTCGAGGACATGGGCTATTTTTGCATCGATAACCTGCCTCCGCGTCTCATCGCCCAGCTTGCCGAGCTCGTCGGCATCAATACGGGCGTGGGCAGGCATCTCGCCGTCACCTGTGACCTGCGCAGCCAGGGCTTGTTCGATGAGCTGCTCGATGCCGTTGCCGCACTCGAGGAGCGCGAGATGAGCTGCGACATCGTGTTCCTGGAGGCTTCTGACGAGGTACTGATTCGTCGCTACAGCGAAAATCGCCGCCGTCATCCCATTGCCAAGCCGGGGGAGACTACGGCCGATGCCATTCAGCGCGAGCGCCTTCAGCTGCAGGGCGTGCGCGATCGAGCCGATATGATTATCGACACGAGCCGTCTGCGCACCTCTGCGCTGCGCAACAAGCTACGTATGGCATTTTCCGAGCTGTCCGACCAGCAGCTCATGGACGTCCATGTGTTCTCGTTTGGCTTTAAGCACGGCATGCCCGTCGAGGCGGACATTATGATCGACGTCCGCTTCCTGCCCAATCCGTTCTACGATCCCGAGATGCGCACCATGACCGGTCTCGATAAGAAAGTCTCCGACTTTGTTCTGGACCATCCTAAGACGCAGGAGTTCTGGAAGGCCTGGACGCAGCTGCTCGATACGGTCATGCCCGGTTATATCGCAGAGGGCAAGCCGCAGCTTTCTATCGCCATCGGCTGCACGGGCGGCCAGCACCGCAGCGTTGCTATTGCCGAGGCCACGGCCCGTTACCTAGAAGGCGCTCAGTACCACGTGAGCATCTCCCACCGCGACCTCTCGCGCGCCAACACGAAGGCATAGGCCTGCATGTCGTTTACCGCTGAGGTGCGTGACGAGCTTGCGCGCTGCGAACCCGAATGTGAATACTGCGACTTGTCGACGCTTGCCGCCCTCACGCGCGTGAGTGGTACGCTCTCGCTTACCGGCTCCGGGCGGTACCGTTTGACGGTTGCGACCGAGACGGGAGCCGTCGCGCGCACGATGATCACGCTGACGCATCGCATCCTTAAACTCAAAACGGAGTTCACCGTCCGCAAATCTGTATTGCATAAGGTTCGAAATTACCTCATCACCTTGCCCGATCAGCCCGATTTGGATAAGGCTTTGGTGCTGCTGGGTATCCTCGACCGGAGGGGAGGACTTGTCGCCGGCGTGCCCCGGCATATCGTTGCCCGTCCTTGCTGCAGACTTGCCTATATCCGCGGCGCGCTCATTGCGGGCGGCTTCGTGGCCGATCCACGCGGCGATTTTCATTTGGAGATCGCGGTGCAGGGCGAGCAATATGCCAAGGGGCTTTGCGACCTGTTGGGGCAGATTGGGGTCCATGCTCGTGTTAATGCACGGCGGGGGTCATATGCCGTGTACATTAAGAGCGCCGAGGAAATCGAGCATCTATTAAAGCTGATTGGTGCCAAGCGCAGCGTTGCCGAGATTGAGGAGGCGCGCGCGGTCAAGTTGGTTAAGAACGATGTGAACCGTCGCGTGAACGCCGAGCTCGCCAACCAGACCAGAAGCGCCGGTGCTGCCCAACATCAGCTTGCGCTTATCGATGAGCTCGAGCAGCGCGGCCTTCGCGATGCGCTTCCGGATGCCTTGGCGGTCTTTTGCGACCTGCGCGAGCGCTATCCCGATCTGTCGCTGCGTGATTTAGGGGAGATGGCTGACCCTCCCTTGTCGAAGTCGGCCCTCTACCATCGAGTTTTGAGGCTTGAAAAGCTCATTGAAGCAAATCGGTAGTTTAAAGTATCGACTTATATACGGATTTAGCTGCTATTTTATTCTTTAAAACGTTTTAACGTAAATTTGATTTTCAATTTCGACTATTCTCGTGAAATTCAAGTCAAAAAAAAGGTATATTAGGCGAGTGGTTAGTTTGTGGGCCTCAACGGCGGGCGCTGTAGCTTGCGGGGGCCTTACGAAAGGAGACACAATGGCAGTAAAGGTTGCTATTAACGGCTTCGGTCGCATCGGTCGTCTGGCTTTCCGTCAGATGTTCGGTCATGAGGGCTCCGAGATCGTCGCTATCAACGACCTCACCTCTCCCGATATGCTCGCTTACCTGCTGAAGTACGACTCCACGCAGGGCAACTACGCTCGCGATCACGAGGTCGTTGCTGGCGAGGATTCCATCACCGTTGACGGCAAGGAGATCAAGATCTACAAGGAGGCCGACGCCAACAACCTGCCTTGGGGCGACCTCGACGTCGACGTCGTTCTCGAGTGCACCGGCTTCTACACCAGCAAGGCTAAGGCTCAGGCCCACATCAACGCTGGCGCCAAGAAGGTCGTCATCTCCGCTCCGGCCGGCAGCGATCTGCCCACCATCGTGTACAACGTCAACCACGAGACGCTGACCGCTGAGGACAACATCATCTCCGCTGCTTCCTGCACCACCAACTGCCTCGCCCCGATGGCCAAGGGTCTGAACGACTTCGCTCCCATCGTGTCCGGCATCATGACCACCATTCACGCCTGGACCGGCGACCAGATGCCGCTCGACGGCCCGCAGCGCAAGGGCAACAAGCGTCGTAGCCGCGCCTGCGCCGTCAACATCGTCCCCAACACCACCGGTGCTGCCAAGGCTATCGGCCTGGTTCTCCCCGAGCTCAACGGTAAGCTCATCGGTGCCGCCCAGCGCGTCCCGACGCCGACCGGCTCCATCACCAACCTCTACGCTGTCGTTGACAAGAAGGTCACCGTCGACGAGGTCAACGCCGCTATGAAGGCCTACGCTTCCACCATCTCCGAGACCTTCGGTTACAACGAGGACGACATCGTCTCCACCGACATCATCGGCGAGACCCACGGCTCCATCTTCGACGCCACTCAGACCATGTGCTCTGACCTCGGCAACGGCCAGACCCTCGTTCAGGTCACCTCTTGGTACGACAACGAGAACTCCTACACCTCTCAGATGGTCCGCACCATCAAGTACTTCGAGAAGTTCGTTGCTTAATTTAGCTTTTAGCGAATAGCTCGTTGAGCGTCTAAAGAAGGGCGCGGCCTCATAGGGCTTACACCCTAGGGTCGCGCCCTTTTTATAGGAAATCGTCTGCCGTAATGGGAGGCAGACACGTACGAAAGGTAGAAGCAAACATGGCCTTTACCAAGAAGACCGTCCGCGACATCGATGTCGACGGCAAGCGCGTTCTCGTCCGCGTTGACTTCAACGTGCCTATCAAGGATGGCGTCGTTGGCGACACCACCCGCATCAAGGCTGCCCTGCCCACCATCAACTACCTCGTTGAGCACAACGCTCGCGTCATCCTCATGAGCCACCTCGGCCGTCCCGATGGCACCGGCTTCCAGCCTGAGCTCTCCCTTGAGCCTGTCGCCAAGAAGCTCGCTGAGCTCTCTGGTCTCGATGTTGCCTTTGTCGCCGACACCTACGGCGAGAAGGCTGCTGAGGCTGTTGCCGCCGTCGAGCCGGGCAAGGTCCTCGTTCTCGAGAACGTCCGTTTTGACAAGCGTGAGAAGAAGAACGATCCCGAGATCGCCAAGAAGCTCGCTTCCTATGGTGACGTCTTCGTTCTCGATGCTTTCGGTACCGCTCACCGCGCCCAGGGTTCCGTCGTGGGTCCCGCCGCTTACCTGCCTGCCGTCGCCGGCTTCCTGCTCGAGAAGGAGGTCGACACGCTGACTGGCATCTTCGCCGAGCCCGAGCGCCCCTTCGTCGCTATCGTCGGCGGTTCCAAGGTTTCCTCCAAGATCGGCGTTCTCGATCACCTCATCGACTCCGCTGATACCCTGATCATCGGTGGCGGCATGGCCTACACCTTCTTCCTGGCTCAGGGCCTGACCGTCGGTCAGTCCCTCAAGGAAGAGGACTGGGTCGAGCGCGCTGGCGAGATGCTCAAGAAGGCCGAGGAGAAGGGCGTCAAGATCCTGCTCCCCATCGACAACCGCGTTGCCGATCACTTTGGCGAGGACGCTGTCCCCGAGGTTGTCGCTTCCGACGCTATCCCCGACGATCGTGAGGGCATGGACATCGGCCCCAAGACCGAGGAGCTTTACGCCGAGGCCGTCAAGGGTGCCAAGACCGTGTTCTGGAACGGCCCCATGGGTGTCTTCGAGTTCGACAACTTCGCTCACGGCACCCAGGCTATCGCCGAGGCCGTCGCCGAGGCCGACTGCACCTCGATCATCGGCGGTGGCGACTCTGTCGCGGCTGTCAACAAGTTCAACCTGGCCGACAAGATGAGCTGGATCTCCACCGGTGGTGGCGCTTCCATGGAGCTCGTCGAGGGTAAGGCCCTGCCCGGAGTGGAGGCGCTTCTCGATGCCTAGTCGCACCCTTCTTATCGCTGGTAACTGGAAGATGAACAACGACGTCGCTGAGGCCGCCAAGCTCGCCGACGAGCTGGCTCAGGCTCTGCCCGAGGTTCCGGCTGGCGTCGAGGTGCTCGTCTGCCCTCCGACCATTGACATCACCACGGTTCATGACCGCATTCAGGCTGCCCCCATCGCCCTCGGTGCACAGAACGTGTACTGGGAGGCCAAGGGTGCCTTCACCGGTGAGTCCTCTTGCGACATGCTCAAGTCCGCTGGCTGCACCTACTGCATCATCGGCCACTCCGAGCGTCGCGACTACTTCCACGAGACCGACGAGGACCAGAACAAGAAGGCCAAGGCCCTCGTTGCCGCCGGTCTTGTTCCCGTCTTCTGCTGCGGCGAGTCCCTCGAGGTCCGCGAGGCTGGCACCTATGTCGAGCACGTCGTGAACCAGGTCAAGGCTGGCCTTGCTGGACTTGAGATCACCTGCCCCAAGCAGGTCGTCGTCGCCTACGAGCCCATCTGGGCCATCGGCACCGGAAAGACCGCTACCGCTGAGGACGCCCAGGAGGTCTGCGGCGCTATCCGTGAGACCCTCAAGGAGATGTTTGGCGAGGAGCTCGCCGACGGTATCCGCGTCCTGTACGGTGGTTCCGCTAAGCCCGGCAACATTGCCGAGCTCGTCGCCAAGCCCGACGTTGACGGCGCCCTCGTGGGCGGCGCTTCGCTCAAGGCTGCCGACTTCGCCTCTATGGTCGTCAAGGCAGGCGAGTAGGACATATGGCACAGCGTCATCTTCCTGCACTCCTGATCATCATGGATGGCTGCGGCCTTGCTCCGGCCGATGGCGAGAACGCCGTCGCCGCTGCCAAGACGCCCTTCCTTGATAGCCTGTACGAGAAGTATCCTCACACCACGCTCGGTGCTTCGGGCGAGGACGTGGGCCTTCCCGACGGTCAGATGGGCAACTCCGAGGTAGGCCACCTCAACATCGGTGCCGGCCGCATCGTGTTCCAGGAGCTTTCGCGCATCAACAATGCCATCAAGGACGGCTCCATCGCCAAGAACGAGGTCTTCGTCAAGGCTATGGACGACGTCAAGGCTGACGGCAAGACTCTCCACCTCATGGGCCTTATGAGCCCTGGCGGTGTTCATTCTCACATGAACCACGTCGAGGCTCTGGTCAAGATGGCTGCCCAGCATGGCATCAAGACCGTTCGCGTCCACGCCTTCATGGATGGCCGCGACGTTGACCCGCAGTCCGGTGCCGGCTACATGAGCGAGTTCTGCGCCTTCCTGGCTAAGATCTCCGAGGAGACCGGTTGCGACGCTCGCGTTGCCACCGTTTCGGGCCGCTATTGGGCCATGGACCGCGACAACCGTTGGGAGCGCATCCAGCGCGCCTACGACGTCATGGTTAACGCGTCCGATGCCGATACCGACCCCGTTGCCGGTATCAAGGCCTACTACGAGAAGGATCCGCGCGGCGACGAGTTCGTCGAGCCTTTCGCGGCCCACAACGAGGGCATCCACGAGGGCGACGCGGCCATCTTCTTCAACTTCCGTCCCGACCGCGCTCGTCAGATGACCCGCGTGTTCACGGACAAGGAGTTCGATGGCTTTGAGCGCGAGCAGATTAAGCTCTCGCACTTCGTGACGATGACCGAGTACGATCCGACGTTTGACGTCGAGGTCGCCTTCCCCAAGACGTTCCCCGAGAACGTCCTGGCCGACGTTATCGCCGCCAATGGCCTGAAGCAGCTGCACACCGCCGAGACCGAGAAGTACGCCCACGTGACGTTCTTCCTCAACGGCGGCATCGAGGAGCCCAAGGAGGGCGAGGAGCGCGTGCTCGTCGCTTCCCCCAAGGTCGCTACCTACGATCTGCAGCCCGAGATGAGCGCTCCCGAGGTTACCGAGAAGCTTGTTGCCGCTATCAACGAGGATCGCGCTGATTTCTACATCGTGAACTTCGCAAACTGCGACATGGTTGGTCACACCGGTGTCTTCGACGCTGCCGTTAAGGCCGTCGAGGCTGTTGACGATGCCCTGTCCAAGGTTGTCCCGGCGATTCTCGCCAAGGGCGGCTTTGCGCTGATTACCGCCGATCACGGCAACGCCGATCACATGTTTGACGTTGCTTCCGACGGTTCCAAGCATCCGTTTACGGCTCACACCACCAACCGTGTGCCGTTCATCATCGTTGATGAGAAGGCGCAGCTCACCGGTATCGAGGACGGCCGTCTTTCCGATATCGCTCCGACCATGCTCACCATGGCTGGCATTGAGCCTTCCGCCGAGATGACGGGTCGCGTACTCGCCACCGAGGCCTAATAGAAAACAAATACCGTTTTCTAGTAAGGGGGTTGTCCGCAACCGGACAACCCCCTTTTTGGTATTTCTGCCATTTCTACCCCGTCCCCAAATGGCAGGTGGGGGAGTGCTGGGGGTTGTGGTACAGTACTGGAGTTTGAATTGTTCTATTAAGGAGCTTATCTATGGGTCCGTTTCAGATTCTTCTGTTTGTCGTTTGGGCTGTCTCTGCCGTGGCGTTGACGATTCTCGTCCTGATGCATTCCGGTAAGGGCACCGGCGTTTCGGATATGATCGCTAGCTCGCTGTATAACTCCAGCTCTGCCACGGGCGTCATGGAGCAGAACCTCGATCGCCTGACCGTCATCATGGCTGTCGTATTTGCCGTGTGTGTCGTTCTGTGCATGTTCTTCTTCCCGCAGGGCATCGTCGGCTACTAAGCATCGGCGTATATACGTTTGTAAAGGGTCCCGCACGTGCGGGACCCTTTTTGTTTACAGACTTGTAACAGAGTCAAAATATCCCCACATACTTCGCCCAACTAAAGAAATTCTCGACCGTTAACCGGAATTAGCGCCATATTGTGCATAAAATGCGCTACTGTATTGCGAAACGTTGGTCCGCACTGCATAACCAGCCATAACGGCGGACCGCGTTTGAATGGTTCGAAAGGGCTGTCTCGACGTTGCCCGGCCGAATTCACTTTGTCCTATCTCATAAGGAGGATGGCATGGCTGATTCTATGTTCCACCAGCCCGTTATGGGTCGTCGCGCCTTTGTCGGCGGTACCCTTGCTGCGAGCTCCATGGCTTTTCTTGCCGCATGCGGCAAGAAGGGCGGCGACGCTTCCGGTTCTGAGTCCGGTTCGACGCTGAACTTCTACATCAACAACCCGGTCTGCATCGACCCCTACAACGTCCAGGAGGATCAGGGCACTCAGGTCGAGTACCAGCTCTTCGACGCTCTGACGGAGTACGATAACGAGAAGGGCGAGATCGTTCCGCTGGCTTGCGAGTCCTTTGAGGCTAACGACGACGCCACCGAGTTCACCTTCAAGATCAAGAAGGCTAAGTTCCACAACGGTGACGACGTTACCTCCAAGTCCTTCAAGCTCGGCTGGGAGCGCCTGGTCAACACTAAGTCAGCCATCGCTACCGAGTATGGTCCTTCCGAGGTCTCCTACCACCTTTCCATGGTCGAGGGCTATGACGATCTGCTTGCCGGTAATGCTACCGAGCTGTCCGGCGTTACCTGCCCGGATGACGAGACCCTCGTCGTCAAGCTGACTTCCGCCTACGCCGACTTCCCGTTCGTCGCCTCTCACCCGGCTCTGTCCCCGGTTCCCGAGTGCGCCGAGTCCGATGTCAAGAGCTTCTACCTTGCCCCGGTCGGTAACGGCCCGTTCATGATGGACGGCAAGTGGGAGGATGGTCAGGAGATCAACCTCAAGAAGTTTGACGATTACTATGGCGACAAGGCCAAGATCGACGCCATCCACTTCCAGGTCATCAAGGACGTGGAGACCGCTTACAAGGAGTTCCAGGCCGGCAACCTCGATGTCTGCGACGTTCCCGTTGCTCAGATCGACGCCGCCAAGAAGGACCGCGGCGAGTCCAAGGATGGCTACACCATGGGTGATGGCGAGCGCATGCTGCTCGGCTCCGAGCCTTCCACGTACTATCTGACGTGCAACACCACGGCCGAGCCGTTCAACAACGCTGACCTGCGCAGGGGTATCTCCCTGGCTATCAACCGTGAGGCCATCTGCAAGACCATCTTCAAGGGCACCCGTACCCCCGCTGACGGCATCGTTCCTCCGGGAATCGCCGGCTACAAGGAGGGCGCATGGGAGTTCTGCGCCTATGACGTCGACAAGGCTAACGAGTACCTCGACAAGGTCGCTCCCGCTGGCGCTAACGGCGATCGTGGCATCAATGTGACCCTGTCCTACAACCAGGACGGTGGCCACAAGGAGATCATGGAGTCCATCATCGGCGACCTCGCCAAGGTGGGCGTCACCGCCGTCTCCGATACTCCCGAGTGGTCTGCCCTGCTTGAGCAGTATCAGAACTTCAACTATCAGTTCGGCCGTCTGGGCTGGATCGCCGATTACCCGATCATGGACAACTTCCTGTACCCGCTGTTCCACTCCGACTCCCTCGGTGGCGACAACCGCTCTGGTTACAACAACTCCGAGTTCGATGCCAAGGTCGATGAGGCCCGTGCCACGGTTGACGACGACGAGCGCATCGCCAAGATGCAGGAGGCTGACGCTATGGTCGCCGCTGACTGCCCGGTTATCCCGGTGATGTTCTACACGCACACCATCGTCGGCTCCGATCGCGTCAAGTACCTCTATGTCGATCCGCAGAAGCACGCCGATCTGGGTACCGCTGAGCTCGCCTAAGAGTTTTGCAGCTTCCATGAGGGTCAAGTATTTACGTAGACCTCATGGGAAACATACAGTTCTCCCTAACCTGGGGTAAACTGGCTGATGGTAATTTTGGGATGCCGGTCTGGCGATCGGCATCCCATTTAGGTTAATCCCTAGATAGGGGAGTGGTATGGGTAAGTACATCGTTAAACGTGTGCTTCAGTTCATCCCGGTATTTTTGGGCGTTACGTTGATTCTGTTCGCCCTCCAGAATATTGTGCCGGGAGACCCGATCAAGCTGATCGGTGGAGACAAGGCTCTGTCCCCCGAGGTAGAGCTTCAACTTCGCGTGCGCTATCACCTGGTCCAGGCGGACGAGGACGGCAACGCGATCCTTGACGAGAACGGCGATCCCGTTCCAACGTCGCTTGTGGACCAATACTTGAATTACATGAATGGTCTGCTTCATGGCGATCTGGGCAATTCGTATCAGCGCAAGCTGCCGGTTGCGGAAATCTTTGCCCAGAAGTATCCGTATACGGTTAAACTCGCCGCGTGCGCCATTGTGCTCGAGGCAATCATGGGTATCGGTGCGGGTATCATTTCGGCGGTAAAGCGCTATTCCTTCTGGGATATTTTGGTAACGCTCACCACGTCGATCCTCGTTGCTGTTCCTGCCTTCTGGCTCGGCATGCTGCTGCAGCTGTTCTTTGGCGTCATCCTTAAGGATGCCACCGGCGGCGCTTTCTCCATGCCGATTTCGGGTGCCGGCGGCTCCAGCTCTCAGTATCAGGATTGGATGCACTATGTGCTTCCGACCATCACGCTGGCTTCGGTTTCGACCGCCTATGCTGCCCGCATCATGCGCTCGCAGCTACTCGACGTCATGAATCAGGATTACATCCGCACGGCAAAGGCCAAGGGTCTCTCCAATCGCGCGATCATCGTCAAGCATGCGCTTAAGAATGCACTCATCCCCGTTGTTACCTATATTGGTGTCGACTTCGGCGGCATGCTTTCGGGCGCCATCCTGACCGAGACGGTCTTTAACTGGCCCGGTATCGGCTCTGAGGTCTACCGCGCCATTAGCATGCGCGACTGGCCCATCGTTATGGGCGGCGTTACGCTCATCGTTGTCGTCGTTATGGTGATCAACCTTCTCGTCGACATTAGCTATGCATTCCTCGACCCGCGTATCCGCCTCGGCGGTCCGTCGGATAAGGCCTAAGGGAGGTACGTCTCATGCAGGAAACTGATTCTCAGTCTCAGGAGCAGGCTACCGCCACCAAGGCCGCATCTGCTCCCGCCAAGTCCCGCACGCTGTGGGGCGACGCTTTCAAGCGTCTTCGCAAGAATAAGCTCGCCGTTATCGGTATCTGCTGGATTATCATCGTCGTTTTGGTTGCCTTGACCGCAGACCTGTGGGCTAAGCCCTGGCTCGGGTCGCCGACGGCTTCTGACTCGACGACCATGGCCGAGACTTCGCTGCTGGCTCCGTGTGCCGAGCACCCGTTTGGTACCGACGCCCTTGGCCGCGACATTCTCGTCCGAGTTATCTACGGCGCGCGCGTTTCGCTTTCCGTCGGTATTATGGCCACCGCCATCTCCACGGTGATCGGTCTGATCATGGGCGCCCTGGCCGGTTTCTATGGCGGCATCTGGGATACGATCATCATGCGCTTCGCGGATATCTTCCTGGCGTTCCCGTACGTGCTGTTCGTTGTCGCCATGATCGCCGTTATCGGCCGTGGTCTTCAAAATGTTTTCATCGCCATCGGTATTCTCGGCTGGCCCTCGATTGCCCGTGTCTTCCGATCTGCAATCTTGACGGTCAAGGAAAACGACTATGTTGACGCCGCTCGCGCTATGGGTGCATCCGATGCCCGTATCGTTATGCGCCACATCTTCCCGAACTCCGTTGCTTCCATCGTGGTCTATGCGACCATGAACATCGGTGGCGCTATTCTGACCGAGTCCGCTCTGTCCTTCCTCGGTATGGGCGTTATTCCGCCTACGCCTTCGTGGGGCTCTATGATTCAGGACGGTCAGCAGTATCTTCTGACTGCTCCCTGGATGATGATCATGCCCGGTCTGGCAATTCTCTCGACGGTGCTCGCCTTCACCCTGCTGGGTGACGGTCTGCGCGACGCCCTCGACGTCAAGATGAAGGACGCATAAGGATGAAGAAGAACAAGAACTATGTGGACCTGAAGGACCAGCCGGTTCCCGAGGGCCAGCATCTGCTCGAGGTCGATGACCTTAAGATGTATTTCCATACCGAGGATGGCGTCGTCCGCGCTGTCGACGGTGTGTCCTACACACTCGATCGCGGCGAGACTCTGGGTGTCGTCGGCGAGTCCGGCTCCGGTAAGTCCGTGACCGCCATGACTATCATGGGCCTCATCTCGATGCCTCCGGGAAAGATTGAGGGCGGTGACGTTCGCTATCGCGGCCGTTCCATCCTCCACATGACCGAGGAAGAGATGCAGCACATTCGCGGTAACGATATCGCGATGATCTTCCAGGATCCTATGACCTCCTTGAACCCGGTCTATAAGATTGGTAAGCAGGTGGGCGAGGGCCTTCGTCTGCACCGTGGTTACTCCAAGCAGGAGGCGCTCAAGCGCGCCACTGAGCTTTTGGACCTCGTTGGCATTCCCGAGCCCGAGAAGCGCGTCAATGAGTATCCGCACCAGTTCTCTGGTGGTATGCGTCAGCGCGTTATGATTGCCATGGCCCTTGCCTGCGATCCCGATATTCTGATTGCCGACGAGCCCACGACTGCCCTGGACGTTACCATCCAGGCTCAGATTATTGAGCTTATGCAGGAAATGCAGGAGAAGAACGGCAACGCCATCATCATGATTACCCATGACCTGGGTGTTGTTGCCGATATGGCCGACAAGATTATGGTTATGTACGCCGGCCGTCCCGTCGAGTTCGGTACTGCTGAGGAAATCTTCTACGAGAGCCGCCACCCCTACACCTGGGGCCTGATCCGCTCCATCCCGGAGCAGGCCATCGATGAGAAGAAGCCGCTTACGCCGATTCACGGCAACCCGCCTTCGCTCATGAACCTGCCCGAGGGCTGCGTGTTCTCGCCTCGTTGCCCCTATGCAACCGATAAGTGCCGCAAGCAGCGCCCCGAGCGCGTTGTCACCGAGTCCGGCCACTATTCTGCGTGCCATTATTCCGGTGACCCCGAGTTCCTCAAGAACGCTCCCGAGACGTCTCGTACGCGCAAGGATTCCAAGAAGGGAGGCGAGGCGTAAATGGCAGACAATAACGAGCGCACTCCGCTGCTGAAGGTCGAGCACCTCTCTAAGGAGTTCCCCGCTGAGTCCGGCATGTTCGCCAAGCGTTTTTCCAAGCGCGTCGTCTCTGCTGTAAACGACATCTCTTTTGAGATTTATCCGGGCGAGACCTTTGGTCTGGTTGGTGAGTCTGGTTGCGGTAAGTCCACGACGGGCCGCACGATTATGCGCTTGACCAAGCCGACTGCCGGTAAGGTGTTCTTCCAGGGCAAAGATGTTGCCGAGATGAGCAAGCATGAGATCAAGGACATGCGTCGCGAGATGCAGTTTATCTTCCAGGATCCCTATGCTTCGCTGAATCCTCGTATGACCATCGGCGAGATTGTCTCCGAGCCCATGACCATTCACGGCGTGGGCACCAAAGAGGAGCGCATTGAGCGTGTCCGCGAGCTTCTCGACGTCGTTGGACTGAACCCCGAGCACATCAACCGCTATCCGCATGAGTTCTCGGGCGGCCAGCGCCAGCGTGTCGGCATTGCCCGCGCCTTTGCGCTCAAGCCCAAGCTGATTATCTGCGATGAGCCCGTCTCTGCGCTTGACGTATCCATTCAGGCCCAGGTTCTGAACCTTCTTAAGGAGCTCCAGGACAAGTTCGGTACGGCTTATCTCTTCATTGCTCACGACCTCTCTGTCGTGCAGCACATTTCTGATCGCGTTGCCGTTATGTATCTGGGCAAGATGGTCGAGGTTTCGGACTGGAAGACGCTCTACAGTGAGCCGCACCACCCGTACACGCAGTCGCTGCTGTCTGCCGTGCCGGTGCCCGATCCAGATATCCAGAAGACCCGCAAACGCATCATCCTCGCTGGCGACCCGCCGTCGCCGCTGGATCCGCCGACCGGCTGCCGTTTCCACACGCGCTGCCCGATCGCGCAGGGCATCTGCTCCGAGAAGCTTCCTGAGTTTAAGGAAGTTGCACCGGGTCACTGCTGCGCCTGCCACTTCGCCGAGCCGTTCCCGATCAAGGAATCGCACATCGACCTGTAGTCGGTTGTTTTCGTCCGGGCCCGCCCTGGTGTTATTTTTCAGAACGTCCTCGGACATGTCGGAAGCCCCGCTGCGCGCTACGCGCCGCGGGGCTTCCTCCGTCCTGCGGAATGTTCTGAAAAATAACACCAGGGCGGGCCCTGCGGTAACTCGGCAGGGGGAGTGCGATTCCGTGATCGCTCACTTAGCCTAATTCGTAATTGAGTGAGGCCGGAGCTTTAGCTCCGGCCTCCCCATATAAGGGCTCGGCAAAGCCGAGCCACTAAATTCTTATCAGCCTCAGAATATGCTTGAGAATTGTGCCTGAAGTACGTATTAGCAGGTCCCGGATCGGTGTTGCCTCCCGGCGCATTCCGCAGGGGGAGCGATATTTTGCAGCACGAAGTGCGTAGCAAAATATCGCCCATGCCCGAGGACGCGCCGGGAGGCAACACCGATTCGGGGCCGGGCATACGGATCTACCTGCGCATTTACAAATTCGTAAACTTTTTTGAAAAAAGTGCTTGCACAGTTCTCGAATCATAGGTTATTATCTTCCTCGTTGAACGCGCGGGTCCAACAAAACGAACCGCGAGTCAACAACATAGCATGTCGGAGTGGCGGAATTGGCAGACGCGCTAGCTTGAGGTGCTAGTGACCGCTTTTTGGTCATGCGGGTTCAAGTCCCGCCTCCGACACCATCGCATCTGAGAAGCCTCTTCGGAGGCTTTTTTGTTACCGATAGACGGTGGGGTCCACGATGGAAACGCTTGAACGCAACGAGTGGGCAGACGTTGCCCAACTAGTCGAGATCACGAGCGATGCTGTCATCATCTGCGAACTCGACGGAACCATTCTGCATGTGAATAATCGCTTACTTGGTTTGATGTGCGAGGAACGCGCCGACGTCATCGGTGGAGATGTTAAAGACGTCCTGTACTCGTCCGCTTTTGAACGTGCGACGGAACATCGTCTGCCATTTGAAACTGATGGCTCCGAGAACGAACTGATGCTCAAGCTGAGTGACGGCTCTTTTATCCCCGTCTTGGTTCGTGCGGGCTCCGTAACGCCTTCACGCATCTTTGGGCGCCGTGCACCACGTGTCCTGGTGGCGCTTCACAGTATCGAGGAACAGTATTCTCACGACCGTCAACTCAAGCGTGCGTTATCGGAGCTTAGAGTGGCGAACAAACGTCTCTCTGGCACGCTCTCGGTCATTATGAGCACTGTGGGCTCCGATGAGTTGCCCAGCCTGCTTGATACCGTTTTGAACCAGCTTGTAGGAACGCTCGATGCTTCGGGTGCCGCTATCTATTTTTCTGAGAGCGGCGGTTTTAAGCTACGCGGTGTTTCCAAGGAGCTGTACGATAGCTACCTGCCCGAGTTTTTGCCGTATGGCGCTGGCATTCCGACGTATGTTCTTCGCGAGTCGCGTGCCTGTCGCTTGTCGATTCAACAGGACCTTGAGGGCGATAGGGCCGCCTCCGGTATGTTCATGGACTTGGACAATCGTTCTAAGCACCTGTTGCGCGTGCAGGATATGCCTCCGTACCGCAGCGAGATTTGTCTTCCCGTTTTTTACGGTACGCAGATCCTTGGCGTGCTGGAAGTTGGTTGGAAACGCCCCCAGGCACCGCTCGCCTATGACGTTAATGTACTCGAGGTCATTTGCGATTACCTGTCTATCCAGCTGGTCGGCATGGCATCGAGCCTTCGCTCTCGTCGTACGGCCGAGCTCGGCCGCTCGCTCAATGTCTTACGTGATGAGTTGTTTACCTTTCTAGACGATTCCGCCGCGGCTACCCAGGCGGTATCGTCCGAGATCTGCAATATGCTCAACTGCCATTTTTGTCCTGTTGAGTATGACGCCAGTCTGGACTCCTACGTCATAGATTTTGAAGGCGGCAGTCGCGTTGTTTTGCCGGACGATCCCGAGAAGCTATTCTTTTCCACGACGGCGCCGGCGGCACGTCTGGGGGCTGGCCCTGATGGCTTTGAGGCATCTGTTTTGGGCGGCACGAGTGCCGAGGACCTTAAACACGTCCGTATAACTCGCGTTGACGAATCGATGCCTATGGGAGGCTGGCTTAGGGCGCATGGTCTGCCTTGTCAAGGTCTCTACGTCGACTCCGGCATCGAGGCGGGGCGCCCGCGCTCTGAGGGTGATGGCAAACACAGTAACGACGCGATTGTTCCTGCTTCTGTTGCGAAGAGCCCGACTACGCGCGCGCTGCTGCTTCGTGATGGTAGCCAAGAGCCGATTGATGACCTCGAATATGACTACTTGGTGCACTTGGCGCATGACTTTGAACTGATCTACGAAGGCGAATCTCAAAAGCGCGAGGAGCGCCATATCGCTCAGACCCTTCAGATTGGCATGAGAAATTCCCTGGGGGATGTTCCGGGTATCGCAACCGATTCGGTGTACCTGTCGGCCACGAACTCGGCGTTGGTCGGCGGCGATTTCTATACGCTCATCCGTCTTCCCGACGACTGCGCCGTCATGATTCTGGGTGATGTGTCTGGCAAAGGCATTG
The DNA here is from genome assembly GCF_003462685.1 of Collinsella sp. AF23-4AC. GTDB lineage: Bacteria > Actinomycetota > Coriobacteriia > Coriobacteriales > Coriobacteriaceae > Collinsella. Next base: position 85,052 of record NZ_QRVE01000004.1, on the reverse strand, counting down.
AGGCCGCATCGATGTCCGCGCTCGTCAAGACGGCCCTGACGGCATATGCTTGGGAGGGCGCTGGACCGGCCCGCATGGCACGCTCCCTTAACAGCATGCTCATGGGCTTTTCGAGGGTCGAGACGTTCGTGACGGCCTTTATCGCCAAGATTGACCTTAAAGCCGGACGCGCAACGTATTGTTCGGCGGGCCATCCTCCGACCATGGTCATCAGGCCAGAGTCGATGCCGCTGGGTGGCGGCGAGGCCCGTGGGGGAGAGGTTGAGCTGCTTGGGTGCCAATCGGGCGTAATCGGTGCCTTTGAGAGCATGGTGTACGAGACAGGCGTGTTTACGTTCGCCCCCGGCGACATGCTCTTCATGTATACGGATGGAACGATTGAGGCCCGCGACCGCACCGGAGCGTTCTTTGGCGAGCAGCGCTTGCGCGACCTTCTGCTTTCTGTTTCGGGGGAGGGCGTGTCGGGCATTTGCGGCAAGGTCTTGGGCGAGCTTGACCGATTTACCGAATCGGCGCTGGACGATGACATTGCATTGGCGTCCCTTGAGTTTTTACGGGGTCGTTCATAGACGACGCTGGGCGGGTTGAATCCGCACGGTTGGGAAAACGAATGCATCGAGTGGGCTTTTTTGGGGAACCATGGTCGTATGAATGAGTGGAATGACATAGCGGTTTTGACGCCACCGGGTGATGTCGACATCGCCTCGGTGCCCGTGCTGCGCCGACGGTTGGATAATTTGATCGACCGGGGCGTGCGTCGCATTGTCATCAATTGCCAGGCCGTGGGCTTTATCGACTCGACGGGTTTGGCGTTTTTGCTTACACGTGCCAGAGAGCTCATGAGGCGAGAGGGCCTGCTTTCGCTTGTTAACGCCTCCGATGAGGTTATTCGCTTTTTGGAGATTGCCCGACTTGTCGACATCCTGCATGTTGCGGGTCCGGCACGGGAGTCTATTCCCGCCATTCCGGTGGGGGAGCTGCCTCGCTGGAGTAAGAGCGTCGAGGTCCGTCAGGGTATCGAGAATCTTCCATACTATCGACATCGCATTGCCGAACTCCTTGAATCGCTTCCGTTGCGTCGCGACGAGCGCTACGATGTCGCATTGGCGTCGGGGGAGGCGCTGGGTAATGCCTATGACCATGCGGGCGGTATCGGGTGCGTCCTGACGGTTCAGGCCTATGGCGATCGCGTTGTGGTCGAGGTGCTTGATCGGGGTGCCGGCTACTCTATCGATGAAACGAGCGAACCGGTCGCATCTGAGGAGCGCGGCCGTGGTATCAAGCTTATGCGTATGCTCGTCGATAACGTGGAGGTTGCTCGTCGTACAGACGGCGCCGGCACGCGCGTGCAGATGGTGAAGCTGTTTAACGGAGCGCTGGAATCGTGTGCCTAGCCAATCGTTTTAGCGCGTTTGGCTACCAAGAACATGCGGCAGGCAACTTTTTTGAAAAAAGTACTTGCGTCTTTAGGACAACTCGCGTAAATTAATAACCCGCAAGCGGACATGGCTCAGTTGGTAGAGCACAACCTTGCCAAGGTTGGGGTCGCGGGTTCGAGCCCCGTTGTCCGCTCCATTGCATTTCCGGACCGTTTAGGCGGTCCTTTTTCGGCGAAGTGGCCAAGTGGTAAGGCAGAGGCCTGCAAAGCCTTTACCCCCGGTTCGAATCCGGGCTTCGCCTCCAGGCAACATCCGGGCGCTCCGGTGCCCGTTTTGTTTTACATATGCGGACATGGCTCAGTTGGTAGAGCACAACCTTGCCAAGGTTGGGGTCGCGGGTTCGAGCCCCGTTGTCCGCTCCAAACGCAGCAGCCCGACTACTACGGTAGCCGGGCTTTTTTGTACCCGTCGCCTGGGCTCGAACCCGAGAGGGAGCGAGCGTTTTGGGGCGTGGCCGTGGCGTTGTTTGCCGCGAATGTTCGCTTTGGGCGTATCATCGTGGGCATCTCGCAAAACCTCGTTGCAAGGGAGACTCGTCACATGGCTACAGAAAAGTCCTCTTCGCGCTCATGGATGTCCGATGCCGCGATCTATCAGATTTACCCGCGCTCGTTTAAGGATTCGACTGGTTCGGGTCTGGGCGATATCGCGGGCATTACCCAGCAGATGGACTATCTTGAACGGCTGGGTATCGAGGCCATCTGGCTGAGTCCGTTTTACCCATCACCTCTTGTCGATGGTGGCTATGATGTGGCGGACTACTGCGATGTCGACCCTCGTCTCGGCTCGCTTGAGGACTTCGATGACATGATCGCCGCGGCTCACGCGCGCGGCATCAAGGTCATCGTCGACATCGTGCCCAACCATTCATCCAACCAGCACCCCTGGTTCAAAGCCGCTCTTGCCGCCGGCCCCGGATCGCCCGAGCGCGCCCGTTATATCTTCCGCGATGGTCGCGGCGAGCATGGCGAGCTGCCTCCCACCAATTGGAATGCCAACTTTGGCGGCCCCGCCTGGACGCGTGTTGCGGACGGTCAGTGGTATCTGCACATGTTTACGCCCGAGCAGCCGGACTTTGACTGGTCATGCCCCGAGGTTCACGCGTTCTTTTGTTACGTCCTGACGTTTTGGAGCGATCGAGGCGTCGATGGCTTTCGCATTGATGTGGCACACGGTCTTGCCAAGGATCTCGACCGCGATGACCTCGACCGATGGCATCTTGCCGAGGGCGATGACATGGTTGACGACGGCACCCATCCGCTGTGGGACCGCAACGAGGTCCACGAGATCTATCGCGAGTGGCGCCGCGTGTTCGACCGCTATAATCCGCCGCGTAGCGCCGTTGCCGAGGCGTGGGCGCTGCCCGAGCGCCAGTATCTCTACGCGCGCCCCAGCGAGCTTGGCCAGACATTCAACTTTGAGTTCGCCAAAGCCACTTGGACCTATGATGACATGCACGCTGCAATCGAGGAGGGCTTGAAGGCGGCCATCGAATCCGATTCCGCCTCGACCTGGGTACTCTCCAACCACGACGTGCCGCGTGTGGCGACACGCTATGCCCTGCCGCAAATCAAGGCGACGCGCTACCATCAGATTGCGCTCGACTGGCTCTTACGCGACGGGTTGTCTTATGACGAGGACCGTGAACTCGGCGAGCGCCGCGCGCGGGCGGCCCTTTTGCTTGAGCTGGCGCTTCCGGGCTCGGCATACGTGTATCAGGGTGAGGAGCTCGGCCTTTTTGAGGTGGCTGACATCCCGTGGGCTGCACTTGAAGATCCTACTGCGACCAATACGCACGGACCGAAGCGCGAGAAGGGGCGCGACGGCTGTCGTGTGCCCCTGCCGTGGGTGGCGGCGGACGATCCCGCGCAGGGCGGATCGTTTGGGTTTTCGCCGGCGGACGCCGATGCGGCGCCCCATCTGCCGCAGCCTGCATGGTTTTCCGATTACGCTGCCGATAGGGAAGCAGCGGACCCGACATCGATGCTTGCGCTCTATCGTGACGCCCTCTGGCTGCGGCGCAAGCTGCGCGGGTGCGCCAACGATCTTGCGTGGCTCGATCTTGACGGGCGCACCGGCCTTGCGGATGGTGCCGAGGGCGCTGAGGGTGGCGTCATCGCCTATCGCCGCGACAACGGCTGGGCGTGTGTGACGAACTTCGGCGCAGCACCTGTGGAGCTGCCGGCGGGCAGGGTCCTGCTCACCTCATCACCGCTTGTAGACGGTAGGCTCGCTCAGGACAGCTCTGCCTGGATCATGCTCGGTGAGATGTAAGGGCCTCTTGCGGCGAGCTTGCGTTTGCCTACACCTTCCGTGGTGGCTGATGTCTTCGCGAGGTTCGCGAGGGTATCGCAAAACTTTTCAAAAAAAGTTCTTGCATAGGATGCGGGCATCACGTAAGATTAATCCCCGTAAGCGGACATGGCTCAGTTGGTAGAGCACAACCTTGCCAAGGTTGGGGTCGCGGGTTCGAGCCCCGTTGTCCGCTCTATTTGGGCGTTTAGCTCAGGGGGAGAGCGCTTCCCTGACACGGAAGAGGTCAGAAGTTCAAATCTTCTAACGCCCACCAAATGTTCGCAGCTCAGAGGCTATGTCCTCTGGGCTGTTTTGTTTTGCTACCAAGCACGCCGCCAAATAAGCCACCAAATATTGATCCAAGGTCCGTACGCGATGGTCTTCGCATCCCGTAGAGGTGCCGGCAGATTGCATACGTCCTGGCCGATCGTGACCGCAACATGTTGGTCAAGCATAATCTTTTGGATTCTTTTGGCGTGAGCGGCTTGGTTTTGGTAGGATTTGTCAGCGGCTTGACTAAGGGGGTTTTATAACTGCCATGCAGGTAGCCGTGTTGGTAACGTTTTACCGACTTGCCAAGAACCCCTCATAATTAATGCGTCTGCAAAATGACCAATTGCTTTGACCTGCTGAAACACTATATGTTGTGTTTGAACTAAAAAAAGAATACAGGATATAGATGCGTCTTTGTCGTATGATAGATGGCGGACAGAGAACGAAGACCTTATTCGTCCCATTTGGACACGCCTTTGAGCCGCTTGATCGGCCGCGAGGATTGTCCGCATGAGGACCTATGGTTTATCGAGAACACAGATTGCGCGACGGCGCCGCAAGACAGGGGCAAGCCCTGCCGGGCATCGTTTGGCTCTGAAGCGCAATGAGGCTACGACGCGAAAGAGGCAAGAGGATGAAGATTATCAAGCGCAGCGGCACCGAGGTTGTCTTTGACATCGATAAGATCGTCAATGCCATCCGCGCCGCAAACTTGGAGGTCGAGGAGAGCTCTCGTCTTACCGACCGCCAGGTGGTTTACGCGGCACAAAACGTCGCCGAGGCATGCGAGAACGCGGGCCACACCGTGTCGGTCGAGGAGATTCAGGATTTGGTCGAGGACGAGATCATGCGTCTCGACTGCTACGAGGTTGCCCGCCACTACATCATCTATCGCTATGTTCAGAGCCTGAAGCGCCAGAAGAACACGACCGACGACAAGATTCTGTCGTTGATCGAGTGCAACAACGAAGAGGTCAAGCAAGAGAACTCCAACAAGAACCCGACCGTCAATTCCGTTCAGCGTGACTACATGGCCGGCGAGATCTCCAAGGACCTGACTCAGCGTGTGCTGCTGCCCCAAGAGATCGTGGATGCCCATAATGAGGGTCTGATTCATTTCCACGATTCGGATTACTTTGCCCAGCACATGCACAACTGCGATCTGGTGAACCTGGAGGACATGCTCCAGAACGGCACTGTTATCTCGGGTACGCTGATTGAGAAGCCGCACAGCTTCTCGACCGCCTGCAACATCGCGACGCAGATCATCGCTCAGGTTGCTTCCTCTCAGTACGGTGGCCAGTCGATTTCGCTGACCCATCTTGCCCCGTTCGTCGAGGTGAGCCGTCAAAAGATTCGCGGCGAGGTCGCCCGCGAGCTCGAGGAGCTCGGCGTTTCCGCATCTCCCGAAAAGGTCCGCGAGGTTGTTGAGGACCGTCTGCGTGACGAGATTCGTCGCGGCGTCCAGACGATCCAGTATCAGGTCGTGACGCTTATGACCACGAACGGCCAGGCGCCGTTCGTGACGGTCTTTATGTATCTTAACGAGGCCCGTACGCCTCAGGAGAAGCACGACCTTGCCATGATCGTGGAGGAGACGCTTCGCCAGCGCTACGAGGGCGTTAAGAACGAGGCCGGCGTGTGGATTACCCCGGCATTCCCCAAGCTCATTTATGTACTCGAGGACGATAACGTTCACGAGAATTCCCCGTACTTCTACCTGACCCAGCTGGCCGCGAAGTGCACCGCCAAGCGCATGGTGCCCGACTATATCTCTGAGAAGAAGATGCGCGAGCTCAAGCTGTCGAAGGGCGAGACCGCGGGCAACGGCGACTGCTATACCTGCATGGGTTGCCGCAGCTTCCTGACGCCCGATCGCTCCGGTAACGGATTTAACAACGTGGCCAACGCGCTGAACTATGACCCGAACAAGCCCAAGTACTACGGTCGCTTTAACCAGGGCGTTGTGACCATCAACCTGCCCGATGTCGCGCTGAGCTCGCATCAGGACATGGACAAGTTCTGGAAGATCTTCGACGAGCGCCTTGAGCTGTGCCACCGCGCCCTGCTGTGCCGTCATGAGCGTCTGATGGGTACGCTTTCGGATGCCGCACCGATTCTTTGGCAGTACGGTGCCCTCGCCCGCCTGAAGAAGGGCGAGACGATCGACAAGCTGCTCGTGGGCGGTTACTCCACCATTAGTCTGGGTTATGCCGGCCTGTATGAGTGCGTCAAGTACATGACGGGCCACAGCCACACCGAGAAGGAGGGCACGCCCTTTGCCATGGCCGTCATGCAGCGCATGAACGACAAGTGCGCGGAGTGGAAGGCCGAAAGCGATATTGACTTCTCGCTGTACGGTACCCCGCTTGAGTCGACGACCTACAAGTTCGCCAAGTGCCTGCAGCGTCGTTTCGGCATCATCCCGGGCGTGACGGACAAGGGCTACATCACCAACAGCTACCACGTCCACGTGTCCGAGGAGATTGACGCATTCGACAAGCTCAAGTTCGAGGGTATGTTCCAGCAGCTTTCGCCGGGCGGTGCCATCTCCTACGTCGAGGTTCCCAACATGCAGGACAACCTCAAGGCTGTCATCCGCGTGATGCAGTACATCTACGACAACATCATGTACGCCGAACTCAACACCAAGAGCGATTACTGCCAGGTGTGCGGCTACGACGGTGAGATCAAGATTGTCGAGGATGACGGCAAGCTGGTGTGGGAGTGCCCCAACTGCGGCAATCGTGACCAGGAGAAGATGAACGTCGCCCGTCGTACGTGCGGCTACATCGGTACCCAGTTCTGGAACCAGGGTCGAACCGAGGAGATCCGCGACCGCGTGCTGCATCTCTAATACCGCTCCGGGGCTGAGCCGAGAGGGCCGCTTGGGCATTTGCTCGCTATTTCGGACAGTCCTGCGCAAGACGAAGGCCACATTAAGTGGCCTTCTTTGCGTGCGGAACTCATATCGAGCAAAAGCCCAAGCGGCTCTCTTGGCTCAGCCAAGTTGACGTAGTTGAGATGCGGCGCGCAGTCTGCTCACTCCTCGAAGTTCTTAGCGGACATGAGTTGACTTGCAACAACGCTTTGCTTGCGGAGTCGGTTGAGTTGCAACAAAGTTTTTATTAGACCTCGAACCCTATACTCGATGTTCGCTTCGTTCATTGAGTTGCCCTTTGCATGAGGCCGGGACATATCGTCCCGCCCGCAGTTTCGCAGGCCGAAGGCCGAGAATGTTTGAGGACGGGATGATATACTCCAGACCCCCAGGAAGGTTACCTATGAACTACGCGAACATTAAGTATTTCGACATTGCTGATGGGGAAGGCGTTCGTACTTCTCTGTTTGTGAGCGGGTGCCGTCGTGGGTGCAAGAACTGCTTTAACTCTGTTGCGTGGGACTTTGCTGCGGGCGAGCCCTTTGATCGCGCCGTCGAGGACAAGATTATCGAGAGCCTCGACCATCCCTTTATCGATGGTCTGACGATTCTGGGCGGGGAGCCTATGGAACCTGAGAATCAGGTGGGGCTCGTTGATTTCATTGAGCGCGTTCGTGCCGCTTATCCTGCGGGGTCAGGAAAGACCATTTGGTGTTTTACCGGCGACGTGCTCGAGGAACTTATGCCGGGCGGTCGTCACCATACCGAGGTCACGGACCGTATCCTTGCCTGCCTCGATATGTTGGTGGATGGCCCGTTTGTTCAGGATCTGTACGATATCTCATTGCGCTTTAGGGGCTCGAGTAACCAGCGTGTGATCGATATGAACGCTACGCGCGACCGTGCTGAGCGTGAGGGCGTTGCGCTTTGTGATGCGGTTGAACTTTGGCGTGATGATCCGGTCTATTCGACCCATACTATGTAGCTTGTGGTCGATGCCAAAGGACGTGGTACCATAGCGCGAACGTGAAATCGGAAAAGTGAGGCCCAGATGGTCGATCAGGAAAAAGTCGAGGCCGCCATTAAGCTGTTGCTTGAGGGCATAGGCGAGGACCCAACTCGTGAGGGCCTGCTGGAGACCCCGGCGCGCGTTGCCCGTATGTATGGTGAGATCGCCGGCGGTATGGACCAGAGTGCCGAGGAGCACCTGTCCAAAACCTTTGCCGTCGCTTCGAACGATTTGGTTATCGAGCGCGACATCACGTTCTACTCGCTGTGTGAACATCATCTGTTGCCGTTTTATGGCAAGGCCGCCATTGGTTATATCCCTAACGGTCGGGTGGCTGGGCTTTCCAAGCTCGCTCGCACGGTTGAGGTTTATGCCCGTCGTCTGCAGCTGCAGGAGCAACTGTGTGCGCAGGTTGCCGACGCTCTTATGGATTATCTCGCTCCCCAGGGAGCGATTGTGCTCATGGAGGCTGAGCATATGTGCATGACCATGCGCGGCGTGCAAAAGCCCGGCACCAAGACCGTGACGCTCGCTCGCCGCGGCGTCTTTGAGACCGATCCCGCGCTCGAGGAGCGGTTCTTTAGGATGCTGGACCGTTAGCATGAGGGTCGTCAACGACTTTACATCGAAGACCGATGAGGGGACGTCGCGTCGCGGCTTTATGGCTTCGGGCCTGGCCCCCTTTGGTGCCATGCCTCGCATTGATTACATTTGTGCCAACGGGCTGTTTCGGCGGCACCTGGGCAACATTGCGCAGTTGGAATCGGGGCGCATCTTCTGCCGCCACGGTATTGACCATCTGCTCGATGTCGCTCGCATTATGTGGATCAAGAATCTCGAGGAGCAGCTCCAATTTGACCGCGAGGTCATCTACGCCACGGCACTTCTTCACGATATCGGCAAAGATGAACAGTATGAATCGGGTATATCCCATGATGTTGCAAGTGAACGCGTCGCTGATGCGATTCTCGGCGGCATGCCCGATGATGTGGCGTTTGAGCCGGCCGATGCCGCAGCCATTAAGACGGCCATTCTGGGCCATCGAAAGCTGCGCGTGAACAGCCAACCGCTTGAGCGTCTGCTCTATGCAGCCGACAAAGCGTCGCGCGCCTGCTTTGCATGCCCCGCGCGCAATGCTTGCAACTGGAGCGATGATAAAAAGAACCTGTCGATTCGCGTATAGTTAGTTTGCGCGGTCGGGGCTCTAAACGAAGGAGACGATCGCGATGAGCAACAAGAAACTGCCCGAGAATGCAACCAAGACCGAAGGCGCCGAGCTCGCCCGCCGTGGAAGGGGCGAAATATCCACCGCAACGGCGGTGCCCCACGTGAGCTATGACGATCTGCGCCATGCCGATCGCATTACTATCGACGGTCTCGAGGTCTTTGCCAATCACGGCGTGTATCCCGAAGAGAACGCGCTGGGCCAGAAGTTCATCGTGTCCCTGGTGCTCTATGCCGACCTGCGTGCAGCGGGGGAGCACGATAACCTGGACGCCTCGATTGACTACGGCTCGGTGTGCCACGATGTCGATGGCTATCTGCGCGAGCATACCTTTAAGCTCATCGAGGCCGCAGCCGAGGGCGTGGCCCAGATGCTGCTGCGTCGTTATCCCTTGCTGCTCGGTGTGCGCATTAAGCTCGATAAGCCGTGGGCGCCTGTTGGCCTGCCCTTGGCAAGCTGCGGTGTCGAGATCGAGCGCGTGCGCTAACCGACCCTAAAGCCCGTCGGCGGGCAGTTTTTTGAGTCGCTGCGACAGAGCTCTATTGTTGGGGCAGTACGTGTCGAGCAGGGTGTGGAACCGCTGGTTGTGGCTCGGCTCGAGTAGATGGACGAGCTCGTGGGCGACAACCATGTCGAGGCATTCGACGGGATAGGCGGCAAGTTCTCGTGCGATGCGAACGGCGCCGGATTTGGGCGTGCATGAGCCCCAACGCGTTTTCATGCTGCGTACGGAAACGCGGGAAACGGCGACACCCATTGCGATTTCGTATGCGTGCACCATATCGCGTAGCGCCGATGTGACTTCGGACGTATAGAGCTGGTCGATGTGGGCTTGGAGCTCATCGGACGTTAGGCCGTCGAGGATTGCGTGCCGCTTTGCCTGTGGGCTTTCGTCCGATTCATCGGTACCCATAAAACTTGCGAAGGTGGCCTGTTTGGGTCGCGGTGCGGGTGATGCAAAGTTGTGATCGAGCGCATCCTGTACCGTGACGGGCTTGCCCCAAAGTGCAATGATGGACGAGGGACTGAGCGGCTCTCGCGCCGTCGCCTGACGTCGCTCACGCTGGGCAAGTCGGTTGACAATCCAGGCACTGTTGCGCTTTACAAACGCTTCGATGCGCTCGCGGCTGGCGCCGAGCGGTGCACTGGCGTGGACCTCACCACTCGATGTGACGCGTAGGTTGAAGTTCTTGACGCGCTTTTTGGTAACTACGACGGGGATGGGCGTCCCATCCGGTCGGGATACGGAAATCGTAAACTGCTGCGTCAAAAGCGGTCCTTCAGATTGGGGACGGGCCGGCATGTCGACCGTTCGGCATGCCGGCCCGCTCAAGGGATGTGGAATTAATAACGCTCGAAGAAGGCAAGCGCGTTGTCGCTGCAGAGCTTTTGCATCACGGTCTTGCCAAAATGCTTGGAAAGCATGTTCTGGAACTCGGGCATCTTGCTGGCATCGGAGAGGAAAGCGGGCACAGTGGCGCCGTCCCAGTCGCCGCCGAGCGCGATGACGTCCTCGCCGCCCAGGTCGAGCCAGTGCTCGATATGTGCCGCCAGCTGGTCGAAGGTGACGTCTGCGGCGGTCTTGTCGGTTGCGTCGTTGGAAAGGAACTCGCTGCAGTAGTTGAGGCCGACGATGCCACCCATGTCGCGAATGGTACGGAACTGGTCGTCGGTAAGGTTGCGTTTGGCGCCGCAAACCGCACGGGAGTTGGAGTGGCTGGCGACGAAGGGACGCGTGGCGCGGGCGGCGACCTCGTCAAAGCACTCATCGTTGAGGTGGGAGACGTCGAGCACCATGCCGGCGTGCTCCATCTGCGTAAGCGCCTCGATGCCGGCGGCGGTGAGGCCGGCGTGGGTGTCGTGGCCGCTCGCGAGCGGTCCCTGCGCGTTCCAGCTGAGTGATGACATGAGTACGCCCAAGCTCTTGAGCACCTCGATCAGCGCGGGGTCCTCGGCAAAGAACGTGGCGTTTTCGATGGTGTGGATGCAGGCGACTTTGCCGTCCTTGAGCGCGGGGCGAATGTCTGCGGCGCTGCGCACGTTGACCATGCGGTCGTGGTTGAGCATTGCCTGGCCGCTCATGTGCGCCATGATTTGCGCCTGGAAGCGCGCGGCGTGGGCGGTGGGAATCTCGTCGGGGACAAACGTGGCGAAGCACTGTGCCCATGGCGTGTTGCCGATCTTTGCGAGCGAGATGGCGCAGGCATTGCCCTCGATGAGGTCGAAATCTTGCGGATGCGTTTCGTCGCCGGGGAAATAGCCGTCGGTGCCAGCGGTAAAGCGCAGGTCGAGATCGAGCGTGGCCCAGCCGATGCGGTCAGCGGTGTCGCAGTGTAGGTCAAATACGGGATATGCCATGGTTCCTCCGGTTGCAGCGTTTCTTTGCAAACTGTCTTTGAATTGTATGACTAGGGTATAGTTAGCGCCATATGTTCATGGCGGCCCACGTTGTGCGCCGCCCTTATCACGGAGGTTTCCATGTCCAACCAGGGCAAGAAGGTCAAGACCCATTATCGCGGCACGCTCGATGACGGCACGCAGTTCGATAGCTCCTACGATCGCGGCGAGCCGCTGGAGTTCACCTGCGGCGCCGGTCAGATGATCAAGGGCTTCGACGCCGCTGTTGTCGACATGCAGGTGGGCGAGAAGAAGACCGTGCACATTCCTGCTGCCGATGCTTACGGCGAGCACAATCCCGAGATGGTTATTACCTTCCCGGCCGAACAGGTTCCCAACATCGAGCAGATCGAGAAGGGCATGAAGCTCTTCCTGTCCACGCCGAGCGGCATGCCCGTCCCCGCCGTGGTCATCGACGTAACGCCCGAGGCCGTGACGCTCGACGCCAACCACGAGCTGGCCGGCAAGGACCTCAACTTTGATATCGAGCTCGTCGAGGTCGAGGGTTAGAGTATGCCTGAACGCTTGGTTTCGACGACATGCTTGGGAAATCTCAACGATCCGTCCTATGAACTCCTGCTTCGCCGGAAGTTGGGCGGCGTCTTTGAAGTTGACGAGCTGCTGCTCGATTGGGACCAGGCTGATGTATGCGCGTTTGTGGGCGTGACGGAGCTGGGGCGCACGGTCGATGTTCGGCTGGATACCGCTGACGGCGGTCGTCTTGCCGACGGCGACGTGCTCGCCATCGACCGTTCGGGCATGGTGCCCGTGGCGGTTGTCGTGCGCCTGCGCAGCGCCGAGGTTTATTTGGTCGAAGTTGACCGCATGGACCCGATTGTGCTCGCGCATGCGTGCTGGGAGATCGGCAATATGCACGCGCCGCTTTTCCGAGGCGATTCGGACGAGCATACCGTGCGCATGTATACGCCGGTGCAGCCTGTTTTGGGCCGCATGCTCCAGGGCGTCGAGGGCGTTCGGCTCTCGACGGTTACCCGTGAACTCGATGCGGACCGGCGCTTTGCGTCGAGTGCGGCGGATGCCGTTGTGAGTATGGCTCCAGACTTTACGATCGTAAAGAAGGCGCGCGGTTAACGTGCGTATGAGTAAGACGGACTTTGAGAGGCAACTATTCAAAGTCAGTCTTGCTGTTGATAGGAGGCTTTGGGGGAAGCATATGGGTCTTGAGGGAATCAAGCTGATTGCATGCGATTTGGACGGCACGTTGCTGCATCCGGGGGAGCGCGAACCGCGTTCCGAGGCCTTTGAGCTTATCGATGAGCTGCATCGTCGCGGTATCGTGTTTATGCCGGCGAGCGGCCGTCAATATGCGAGCTTGCGCTATCTGTTTGCCCCGGTGGCCGATGAGCTCGCCTATGTATGCGAAAACGGAGCCCTGGTGATGAGCGAGGGACGTGCCGTTGTCAAGCGCTCTATGGAGCGTGACCTGGCGATGGATATCGCGAATGCCGTGGTCGCCTACCCCCATGCCGACGTAACCCTTTCTTGCGAGGGGCACCTCTACACCATGAGCGGCAACGATGCGTTCGTCGACCATTTGCGCTATGAGGTCCATTGTGATGTGGCGGTAGTCGACCGTCCCGAAGACATTGACGAGGACGTCATTAAGATTGCCTTCCAGACGCCCAAGGTGAATCAGCCGGCGGCGCTGGAGTATTTTGTGCGTCGCTTTAGCGATCGGGTTGATGTGATGACGTCGGGAACCGAGTGGACGGACTTTATCGGCTTTGATTCGGGTAAGGGTTCCGCGCTTGCCGATTACGGTCGTGCCCTGGGTATTTCGCCCGATGAGATGATGGCGTTTGGCGATAACGAAAACGACCGCGACATGCTCAACGTCGTGGGCCATCCTTATCTAATGGAGAGCTGCAATCCCTCTATGCGTGGCATCAACGACCACGTCCGCTACGTGCGCACGGTCGAAGAGGAACTGCGCCGTCTGCTCGCCGAGTAGGTTTTCGGGACATACCTAGAAATCTATTTTTTGCTGCAAAGTGCGAAAAGGTGGATTTAAGGCATGTTCCAAACATTTACCGGCAGTCGGGGCAGAGACCCTCGAAGATGGTGTAGTGCGACGTGACGTGCCAGCCGATTTGCTCGGACGCCTTGGCGTCGAGCTGGGCATCGAAGGGGAGCGGTACGTCGATGACGCGGCTGCACGAGGTGCAGATGATATGTGCGTGCGGCTCGATGGTGCGATCGAAGCGACTTCCGCCCGGCGTCTTGATGGAGAGAATCTCGCCGGCGTCGGCCAAGAGATTGAGGTTGCGGTAGACCGTGCCGCGGCTGATTTTGTCATCTTGCGCGCGCACGACGTTGTAGATTTCGTCGGCGGTGGGATGGTTATAGCTTTGGCGCACGGCGTCAAGAACCAGCTTTCGCTGCCTGGTATTCCTTCTTTGCACCGCCATGCGCCTCGCCTCTTTTCTATCAACGGTCGTAGGTAAATGATACCGTATTTAGCACACAATACTAATAACGAGGACTGAAACCGTCTTCATTGGCAAGTGGGGCTCGGGCCTGGGCGCCTACGAGGCGAAAACGCGTTCCCATGCGCTCGTAGGAGGCATGAAGCGCCTCGAGATGAGATAGGATGTTTGCCGGAGCCCCCTGTATCTCCATCTCGACTGAGCCGTCTTCCATGTTACGCACCCAGCCGGTGAGTGCGCGTGCCTGCGCGAGGTTGGTGTTGGTAAAGCGAAAGCCAACGCCTTGGACTTGCCCCTCCCAGCGCAGGAAATAGCGCAGGGGAGTATCTTGAGTGGCCTCGTCGCTTGCGAGCACAGTAAGCCTGCGGCGCAGCTCGAGCTCAACGCCAGAGGGCTTTTGGGGTTCGCGGCTGCCGCCGGCGACGCCCGAGAAAAGCTTGTCGAAAAAACCCATCGCTATGCCTGCTTGCCTGCGTCGGCCGGGAAGGTAATGCCGGCCTGCTGGCGCACGGCATCCATGATGCGCAGTGAAACGAGCGTGACATCGCGGTAGTGGCCAAGCTCGTGGCGTCCCGCCGGGGTCTCCCAAATCTCTTCCTTAACGTTGTCGATGCCGCTGATGGCGGTGATAAAGTCGGCGAGCTCGTACTCCATGGTGTTATTCGATTTGGGCAGGTCGAGCACAATGCCGCTGTCATCCTGCTCGCGTGGGGCCTCGGTCGCCGATCCGCGCACGACGTCACCGCGATAGTCGATGCGTACGTTGTGGGGCGTGGACAGATGGTCGATCTGGATGGTGCCTCGCTCGCCTTCGATTTGCGAGGGCAGCAGGTCATTCGTGATCTTGGAATGCGCGAGTTCAACCGAGATGCGACCGCCGCCGTAACTGGCAAGGATGGAGCCGCAGCCGTCAATGGGCCCGTGCGTGAGCTTTTGCGTGGCAGGGTCGAGCAGCGTGGTCATGCTGGTGATGCCGGAGGGCATGCCGAAAATCTCGACCATGGGCTCGACGGTGTAGACGCCAATGTCCATGAGGGAACCCGATGCCATATTGCAGTCGAAGATATTGGTGGCGCGTCCCGCGAGAATCTCGTTGTAGCGCGAGGAATATTTGCCAAAGCGCAATGAGGCGCGGCGGATGGGGGCGATCTCGCCCAGGGCGTCCTCGATGGCGTGGAAAGCGGGGTCGTGGAGGGGACGCATGGCCTCGAGGGCCACGACACCTGCTGCCTCGGCAGCGCGGAAGACTTCCAGCGTCTGCGCTTCGGTGGCGCAGAAGGGCTTCTCGACGATGACATGCTTGCCACCGGCGATGCAGGCAAGGGCCTGCTCGTAGTGGAGCGCATTGGGGCTGCCGATGTAGACGGCGTCGACGTCGTCGGCGGACGCAAGCTCGTCAAGTGCGGTGAAGTTACGCTCGCCGCCGTGTTCGGCGGTAAAGGCGGCGCCGCGCTCGGCATCGCGCGAGAGCGTGCCCACAAACGCGGCTTGGTCGTTGGCGTTGACGACCTGGATAAAGTCGTCGGTAATCATGGATGTGCCGATGGTCGCTATACGCAGCATGTATCCCCCTCGTGCCGTTCGGTTTACAGGATGAGTGTAGCGCGAGGGGGCAGGAAATAGCGTGCGAAAACGCCGTTACAGGTCGCTCTCGTTAAAGCCGGTGTCGATATCGAGGTTACTGCCGTCGGCCGCCGTGGTGGCGAGCTCATCGCAGCGCTCGTTGAGCTCGTGACCGGCGTGACCCTTAACCCAGATGAACTCAACCTTGTGCTTGCTTTTGGCAGTGAGTAGGCGCTCCCACAGGTCGCGGTTCTTGACGGGCTGCTTGTTGGCGGTTTTCCACGCGCGCTTTTTCCAGCCGTCGATCCAGTGTTTGTTGAAGGCGTTGACGACGTACTGCGAATCGGAATGGACCTCGACCTCGCAGGGGCGGTTGAGTGCCTCGAGCGCCACGATAACGGCCATGAGCTCCATGCGGTTGTTGGTGGTCTTGGCGTAACCGCGCGAAAGCTCGGAGGTGAAGGTCTTGCCGGCGGGGTTGGTGTATTTGAGCACGGCGCCGTAGCCGCCGCGTCCCGGATTTGATCGGGCCGAGCCGTCGGTATAGATGATGACCTTCACATGGTTCCTTTCATTGGGTACGTTTCGTGTGAGTGACCATTGTAGCGCCATGCCCGCCGGGGGCTAGCAATCTACGATTTCTACCCCGTCTTCCGACAGTTAGTTGGCATGGATGATGCGGTTGAGTTCGTCGAGGTATTGCTGCAAGAGGGGAGAGGGCTTGCGCTCGTCGTGCATGATATAGCCTACGCGCATCGTTGGGGCGTCTGCTAACGGGATCGATGCCATACCCCATTGCATTTCATTGGAGAGGACTCCGGTCGACAGGGTGTAACCGTTCGACGTGATAAGTAAGTTAGTAAGTGTTCCGCGGTCCGAGATTCGTATGTTGCGGTCGCAAGGGATATAGCTAAACGGTTCCTCGGCGTAATAGAAGGAATTTGAGGTTCCCTGCTCAAAGCTGTAGCGCGTATATGGTGTGAGGTCGGCAAGGGACAGCTGAGGGCGGCGTGCGAGCGGGTGGCGCTCGCTCACGAAGACGTGGACCGTCGCGTCGAATAGGGGATGGAAGCTTGCACGGGCATCGGCGAAGGCCTTTTGCAGAACGCGGGCGTTAAAGTCATCCAGATACAGAATGCCGATATCGCTGCGAAACGCACGGACGTCATCGATGATCTGCGATGTGGTGGTCTCGCGCATGATGAACTCGAACTTGCTGTCGCGGCAGCGCTCGACCACGTTGACAAAGGCCTCGACCGAAAAGGCGTAGTGCTGGGCGGAAATGGCGAGGCGGGCTTGCGGGGTACCGCCGTCCTCGTAGCGCGCCTCGAGCATGTCGGCCTGCTCTACGACCTGGCGCGCATAGCCCAAAAGCTCGGTGCCGTCGTTGGTGAGCGTGACGCCGCGGCTGGAGCGCGTAAAGATCTCCAGATGGAGCTCCTGTTCCAGGCTTTTGACGGCATTGGAGATATTGGACTGTGCCGTATAGAGGCGCTGAGCTGCGGCGTTGATTGAACCGGACTCTGCCACGGCGATCAAAAAACGAAGCTGCTGAAGGGTCATCGACGCCATCCTCTCGATCGATATCTATAAAACAGATAACAGGTTAGCGCTTTTAAGTGATTGACCAAGAGAAACAATGCTCGTACTATTCAAAACACACAAAGGCGGTAGGTAATTAAGCCAATCACGGAACCGGGATGCGAAAGGAGGCCCGCATATGAATTGCTTACCAAGACGAATGCCGGGCTCCTGTTTGCGCCCGTCGGCGTGATCAGGAGACAGCGACTTACTTCTCTCTTTTTATCTACTTTTGTTCGATCAAGGAGATCATCATGAGCCAGTTCATCAACAACCCCGAGCACACCTTTGGTTTCGATACCCTGCAGCTGCACGTTGGCCAGGAGAGCGCCGATCCCGCATCCGACTCCCGCGCCGTGCCTATCTACCAGACCACGAGCTATGTGTTCCGCAACTCCCAGCACGCCGCCGACCGCTTTGGTCTTGCCGACGCCGGCAACATCTACGGCCGTCTGACCAACTCCACCCAGGGCGTCTTCGAGGACCGTATCGCCGCACTCGAGGGTGGCGTGGCGGGTCTTGCCGTCGCCTCCGGTGCTGCTGCCATCACCTATACCCTGCAGGCTCTTGCCCAGGCCGGTGACCACGTGGTAGCTCAGAAGACCATCTACGGTGGCTCCTACAACCTGCTGGAGCACACGCTCTCCCAGTTTGGTGTCGAGACCACGTTTGTCGATGCCCACAACCTGGAAGAGGTCGAGGGTGCCATCAAGGACAACACTACGGTCATCTATCTCGAGACGCTCGGCAACCCCAACTCCGACATCCCCAACATCGACGCCATCTCCGAGGTCGCCAAGAAGCACGGCCTGCCGGTCGTCGTCGATAACACCTTCGGCACCCCGTATCTGTTCCGTCCGCTGGAGCATGGCGCCAACATCGTCGTCCACTCCGCGACCAAGTTCATCGGCGGTCACGGCACCTCGCTGGGCGGTGTGATCGTCGACGGCGGTAACTTCGATTGGAAGGCGAGCGGAAAGTACGCCCAGATCGCTGAGCCCAACCCCTCCTACCACGGTGTTTCGTTTGCCGAGGCCGCCGGTCCCGCCGCCTTCGCAACCTATGTCCGCGCAATCCTGCTGCGTGACGAGGGCGCCTGCATCAGCCCGTTCAACGCCTGGGTCCTGCTCCAGGGCACCGAGACTCTGTCGCTGCGCGTTGACCGTCATGTCGAGAACACCAAGAAGGTCGTTGAGTTCCTGGCTGGTGACAGCCACGTCGCCAAGGTGAACCACCCGAGCCTGCCTGAGCACCCCGATCACGAGCTCTATCAGAAGTACTTCCCACGTGGCGGTGCCTCGATCTTTACCTTTGAGATTAAGGGTGGCCAGGAGGCAGCTTGGAAGTTCATCGATCATCTGCAGGTGTTCTCGCTGCTCGCCAACGTGGCCGACGTCAAGTCGCTCGTCGTGCACCCGGCTACCACCACGCACTCCCAGCTCTCTGCCGAGGAGCTCGCCGAGCAGAACATCACGCCCTCCACGATCCGTCTTTCCATCGGTACCGAGAACGCCGAGGATATCATTTGGGATCTGAAGCAGGCCTTCGCCGCGCTGGACGAGTAAGGCGACTTGTGCAAGGACCCCTTGCGACTCGATAGGTATAACTGCATAAAATGCCTGCTCAAGGCGCCTGCGCGAACAATGGTTGCACGGGCGCTTTTTTGCATAGAGAGGGTGCTAAAACAGGGCTTTTGGCACGCTTTATGCATTCGAGTTGTGGAAAACTCCTGTTAAGAGGATGTGAGTTTTACGCAATTGACGTGCGCCTTTTGAGTAAAACCGCAGGTCGCGATTTGCTCGGGGTACTATGCAGCGCGATCGAATCACACGCAGCTCAAACGCAGCAAAAACACACTACGGAGGTTTCCAGCTACATGAGGATCGATTCGCGAAAACCGAAAGCCGCCGCCCTTTCCGCCGCTCTGACTGTGGCACTTTTGGCGGGCGCCGGCGCAACTGATGCCCACGCGGCAACACTATCCGATATGGTCGGATCTGCGCCGTCCGAGGCGACGCTGGTGCAGCCCGTCGACTACCGCGGCGACGGTTATGGCTCTATGCAGGAGTGGAACGCCTCGATGGGGGCCAAGCGCGATTCCCTGGAGATGCGCGCTCAGATCATTATGAATATCTATGGCGACTATGCCACCGATGACGAGCGCGCTGTGCTGCAGGGCTGCATCGACGGTGCGGGTAGCCTGTTGACGATGGGGGAGGTCGACGCCAAGTCGACCGAGCTCGATGAGCTGCGCACTGCGCTTGAGGATGCCAAGCGCGAAGCGCTCGAGGCTGCCGCCGCCGAGGCGGAGGCTGCCGCCGCCCAGGCTTCGTACTACAACGCCGGTTACACTCCATCCTACGCGTCTGCCGCGTCCTACGCGAACGGATCGGGCCTGACGCGCTCTGCGGGTGTCAATAACTACAACGGTCGCCGCGAGACTTATTACAGCAGCAATGTGCTTTATCACTATCGCACGGGCGAATGGACTCAGGATTCTGAGGGCTTCTGGCGCGATTCCGACGGCTATTACGTTGTTGCCGCGGGCGATATGGCCCAGGGCTCGACCTTTACGGGCTCCAAGGGTGATTGCAAGGTCTATGACTCCGGCTGCGCTGCCGGAACCACCGACTACTACACCGGTTGGTAATTTTTCTGCATCACGGATATCTGGCGGACGGGCGTCTTTACCGAGCTTTAGGGCAACGTAAGGACGTCCGTTCTATGTATGCGTTTGAGTTAACAGAGCCCTTACCGTGGCGGTACGCTGGGCGTATGGATGCGGGGCACACTGGTTCTTGAGAAATAAAGTCTTTCTCTTGGAGGAAGTGGTCTTGTGAATGCTCGAGATATCGCCGTTGCCGCCGTCGCGTTGACGCTTGGCTGCCTTGGTCCCACGGCCGCGCTCGTCGCGGGCATGCAGGGGACATGCGGGGCTGCTCCTATCGTGGTCGGCGCGCTGATCGCGGCCACGCTGCTGGGAAGCGCGGGCGTGGTTCTTTGCCGCGATGACGAGGACGAGGTGCCGGAGTCGCAACGCTAGCTGTTGTGAGATTGGCCGCCGGTCATAGACGAAGATGAAGGCCGCCGCAGGGGAAAGGTCCCCTTGCGGCGGTTTTGCTGTTAAGACTGTTGAATGCGGCGCGTTGGCGCTACCAGCTTTTCTCGATATCGCGGATGCGCCGATAGAGCCACTCGTTTTGCGGTGCCTGGATATGGTGTTTGGCTGCGAGGCGGCAGATGGTGCCCGCGAACTCATCAACCTCGGTTTTGCGCCTTGCGATGCGGTCCTGCGCCATCGAGGGCATACCGGCGGGGTCGATTCCCTCGATGAGGTGCACCATTTGCGTCAGGTCTGCCTCGGTCAGCTCAACGCCCTCGGCGTTGGCAACCGCAAGCGTCTCGCGCATTGCGGAGACAAAACAGCGGCGCTGCTCGGAGCCCGGCTCCGTGGCGCTTCCGTAGGTCCCGCCGTAGGCCATGCAGGTCTGGTTGATGCCGTCGTTGAGCATGAGTTTGGCCCACATGCGGTGGGCGATGTCGTCCTCGACGGTATGGGCGATGCCACAGCGCGTATAGAGCTCGTCGATGGCGGTAACGGTTGCGGGCTTGGTGCCCGCTGCCGCGCCAAAGCGAATCTCGCCCGCATTGGTAAAGGTGAGCGCGCCGTTGAGGAACACGGCGTCCATGCCCTGGCAGATACCAAGAACGGTATGCTCCCAGCCAAAGCGTTCGGCAATCTTTTGCTCGCTCGTAATGCCGTTGCACAGCGAGGCGATGAGTGTGTTGGGTCCCACGACACGCTCCATAGTCTTGAGTGCTTGGTCGAGACCGGTGGTCTTGACCGTCAGGATGACCAGATCGGCGGGCGCTGCCTCGCTGGCGCGGACGGACGTGAGATCGCAAGGCTTTCCGTTGACGGTGAGCGCATCGCCCGCGTGACGCTCTAAACGGGCGTCATCCATAACGTATTCGACGGCGTCATTGCCGAGGGCCTTGGCAATCATGCTGCCGTAGAGCAGGCCGACGCCGCCCTTGCCGATAAAAGCGACCTTGTTGATCTGCATGTGAATCATCTCCCCATATAAAAGGCGCCCGCGTAAGGGGCGCCTGATGGATTGTATGCTGCCAGGGTGATTGGTGGGTGCGCGGGGCGGCTGTTATGAAAAAGAAACTATTGCGCTGTGCGCTTATGCCGCGGGGCAGACCGCAAAGACGCGGGCGGGGTATCCGACGCCATCGCGGACCTTGGGGAAGGTGCAGAAGATGACGGCACCCGTAGCTGGAAGCTCGTCCAGATGGTCCATGACTTCGATCTGATAGCGGTCGACCGAGAGGATGTACTGCTCGCCGGGGTAGGGGTAGGCGTCCTCGCGCGTGGTGATGGTCGCCGGATCGGTATCTGCGGGCTCGTGGCCGATGGCGCCGATATTGCGTTCCTCTACAAGCCACTTGATAGTATCGAGGTCCCAGCCGGGGTAGTGGGGCTGGCCGTCCTTGTCCTTGTTTTCGAGGTCGGCGAGCTTGGACCAGTCGGAGCGGAAGGCGACGAAGGCGTCCTCGGGAATGCGACCGTGCTCGTCCTCCCAGGCTTTGAGGTCCTTGATGGTCAGGATAAAGTCGGGATTTGCGGCGCACTCCTCGTGCTTGTCGATCACGCAGAGCGGATGCATAAACTCGATGGGTTCAATCTCTCCAAGGGAACGACCCTCAACATGGAAATGCCGCGGTGCGTCGACATGCGTGCCGTACTGCGAAGCGACCGAATACTGGAAGCAACGCATGGGCGCGAGCATGTCCCCGGGCGTGTCGGGCAGGTAGTCGAAGAGCTTGGTGGACTCAAATGGCTTAAAGCCAAACCAGTGCGGGGTGTCGCACGAGAGCGTGTGGGTGAGGTCGACCCAGCGATAATCGGTGCTTTTGAGCTGGGATGCGAGGTTCCAAAGGTCGAGCGCGGGCATGGGCGACTCCTTTCATCGGGCTTTTTGCTGATGTTAAAGCGGTGCCGTGACGGCCTGATTTCTGCTGCGTTACGATACGTTCTCAATTGCGATTCCGATGTGTTTCGATGACGTGACGGGTTTGTTTCGCCTTGTCAGGGCTTCGATGGGAGGGGAGGGGCCGTGCAATATCGCGTTGACCCCAAAAGCGGCAACCGTATCTCGGCGTTGGGGCTGGGCTGCATGAGGTTTCCCGGTGCGCCGGGACGCCCGGATGCGAAGACAGCCGACGCCATCATCTCCCGTGCGGTGGAGCAGGGGATTAATTATCTGGACACCGCGTATCTCTATCCCGGTAACGAGGCGTGCGTGGGCGCCTCGCTTGAGCGCTTGGGGCTGCGTGACCGGGTGTTGCTGGCGACTAAGTTGCCGCATGCTTCGTGCAAGTGCGCGGAGGATTTCGACCGGTTCTTCGACGAGCAACTGCGCCGCCTGCAGACCGACCATATCGACTATTACCTTATGCACAACATCACCTCGCCTACGCAGTGGGAGCGCGTGGTGGCGCTGGGCATCGAGGACTGGATTGCCCGCCAAAAGGCTGCAGGGTGTATTCGTCAGATAGGCTTTTCGTACCACGGCAGCGCGGCGGACTTCCTTACGATGCTCGATGCGTATGATTGGGACTTTTGCCAGATCCAGTACAACTACGCTGGAGAGCGATATCAGGCGGGAACGGCAGGACTCATGGCGGCTGCGGAGCGCGGACTCGCGGTGTTTGTGATGGAGCCGCTGCTAGGCGGGCGTCTGGCGGGCAAGCTGCCGCCGCGGGCCCGTGCTGTGCTCGATGGTGCTCGTGACCCGCATTTGCGCACCCCTGCCGCCTGGGGGCTTTCGTGGGTGTGGAACCATCCTCAGGTAACGATGCTGCTATCGGGTATGACCGATACCGCGCAGGTGGATGAGAACGCGGCGTTGGCCGATCGGGCCCTGCCGGATTCGATGACAGCTACTCAGCTCGATGCCATCGCACGCGTGCTGACGGAGTTTGAAAAATCGAATCGCGTGCCCTGCACGGGATGCGGCTATTGCATGCCGTGTCCTAAAGGCATCAATATCCCTGGATGTTTTGCCGCCTACAACGCGAGCTATGCGCACAGCTGGTTTACGGGGCTGTCGCAATACTTTACGGCGAGCGCGGTGCGGACGAACGAGCCCAAGCTGGTGAGCAATTGTGTCAAGTGCGGCAAATGCGCACGCCACTGCCCGCAGCACATCGATATTCCCGAGCGTCTCGACGATGTGCGCCGACGTTTCCAGCCTGGCCCCGTGACGGCGGTGCTTAAGGTCTTCGGCAAAACGCGCTCCTCATGACCCTTTTATAACTTGCGGTGGAATAGTTCCTGTTTGCGGCAGAATAGGGGCCAAACAGGAACTATTTCACCGCAACTGAAGGGGGCTGTCGTGGGCCATCGGGATTCATGTGATGATTCGCGTGAGGTTCGTTGGGGCATTTTGGGCGCTGGGCGCATTTCTCATCGATTTGCATCGTCGCTCAAGAAGGTCGACGGGGCACGGCTGGTGGCTGCGGCCGGTCGCACTCCTGCACATGTCGAGGAATTTTGCCGAGCGTTTTCGATCGATGCTGCGCATGGCCATGCCTCGGCCGACGATAGCGGCGATGCGGCTTATGACGCGCTGATTGCCGACCCCGATGTCGACGCAATCTACTTGGCTCTTCCGCATGGCATGCATACGCGTTGGGCCTGTCGCGCGCTGTGCGCCGGAAAGGCCGTGCTGTGCGAAAAGCCGGCCGTTTTGAGTGAGGAAGAGGCTCTCTCGATCGCCTCCACCTCTCGCGAGCGCGGCGTGCTGTTTATGGAGGCGATGAAGAATCGGTTTTGCCCGATGCGCACTCGCGTGAAAGACTTGCTTGCGTCGGGTGAGCTTGGCCGTATTGTCTCGATTGAAAGCGTGCAAAAGCTCGATTACGGCGAGTCTCCTTCGGGCTATCTGCTTGATCCGCTGCAGGGCGGCTGTCTATATGACATGGGCTGTTATGCGGTCGGTTGGTTTGAGGATTTGCTCGCGGGCGCGTGCGAGGTTTCGTCCCGTGAAGTTCGCTGGCGTGACGTATCAGGCGGCCGTGTCGATTGGGCCGACGAGATCCATATGAGCGTCGGCGGTATACCCATTCATATGGTGTGCGACGGCAAAGCAGCATATGAAAGCCGCTTAACGATTGCCTGTGAGCGGGGCTCGTTGGAAATCGAGCGTCTCCATCGCCCCGAGCTCGCCCATGTGAAGTACTCCGACGGTCGAGTACTCGAAATCGATGCACCATTTGAGGTCGATGATTTTTACGGTGAGGCATCGCATGCGACACAGCTCATTCAGGCGGGGAAACTCGAAAGCCCCATCATGTCCCTAGCCGCTACACAGCGCTGTGCGCACATCATCGATGCGATTCGCTTGAAACTTTAGGGCGTGGGGCTCGGCGGACCGTGCCCCTGATGCCCCTTTTATAACTTGCGGTGGAATACGGTCTGTTTGCGCCAAAATAAGGCACCAATAGACCGTATTTCACCGCAACTGATGAAGAGGGAGTTGGAGATGCTGACGATCGGGTGTCATCTTTCGACGACGAAGGGCTATCGGGCAATGGGGGAGACGGCGCTGTCCATTGGCGCCAATACCTTTGCGTTCTTTACGCGCAACCCGCGCGGTGGCAAGGCAAAAGAACTTGACATGGATGACGTGGCGGCTCTGCGCGAGCTTATGGCGCAAAACGACTTTGGACCGCTGGTGGCGCATGCCCCGTATACCTATAACCCCTGCTCCGCTAAGGAGCGGGCGCGCGAGTTTGCCTTGGAGGCAATGGCCGAGGACTTGCAGCGTCTGGAAGCACTGCCCGGCAACTACTACAACTTCCATCCCGGTGCGCATGTGGGGCAGGGCTCCGACGTCGGCATTCAGATGATTGTCGACACGCTGTGCCAGGTGATGTTTGAGGGGCAGCAGACGACGGTATTACTCGAGACCATGGCAGGAAAGGGCACCGAGGTGGGCCGTAGCTTTGAAGAACTGGCGTGCATTATCGAGGGCGTTGCCGCCAAGCGCCCAGAGCTGTCCGATAAGCTGGGCGTTTGTTTGGACACCTGCCATGTGAGCGATGCCGGCTACGACATCATCCATGATCTGGACGACGTACTCGACGAGTTCGACCGCGTGGTGGGTATCGATCGCTTGCATGCCGTACACATCAACGATTCGAAGAACCCTTGTGGCGCCCATAAAGATCGTCACGAGTGCATCGGCAAGGGATACCTTGGCAGCGAGGAATTTGGTGGCGGTATGCAGGTTATGCAGAATATTGTATCGAATGGCCGTTTGCGTTCGCTGCCGTTTATTTTGGAGACTCCGAACGAACTTGCAGGTTATGCAGCTGAAATTAGACTATTAAGGTCATTGCAGCAGTAATGACTGTCATAAAGTAGAGTATTCCATTCACGTTATGGGTTTGTTTCAATCAGTTTTCTCGTTGCAGATTCGTAATTCCAGGTGCATAATAGCCAACAGTTTTTGCAGACCTCTGAATCAAACGAGGTCACCGGAAGGAGACTGATTATGAAGCTCAAGAAGCTTGGCGCATTTGCCGCCACGGGTGCCATGGCGCTCGCCCTCGCACTGACGGGCTGCGGCTCGTCCAACGCCACCTCTGGTTCTGATGCCGGTTCCAGCAGCTCTGACGACGCTAAGGTCGAGAAGGTCGACGGCTCCAAGGAGTACGCGCTCGTCAAGGACGGTACGCTGACCGTCGGCACCTCTGCCGAGTACGCTCCGTTTGAGTATAAGGACGACAACGGCGACTATCAGGGCTTTGACCTTGAGCTCATCAAGGCTATCGGCGACAAGCTGGGCCTGGATGTCGAGTATGTCAACAATGACTTTGACACGCTGGTTCCGGGCGTCGCTTCGGGCGCCAAGTATGACGTCTCCATCGCGGCTATCACCGACACGCCCGAGCGTGAGAAGGAAGTCACTTTCTCTGATTCCTACTACATGGACGATCAGGCTATCGTGACCAAGGTCGATAACACCGACATCACGGCCGACAACTACAGCGAGAAGCTCAACAACGCCGACGCTACCATCATCGTCCAGTCTGGCTCGACCGCCGAGGCCTTTGCCCAGGAGAACTTCCCGAAGGCCAAGATCGTCCCCTACAAGGACGCCACCGAGTGCTTCAGCGCTCTGCAGTCCGATAAGGGCGACGCCGTAGTTACCAACCGCTCCGTTGCCAGCCAGCTGACCGCCGAGCAGTTCAACACCTGCCAGACCATCAAGCAGATCAGCACCGGCGAGGAGTACGCCATCGCCATCAACCAGGGCAACACCAAGCTCAAGGACGACATCAACCAGGCCATCAAGGACCTGACCGACGACGGTACCGTCGACGCCCTCATGGCTAAGTACAATATCAAGTAAAATAACTACTTGATTGCGCGCGGGCCCTTTCCGTTTTGCGGAGAGGGCCTTTGCGCTTCTCTTGGCGGAGAGCATTTCCGTCTCGTTTTGCCGGCAACTTCTACGATAGGAGCCACCTTGTCTCGACTGAACAAAGGGGCCGCGGAGCAGCGTTTTCCACTGTCCGCCTTGCTCCAAAAGCTAGCCTGCGTCATGGCCGTGGCGCTCGCGCTGGTGTGCGCGGGGGCATATGCGCCCACGACCGCCCAGGCGCTTGAGACCGCAAAGATTACCGCCCGACCCAACACCGGTTCGGGCAGCGATGTGGTCGGCGGCACCGAGACGCGCATTACCTGGGAAGTTCAGGCCGATGTCGACGAGGAGCTGAGCGGTCTTTCTTTGACGTTTGTCGACGGCACGACGTTTGGTACCGATGACACGCGATTGACGATGCTCTCGGGCGAGGACCTCATGGATCGTACGCCCATGAAGCCCACGTGCAAGGCTGACGGCCAGACGCTCAAGATCGACTTTGGCGAGACGGCGCCTGCCGGCGGCTTTTTCCGTGTCGAGGTTTACGGCGTGACCTTCCCCGTCGAGGGCGGCGATGAGGCCTTTAGCGGCACCTATACGCTTGCCGACGGGTCGACCAAGAAGATCTCCAAGATTCCGTCGGTGGAGATCAAGGGCGTGACGGCCTTCGATAACTTCCTGGCTGACCTTAAAGAGCAGCCGTGGGTCGAGGCGTGGAACTCCAATATGTTCCTGCGCCTGTTCCTGAACCCGGTCATTTTGGTCCAGAGCCTGCCGATTGTCTTCAAGGGCTTCCTTATGTCGCTCTCAATCGTGCTCGTGGCATTTCCGTTGGCCATTCCCTTTGGCTTTGCGCTGTCGCTCATGCGCATTTCCAAGTCGCGCATCCTTCGCTGCCTTGCCGGCATCTATGTGAATATCATCCGCGGCACGCCGGCGTTCTTGCAGATCTACATTGCGTTCTTTGGCTTGCCGCTGGCCGGTGTCAAAGTGGACGACTATGTGCTGGGTGTTATCGTCATGGCCATGAACTCGTCTGCGTACCTGTGCGAGATCTTCCGTGCCGGTATTCAGTCGATCCCCAAGGGCCAAAACGAGGCTGCTCGCTCGCTGGGCATGAATGCCTTCCAGACGCTGCTCTATGTCATGATTCCGCAGACGTTCCGCAATGTTTTGCCTACGCTGACCAGCGAGTTTATCTTGCTTTACAAGGATACGTCGCTGCTTGCCGCCGTGGGTGTGGTCGAGATCGTCATGAACGCCCGCACCATCGTGGCCACGACGGGCTCCATCACGCCGTATGTGGTTGCCGCTCTGTTCTATCTGGTCATTACCCTGCCGCTTGCGCGCTTGGTGAGCGGTCTTGAGGCGAGACTTCTGGGGACGGCCGAAACCAAAAAGAAGCGTCCCACCAAGAGCGCCGGACAGGTTGTCGCGACGCCCGCCGATCATATCGCCGGTCTGTAAGGAGGTCCTGTCATGAGTGAAACGAATTCCAACGAGGTCGTTGTCAGCATCAAGAACCTCCAAAAGGCTTTTGGCGATAACGTGGTTCTGCGTGATATCGATCTGGACGTGCACAAGGGTGAGGTCGTTGTGGTCCTGGGCCCCTCGGGCTCGGGCAAGTCGACGATGCTTCGCTGCATCAATCGCCTGGAGCATCCCACGAGCGGCTCGATTGTCGTTGAGGGCGTGGATGTGTGTGCCAAGGGCGTCGACCTCAATAATGTACGTACGCACTTGGGCATGGTGTTTCAGCAGTTCAACCTGTTCCCGCACCTGTCAGTCAAAAAGAACGTCATGCTTGCGCAGCAAAAGGTGCTCAAGCGCAGTAAGGAAGAGGCCGAGAAGATCGCCATCGAGGAGCTGACCAAGGTCGGCCTGGCCGAGCGCATCGATTTTATGCCGAGTCAGCTTTCGGGCGGCCAGCAGCAGCGCGTCGCCATCGCCCGCGCCCTGTCGATGAACCCGCACGTGATGCTCTTTGACGAGGCCACGTCGGCGCTCGACCCCGAGCTCGTCCGCGATGTATTGGGCGTCATGCGCGACCTGGCACGTGACGGTATGACCATGATCGTGGTAACGCACGAGATGGGCTTTGCCCGCGATGTCGCCGACCGCGTCGTCTTTATGGACGGCGGCGTCATTGTAGAAGAGGGTACGCCGAGTGAGGTCTTCGACCACC
Organism: Collinsella sp. AF23-4AC; assembly: GCF_003462685.1. Taxonomy (GTDB): domain Bacteria; phylum Actinomycetota; class Coriobacteriia; order Coriobacteriales; family Coriobacteriaceae; genus Collinsella. The sequence goes on along the minus strand of NZ_QRVE01000004.1, from coordinate 56,317 downwards.
CCAAGAGCGAGCGCACCAAGGCGTTCTTGGGCAATATCTCGTAGCCGGTTGATGTAACTGCCGTTACAAAAGAGCGGGGCTGGACTTGAATCCAGCCCCGCTCTTTTGTAGGGATGGGGATGCGCTTTGATGCAGGCTCTTTTGGAAGCCCTGGGTTCGTTACACGAGCTCGGCTCCGAGGGCCTTGCAAGCGGTCTCGCCCTCGTCGTCGGGTGCATCGTAGCAGATGACGGAATCGACGACGTTGACGCCCGCCTCGTCGGCGTCCGCCTTCCAGTTGTCCATCCATTCGCCCTCGGCCCACGAATAAGAGCCAAAGAGGACAACCTTCTTGTCGCCGAGGGTCTCCTTGACCTCGTCCCACATAGGCTGGAACTTATCGTACTCGAGTTCCTCGGAACCCATGGCGGGGCAGCCGAAGGCAATGGCGTCATAGCTGGCGGCCTTGTCTGCGGAGAAGTCGGCGCAGGAGATGACCTCCGCCTCGGCGCCGGCACCGGTTGCGCCCTCGGCAACGAAGTTTGCCATGGCCTCGGTGTTGCCTGTACCGCTCCAGTAGACGACGGCGATCTTGCTCATATGTTTTCCTTTCGGTTGTGCGGCGTGCGGCCGCGTTTTGTATGCTCTATCGGGTTGCCTGGACAAGTTGTCCCAGAGTGCAGCCCTGTTGATAGATGTAGGTAAGGTATTGCGTGCATGCGCGATAGGAATCGAAGGTCGTGAGCGCCTGCTCAACGTTTGTGTATACTTTCCATGCGCCAAAGACCTTATAGTTTTCGCCGTGCTGGACGATAAACTGATGGACATCTTCGTAGGGATAGCCCAAAAAATAGCCAATTTCGTGGGGGAACTCGCACATGCACCCCGTATCGCAGTGCCTATTTCGCGCGAGCGCGCAGACGCTGCCGTCATAGGCGCTCTCTGCGGCATTGCTGCTTGCCAGCGTGATGCGCGCGGCGAGATGCACCAGGGACGCGGGCAGGTTGCGGACATCGTAACCTTCGGCGGCAAGCGCCGTCGTGGCGCGGGGGTCGGAGAGGTATCGCATGAGGTCTGCAGGGCGGTACACATAGATGAGCGCTCCGCAGGGGCGCCAGACCAAAACGCTCATATGGATCCCGAGTGGCTGGAGCTCGCAGTTGCATTGGGCTATGACGGCGAGCAGGCGAGAGCGTCGCTCTTCGATATGGGCGGCGCTGGGTTTTCCGTTTTGGTTGGCGTAAACGCCGGGATAGGTAAAGAGCGAAGCCGGCTTGATACCTGCGAGCGTAGGGGAGCAGTTGCGCACGACAGCCGTTTGGTATGTTGGGATGTCAATGGTTCGAGTCACGATGCCCCTTTCGGGTCCTCAGTTGTTAGCCTAGGAAAACTTATACACGAAAGTAAGCCATGGTCAACAAAAAAGTTTGAAGAGGGAAACTAATTGACCGAACAGACATGATTTTGGGTTAAGATGGGGACACCCCATGGGGGTATCTAGATAGGGCTACTTGAAAGGGGAACGCATGAGTGACTTGCTCAGCCCTGCGAATCTCATCGTGCTTGCCGTGATTATCGTTGGCATGTTCTTTGGCCTGCGTCGCATTGTCGCTTCGACACACGGAAAGAGCTGCTGCAGCGATGGCGCGAGCGGTAAGAAGGCCAAGAAGGTAGTAGTTGCGGATACCGATCCGTCCCACTATCCCTATAGCGATGAGCTGCTCATCGGCGGCATGAGCTGTGACGGCTGCGCTCAGAACGTAGCCAATGCCCTCAATGCACTGGATGGCGTGTGGGCAACGGTGACGTATGCGGACCACACGGCACGCGTGCGCTCTAAGCAGCCGGTTGATCGTGATGTCCTCGAGGCGGCCGTGAAAGACGCGGGCTACTACGTCATGACGCTGTAAGCGTCGCTCTGGATGCGCTTCATTGGCTAGGCTCGTCCGCGCAGTTCGATGTCTTGGATGCCGTCTAAGTCGATGGCGATGTCTCGGAGCTTGAGGAGCTTGAAGGCGGGGAGCGCCTCGTCGAGGATGCCGGTGCGGCTGCGATAGCCGTATGTATCGTAATAGGTGACACGAACCAAGTCGCCACGTTTGAGACCCTCGAGTTTTTTAGAAAGCACGAGGGCTTTTTCTTCCGTGAGCTCACGTTTTGGCTCGATGGTGATTTCCTGCTTGCGCACGAGTTCGTAGTATCCCGTGAGGGCGGCAAAGGGCATAAACTGTGCGGCGCGGTCGGCGCGCGCGGCACCGTTGGCAGTGAGGTTGGGGTCGGCGGCGCGGCGTCTGCCCTCGGGGTCCGCCAGGCGCTCGAAGGCGGTCGGCGGGCGCATGGGCTGTTGTTTGGGTTTAGGCACGGTGTCCTCCAACTTGTTCGTTGCGTTCGCGCGCGGTGGCGCCGGCGGTAAAGCTTAATCCCTTGACGAGCGCGTTCTTGCCGTACTTGCCTTTCACGGCCAGGACGGCGCGCGCCAGGTCGCGCTCGCGCTCATCGGCCTCGATATCGCTGAACAGATCGATGGTGGCAAATTCCTCGGGCATGAGGTTGCCAAATCCCAGGTTGATGCGCTTGACCGGTCGTTTGGGATCGACAGTCTGCGCCCAGAGCTCATCGAAATAGCCCATGATCTTCTTAAACGAATTGGTACGCTCGGGCAGCTTTCGCGAGGCGTTAGAGTGCGCAAAGAGTGCGGCATAGCCACCGCGCGGTTTGCCGCCATGCTCTCCCACAAAGATGCCATCGATTGCCTGCGCTTCGCGCACCAGGCGACGCCGTTCGTCATCGCGCTGGACGGGCTTGGGCGCACGGGGCGCGAGCTCGGGGCCGGCGGATGCGGTGGGTTCGATACTCGATGTGCTCGAGCGCAGGTGCCCGCATCCGTCCACATACTGCGCTGTACCGCTGGCGTCGAGGCGGCGTATGTCGGCGCGTTCGCTCGCGTAGCCCACAAAGAGCGAGATGCTGTCACAGACCACGTGCTTATCGACCAAGTCTAAAACGGCGTTGTCGACCATCTCGCGCAAGACGGTATAGGCCTGTTCGTAGGCATAACCCTTCGAGAGCACCTGTCCTGTGGTGGTCGAAGTTGCTTGCGGGCGATAGGCTTGGATATCGGCGATGGTTGTCGGCTCGCGCCCGAAGGCATGGTCGATGAGATATTCGGCATTGACGCCGAGCTCGTCGTAAAGCAGGTTTTCGTCGAGCGCCGCGACGCCCATCAGATCGTAGACGCCGTATTTCTCGAGGCGGGCTGCCACGCCGGGACCGATGCCCCAGATATCGGTGATGGGACGATGGGGCCAGATATCCTTGCGAAAGGTCTCGTCGTCGAGTATGCCGATGCGGCTGGGTACGTGCTTGGCGGTAATGTCGAGCGCTACCTTGGCCTGGAATAGGTTGGGGCCGATGCCGACCGTCGCCGTGATGCCGGTGCGCGCGAGGACCTCGTCGCGCAGCGTGCAGGCGAACCCTTCCGCATCTGTGTGATAGAGGTCCAGATAGGGCGTCACGTCGATAAAGCATTCATCGATTGAATAGACGTGAATGTCTTGCGGACTTACGTATTCCAGATAGATGCCGTAGATTTGCGCCGACACCTCCATATAGTGCTGCATGCGCGGTACGGCCGTGATGTAGCCGATGCCATCGGGAATCTCGAATAGGCGGCAGCGATTGTGAATCCCTAAGTCCTTCATGGCCTGCGTGATGGCGAGGCAGATGGTCGTGCGCCCGCGCGATTCGTCGGCAACGACCAGGTTGGTGGTGAGCGGATCGAGCCCACGGTCGACGCACTCGACGCTGGCATAAAACGTCTTGAGGTCGATGCAGATATAGGTGTGCTGCTCGTGCGCCATCCGTGTCCTTTCATCAAACACATGTTCTTATCGAATACCTGTTCGATAATACCCGCTCGTCCGGACGTCGTCAAAACCTGTCAAAAAGGGACTGGTTTGTTTTGGTAGGTATGGTCGTGCGGTTGGATCGGGTTTTAACGCAGCTCTAAAGAGTGCGAAACAGCTCGGAAAACCTCGCTTCGTAGCATGAGCCTAACGATTGATACCGCCTATACGCACGGAAGGGTTGTGGAAAAGATGGTCAATTATGGGTTTGGTATGCCGACGCGCCTTGTTGCGGATGGAGACGTGGCTCGCTGGTGCGGACGATTGGTCGCTCACTATGGTGGCACCAAGGCGCTGGTCGTGTTGGGCGGTGACAAACATACGCACGATGAGCTCGTCTCGGCGGCGCTCGGCTCGCTTGATCGAGCTCTGCTCGAACGCGTGCTTTTTCGCTGCGGCTTGGTCGGGGGCGATGGGGGAGACGATTTGGTCGATGAGGCCGTAGCCCTGGCGACCGACGAAGGCGTGGACTTTGTCCTGGCGATTGGCGATGCCGATACTGCCGGCTTTGCGCGCGAGCTCGCGCGTCGCATGGCGGCGCTCGATGCCGGCGAAGACGGCTTTGTGCCTTATGGATGCATTGTCTCGGAGGGCAAGGTGCCTGCTGTCGTGGGCACCGGCGAGGTTCCCGTTTTTGCCATTATCGCGCCCGAACTGCTGGAGGGCATCGGGTCTCCTCTGCGTGAGTTACTCGGTAGCGTCTGCGCCGCGGCCTAATATTTGCCATAAAAGGACGGGTTATTTTTGGTTGGTAAAGCGTTTGACCTGCCAAAATAAGCCTGTCCCTTTTTGATCGGTTGCCGTTTGGGGGCCGATTGGCAACGCTCGCTGATTGTAGTCTTGACCTGCGCTAGAATAGTGGCATCTGAATGTCCGGGCGCATGGAGGCGTGCGCCCGTATGCTGAGGAGGACTCTATGGCAACTGTTGCCGCACCTATCGATGCTACGTCGACTGCCGCTTGGAAGGCACTCGAGGCTCATCAGGAGAAGCTCGAGGCCGATGGTATCAACCTCAAGGCCTGGTTCGCTGCCGATGCCGAGCGCGTGAACAAGCTGAGCTTTGACGCCGGTGACCTGCACTTCGATCTGTCGAAGAACCTGGTGACCGATGAGACCGTCAAGCTGCTGTGCGATCTTGCCCGCGAGGTGAAGCTCGAGGAGCGCCGCGACGCCATGTTCTCCGGCGAGCACATTAACACCACCGAGGACCGCGCCGTCCTGCACACCGCGCTTCGCCGCCCCGCAACCGAGAGGGGCCAGCTCATCGTCGACGGCCAGGATGTCGTCGCCGACGTGCACGAGGTCCTCGACCGCATGTATGCCTTCGCCGAGCGCGTGCGCTCCGGTGAGTGGAAGGGCGTTACCGGCAAGAAGATCGAGCACCTGGTGTCCATCGGCATCGGCGGCTCCGATCTGGGCCCGGTCATGGCCTACGAGGCTCTGCGTCCCTATGCCGACGCCGGTATCGACTGCCGCTATATCTCCAACATCGACCCCAACGACCAGGCCGAGAAGCTTAAGGGCCTGGATCCCGAGACCACGCTCGTGATCATCGTCTCCAAGACCTTCACCACGCTCGAGACCCTCACCAACGCCCGCGAGGTCAAGACCTGGATGCTCGAGCAGCTCAAGGCCCAGGGCGCCATCGACGGCTCCGATGAGCAGAACGCCGAGGCCGTGGCAAAGCACTTCGTTGCCGTTTCCACCGCACTCGAGAAGGTTGAGGCCTTCGGTATCGACCCCGCCAACGCCTTCGGCTTCTGGAACTGGGTCGGCGGCCGCTACTCCGTCGACTCCGCCGTGGGCCTGTCGCTGATCGTCGTGCTCGGTCCCGAGCGCTTCCAGCAGTTCCTCGAGGGCTTCCACGCTATCGACGAGTACTTCTGCAACACGCCGCTCGAGAACAATGCCGTTGCGCTGATGGGCCTGCTCAACGTCTGGTACGTCAACTTCTTCGGTTCCAAGAGCCACGCCGTGCTGCCGTACTGCCAGTACCTGCATCGTTTCCCGGCCTACCTGCAGCAGCTCACCATGGAGTCCAACGGCAAGCATGTCCGCTGGGACGGCAGCGCCGTGACCTCCGACACCGGTGAGATCTTCTGGGGCGAGCCCGGCACCAACGGTCAGCACGCCTTCTACCAGCTGCTGCACCAGGGCACCGTGGTGGTCCCGGCCGATTTCATCGCCTTCGCCAATACCGCCAACCCTGCGACCGACAGCGGCCAGGACGTGCACGAGCTGTTCCTGGGCAACTTCCTGGCCCAGACCAAGGCGCTCGCCTTTGGCAAGACTGCCGACGAGGTTCGTGCCGAGGGCACGCCCGAGCAGATCGTCCCGGCCCGTTGCTTTGAGGGCAACCGCCCGACGACCTCGATCTTCGGCGACACGCTGACTCCGTTCGCGCTCGGCGAGCTCATCGCCCTGTACGAGCACATCACGTTTGTCGAGGGCACGGTCTGGGGCATCGACTCCTACGATCAGTGGGGCGTCGAGCTGGGCAAGCAGCTTGCCAAGCAGATCACCCCGGCCTTCCACGACGACACCGCCAAGGCCGAGCAGGACGCTTCGACCCAGGCGCTCATCGAGTTCTATCGCGCGCATCGCAAGTAGTCGCTGCTGTTAACGCATCGCGCCTTATAGTCAGGGGCCCGTATCCTATCGGATGCGGGTCCCTTTGCTTTGCCGTGGTCCCGGGGCGCACGGCCTTTGTGGAACATCGCCGGGGCGCCGCGCGCTGCGAGAACCCTGCGCCTAGATCTCGGCCTCCGCATGGCCTCGCTGCGCCTCGGGCAGCTCCCCGTAGAGCGGATGGTCTTCGAGCCTAAAGCGCTCGACCTGTTCGGGAGTGCGACCGCGTACAAAGAGCCACGAGCGATCAATCGGCGTCGCCATGAGCGTACTGGGCAGCGCGTCGGCGCGGTCGGAAAACACCCGGGCACTCTCGGGATCCTGGAACGCCAGCACCAGATGCGTGTCGCAGTTGCCCATGATGGAGCGTGCGCGTGCCTCGCCATAGAGCGCATCGAGCTGGTTGGTCGACTGCAGCAGCAGCGTTGCCCAGATGTTGCGGCTTCGGATAATCGAGAGCACGTTGTCGATCTGGGGGATCTGCAGATTTGCGAAGTCATCGAGCATAAAGCGCACGGGCACGGGCAGGCTGCCGTCGGGCTGCCTATCGGCCTCACGAATGAGGCCCATAAACGCCTGCGAAATAAAGAGGCCGGTCAGCGGATCGAGATTGCGGTCAATATCGCTCACGGTTACAAACAGGGCGCAGGGGGTGTGTCCCATGGAAGCGAAGTCCACCTGATGGCACTTACGATAGAGCTGTGCCGCACCGTCGAATCCCAGACACATGACCTTTTCGGCAAGGATGCCGACGATGCTCGCGTGCATGCGCTCGGCATTTTGCGTAATGGCGTAGCGCCGCCATAGCGAGAGGGCATAGCTTTGGGGGTCGGTCGTGATCAGGTCGTCAAACAATCGACCCGTGGCACCGTCCTGCAGGTGCTCGATCAGCTTGATGACCGAGCTGATCGTCTGCTCGTCGGCGGGCAGCTGTTCGGTGACGTAGGCGATAAGACACGACAGCAGGTTTGCCGCCGCATGATCCCAAAAAGGCTGGTTGTTGTCCTCGATGGGGCAGATGGCCTTTGCCACCGAGAGGATGTCCTGCTGGTTGGGCCTGCCGTCCGCCTTGCGGCGAATGTGCCTCAGGGGGTTGTAGCCGCAGCGCTCGATGCCGGGCGCAAGGGCCGGGACGGTGTTGAGGTCGGCGAAGTTGAGACATTGCACGCGGTAACCGTGGGCTGCCAGCACAGGTCCCACTTCGCGACAGAGCGTGCCTTTGGTGTCGAGCACGATGTAGCTTGCGTTCATTTGCAGCAGGTTGGGCTTGAGGACGTTTCGGGTCTTGCCGGCTCCCGAGGGGCCGATCACAAGTGCGTTGTTGTTGAGTCCCGTTTGGCGGGTGTCGCAGGAAAGCGTTCGATCCTTGGCGAGAATGGTGGACGATGCGGACTCAGATGCGGCGAGGCGGCTGGCGAGGTTAGACATGGGCGACCTCCTTGGTGGTCGAGAGGATTTCGTGGGCAAAGCCGAGCTCGACGGCGCGCTCGGCCGAAAGGTAGGTGTCTTTTGCAGTGAGGGACTGGATGCGCTTGGGCGTGAGGCCGCTGCGGTCCGAGAGGATTTGCGTGAGGGTCTTGCGGGTCTGCATGAGACGCCGGCTGGTTTCCTGCAGCGCAAGTGCCGAGCCGCCTGCCCCCTGGGGGATCAGCGGGTCGTGAATCATGAGCTCTGCATGGGGCGCCATACGGCGATCGTCGCCGCCCATAAAGATCACGGCGCCCATGGACGCGGCGAATTCCAGGCAGACGGTGCGGATGGGGCACGATGCGAGGCGCATGGCGTCATAGATCGCAAGACCCGATCGCACGCTTCCGCCGGCGCTGGCGACAAATATGGTGATGGGGCGGCTGGGGTCGGTGGCATCGAGCAGGCGGATCTGCTGGCATAGGTCGTGGGCCATCGGGGTTTCGATGTTTCCCATGACGGAGAGCTCGCGACGGGCGAGCATCTCATCGTAAATGCTGGTGAGCGTGATACCTCGGGCGGATTCACGCATGGTGAGGGGGCTGATGATGGGGGAATGATTGGTGTCCATGAGGACTCCTTTCTGTTGGTTGTGTTGTGGAATAGGATTGTTGCCCGCGGAGGGGCTGGCGGGCTACAGGGTTCGTCCGAGCCTGAGATCGAGCTCGGTTGTGGGACAGGCTGCCTGTTCGTGCGGCTCGCAAGCGCCAAGGGCTCCAAAGCGATAGAGCGTTGCGGCGGGCGTGGTGTAGGCGAGCCGCAGATGATGCTCGACAGGGGCACATCCGTCATTTTTGTAATGAGCCGCGTAGTACTGCGCGATGCTGGCGTTCATCTCGCTGCCATTGCGATGGCGCTCAAACTGGCGTCTGCAGGTCTCGATGATCTTTGCTACCGACTTGGGTGCCGTCGCGGGAACAAGGGCGAGATAGCCCTCAAATAGCTCGTTGATGCTCAGGAGGCACAGCAGGTCGATCAGCGTCCTTATGTCTGCTCCCTCGGCAGAAAAATGCGCGGTCATGCGGTTATATCGGTTGCGGTCGACGATGGCCGCATGGGGTCTTGGAGTTTTCTGCCCCGTGATCCCGGACTTTTGCCGCGCCTGTGTATTGAGCTCGACGTTGCAGCGCTTGAGGCCGTCCAACGGAAGGAACAGTGCGGTGCGCAGGGTGTTCCGCTTGCTTTCGAGTTCATGACGCTCGTCGGGTTCCCATTCGAGCTTGAGTTTCGTGTCGAGCGCCGTAAGCATATGGGCTAGGCAGCCTACGGTAAGAACGTACGAATCGTTGTCGCGTTTTGGGGCATAGGGGTCTGTCAGCTTGCGAATGTCGGGGTCGCCCATGATCTTTGTGCAGCGCTTCAGCAGTTGAGGGTGGTCGGCCAAGATCGTCGCGAGCGGTAGCGACGCGTAGTTCTTGATGGTCGCGGCGGCAAAGGCGGCGTCATATTCGTTTGCATATGCTCGCTCAATGCGGGCATCCAGAATGCTTTTCTTATCGCCGCCTTCGGCGTGGTGGTTTGTCATAGCTTCTCCAATCGGTTGATGTTCGTGCTGTTTGTTGATGTGTTGGTTGTCGTGAGTGATGTGCTTGCCGTGGGTGATGTGCTGACGTTGGGGTGCTATGCGGTTTTCAATGAGCCCGTGAGGCAGTTGCTGCAGGGGCGGGATGGAACGGCCCATGCAAGGCGGAAGGCATCGTGCTCAAAATCGAGACAGCAATGCCCTGGGTGCCTCACATGTGGCAGTTACCTCATTAAGTTGTCATTGCGTTTGGGGCTGTACTTTGCCGATCTTCCTTCTCTTACACGCTAAAACTCAAACTTCATATGCTCGATCTACTTAAAACCGCAACGGCGGTCTTTTATCAACTTATATGTCGGAACGCGTCTTTGCAAGTACTTTTTTGCCTTTGTTTCAAATGGGGTGGTTTTGCAACCGTCATGCGCGCGCTGTGTGAACGTGCCCCGGCTCGGATAAGATAGTGCGCGATAAAAACGATGCAAGGAGGCATATATGGCAATCAAAGCCATCGCAATGGATATCGACGGTACGCTCACCAACGACCAAAAGGTCATCAGCCCGCGTACGCGCGAGAAGCTGCTCGCGGCGCAGGAGTCGGGCATTAAGCTCATCTTGGCTTCGGGTCGTCCCGCATGGGGGCTGCACGCCTTGGCGCAGGAGCTCGACCTTCAAAACCATGACGGTCTGCTAGTTGCCTTTAATGGCGCACATGTGGTCGACGCTCAGACCGATGAGGTTCTTTTTGACCAGGCCATGCCGGCTGACGAACTGCACCGTCTGATTGATCATCTGCGCAATTTCGACGTGATCCCCATCATCTCGCTCGGTCGCGATCTGCATGTCGAGGACTCGTATCGCTGCATGATCACACTGCCGGACGGTTCGCAGAAGAATATCGTCAAGTATGAGCGCGATGCGTGCGACCTTAAGATCCGTGAGGTCGAGAGCTTGCATGAGGTCGTGGACGCTTGTCCCGTGGACAAGCTGCTGACGGCGGGCGATCCAGCCTACCTGCAGGCGCATTACGAGGAGATGTATGCGCCCTTTAAGCAGACGCTTTCGGGCATGTTTACGGCCGACTGGTACTTTGAGTACACGGCGCCCGGTATCGACAAGGCCCGTGCGCTCGAGGGTGCCCTGCCCAAGCTCGGCATCGATGCCAGTGAGGTCGTATCGTTTGGCGACGGCCAGAACGACAAGTCCATGATTGAGTGGGCCGGCACAGGTGTAGCCATGGGCAACGCCGTCGATGAGGTTAAGGCAGTTGCCCAGATGGTGACCGCCAATAACAACGAAGACGGTATCGCGGTGGCACTCGATAAGCTACTGGGCTAGAATCGCCGATAATGCATGGTTCGGGCGCCTGCTTACAGGCGCCCTTTTGTTAGGGAGGGTGCCGTGTCCGCATTTCCGTTCGACGCCGTTATCTTTGACATGGACGGCGTCATTGTCGATACCGAGTATTACTACCTGGGCGAGACTGCCGCGTTTGCCAAGGAGCTTGGGTTGAACCTGACCCAAGAGGAGCTGAACGGGCAGGTCGGTACCTCGCATCAGTTCTTTCTCCGCATGCTGGTCGATTGGTTTGAGCGTGCCGGTAAGGGGCATTTTACTGGCGAGGAAGCGTTGGCCCGTTGGGACGAGTGGGCCCATAAGCGTCCGCGCGACTATCAGACTTTGATTAACCCAGGCGCCGTGGATACGATTCGAGAGCTGCCGCGCCGCGGCGTTCGCGTGGCGCTTGCCAGCTCGTCGCCCATGGATAGTATCGAGGAAGTGCTCAACGCGTGCGGGCTGTCGGATGCCTTTGAGTATGTGGTGAGTGGCGAGCAGTTTAAGGAGAGCAAGCCCGAGCCCGACATCTACCTGCATGCGCTGGACCTGCTGGGGCTGCCCGCGAATCGCTGCTGCTGCGTTGAGGATTCGGTGCCTGGCATCACTGCCGGCAAGCGAGCCGGCCTGACAGTCATTGCCAAGCGCGAGGAGCGCTTCGGCTTTAGCCAGGATGCCGCGGATAAGATTATCGATCAGCTGCCGGACCTGCTGGAACTCGCGTAGGACTTTGCCACCGCGTTCGTCTTGGTCGCATGTGGTATGGAGGACTTCTGGGGGCCACGGAGCGCCGATTTTTGAATAGTTGAGCGGTCCCGGGAAGTCGAATTGTTGTCTTCCCGGGACCCTGTGGGCAAAAAATGCCAAATATGAGTACTGTAACTATTTTAGTAACAGCAAAATCAAGCCTTTGAGGCCCTAGCTGAGTGCCTGGGAGCGATAAAAGCCTGTTTTAAACGGCTTTAGCCATACTAAAACACCTAGATAATGAACGGATGTACATTATCTAGGTGTTCATTTGTCGCAAAATAATGCTACTAGCATTGCAACAGTACTCATATTTGGTGTTTTTTGCCCACCGGGGTCAGCGGAAGTCAAATATGAAGCGCGAATTTTCCAAAACGATCGATTCGGCGCTCTCCACGACGCAGTTTTTAAGTTCGGCGATGTGCCGAGAGACGCTTTTCAGCGATGTGATGAGCTGCTGTGCGCTTGCATCTGCTTGCGGCCGGGCTGGTGCATCAGTCTCGAGCAGCAGGCGGTCGAGTGGAATCTGTCGGGCGTATTCGCGACCGCGCTTGGTGGCGAGCATCCGCTCATTCACGGAAAAATAGCAGCCTGCGTTTCGCGCGCGGACGAACTCGTTCGAGGTACCGCTAAACCAGTGGAAGATGATAGCGGGGGAGTCGGGGCTTGGGGTGAGCAATTCATGTGACCCGAGGACGTCCAGCACGGTTCCTGCCGAACGAACGGCGTGAATTGATATCACGCGCCCGGCAAGAGGGTGCTGCACGAGTGCATCGCAGAGCCGGTCAAATGCCTGTACTTGTAGCGGCTCGCTTCCGGCAAAACGAGCGGAAAAGTCGAGCCCGACCTCGCCGATCAAGCGTTCTTGTGCAGCGACTTCGCAAAGCAGATTGATTTCAGCGTTGCCACATCGTCCGTCGGCGAGCCACCAGGGATGGAGGCCGATGCCGGCAAAGATATTTGAACGGTTGCAAGCGCGCTTCTTGGCGCGTGCAAAGTCGCGCGGATCGACGCCGCAGTCAAATAGAACCAGGTCCAGCGTCGTTGCCTCATCGGCAACGGCGTCCGGGTGAGCCATTAGATCAAGATGGCAGTGTGCATCAAATAACCAGGGCTCCATCTCGGCGCGCTCCGCTAGTCCAAGCGCTGGCCATCGGCGCGCACGCGCTCGGTGCCGCGCCCGCTGATCTGGCGGATAACCTCGCCGGCAATCATCTGACCCATGATGGGTGGCATAAAGCTGGCGGTTCCGAGCTCGGTGCGCTCGTGGATGTTGGAAGGGTCGCGGGGCTGTGTCTTAACCGATTCCTCGCAGCTAAACAGTACATGTAGGCTCTTGATTCCGCGCTTCTTACATTCTTTGCGCATAATGCGGCTCATGGGGTCACGTACCGTATCGAAGATGTCGGCAAAGCGGAGACACTCGGGATGGAGCTTGTTGGCCCCGCCCATGGAACTGACCAAACGAATGTCGTGGTCCTGAGCATATTTGGCAATGGTGAGCTTGGCCGAGATGGTGTCGATGGCGTCGACGACGTAGTCGAGCTTGCCGTCCGTCTGCTCAAAAACGCTCGTAAAGAACTCGTCGATATTGTCGCTCAGCAGATATTCAGTTCGCTTGAGGACGGTGGTGGCGGGATTGATATCGTGGATCATGGCTTCCATAACATCGACCTTGCGCTTGCCGACGGTGCTGTGAAAGGCGATGGCCTGGCGATTGATATTGCTGGGCGCGATGATGTCCTTATCCAGAATGACGAAATGACCGATGCCGCCGCGGGCAAGTGCCTCGCAGCAATTGGAGCCCACACCTCCGCAGCCGAGCACCAGCACCGTAGCATCGGCGAGCTTATCGAGTGCCTCGCGGCCCATGATGATTTCGAGCTTGGTATCGCGCGTCTCGTTGGGAGTTGCGGCTGTGGTTTCAGTCATAGACATCCTCCGATGGGGAAGCGAATCGTGTTTTAGCTATCGTCATTATAGGTATTATCGCCATTCCATTTGAGCCCTAGGGGTTTGTTGAAATGAGGCAGGGATTCGCATAAGATGAAGCAGTTGGCACCCGTTGCCGCGGGTTGGCCAACTCCCAAACACGTTTGTAGCGTGAGAAGTGGCCGTCTTCGCATTACGCGGGGGCGGCTATTTTTTTGAGTACAAGATTAGATAGTTAGACAAACATCTAAATATCGAGTATAGTGTGCACGTCATGAGAGATGATGAGAGGAGGTCTTATGCCGGGAGAGGGTTTTAAAGCGCTGGCCGATCCTACGCGGCGGCGTATTTTGGAACTGCTGCGCGAGGGCAATTGTACGGCCGGGGAGCTTGCCGAGCATTTTGACATCAGCAAGCCGTCATTGAGCCATCACTTGGCGACGCTCAAAAACGCCGGGTTGGTGACCGACGAGCGCCATGGCCAAAACATCGTATACAGCTTAAACACCACCGTCATGCAGGATTTGATTGGCTGGTTTATGGGCTTTACAAACACGGAAGGTGATAAGGATGAATAACGAAAACAAGGGCATTCACCCCACGGGGGTATCGTCGCGCGTGTGGATTGCGCTGGTCGCTCTGTGCGTCGCCAATGTCGTAGCGCACCTCATGGTGATGCCGAGCTTGCCTGCGCAGATTCCCACGCACTGGGGCGCGAACGGCGCCGTCGACGGTTGGGGTCCTAGCTGGATGGCCTCCGCGCTCGGCGTGCTGCCTCTGGCGCTTCTCGCAATGTTCTGCGTGGTGCCGCGCATCGACCCCAAAGGTGAGGCATATCGAACCTCGGGCAAGTTCTACCAGGGCTTCGTAATTGCTTTCACGGTATTCATGTGTGCCATAAGCTGGTTGGGTGAGCTTACGGTCTGGGGCGTGGTGCCGGCGGTTGGTTCGGTTAACGTGCTGATTTCCGGTGTTGTCGGTTTGCTGTTCATCGGCGTAGGCAACTACTTGCCGCGTGTGAAGCAGAACTATACGCTCGGTATCAAGACACCTTGGGCGCTTGCCGATCCCGAGAACTGGCGCCGTACGCAGCGTTTTGGCGGCGCCTGCTTTATGGTGCTGGGTATTGGCCTGATTGTGATGGGCGTGGCAGGCAGCGTGCTTTCGAGTGAAGTCGTCGCCGCGGTGATTGCGGTTCTGGCGTTTGGTTCGGTCGGAGCCATCTACGTCTACTCGTATCTGCTGTGGCGCAAATCGCAGCGAGCCGCTCGTTAAGGTTGCGGAAAACTAGCGTACGCAGTTCATAGTATGTTCCGGGGGACTTTTCCCAGGTAGTATTAGGGGGTGTGGGCAACCATGCCCCTTTTTCGTTACGTTTCAGAGCTGGTTCCCTCATTTCGTTTCCACTAAAGCGAATCAAGAATAGGGAAACAGCAGGTAGAAAGGATAGAACAGACATATGGCGGAGTTTATCTACCAGATGTATCAGGCTCGCAAGGCCCATGGCGACAAGGTAATCCTTGACGACGTGACCCTGAGCTTCTACCCCGGTGCCAAGATCGGCGTCGTGGGTCCCAACGGCATGGGCAAGTCGACCCTGCTCAAGATCATGGCCGGCATCGAGGAGGTCTCCAACGGCGATGCCAGGCTCACCCCCGGCTACACCGTGGGCATCCTGCAGCAGGAGCCGCCGCTCGACGACGACAAGACCGTTATCGAGAACGTGCGCATGGCGTTTGGCGATATGATCGCCAAGGTCGATCGCTTCAATAAGATCGGCGAGGAGATGTGCGACCCGGACTGCGACATGGACGTCCTCATGGCCGAGATGGGCAAGCTCCAGGACGAGATCGACGCCGCTGATGGCTGGGATATCGATTCCAAGCTCGGCCAGGCCATGGACGCCCTGCAGCTGCCCGATTCCGACATGCCGGTCAACGTGCTTTCCGGCGGCGAGCGCCGTCGCGTGGCCCTGTGCAAGCTGCTGCTCGAGGCTCCCGACCTGCTGCTGCTTGACGAGCCCACAAACCACCTAGACGCTGAGTCGATCCTGTGGCTCGAGCACTTCCTTCACAACTACCAGGGCGCGGTGCTTGCCGTCACGCACGATCGCTACTTCCTGGATAACGTTGCCGAGTGGATCTGCGAGGTCGACCGCGGTCACCTTTATCCCTACAAGGGCAACTACTCCACGTATCTGGAGACCAAGGCCGCCCGTATCGAGGCGCAGGGCAACCGCGACGCCAAGCTCGCCAAGCGCATGGAGGCCGAGCTCGAGTGGGTACGCAGTTCGCCCAAGGCTCGCCAGGCCAAGAACAAGGCTCGTCTGGCTCGCTACGAGGAGATGGAGGCCGAGGCCCGCGCAAGCCAGAAGCTCGACTGGACCGATATCCGCATCCCTGTGGGCCCGCGTTTGGGTAACAAGGTGCTCGAGGCCCATCACCTGCACAAGGAATTCGACGGTCGCGTGCTCATCGACGACCTATCGTTCACCCTGCCGCGCAACGGCATCGTGGGCGTCATCGGCCCCAACGGCGTCGGTAAGACCACGCTGTTCAAGACGATTGTGGGTCTGGAGCCGCTGACTTCGGGCGAGCTCGAGGTGGGCGAGACCGTCAAGATTTCTTACGTCGACCAGAACCGTTCCGGCATCGACCCCGATAAGAACCTGTGGGAGGTCGTCTCGGATGGCCTGGACCACATGATGGTCGGCGAGACCGAGGTCCCCAGCCGCGCGTACGTGGCGAGCTTTGGCTTTAAGGGCCAGGACCAGCAGAAGCGCGCTGGCGTACTCTCCGGTGGTGAGCGCAATCGTCTGAACCTGGCGCTCACGCTCAAGCAGGGCGGCAACCTGCTGCTCCTCGACGAGCCCACGAACGATCTCGACGTCGAGACGCTGTCCTCGCTCGAGGCGGCGCTGCTCGAGTTCCCGGGCTGCTCGGTGGTCATTAGCCACGACCGTATGTTCCTGGACCGCGTCGCCACGCACATCCTGGCGTGGGAGGGCACCGATGAGAACCCGGGCAACTGGTATTGGTTTGAGGGTAACTTCGAGGCCTATCAGGCCAACCGCATCGAGCGCCTGGGCGAGGACGCAGCCCAGCCGCATCGTATCCACAGGAAACTTACCAGGGACTAGTTTGATGTGGCAAAGGGACAGCCCCTTTGTCACACGAACTTATGCTCAACCTGGGAAAATAAAAAACGCGGCGAACGTTTTTGTGACGTTCGCCGCGTTTTGCTATTCGTTGGATTCTTCAACCTTGTTGACGGTCCAGGTGGCTCCGAGGCCTCCGGTGGTGTTGCGGCGGATGCGCACGGTGACTTCGTGGCGCTCGCCGGCCTGCGTGTAGCGCAGGGGGAAGCTTGCGCGGTTTCGCGCGGCCTCGATGGTACCGCGCTCGCGGGCGATCCAGTAGTACTCGCCGACGATGCCGAGCGTGTCGGCGCCGTAGGGGAGATAAGTCGACAGCTGGTGTAGCAACGGGCCGGGGCAGAAGACCTCGGTTGCGAAATCGACGGGGAAGTCCTCGGGGATGGAGGGCACTGCGGGTACGGAGGTTGGGGCCGCTGCGGGTACCGAAGCCGGTGCCGGTGCGGGAATTTGGTCATAGACAGGTGCGGATGCGGACTCGATGGCGGGTGCAGACTCGGGCGCCGGTTCCGGCTTAACTGCGGAATCTGTCGGTTCCACGGAGACGGATGTGTCTTCAGTCTCGGTTTTGGCATCGGCTTGCGGGGCGTCCTCCGCCTCGACAGACGGCTTTGCCTCGACCGGTGTGGAGGCCATGGTGGTGATGCCGGCATTGGCGTTCTCGGGGTCATAGACGACCGTGAGCGAGATGGCGGGCTGCGGCGTCTCGGGCTCCGGTGCCGATTCGGTAGCGTCCTGTTCTGCGAGTTCTTCGGGCCGATCGTCCTCGGCCTCGTTGCCAAAGACATCGCTGTTTTGGAACGCAGGCGTCTCGGGTTGGTCAGCGGCTTCTTCGGTTGTCGACTTGGGAGCCTCGTCGAGCTCCGCAGTGGCTTCCTGCTCGGATATGACTTTGGGATCGGTCGTGGTGGCGATTTCGGTTTCGGCTTCTGCCGTTACCTCAATAGCGACTTCGATCTCTGTCTCGGGCTCGGGTTCCGGCGCGGCTTCAACCATGGTTTCTGGCTCGGGACGCTTAACGTGCTTGGGGCGCACGGCCTTGAGGTCCTTCTCACCGCGTTTCTTCTTTTTGTAGGACTGCTTGGCGCCCTTGGCAGCCTTGGGCTTGTCTTCGCCCTTGGCAAGGGCGGTATCCCAGGCCTCGTTGACGATGACGGTGGCATACAGGCGGCCGCCCTTAAAGACGGTCAGCTTAATGCAGTCGTTGAGCTCCTCGAGCAGCTCGCGCGTGGATTCGAAGCCCAGGTCATAAGCGGTCATGTCGCCGGCGGCGAGCGCCTCCTCGACCTGCGTCATAAACGTTTGCTTGCCGCATCCAATCGCATCGCGCAGTAGGCGATACAGATAGATGTGGTTGCCCAGCGAAAGCGTGGGCCTAACTATTGTCTTGCTCATGGCAAATCTCCTCTTTACACATGTAAAGCATCTTACCATCGCATGGCGTTCGCCATGGCGGCGCCCAAGGCAAACGGGCGCGAACCGCTTTCGATTCGCGCCCGTTGTACAGGTTACCTATCTGGGGATGCAGTGCCTAGTTGCCCGATGTCGTGCCTTGGCTTGAGCTGTCAGATGCCGTGCCCGATGTGGTGCCACTCGAATTGCTGTTGCTGCTGTTTGTTGTACCCGTTCCCGACGTGGTGTCGCTCGTCTGGTCGCCCGTGCTCGGCTGAGAATCGTCGGTCGTTTGGCTTGAGTCGGTCGTGCCGGACGGCGTGCCACTGTTGGCCGTAGAGGAATCGGTGCCCTGCGATTGGTTTTGGGTGTTCGAGGACGAATTGGCAGAGGCAGAACTGTCTTGCGTGTCGTCCGTCTGTGTCTGCTGATCCTGCGACTGGGTGTTGCCATTTGCATCGCTCTCGGTCGTGCGCGACGACAGGATTGGCTCGGGACGCTCGCCCAGACCCTCACCGGCAGTGGTGATAAGGATGGCGCCGGCGCAGGCGATGACCGCGACGATGGCGATAGCGATCGAGAAGATGATGACCTTCTTTTGCGTTTGGCTGCGCTCTGCAGCGGCCTTGGCGCGCAGGCTGTTGGGGGCGACGCGCGCCGTGGTCGCGCGCCCCGCAATCTGGCGCATCTCCTGTGTAGTCGCGGCGCCGCCCAGGTGCTCCTCGGCATCAAACTCAACGGGCTCATAGGCGCCGGCAGGGTAGTCGACAGCGGCATGCGTGCCCTTGATTGCTTCGGCGCTGGCGGAGATAAAGTGGCGATAGATCTGCGAGGACACAACGGTGATGACCGAGCTCACGGCGGCGCCGATTACCGATCCGGCGATACCGATCTTGGAGGCAAGCGCCACGCTTGTGGCCGCGGCTGCGGCGCCGGCGATGATCTGAGGAATGGAAATGTCATCGAACAGGCCCTTTTTGGGCGCGATGGCCATGGTCTGTCCGATGGAATGGTTTTCGTGAACGCCGTTGTTGAGCGCGGCCGGTGTCATGACGCGCGTGCGCGGCGCATCGGTGTACTTGGTTGTCATACGGGGCCCTCCCGATGTAAATCTGCTTCGTTTCATGCAGCCATCAGGGTACCCATCAGATGTGAATCGTACGTGACATTTAACAGATACCATCAACTCATCAATAGCTCACCAAGTTGGTGGGATGCGGTTGCACCCGGCGGTTGAACTACAATAGAGCTTGCTAATTGTTGTGAATGGCGTCTACGCACGGGAGCATTCTTATGAATCTTCACCTTTCTCAGTCTGATGGCTTTTTGCGTGTGGCGGCGGCGTCGCCGCGGATTCGCGTGGCCGATGTCGAGGGCAATGCCGAGGTTGCGCTGGCGGCTGTTCGCGAGGCTGCTGAGCGCGGCGTTCGTGCGTTGGTGCTGCCCGAGCTTAACCTGTGCGGCTATACCGCGGCCGATTTGTTCCATAACCGCACGCTGCTTCATGCCTGCGAGGCTGCTCTGGTGCATATCCTCGACGAGACTCGTGAGCTGCCGATTGTCTTTACTGTCGGTCTTCCCGTTACAGTTGCCGAGAATATCTACAACTGCGCCGCCGTGTGCTGCGCGGGCGAGCTTTTGGGTCTCACGGCCAAGAAGTATCTGCCCAACTATGGCGAGTTCTATGAGCGCCGTTGGTTTGCTCCGGCGCCTGCGGATCCCGTGTGGGTTGAATTTGCCGGTCAGGGTCCGGTCCCGCTGGGTTCGGGGCTTGTCTACCGTTGTTGTGATGAGGACGCCGAGGACCTGGTGCTGGGCGTTGAGGTCTGTGAGGACCTGTGGGTGCCGGCGCCCCCTTCGACCGAGATGGCGCTTGCCGGTGCGACGGTAATCCTCAATCCGTCGGCTTCGGACGAGATTATCGGTAAGGCGGATTACCGCCGCAGCCTCATTTCCAACCAGAGCGCGCGCCTGTACTGCGCCTATGCCTACGCGGACGCGAGCGAGGGCGAGTCCACGACCGATATGGTCTTTGCGGGCGAGAACCTCGTCTACGAAAACGGCTCCAAGCTCGCCGCGACCAAACTGCTTACCTGCGATATGGCCATCGCCGACGTTGACCTTGACCGCCTGGTGGCTGAGCGCCGTCGCTCGACGACGTGGACACGCGCGGACGATGCTCCGGAGCCCACGACCGTTGAGTTTTCGTTTGAGGGCGTGCTGGCCGAAGAACCTGTCCTGCGCGATGCCTGCGATATCGACCGCGTCTTCCCCCGCGCGCCCTTCGTGCCTGCCGACCATGGTGACCTGGCTGAGCGCTGCGAGACCATCCTCGACCTGCAGACCGCGGGCCTCAAGACCCGCCTTGCCCATACGGGTACCAAGGCGGCCGTCATCGGCCTTTCGGGCGGCCTTGATTCCACGCTGGCGCTCCTCGTGACCGTGCGTGCGTTCGACGCCTTGGGCCTGCCGCGCACGGGCATCACGGCCGTGTCCATGCCCGGCTTTGGCACGACGCACCGCACCAAGTCGAATGCCGAGTCGCTCGCTCGTGACTTGGGTGTGAGCTTCCGCGAGGTTTCGATCCACGCGGCCGTGGAGCAGCACTTCAAGGACATTGAGCACGATCCGACCGTGCAGGACGTGACCTACGAGAACAGCCAGGCCCGCGAGCGCACGCAGATTCTGATGGATCTGGCCAACCAGGCTGGCGGTTTTGTCATCGGTACGGGCGACCTGTCGGAGCTGGCGCTCGGCTGGGCTACCTATAACGGAGACCACATGAGCATGTATGCCGTCAATGCGAGCGTGCCCAAGACGCTTGTGCGTCATCTGGTACGCTATGCGGCTGATGTCTTTGGCGGGCGTATTGCCGAGGTTTTGCTCGATATCCTCGATACGCCGGTTTCCCCCGAGCTTCTGCCGCCCACGGGCGACGGCGAGATTGCGCAGAAGACCGAGGATTTGGTGGGCCCGTACGAGCTGCACGACTACTTCCTCTACTACCTGCTGCGTTTTGGCTTTGAGCCGGGCAAGATCTATCGCATGGCGCTCAAGAGCTTCGAGGGCGTCTACGACGCCAAGACCGTCCACACGTGGCTACGTACGTTCTACCGTCGCTTCTTTGCCCAGCAGTTTAAGCGCAGCTGCCTGCCCGATGGTCCCAAGGTGGGCTCGGTGACGCTCAGCCCGCGCGGCGATTGGCGTATGCCGAGTGACGCCAGCTCGCGTCTGTGGCTTGCGCAGATCGACGCGCTCAATCCAGTTGACTAAGGTTGGCTAAATTGAACCAATACGGGGGTTGCAAGCGTTACACTTTTGCAATCTGATGACCCGTATCACGCGGCGCTCTTGTCGGAGCGCCGCGTTTTTCATATCGAAAGGTGGCACCATGCAGGCATCGCAGCGTCTCGACCGCTTTGGCGCGGAGGTCTTCGCCTCGCTCAACAACAAGCTTCTCGCGCTGAAGGCTCAGGGCAAGACCATTTACAACATGAGCGTGGGCACGCCCGACTTTAAGCCGTACGACCACGTGGTCGAGGCGCTCACGCAGGCAGCCCAAGATCCCGAGATGTGGAAGTATGCCCTGCGCGACCTGCCCGAACTCAAGCAAGCCGTGTGCGATTACTATGAGCGTCGCTTTGGCGTTTCGGGCATTACGCCGTCTATGGTGCAGTCGTGCAACGGCACGCAGGAGGGCGTGGGCCATTTGGGCCTGGCCCTGCTCAATCCGGGTGACACCATTCTGGTTCCCGATCCGTGCTACCCGGTCTTTGAGGCGGGTGCCAAGATCGCCGATGCCAAGCTCGAATACTATCCGCTGGTTGCCGAGCATAATTACCTGCCCTATGTGGCGGGCATCGATCCCGAGGTTGCCGATCGTGCCAAGTATATGATCGTGTCGCTGCCCGCGAACCCGGTCGGCTCGGTGGGTACGCCCGAGGTCTACGAGGAGATTATCGCTTTCGCCCGCGAGCACGACCTGCTCATCGTCCATGACAACGCATACTCCGACATCGTGTTCGACGGCGAGCCGGGCGGCAGCTTCTTGCAGTATCCCGGCGCGCTCGAGGTGGGCGTTGAGTTCTTCTCGCTCTCCAAGTCGTTTAACGTCACCGGTGCGCGTATCGGCTTTTTGGTCGGCCGAGAGGATGTGGTCTCGGCCTTTGCCAAGCTGCGCGGCCAGATCGACTTCGGTATGTTCTTCCCGATTCAGAAGGCCGCCATCGCCTGCCTGAACGGTCCGCGCGATGAGGTCGAGGCACAGCGTCTGAAGTACCAGGAGCGCCGCGATGCCCTGTGCGACGGTCTTGAGGGCCTGGGCTGGGAGCGTCCCAACGCGCATGGCTCTATGTTTGTGTGGGCCAAGCTTCCCGGTGGTCGCACCGATTCCATGGCGTTTTGCGAGGAGCTCATGGAGAAGGCCGGCGTTGTGGTGACGCCGGGCGCGAGCTTTGGTCCTTCGGGCGAGGGGCACGTGCGCATGGCGCTGGTCCTGCCGCCCGACCAGATCGCTTTGGCTGTCGAGGCCATTCGCGAGGCGGGCCTGTATTAGAAAGGTATTTCGACTCGTCAATAGCTCGAAACCGATTTCGTGCAGTTATTTTACGAATACTGCAAACAATTTCGGTAAACGGTCGATTTTTGGCTGCGAATAGGAGCATAATCAAAGTCCCGATTGGATGTATTGGGATTACGGCAAGCCGCTCGGGTCGTTCCCGGGCGGCTTGTTTGTGGAGAGAGATGGGAGTTTCTAATGGTTAACGAGAAGAAGGTCGCTATTGTCGGCTGCGGTTTCGTCGGTTCGTCTTCGGCGTTCGCACTGATGCAGAGTGGTCTGTTCTCCGAGATGGTCCTCATCGACGTGGACAAGAACCGTGCCGAGGGTGAGGCCCTGGATATCGCGCACGGCATGACGTTTGCCGAGCCGATGAAGATCTACGCCGGCGATTATTCCGATGTCGCCGACGCCGCCATGATCGTCGTCACCGCTGGCGCTGCCCAGAAGCCCGGTGAGACTCGCCTGGACCTGGTCAACAAGAACGTCAACATCTTCAAGTCCATTATCCCCGAGATTAAGAAGTCCGGCTTTGACGGCATTCTGCTCATCGTCTCCAACCCGGTCGACGTGCTGACCTACGCCGCTATCAAGATGTCCGGCCTGCCCGAGGGCCATGTCATCGGCTCCGGCACCGTGCTCGACACCGGTCGTCTGCAGCAGATGCTCGGCGCCCACGTCGAGGTCGATCCGCGCGACGTTCAGGCCTACGTCATGGGCGAGCACGGCGACTCCGAGTTTGTCGCTTGGTCCAGCGCCCAGGTTGCCGGCGTGCCGCTGAACACCTTCTGCGAGCTTCACGGCCACCTGGAGCACGAGGCCGCCGAGAAGCGCATCGCCGAGGACGTCAAGAACTCCGCTTACACCATCATCGAGAAGAAGCACGCCACCTACTACGGCGTCGCCATGGCCGTCAAGCGCATCTGCACTGCCGTCATGCGCGACGAGCAGACTGTTCTGCCCGTTTCCTCGCTCATGGTGGGTGAGTACGGTCTGTCCGATCTTGCTATCTCCATGCCGACGGTCGTTGGCCGCGATGGCGTTGTCTGCCGCGTCCCCGTGCCGCTGAACGATGACGAACAGCATGAGCTCACCGCCTCCGCCAAGGCCCTCAAGGACATCATCGACGGCGTCGACTTCTCCTGCTAAATCAAGCTCGCTAGAGCGAAAAGCTACAATGAAGGCGTCTGAGCCCACACGGCCCGGGCGCCTTTTTGGTGCAAAGTAACCTGACCCCAATGCAGCATAGTTGATGGGAGGGCCATGTCGGATTCGCCTAATTTTTTGACCTATGCCCAGACGGCGTTTTATCCGTTTGAGGAGCAGCCGTTCTGTGCGGTGGATAGCCTGGTCTTTGCGTGGTTGTCCTATTTGCGTTTGCCGGGTGATATGGCGGAGCTGACGGACTGGCAGGGCCTAGACGTACGCGAGTTGCTGCGTGCCGAGTGCTACCGGGACATGATTGGTGACTTGTGGGACCCAGAGGGGAGCAGGGCCTTGTTGGAGGCCGTGGCAGCAAGCCCTCGTTACCGTGGCGTGCGCGTTTGCGGCTATCGTGCCGTGAGCGATGTGGTGGCGACAGAGCAGTTTGCAGCCATGGCGTTCCGGTTTCCGGCGGGGTTTAGTTATCTTTCCTTCCGGGGGACCGACAGTACGATTGTGGGCTGGAAAGAGGACTTTAACATGGCATTCCGGTGTCCTGTGCCGGCCCAGGAATCCGCGGCGCGTTATGTGGACGAGGCGGTGGATGCGATTGACGGGCCGCTTTTGTGCGGAGGTCATTCCAAGGGTGGAAACCTTGCGGTGTACGGTGCAGCGATGTGTTCCGATGTCGCCCGTGAGCGAATTGAACGGGTGTATTCCCATGATGGTCCGGGCTTCGTCGAGGAGTTTCTGAACGGCAACGCCTTTGCCGATCTTTCCGGTCGAATCGACAAGACGCTACCTCGGTCGTCGATCTTTGGCATGATGTTCGAGACACAGGAGGACTATGCCATCGTTGAGAGCACCGAGTTCAGCCTGCTGCAGCATAATCCCTTTAGCTGGGTGGTTGATGGTCGCGACTTCGTGTACTGTGAGCGCCTGTCCGCCGGTGCTCGATACGTTGATGGCTCCATTCGCGAGATGTTGCTTGCAGTGTCACCTAGCGAGCGCGAGCGTTTTGTAGATGCGTTGTTCTCCGTGTTTGAGGCTACGGGTGCTGAGCGGTTTGCGGATATCGCCGGAAATCTGCGCGAGAGCCTGCCCGTGATGCTCCAGGCTGCGCAAGGCTTTGACGAGGATACGCGACGCTTTGTCTCGCAGACCATCGCGGCAATCCTTAAATGCGCACTGCTGCCCAAACGACCTCAGATCGACATGCCCGCTGCCGGCAAGAGTTTGGCAGAACAGCTCGAGGCTTGGCAGTCCGAGCTCCTGCGCTAACCATTGGTGCAAAGCAACCTGTCCCCGATGCATCAAGCTTCGATGCGCCTGGGGCGGGCTCGACCGCTATACTGGTTCGTGCCGAAATCGATCTAGAACGGAATGCCGTATATGAAAATCAATCACGCGATTCTGCATATCCTGGACTTTGACTCTGCCGTCAACGTCATGAGCCAGCGCGAGCTCGATATCGAGAGCCGTACCGTGCGCAACTTTGTGACCACGCATCTGCGCCGCGCACGAACCTCGGCCGACAATAAGCGCGCCACGTTTGCCGAGAACTCTGCGTTTGGCGGCGAGCTCAAGGGCTATTTCTTTGGCGAGCGCGAGTTCGTAGACCTGTCGCAGCAGATTGCGGAGTTCATTTCCTCCGAGCTTACCAAGGCCGAAAAAGCCGAGTCCACCGATGTGCTCGTGGCCGACTTTGACGACGACGAGGATGCCCGCTGGTTTGCCGTGATGCTGCTGGGCTCCAAACAGGCCTTTATGCACGAGGTGGGCCGCGAGGAGGGGGAGGTGCGCAACGACATCGCGCGCCACTACGCTATTCTGCCAAACCCCTCGCAAAAGGTGCCGAGCTATGCCATCGTGCGTGCGAGCACCATGGAGATCGGTTACGTGGACAAGAAGCGCAAGATTGCCGGCGAAGACCGTATGCTCATTCCCGACGGTCTGCTGCAGTGCGATACGGGCGTGTCGGGCAAGGAGGTCATCGACACCGTGACGCGCGTGGTCGAGGAAGTCGCCGAGGAGCACGGTGCCAATACGGCCGTGGCGCTCGCCAAGGTCAAGGCTGCCGTTGCCGAGAAAGTCGAGGATGACGAGGAGCTGCCGCCTTGGGATATCGTCGATGAGGTCTTTGAGGACGAACCGGTTATCAAGGAGAGCGTGCGCGCGGCACTGACTGAGGAGAAGGTGCCTGAGCGCGTTCCCGTGGAGCGCAAGCAAGTTGAGCGCGCGGCCGTGCGCAATCACAAGATCCGTACCGACACGGGCATCGAGATCAGCTTCCCGGCCGAGATGGGTTCGAACTCCGAGTACATCGAGTTCGTCAATGAGCCCAACGGCCTCATCTCCATCGAACTCAAGAATATCGGGTCAATTGAGAATCGATAAACTGCGCTTGGACGCTGCAAAAAATAAAGGCCGAAGCCCCGGATGAGGGCTTCGGCCTTTTTACTTGGGGCTGAATTACGCTACTGGTTGAGCATAAGTCAGCGAAAACGCGGTTTGTCAAAACCGCGTAACTATTAAAGCTGGCGCAGGCCCTCTTCCAGGCCGGTCTTGCTGTCGGTCTTCTCGTCGCGCATCTTGATGACGCGGGCGGGGACACCGGCCACGACGGCGCCGGCGGGGACGTCCTCGACGCACACGGCGCCGGCGGCAACGACAGCGCCCTTGCCCACGCGCACGCCCTCCAGGACCACGGCGTTTGCGCCGATCATGACATCGTCCTCGATGATGACGGGCGTGGCACTGGCGGGCTCCACAACGCCTGCCAGCACGGTGCCGGCGCCGATGTGGCAGTTCTTGCCCACGGTGGCGCGACCGCCCAGCACGGCGCCCATATCGATCATGGAACCCTCGCCGATAACGGAGCCGATGTTGATGATGGCGCCCATCATGATGACGGCACGGTCGCCGATCTCGACGCGGTCGCGGATGATCGCGCCCGGCTCGATGCGGGCGTTGATGCCCTTAAGGTCGAGCATGGGCACGGCGGAGTTGCGGCAATCGTTTTCAACGTCGTAGTAATCGATGGAATCGGCATTGGCATCGAGGATGGCCTTAAGCTCATCCCAGTCGCCAAAGACGGTCTTGCCACGACGACCGCCGTAGACATGTGCGTTGCCCCAGGCAACCTTCATGCCCGGCTTCTCGCGCACGTACAGCTTGACGGGCGTCTTTTTGGGCGCGGTGGCGATGTAGTTGATAATCTCTTGTGCATCCATCTCGGCTGCGTTGCTCATTTGCTATCTCTCCTTTGGGTGGATTCGGTTGATACCCGGTTAGGCAAACATGACCTTGTCGAACGTATAGAAGCCGGGTTCGTGGGTGACGAGCTTCTGCGCGGCTGCCAAGGCGCCGTTGACAAAGATCTGACGGCTCGTGGCGCGGTGGGTGAGCGTGACCTCCTCGTCCTGGCCAAAGAAACTAACCTCGTGCACGCCGGCGACGGTGCCGCCGCGCAGCGAGTGCATTCCGATCTCCTTGGGGCCACGCGCGCCGCACATGCCCTCGCGGCCATAGACGGGGTGGTAGCCTGCCTCGGGTTCAGCTTCGACGACGGCGTCGAGCAGTAGCTTGGCGGTGCCGCTCGGGGCGTCGACCTTTTGGTTGTGGTGCGTCTCGACGATCTCGCAGTCAAAGCCGGGCAGCTCGCGTGTGGCCTGGGCCACTAGATGACGCAGGGCTGCGATGCCGATGGAGTAATTGCCCGAGTGCATAACGCGGGTGTTCTGGCCCAGCTCACGCAGGCGGTCCATTTGCTCAGGTGAATAGCCCGTGGTGCCGGAAACGAGTGCGGCGCCCGTGCGCTCGACATAGGAGACGACGGCATCGAAGGTCACGACGTTCGAGAAGTCGATAATCACATCGGCAGCCGGTGCGTTTTCGAGCTCGCTCAAATCGAAGCCAATCTGGGCCACGATATCAAAAACGGGCTGACCGGCGGCGTCGACAATGCCCTCGGCGGTAGTGCGGATGAGCGAGCCCATGCGGCCCGTTCCCATAATGACGGTCTTAATCAAGCAGACCAGCTCCCTTCAGAGCATCGGTAAGTGCGGAGCGCGTGTCGTCTGCCATGGGGCACAGCGGCATGCGGTAGTTTGCCTCGATCATGCCCATCTGGGCGAGCGCTTCCTTAACGGGGATGGGGTTGACCTCGCTAAAGAGGGCGTTGATGAGCGGTTGTGCGGCAATCTGGATATCGCGGGCGCGCGCTACGTCGCCGTCCAGATAAGCGCGGCACATGTCGTGCACGAGCTGCGGCTGTACGTCGGCCCACACGCTGATGGTACCCGAAGCGCCTAGGCTCATGAGCGGCACGGTGAGTGCATCCTCGCCCGAGTACATGCGGAAGTCGTCTGACAGCAGGTGGGCGATCTTGGCCGCGTAGGCGACGTTGCCCGAGGCCTCCTTGATGCCGATGATGTTGGGGTGCGCGGCCAAGCGCTCTACGTTGCGCTCGCTGATACCGCAGCCACAGCGGCCGGGGATGTTGTACAGGATGCAGGGGATGTCCACGGCATCGGCGACGGTCTTAAAGTGCTGGTAGATGCCCTCTTCGTTAGACTTGTTGTAGTAGGGGGTAATGAGCAGCAGGCCGTCGGCGCCCAGGCCTTGGTAAGTGAGCGACTTGGTGAGCATGGTTTGCGTGGAGTTGGAGCCCGAGCCGGCGATGACGGGGACGCGTCCTGCAACATGCTTGACAACGGCGGCGACGACGGAGTTGTCTTCGTCATCGGTCATCGTGGCGCTCTCTCCGGTGGTGCCCAGGGTGAGGATGGCGTCAGTGCCATTTTGCAGGTGGAAATCGATAAGGCGCTCAAGCGCGTCAAAGTCGACACTGCCGTCCTTTTTAAACGGCGTGACAAGGGCGACGATTGAGCCCTCGAGATTGCGGATATCCATGTTCTTCTCCTTCGCCTCCGCGATCTGGATGCGTTTGTTCCATTGGGCGGCGACGGCCAGGCGTTCGTCCTGGGCACGGCGACGGGCGCTTTCGGCGCGCGACTTTGCCAGCAGCTCGCGGCCGCACGGCAGCACGTCGAGCGTGGCAAAGTAGTCGCCCGGGCGCTCGGCGCGACGAATGAGGTCGGCCGAGCCATCGGGGCGCAGCAGGACCTCGGCGGAGCGCAGCCGTCCGTTGTAGTTGTAGCCCATGGAATAGCCATGCGCGCCGGTATCGTGGATTACAAGCAGGTCACCCATGTCGATATGCGGCAGCTTGCGATCGATAGCGAACTTGTCGTTGTTCTCGCATAGGTTGCCCGTGATGTCGTAGGTGTCCGTAGCGGGCGCTGTGGTCTTGTCGTCACCACCCGGCTGGCCCATCACCGTAATGTGGTGGTAGGCGCCATACATGGCGGGACGAATAAGGTCAACGGCACTGGCGTCCACGCCGATATAGTCCTTGTAGATCTGCTTCTCATGGATGGTCTTGGTGACCAGGCACCCATAGGGGCCCATCATAAAGCGGCCCATCTCGGTACAGATTGCCACATCGCCCATGCCGGCGGGAACCAGAATCTCGTCGTAGGCCGTGTGCACCCCTTCACCGATGGCGTGGATGTCGTTGGCCTGCTGCTCGGGCAGGTAGGGGATACCGACGCCGCCGGATAGGTTGATGAAGGCGACGTGTGCGCCGGTCTCGCGCTCCAGGCGCACGGCAAGCTCAAAGAGGATGCGCGCGAGCTTGGGGTAGTAGTCGTTGGTGACGGTGTTGCTGGCAAGGAATGCGTGGATGCCAAAGCGCTCGGCGCCCTTGGCCTTGAGCGTGCGGAAGGCCTCGAAGAGCTGCTCGGTGGTCATGCCGTACTTGGAGTCGCCCGGATTGTCCATGATGCCGTTGGAGAGCTGGAACAAGCCGCCTGGATTAAAGCGGCAACTGACCGTCTTGGGGATTGGCCCCGCAACGTGCTCAAAGAACTCGATGTGGCTGATGTCGTCAAAGTTGACGATGGCACCCAGTTTGTCGGCGAGCTCAAAGTCGGCAGCCGGCGTATCGTTGGACGAGAACATGATGTCGTGTCCCGTGATACCCAGCGAGCGGGCAATCATGAGCTCGGTATAGCTCGAGCAATCGCAGCCGCAGCCGTATTCGTTGAGAATGGAGATGAGCGCCGGGTTGGGGTTGGCCTTGACGGCAAAGTATTCCTTAAAGCCCGGGTTCCATGCAAAGGCGTCGCGCACTTCTTGCATGTTGCGGCGGATGCCCGCCTCGTCGTATAGATGAAACGGCGTGGGGAACTGCTCGACGATATGCTCGAGCGTCTCCTTGTCCACAAACGGCTGCTTGGCCGCATATGCCTCGTTGGGGGTCAATGCCATGTCCCGTAAACCTCGCTATCCAGACGGCGCCATCTGCGCATCGAATCCGCATAGCGTGGACCCAATGTCCGGATAGCGCTCCCGCATTGCTGCAGACAGTCCTGTGGGTGTTTCCCACAGGCCCACCAGGTTGTTCGTGCCCGAAAACCCAGTTCGGCGGGTTTCGCCTCCCCACGGGGTCAAAGCCTGCCGGCTCGCCCGCGGTTCTTCGTGCCCGCGCCTCTATCAAGTGGTAACGACCCTACCACGTTGCACTTTACCAAACAAGAGTATTCGTATATAACGTTTAAAAAATGCAGGGATATGCTGGAAATAAGGGTATGGCAATCTTGCGGCACAATAGATAGCAACCGGCGCACACCAATGAAAGGAACCTCTATGACCGAGCTCCAAGAACTCCGTCGCTATCGGCGCGACTTGCACAGGATCCCGGAGCTCGACTTCGATCTTCCGCAGACTATTGCCTATATCGAGGGCGTGTTGGCGTCGCTTGCCTGCGAGGTGACCCATCCGTGCCCCAGCTGCGTCTGCGCTTTCTTTGACGCTGGCGTTGGTGCCACGCATGCCACGGCGATTCGTGCGGATATGGATGCGCTGCCCATTGCCGAGGCGACGGGTACGGCCTTCGCCTCGTCTCATCCCGGCAAGATGCACGCTTGCGGGCACGACGGACACATGGCCATGGCGCTCGCCGCCGCGACGTATGTCGACCGCACGATTCGCGAGCAGCCGGGTTCACTTAAACGCAACGTGCTTTTTGTGTTCCAGCCGGCCGAGGAAACGACCGGTGGTGCCAAGACGGTATGCGAGAGTGGTGTGTTCGAGCGCTATGGGGCCGACCGCATTTTTGGCTTCCATGTGTGGCCCGATCTGTCTGCCGGCACGCTGGCGAGTTGTTCTGGTCCGCTGCTGGCGCGTTCGAGCGAGACGCATATCCATATTCACGGTACGAGTATCCATATTGCTAAGACCTATGGTGTGCCGGTTGAGGAGTCACACGATGCCGCGTTGGCGGCAGCGAAGTTTTTGGTTACCGAGCGCGAGCTGATGGACGAACTGGGCACCGACGAGCCCTGTATCGGCAAGTTTGGCCTGCTGCAGGCCGGTACCGTCTGCAACGCGGTGGCGGGGGAGGCCCATGTGGCCGGCAGCTTGCGTGTGTTTACGGACGGCATGTTCGACCGTGCACGCGAGGGTGTGCGCCGCGTGCTTGATGAGGCATGCACTGCAACGGGCTGCACGTACGATCTCGACTTTGCCGAGGGCTATCCGCCGGTCGACAACGACCCCGAGTTGTTTGATCGAATCGCGCCTGCTCTGCCCGAGTTACAGCTCGTGGACGAGCCGCTGCTGATTGCCGAGGATTTCGCGTTCTATCAACGTCATCTGCCGGGCGTATTTTTCCTGCTGGGCACGGGTATGCCAGAGGACCAAGACAACCCGAGTGATTCGGATGGCTGCCCCGCCTATGCCACAAGCGCTCTGCATACCGATAGTATGCTCTTCGACGAGGAAATCCTACTCAAAGGCCTCGATGTCTACAAACGATTGCTTTTGCTTGACTAAGGCGTGAAGGACTATTTGTTCTAGAAAATACGAACAAACGTACGATATAATAGAGATGTAAGTCTAT
Organism: Collinsella sp. AF23-4AC; assembly: GCF_003462685.1. Lineage (GTDB taxonomy): Bacteria > Actinomycetota > Coriobacteriia > Coriobacteriales > Coriobacteriaceae > Collinsella. The sequence goes on along the minus strand of NZ_QRVE01000004.1, from coordinate 24,591 downwards.
AGAAACGTTTGACGTTACTAACGTAAGGCGATACTATGATTGCATCGTATAAAGATGAGGATACCGAACGCTTTGCCATGGGTGTGCGGGTCAGGAAGTTCGTGCCCTTTGAGCGTGTTGCGTTGAGGAAGATTCGCCAACTGCAGGTTTGTGCTTCGCTTGATGATCTTCGCGTTCCACCGGGCAACCGCCTGGAAGCTTTGAAGGGCGATCGTGCCGGGCAATATAGCATCCGTGTTAACGAGCGCTATCGGGTCTGTTTTGAGTGGAGACAGGAGATGGCTTGGAATGTCGAAATCGTCGATTATCACAAGTGATGAGACCTCGGCCGATTTGCTGTCGCCAGTGACTCCTGGTGAGCTTCTCAAAGAGGAGTTTCTTGTTCCCATGGGCATTTCTCAATATCGCCTTGCGAAAGAGACCGGGATTCCGGCTCAGCGTATCGGGCAGATTGTCTTGGGAAAACGTCGCGTGACGGCCGACACCGACCTCCGTCTTTGCCGTTATTTTGGCCTGACGGATGGTTATTGGCTGCGCGCTCAGATGGCGTTTGACCTTGAGGCCGAGAAAAGGCGGATCGAACCGGAACTCGATAAGATCGTTCCTGTTCAGCAGGCCATCGCACTGTAGTGCTCAGAGATGATGGGGGTGGCGCGGCGATGAAGCGACGCCGACAGTCTGCCGTATATAGTCCGGGTGGATGCGGGTGCGGTTTGCTGCTGCTTCCGGTTATTGCTGTGAGCATTGGCGTGATGTTTGCGCTTGCTGGGCTTGCCGCGGCGGCGCTCGTGCTGTTTATCACTGCCATCGGCGTGACGATTTGGCTCTGCCGCAATCGCGAGCAACGCCGTGCCGACGGTAAAACCAATGTCGGCTGGGTCGTCTTTCTGATCATTGCGTACCTGCTGAGTGTCAGCTACCTTGTTTTCTTTGTCCTGTTGATGATCAGTGCTTTTACCGGGGAATCTGTCACTGTGGGTTGATCACTGCTGGCAGACGGTCGCGCAAAGTGCGTTTGCTCGGCGTTTGGATAACTGCATTGGCCGTTTACCGCAACCTTAGCTCTCAGCTAATGAATTCAAGTTCAATCCTTCCTACGATGTGCTGTGTGCCGGCACGGTAGCCGGATCGTAGGAAGGATGAATAATGGCAAAAGAGGGAAAGAAGCCGATCGGCAAGATTGTCCTAGGCATCATCGTGGTGCTGGTTATTGTCGGTGCCGTGGGCTCTATGGGCGGCAACTCAACCGATTCGTCTGCGAGCGATTCGGCAAAACCTGCCGAGACGACACAGCAGGCTGAGGAGCAAAAAGAACCGCAAGAACCGTATACCATTGCTGACGAGGCTGAAGACACTTCCAATCAGTTTACCTATAAGATCACGGGCACGCTGACCAATAACACGGACAAGGAAAAGAGCTACATTCAGATTGAATATGTTCTGTATGATGCCGATGGCAACCAGGTTGGAACGGCTCTTGCAAACACCAATCATCTGAAGGCGGGCGGCTCCTGGAAGTTCGAGGCGCTGGGTACGGTGTCTCCCGACCAGGTTGCTAGCTGGGAGCGTTCGGACGTAAGCGGTTTCTAGCATGTTGCATGCACTGGGGGAGGTGAGGCCGTATGCCCGATAAAAAGCTGACTGACGAGTTACTCAATGAGCTTCTCGACGCGCCAAACATCGATGGCTATATCAAGGAGCACGACTTTGCCACCCCGTCGCTTTCGGACTACCTGAAGCAACTGCTGCAGGAAAAGGGCTTGGAGCGCTCGCGCGTGGTTCGTATGGCCGATCTCAATGAGACCTTTGGCTATCAGATCTTTACCGGTGCGCGTCATCCGAGCCGCAATAAGGTGCTGCAGATTGCCTTTGCGATGGCGCTGACGCTCAAAGAGACTAACCGTGCGCTGACGGCTGCCGGGGTAAGCGTCCTTAACTGCAAGGACCGTCGCGATGCGATCATCATCTTCTGTATCGATCGCGGGTGCAGCCTCCAAAAGGTCAACGAGGAGCTGTATCGCTTTGGCGAGGAGACGGTGAGTTAGCGGCTGATATCTGAGCCGGCGGAGCTGCCGAACAACGATGCAAACGAACGGGGCGCGGATGCCATGGGGTGTCTGCGCCCTGCGCTATGATGGAGGCTATGGATAATCAGACCCCAACATATTACGATGATGAGCTGACCGCAGCGCTTGCCGAGCACCTGGCGTCGCTCGATCGTGACGACAGCTATCGCGTGGAGCGTGTACTTAAGCGCTCGTCCGTTGAAACAACCGAGCTTGTGTACTTTGAAGGAACCGGCGGTGGTTCGCTCGGCCCCTTTGTCCGTAAACGCATCGATGCTTCGGCTCAAATCGGCGGGGCATACGAGCGTCTGTTTGCCGCTCAGCGGGCAGGCAGGCGTTTTGAGCACCTGCCCAGAATCGTCGATTGTCGTCGTGTGGGCGACGAGCTCAACGTGGTTATGGAATACATCGAAGGGGAGACGCTCGGGGCGCTGGTGTACCGTCTGGGAGCCACCCCCGATTATGCGCGTGAATTGTATCCTGCCCTATGCGATGCCGTGGGCGAGCTCCACACCGGTTTTGCAATGGCGGGGGAGACGTCGGCGCCGGTGATCCATCGCGACCTCAAGCCGTCGAATATCATCGTGACAGGTGCCAACTATACGCCTGATGACGGCCTGACGTTTTCATCGCTGGTGATTATCGACTTGGGGATCGCGCGCGTATGGCGCGATGGCGCCGATGCCGATACCGTCAAGTTTGGGACACGGCCCTATGCGCCGCCCGAGCAGTATGGGTTTGGGCAGACGAGCGTGCGAAGCGACGTCTACGCACTTGGCGCCCTGTTGTTCTTCTGCTTGACGGGAGTCGACCCTAAACCAGGGCTCGACATGCGCGAGCAATGCGAGGCGCGCGGCATTCCCACTCCACTTGCCGATGCCGTCTGCATGTCGATGGCGCTCGACCCGGCCAAGCGTTTTGCGAGCGCGGAAGCGTTGGGACGGGCGACGCGCGCGGCATACGATCTAAGTCGCCCCGTGCGGCCTCCTGCGCCTGTGCTTGTCCGTGCTCCGGCCTCGGAGACGGCGTTGACGTCCCAAGGGCTCCAGAACCCCGCAGGGCTTCCTAGGCCTGCCGCCTCCGCTGCATGCGGTCTGCTCTCTCGCGTTCCGGAGTCTCTGGGGCGTATTTGGAATACGCTCGTCTGCTTCTCACTGCTTGTGTTCTTTGCCGGAAGTCACTTTGCCGTCTTTCACCCCACGGGAGCAAACCAAAGCTACCCGACGTGGCTTCTCATAATCGAGTATTTTTTCTTTGTCGATGGCCTTATGGTGCTTATGCATTTTGCGCTGCTCGATAAGCGCCGTCTTCGTCGGCGATTCGCACTGCTCGACAGCTATCGCGGCAAGAAGCTCGCGAAACTCTGGCTCAAGGCATTGGGTGTGCTGCTCCTATGCATGATCGTCATAGTCGCGGTTGCCAATGCGACCGGCGTCGTCGATACCTCCGCTACCTAAAAGAAAAGGGCCCCATTGGGGCCCTTTGCAGTTGCACTTAGATGCGGTTCATCTGAGCGGCGACTTTGTTGTACCAGTCCTGCCACGTGGGCGGGCAGTACTTTTTGGCCGCTGCCGGGGTAAGGGTGGAGCCGTAGTTGGCCCCCAGATAGGCAACGTGAGCGGAGATGCCCTCGCTCCAGCTGCCAAAGCTGCGCCAACCGCCGCCACGTGCACTCCAGCCCCAGGCGTTATAAGAATTGGCGCAATAAGCACCCTTGGTGCTCTCGATGCAGGCGATGGCGGGGGACCAACGGGGGTCGACACCGGTATTCCAGGCGGCGACGGCAAAGTTATAGCCCTGGCCTGCCATGGGGGAGCCGGCGAGATAGTTGTCGATGCGGCTCGTCCACTCATTAATGAACGAATCGTAATCGGAGCTACCGGTATTGGAGCTGTTCACCGTGGTGTCGATGGTGGTGTTGGTGTTGGTGGCCTGGCTGCTGGAATTGCTGCCGCTTACGCCCTCGCCCGAGAGCTTCTCGGCGGCAGCGGCCTTATCGGCCTCAAGCTTGGCAAGCTCGGCGGCATTTTCCTGCTCGGCTTTTGCCTGTGCCTCGCTGCGGAGCTGCTGGGCCTGCGCCAGCGCATCCTCGGCGTTTTTCTGCTCTGCCTCAAGCTGAGACTTGGCCTGCTGGAGCTCAGCCTTGTTCTGCTCGAGTTCGGTTTGCATGTTATTGAGCTCTTCGATCTCGTCGACGCTCGAACTCGTGATCTGGTTGGTGTATTTGCAGGTCGTGATGAACTCACCCAGGCTCTGCGCGTTGACCAGGAAGCTCACGATGGGATTGGTGCCCTTCTGATACTTGTACAGATCGCGCATGGCAGAGCTTGCCTTGGCCTGCTGCTCGGGAAGCTTGGCCTCGATTTCCTCGATGCTTGCCTCATTGGAGTCAATCTGCTTTTGCAGGTCATCGAGTTTGGTGCGGGCGTCGTTGTAGGCGCTCGTGGCGGCTTCGATCTTCTGCTGGGCTGCGGAAAGCTGGTCCTGCGTTGCCTGCGAGGCGGCATACGCCGCAACGGGGGAGAGCATCGGTGTGGCCGTCAGCGCAACGGCGAGCGCGGCGCTCGTGATGATACGAGCCGGCTTCGACGCAATGAGCGCTGCGGTGCGATGATTCGAATGCTGCATCCAGTCCCTCTGCAATCAATCGTAGGTTATGGTTCGAACGGTATTCTACTACTGCTTTCGACCTCAACTTGAACCTTAAAGGTTCCAAAGGGTCAAGTTGAACTTGAGGCTTTGGCTTTGACCTGCAGTTATGATGAATTGTTGAGAAACCATAGAGTTCAACTTTAACGTTACGGAACCCTGTTTGTGAGGATTTTTGGCTGTAAAAATTGCCCTCACGTGGGGTTTTGCAACTACAGGGTTCCTTCGAGACGAGCCTGCTCAATCTCTTCGAGGGCCTCGGCAGGGGTGAACGAACAGGTGCCGTCACCGAGTTTGACTACATGGATTTCGTCGCCGGCGTTGACCTCTCCGCCCTTTAGTACCACGCCGAAAACGCCCTCGTGGGGAAAGATACAGTCGCCGGCGAGATAGTAGATGGCGCAACGGGTGTGGCAGACCTTGCCGATTTGGCTGATTTCGACAAGCACCTCGCTGCCAAGCTTGAGCTGCGTGCCCAAGGGGAGCGAGAGTAGATTGATGCCTTGCGTGGTGAAGTTCTCCCCAAAGTCACCCTTGCGTACATCGAGCCCGCGGGCCTGCGCCGTCTGGATGGACTCTGCGGCCAAAAAGGAAACCTGACGGTGCCAATGCCCGGCGTGTGCGTCGGAGGCGAGGCCAAACTGCTCGATGACGGTGTCGTGCCCGTCGGCGACGGGTGACTTACGCGTGCCTTTGTGCTCCGACGTGTTGATTGAGACGATGCGGGCGGGCCCGTTGTAAGCATCGTTTGCGGTGCGTAGGGGAGCTGCCGTCTGGGCACGATCCGCAAGTTCGCGCTTAGCGGCGTCAATGATGGGGTTGTTGATCGGATGAGCCTGGGGCACGGTGCACCTTTCGACGGAGCGGGCAACATGTTGAATCCTACAACAACGGTGGGTTCATTGCCCATTGTCATACAACGGTGAGCGCCGTCTTCGTGCTGGACGATTACGTTGAGTGCCATAGATACGGTGGAGCTTTGGGCGCCGGCGGCTTGGCACGCTAAAATAAATCAGTTGCGCAAAGACCGCCCGTTGTGTGGGCAGTTCATGATAGGAAGTTTCCATGGCATTGCAATTTACAGAGCGCGAGTTCATTCCCGTGCTGCTCGGTGGCGACATCAACGCCTATTCGGTGGCGCGCGCCTTCTACGAGGAGTACCAGGTCAAGAGTCTGGTCTTTGGCAAGTACCAGACGGGTCCCGCGTACCGCAGCCAGATTATCGACTACACGCCCAACGTGGATATCGACACCATGCCCGTGATGCTCAAAACCGTCAACGGCATTGCCCAAGCGCATGCCGACAAGACGATTGTCCTTGTGGGCTGTGGCGACAACTATGTTGCCCTCGTGGCTCAGGCCAAGGATGCTCATGAGCTGGCGGATAACATCGTCGCTCCCTACGCACCCTACAGCATGCTCGAGCAGTGCCAGAAGAAGGAGATCTTCTACGAGCTGTGCGAGAAGCATGGCGTGCCCTATCCGCATACCTTTACCTTCACCATGGCGATGCTGAACGCCCAAGGCGAGGCGCCTGCCGAAGTGCTCGACCAGATCGATTTTCCCTACCCGATGATTCTGAAGCCTTCTGACGGCATCATGTGGTGGCAGCACGAGTTCGAGGGCCAGAAGAAGGCTTATGAGATTGCCGACCGCGCTGAGTTGGAACAGGTCATTCGCGATTCGTATGCCAGCGGCTACACCGACGATCTGATCTTGCAGGATCGCGTGCCCGGCAACGACGAGTACATGCGCGTGCTCACCAGCTATTCCGACCGCAACGGCAAGGTCCGCATGATGTGCCTGGGTCACGTGCTGCTCGAGGAGCATCAGCCCCATGGCGTCGGTAATCACGCCTGCATCATCACCGAGCCCAATGACGAGCTTATGGATGGCGTGCGCAAGTTGCTCGAGGACCTTCACTTTGTGGGCTATTCCAACTTTGACGTTAAGTACGACGAGCGCGACGGCTCGTTTAAGTTCTTCGATTTCAACACGCGTCAGGGTCGCAGCAACTACTATGTCACTAACAGTGGCTTTAACGTTGCCAAGTATGTGGTGGACGAGTATGTGTTCAACCGCCCGTTTGAGCCGGAGTTTGTGACGGCGCAGGACGAGGCGCTGTGGATGGTCGTCCCCATGGGCGTCGTCGACAAATACGTCAAGGATCCCGAGCTGCGCGCTAAGGTGCATCGCCTGGACAAGGAAGGCAAGGGCGCCGACCCTTCGTTTATGAAGGGCGACTTTGTCTTTAACCGCTGGCTGCGCATGTGGCACACCAAGCTGCGCCACTTTAAGCTGTTCAAGACGTATTACAAGTAGATGAGCACGGCGCCCGTCCGGTTTGCATCGGGCGGGCACGGGTATGATACGCGCAATTGTGCAAGCGTCACCAAGGAGGCGGCGATGGAAAAGCTGGGAGTTATCGGTGGCATGGGCGCCGAGGCCACGTCGTATTACTACGACCAGGTGGTGCGTCATACGGCTGCTGCCTGCGATCAGGAACATATCGACATGGTGGTGCTCTCCAAGTCGACCATGCCCGACCGCACGTTGGCCATTAAGACCGGCGAGCATGCCAAGCTGCTGGCGACCATGAAAGAGTGTGCCCAGGCACTCGAGTCGCTGGGCTGTGCGCACATTGCCATTCCCTGCAACACGTCACACTACTTCTACGACCAGATCCAGTCGTTTACGAAGGTGCCGATTATCCACATGCCGCGTGAGTCGGTGCGCTATGCTCTGGCCGGTGCGGTGATGGGGGAGTGCGAGTTCGATCCCAACCTGAGTATGCCGGCCGAGCCGGTGCACAAGATTGGCATTATGGGAACCGATGGCACCGTGGGCGCGGGCGTCTACGGCCGCGAATGTAAGGCTGCGGGTGTTGAGGTCGTCTATCCCAGCGAGAAACGTCAGAACGATGTGATGTCGCTTATCTACGATGATGTGAAGGCCGGACGTGAGCCCGATATGGATAAGTTCGACCGCGTGATGTGGGAGTTCGCCCGTAGCGGCTGCGACCGCGTCATTCTGGCCTGCACCGAGCTCTCGGTGCTGCAAAAGTACCGAGAGATGCCCGAGATCACCCTCGACGCCATGGATGTCCTGGTGCGCGAATCCATCATCCGCAGCGGCGCCCCCTACCGCCTCTAGCTTCCGACCTGCCAAAAAGGGACAGGTTTATTTTGGTAGGTTTTATCTGGTGAAACAGTAAAGGCCTCGGCTCGTTTGGTGCGAGCCGGGGCCTTTTGCGTTTGATTGCTGCTATCGCGCAGCGGAGCTTAAAGGGCAAGCTTGACGTTTGCCCAGATAAAACCGACCAAAATAAACCTGTCCCTTTTTGGTCGGTTAGAACAGGAAGCCGATGGCGATGAGGGTGATACTGACGATGAGCACGGCGATGTCCAGGCCCTTGATGGGGTAGCGCTTGTACGAGCTGGCGCGCGTGCGCAGATAGAAGCCGCGCTGTTCTGCCGCCAAGGCTGTGGCATCGGTCTTGCCCACGCTCGAGATGAGCAGTGGCACGCACAGTGGCAGCATGAGCTTAAGTTTCTTGATGGGGTTCTTGGTGTCGTACTCGACGCCGCGTGCGGTCTGCGCCTCCATGATGGCGTTCATCTCCTGACCAAACACCGGCACAAAGCGCAGCGCCGTGGTAAAGGTGAAGGCATAGCGATACGGTACGTGCAGCACCTCGACGCAGGCGTTGGCAAGGTCGTTGAGCTTGGTCACCATGAGCATGAGGATGAGTGGCAGCGCCACGCCCAGCAGGCGCAGACAGGCCTTCGATCCTGTGATGAGGCCCGTGTCGGTGATAAAGCCCCACACCACGTTGCCATCGCGCATAAAGGCCAGCTGGAGCACCAGCATGATAAGCGCGAGCGGAATCAGCAACTTGAGCAGCGAGAACAGACGGTCGACGACGCCGGCATAGGCACCCAGCGCAAGGGTGAGTGCCAAAAAGCCCAGCAGCGCTACGTAGGTGTCGGACAAGAAGATGCCGACGATGATGGCGGCGGCGAGGCCCAGTTTGACGACGGGGTTCAGGCGATGCAGTAGCGTATCGCCCGGCATGTAGTCGATGACGTTAACCACGGTGGACCATCTCCTTGGTAATTCGAACGACATCGGTGACCTCGCTCACCTGCGCAAAAGCGGGCGAGACGGAAGATGCCAGACGGCGCGAGAGTTCAATAACCTGTGGAGGCTCCACGTAGGCACGCCGCATGAGATCGATGTTCGAGAATAGCTCGTGCGTGCGGCCGCGGTCGAGGATGCGGCCGTCGGCCATTACCACAATGCGCTCGGCAAAATCCGAGACGACTTCCATATCGTGGCAGACCATGATAACGGCGCAACCGCGCTCGGCCATGGTGCGCACCGTTTCCATGACGGTCATGCACTCGCGGTAATCAAGGCCGCTCGTGGGCTCGTCGAGCACGACGATCTTGGGCTCTACGACCACGACAGAGGCGAGTGCCACCATTTGTCGCTGACCGCGCGAGAGCGAGAAGGGCGCCTCGTCGGCCGGCAAGCCAAAGCGGTCGATGACGAGCTGGGCGCGACGCAAGGCCTCGGCGCGGTCCATGCCGCCAAGCTCCAAGCCAAAGGCGACCTCGTCGAGCACGGTGTCCTTGCAGATCTGACGGTCAGGGTTTTGGAAGAGGGTCGCGACCTCGCGGGCAATGCGGCTCGTGGGAACGGTTGCAGTATCCAGTCCCGTGACGCGCACGCTGCCCGAGGCGGGCTTGAGCAGGCCCGTGAGCAGCTTGGTGAGCGTGGTCTTGCCGGCACCGTTTTGGCCGACGATACCCACGAGCTCGCCGGGATAGAGGGTCAGGTTGAGGTCGTGGACGGCGGCGCCGCCATTGGGATAGGCAAACTCAACATGATCGAAGGTGAGCACGGGCTCGGCGTCCTTGGCATGAGGGCGCAACGACGGTGCATGCGGGGAACCAGCGGGCGCCTGGGCTTCGATAGCCGCGCGTGCGGGGTCGACGATGCCCGAAATCAGGCGCTCGGCCTCATCGACATCCAAGCAAGGGGTGCCGCTTACCAGGCCATTGGTTTCGAGGCTATTGAAGATACGCGTGACGCGAGGGCAGTCGACGCCGATGGCACGGAGCTCGTCGGTATGCGCGAAGACCTCGTGCGGCTCGCCCTGTAGCGCGATTTCGCCATGATTGAGCACGAGCACGCGGTTGCAGTACTCCGAGAGCAGGGCGACCTTTTGCTCAACGACGACGATGGTGATGCCGAGTGCACGGTTGGCCTCACGCAGGGTCTCGAAAACCAGCGTGGAGCTGGCGGGGTCGAGCGCCGCGGTGGGTTCGTCGAGCACGAGCACACGCGGACGCATGGCGAGGATGGCGGCGATGGCAACCTTTTGCTTTTGGCCGCCCGAAAGCGTGGCGATCTCGCGGTCGCGCAGGTCGGTGATACCCACGGTCTCGAGGGTTTCGGTGACGCGCTGCTCAATCTGGTCGTGCGGCACGCCAAAGTTCTCGAGGCCAAAGAGCATCTCGTCCTCGACGACCGAAGCGACCATCTGCGTGTCGATGTCCTGCAACACGCTGCCGACGATCTGCGACACATCGGTGAGCGAAACTTCACAGGTGTCGTGGTCGTCAACCATGACGGACCCAAAGAACGTGCCGGTGTAGTGGTGGGGCACGGCACCCGACAGACAGGCGGCAAGCGTGGACTTACCGGCGCCCGAGGGCCCGATGATGCCGATGAAATCTCCCTTGTTCACGCTGAGCGAGATGTGGCTGAGCGCCTGCTCGGTCTGCGTGCCATAGGAGAACGAGACATCGTCGACGTTGATGATCGTTTCCATGGATACCTTTCATAGTCATTGGGGACGTTCTTTAATGACTAGTCGTTTAAGAACGTCCCCAAGAGCTAGCTGTTTGGGACAGTCTTTGCTGGTGGAGCGTTGGGGTGGCTCGTAAAGCCGAGCAGGTTAGTTGAGCTTCAGAGCCCTCTGGATGGGCAGGTAGAGAGCGCCGACCAGGATGGCGTTAAACACGGCGGTCATGGCGACGACGGGCAGCATAGCGGCGGCGAGCTCGCCTACCACGCCGAGCATGGCCATCTTGATGACCATGAAGATGACGCCCGAGACAAAGGTGGTCACGAACGTTGCGACGATGGCGATGGCGGGCTTGACCTGACCGTTCTTGCCGGCGGCGTTGACGATGCCGGCCATGAGCATGGCGGCGATGCCCTCGGCGGCAAAATCGACGAACGGCGAAGTAGTGGTGATCTGGATTACGGCAGCCGAGATGAGGCCAATGACGAGCGCCTGGCCGATGTTGGGGCGAACGACCAGGATGGTGAGGCAGAAGGCCGAGATGATGAACTCGGGGCTGATCATGCCGCCCGAGATGCCTGAGATTGCCTTGCCGACGGTGAAGTTGAGGATGAAGCCGGCAGCGAGCAGGATGGCGAGCAGGACGAGAGCGCGGACATCGAGTTTGCCGCGGTCGGCGGTCTGGACGGTGCGGGGCTGGGCGGCGGTGGTGTTCTGAGACATGGTGAAAATCCTTTCGGAATGGGAGTGCAAGAGAAAAGCGGAGGCGCGTGATGCGAATGCGATCGGGCTCGAGATAGAAAAAGGCCCCCGGTCGAAACCGGAGGCCTTCCAATCACCTAGAGCGCAAAAACAGGCGTGAGGGACTCACTGTCGACCGATCGTATTCGCATCACGCCACCACCAGTTGTTGAGAGAGTTCATCGTGTTCTTCATGTCGGTGGCTCCTTTCGTGATGCCATGGTACAGTCGCACCTAGTTGCTGTTGCGCTGCACTATAGCACAGCGAAGTGTGTGCGGGGAAATCTTTTTTAAAAAGATTTCAGGCGGGTTTCCCACCGGTCAAAAGAGCGGGCTGAGCGGGCGAGGCTGCCATTGCTGCCTTGCCCGCTCAGCTAAGACGTTACTCCTTATTGCGACGGTAGAGGAAGTAACCGCCCGCGGAGATGACGGCAACGCCAGCGATGGCGAATGCAGCCACCACGCGGCCATCAAAACGATCACCGGTGGTGGGCAGGCCGCCCTTGGTGTTCGTCTTGTTGGTGGTTACCGTAGTCGTGGTGTCCGACTTGCCAGGCTTCTCGGGCTTGGTGGTGGGCTTCTCGGGCTTAGCGGGCTGCTCGGGGGTACCGGGCTGCTCAGGAGTACCAGGCTGCTCGGGAGTGCCAGGCTGATCCGGGGTTACCGGGTCGGTGGCAAGAGCGTCCTTGGCGTAGGTGATGGACACCTTGAGGCCGTTAGTCTCGGTGTTCAGGTCGCTCGGGGTGAAGGGCTGGTCGAAGTTTTCGGCCTTCTGATAGGCGCGCATCTCCTGGAGCAGGGCCTTGCACTTGACGTAGGTGTTCTCAGTGGCAGCCTTGCCGGCCTTGTTGGCCAGGGCAGTGCGGCCCTCGGTGGTCGTCTCGGCCAGCATGGCGGCGTCAACTTCCTTGTTCTGCTCGATGAGCTCGTTCTGGAGCGCATCGAGGTAGGCACGGACGCTGATACCAAGGGTGTCAGGGTTCTCAAAGCAGAGCGAGCTGATGTCCATGAGGACGTAGTTGATTGAGTTCTCGGGCTCCTCGTTGTACACGACGTCAGTCTGTTTGCAGTGATCGAAGGAGACGGTCTGATCGCTGAAGTACGGGCTGACCTCAGTTATCAGAGCGGAGTACAACGGGATGGCGACGGAGTACGCGGCGCGGGAGAGCATTTCCCACTGGATGGTAGCGACCTGGGGGTCAAGGCCACGACGAATCTGGAAGAGGTTGATCTCGGTGTTGCGCTCGGTGCCGATGGCGTAGACGCCGTCGGTGTTGGCGTTAAGGCCGGGGACATTTTCGCCGCGGTTGCCAAAGGCACGAATCAGCTCAAAGGTGCTCCAGCCAGACTTGCCAGGCTTGAAGAACAAGGGCTGGATCTCGCTGACGGATGCGCCGGTACCGTCCTTGTCTTTAACAATGGTGTAGTCCTCGTCCTTGATTAGCGGGTTCATGAAGTAGTCTCGGCCCTGGACATAGCGAGTCCACTGATGCCTGCCGCTTTCATTGATTCTCTCGCCATAGGTCTTGGCAACGTCGAATTTGCCGTCGGTGTACTCGGCAAAGCCCTTCTCCACGGGCATGGACTCGATGCCCTCGGAGTGCAGGCAGTTCTCGGTGTCATTGAGGTTGACATCGTAGTTGAGGCTCCCGATATTAGGGTTGAGCGACGCGACGTCGTCAGCGAGCTTCATGGCGATCCACTGATGGGCGGAAAGTGTGGCGAACAGCCAGGTCTCGTTGTTGTCGGCGATGATGATCTGGTCGTTGGTGCAGACGCCTTGATCATCGATCAGGCTGCCGAGAAGCTCGACGCCCTCGCGGGCCGTGGCGCTCTCGCCCAGGATGATGCTGCCGTAACTGTACTCGCCCAGACCCACTTCCTCATCGATGGGGTCTGCTGCAGCGGCCTCCTCGTTATAGGAGGTGCTTAGCGTGGCGGAGCAGGAGACGCCCTTCTCGTTGATGCCGGCCTCGGAGTAGGCGTCGGTGCGACCCATCCAGTTGGAGGGGTGGTCGCGTACATAGCTGTAGCGATAGGTAGGCTTGTTCGAAGTGTATTCAAAAGCAGATTCAATCGAGCTGTACTTAAAGCCAGGTTCGTGGGCAGGTTCGATGCCGTAGTGCTTAAGATAGCGCTTGCCAAAGTCCTCGGCGCGGCCGTAGTACGTGTTGCCGTCGGCTGTTAGATCTTTGCCCATGTACATCTGCGTGCAGGCGAGCGCAGACGTCGGCATGGACATGATGGTTGCAGCTCCAAAGGCGAGGCCTATGCCAAGCTTTTTGAGCGCGTTGACGGGGTGAGTTTTCCTCATTTTCCCTCCCAGCGTGCGAAAGCCCTCCGTTGCCAGAGGGCTTCAGCCAATAAAGACACCCCATTAGCGTAACGAACTGGAAACAATATTCATCTATGAAAGAAACTTACTCGATAAGCGTAATGAAATATGCGATGAGCGGTTAATTATACTCAGTTTGTAGCTTTACTTTAATAAAGACGCCCTGTAATTACTGTAGCCGAATAAAGTAGCTGGAATGCTCGAAATGAAAATCCCCCGCTGTTTGGCAAATGCATAAACAACGGGGGAGACGATAATTGGATGAATATCATACCAATGTGGAATTACTTCTTCCGGCGGTGGATCACGTTGATCGCATAGCCGACGAGCATGGCCAAGACGATGACAATAAAGCCGATCAGGGGATTGTCGTTCATGGGGTCCTCCTATTTACCAAGCGGTGAGAATTCATCGACGATGAGGTCGAGGCATTGCGGAAGTGCGCGGGCACCAAAGACGCCCGAGTTGCTGGAGATGATCTCGCCATCGAACTGCATGCCCAGCGATGGGGTGCAGGTGATCTTGGCTTCCTTGGTCTGGATGATCTTGAACTGCGGGCGCCCGAGTACCTTGCCGGCGGGGTCGAGTGCGGCGGTGATCACAGTCGGTAGAAGCTGCACAGTTTTTACGGGTTCGATGACCGCAATGTCGACCATGCCATCGTTCATGCGGCAGTCGGGGAACAGGTTGATGTCGTTTTGGATGACCGAGGTATTGCCCGCCATGCAGCAGATGCCGTCGAGCTCCTCGACAATGCCGTCGTGCTCAATCGTAAAGTGCGCCACCGTGGGGTTGGGCGTGGCGAGCGCGGAGAGGAAGTAGGCGATCTCGCCGATGTCGTTTTTGGTGGGAGCGGCCTTCATCATGATCTCGGCGTCGAAGCCCGAGCCGGCAATGATGATAAAGCCGTGGCGCTTCTCGTTGCCGTCCTCGTCGAGCCAAAAGAGCTCGCCCATGTCCACTTTGACCGTGCGACCGGCGCGGCAAGCCTTGGCAAGCGCCGCTGCCTCGGGGGCATTACCGATGTTGTTAAAGAACAGGCAGGCCGTACCGGAGGGGAAGACGAGCGTGGGGACACCGCATCCGCGCATCTGGTCGAGCACGTTGGAGACGGTGCCGTCGCCGCCCGAAACGACCACGCGATCAAACTCGCGCACGTCTGCCACGGCGTCCTCGGGCTCCATGCCATCGCCGATAAAACGCATCACGACCTCGTCGCCGCCCTGCGCGAGGGCGTGCGTGAATGCGTAGATTTCATCTGAGCTGGGGCCCGATGCCGGGTTGTGGATGATAAGGCAGCGCATACTTACGTTCCCGTTCTGTGACTAACCGAGTATAGTTGTAAGGCAATGCCGATATCCTACCCGTGTTTTTCGGGCCTAACCTTATTCGATGGGTTGATATGTACATTTCCACACATCAGGCTCTACTCGACTTTTGCCAGCGCGCCCGTGAGTTCGACGCGATTGCCGTCGATACCGAGTTTTTGCGCGAGCGCACGTTCCATCCGCGCCTGTGCCTGGTTCAGATTGCCACCCCTGCCGAGAGCGTCGCGGTCGATCCCCTGGTGATTGACGACCTATCGCCGCTGGCCGAGCTTATGGCCGACGAGAGCGTGACTAAGGTCTTTCACGCCTGCTCGCAGGATATGGAGGTTATGCTCCATACCGTGGGCGTGCTGCCACGACCGATTTTCGATACGCAGGTTGCCGCCGCCTTTTTGGGCGAGCGCCAGCAGATTTCGTATGGCGCGCTTGTTCAGACGTTTTGCGGCGTCTCGCTGCCCAAGACCGAGTCGCTGACCGACTGGTCGCGTCGCCCGCTGACCGATAAGCAGATTGAGTACGCGATTGATGACGTCAAGTACTTGATCGTCGCCTATACCGAGATGATGAGTCGCCTGCGCGAGCTGGGCCGGGTGGACTGGGTGCTCGACGAGTTGCGTCCGCTGGCCGACGAGTCGCATTATCGCGCCGATCGTCACGAGGCATTCCGCAAGGTCAAGCGCATCAACTCCTGCAGCCGTCACCAGCTGGGTATCGCGCGCGAGCTCGCCGCTTGGCGCGAGGATCGCGCCGAGCGCCGCAACATCCCGCGCAAGTGGGTCATGTCCGACGACACGCTGCTGGCGCTCGTCAAGCGCAATCCCGTGCGCGTCGAGGAGTTCCGCAGCATCCGCGGCACCGACCAGCTGGGGGAGCGCGATGTGGACGGCGCGCTCATGGCCATCAAGCGCGGCGCGAGCTGCCCGCACGATCGCCTGCCGCTCATGGTGCGCGGGCATCGCCAGATTTCGCCGGAGTTGGAGAGCGTGACCGACCTTATGTATGCGCTTATTCGCTTGGTCTCCGAGCGCTCGGGCGTGGCGACCTCGGTCATTGCCTCGCGCGATGACCTGGCCGACTACATCGAGCATCCCGAGCAGAGCCCCCTGCGCGAAGGTTGGCGTTTTGAGCTCGTGGGTTCGCGTCTGGACGATTTACTCTCGGGCAATATGGGGTTGACGGTCAAAGATGGCAAAATTGAATTGCTATAGGTATATAGTTACGCGGTTTTACCAAACCGCGTAACAGCTCGACGCTGCAAACGGCCGAGAGCGGCAATCTGACGTTCAATCGTCGCTCGCGTACCAAAGTACGCGACGCTTCTCTTTCACGTCACCTTGCTCGCTCTCGACCGTTTTCGCTGACATTGCCAAAACATCGATGTTGATTTGCTGGTCAGTCGAGTGGGTAGAATGCCTCCAACGTGTAACTCGATTCGGAGGAATTCGCATGCCTTATTACTATGGATACGGCTTTGGCATCGACCCGCTGTACCTGCTGGTTGTTCTTGTCTGCACAGTGCTTGGCCTTGCCGCGCAGAGCTATATCAACTCGACGTACAAGACGTGGTCTAAGGTGCGCTCGGACGGCGATACGGGCGCCACGGTCGCTCGTCGCATGCTCGATGCCAACGGTTGTAGCGCCGTGGGCATAAAGGGCGTTGCCGGCGAGCTTACCGATCATTACAACCCGCAGGATAACAACCTGTATCTCTCGGATGCCAACCGTTCGGGCGGGTCGGTCGCAAGCGTTGCCGTCGCCTGCCACGAGGCGGGCCATGCCGCCCAGCGTCAAAGTGGTTATGCCATGATGAAGGTACGCACCGCTTTGGTCCCCGTCGTCAACTTTACCCAGAACACCTGGACGATCGTACTGCTCATGGGCCTGTTCATGAACATCGCGGGACTCACGACCCTCGCGCTGGTCTTCTTCTCGTTTAGCGTGCTGTTCCAACTGGTTACGCTGCCGGTTGAGATTGATGCTAGTCGGCGCGCCGTGGCGTATATTGAGCAGTCGGGTATGAGTTCCAAGCAGGTCAACGGTGCCAAGAAGGTCCTGACGGCAGCCGCGCTTACCTATGTGGCTGCAGCGCTCACTTCGATCATTCAGCTGCTCTATCTTATGGCTCGCTACAACAGAAACTCCAACCGATAACAAATTGGCTTGACAGGCGCCGCGGAGATTTGTGTCCCCGCGGCGCTGTACTATGTGTTGGACTTGAATTTGCGCAGGGCCGGAGCCCTTGTGCGCGATAACGAAAGGAGGCTGCGTGGCAGGCTGGAATCTGACCGGCAATGCCGTTTCCGCCGAGTTCGACGGTTCGGACGAGCAGGAGCGTAAGGAGCTCAGCGTGAGCCAGGCGGTAGAGATCGCCGCCGGTGCTCTCGATGCCATTCCGCAGCTGAGCGTTCTGGGCGAGGTCACGGGCTTCCGTGGCCCCAATGCCCGAAGCGGCCACTGCTACTTCCAGATTAAGGACGACTCGGCCGCCGTTGACTGCATCATCTGGAAGGGCGCCTACCTTAAGCGCACCTTCGACTTGCGCGATGGCATGCAGGTGAGCTTTAAGGGCAGCTTCAATCTCTATAAGGCCACGGGCCGCATGAGCTTTGTCGCTCGCTCATTCTCGCTGGCGGGCGAGGGTCTGCTGCGTCAACAAGTGGCGCAACTGGCCGAAAAGCTACGCCGCGAGGGCCTGATGGACGAAGCGCGCAAGCGCCGCATTCCGGTGTTCTGCTCCCACGTGGCGGTTGTCACCTCGCTTTCGGGTGCCGTAATCGACGACGTCAAGCGTACGCTGCGCCGTCGCAACCCGCTCGTCGAGCTCGTCTGCGTGGGCGCCAAGGTTCAAGGCGAGGGTGCGCCGGCCGAGCTCATTGAGGGCCTGCGCCGCGCCGCTGCCATTACGCCGGCGCCCGATTGCATTTTGCTCGTGCGTGGCGGCGGTTCCTTCGAGGACCTCATGACCTTTAACGATGAGGAGCTCGCCCGCGCGGTGGCAGCCTGTCCCGTGCCTGTGGTGACGGGCATTGGGCATGAGCCCGATACCTCGATCTGCGACATGGTGAGTGACCGTCGCGCCTCCACACCCACGGCGGCGGCCGAATCGGTGGCGCCGGCTATGACGGAGTTGGCTGATGTGCTCGAGGCGCGCCATCAGCGTCTGGGCGCCGCGATGGCTTCGATGATCGGGTCGGATCAGGTCGATCTGGAAATGCTCGACCAACGCGGCCGTCGTGCCTGGGACACCTATACGGCTCGTCTGGGCGACGCGCTCGATGCAGCCGCGTGCCGCCCGTGCCTCAACGACCCCACATTTATGGTCGAGCGTCGCGAATCGGAGCTTGCGCTGACTGCCGATCGCCTGTCGGGCGCCATAGTACGCTCGGTCGGGTCCTTTCGTTCCAACTTTGAGCACCTGCCCGAGCGTCTGGTTGCAAGCACCTCGGGGCTCGATGGCAAGCGCCATGCGCTCGCGCTTGCGAGTTCTCGTCTAGAGCATCAGGGGCGCACGATGCTCAGCAAGCCCGCGTCCGACTTGGGCCGAGCGGCCGCGTCGCTCGATGCCCTGTCGCCGCTCAAGGTGCTTGCCCGCGGTTACTCCATCGCGTACAGCGATGATGGGGTTGCTACGAGCGCCAAGACCTTTAAGCCCGGCGACGCCATCCGCGTGCGCATGTCAGACGGTAACGTTTCGGCAACCGTCAACGCGGTCGAGTAGACCGCGTTTCACAGTGATAGACCCTTAGGAAAGGAAACAGATATGGCAGAGAAGACCCCGGTGGAGCAGCTTACGTACAAGCAGGCCTCGCAGGAGCTGGAGCTCATCATCCGCAGCCTTGAGTCGGGCGATATGGAGCTCGAGGAGTCGCTCGAGAGCTATACCCGCGGTGTCGAGCTCCTCAAGAGTCTGCGTACCCGCCTGTCCGATGCCGAGCAGAAGGTCTCGGTGCTCCTTAAGGACGTTGATGGCAACGACGTGCTCGCCGACGGCGAAGCCGCCAACACCGACGACAACCTCTCGTTCTAGCCAACTTACAGCCTGCTTTGGGGTAGTCTTTTTGGGACGGGGCTTTTTTGACTACCCTTGCGCGACGGCTCGCCGAGCGTTTGCGTTTGCGAAAAAGTAGTCAAAAAAGCCCCGTCCCAAAAAGACTACTTTGGTCTGTGAGAAAGGAACCAACCATGTGTGATTGCATTTTCTGCAAAATCGCCAACCACGAGATCCCCTCGACCGTTGTCTATGAGGACGACCAAGTCATCGCGTTCGACGACCTCAACCCCCAGGCGCCGGTCCATACGCTCGTGATCCCCAAGAAGCACTACAGCGATATCGCCGACAACGTGCCCGCCGAGACCATGGGCGCCATGGCTCACGCCATCCAGGAGGTCGCCAAGGCCAAGGGTCTGGAGGACGGTTTCCGCGTCATTTCCAACAAGGGTGTCAACGCCGGCCAGACCGTCATGCACTTCCACATGCACGTCCTCGGTGGCAAGAGCCTGGGCGAGAACCTCATCTGAGGGCGCGTAGCCCGTCGACTTGGCTGCCTTTGGAGTAATCTATGCAGCTTTCTCAACTCGAATACCTTCAAGCGGTAGCGAACTATGGCGGCGTGCGCAAAGCAGCTCGCGCCGTTCATGTGAGTCCGCAAGCCGTTTCGTCGGCAATCAAAAAGTTGGAATCTGAGTATCAGATTGTTTTGCTCGACCGATCGGCGGGGGAGGCTGTTTTGTCTCCGGCGGGCAGAGAATTTGCGCGTCGTGCACGCGTGATCCTGGCACAAGTCGACGATCTCAAAAAGTACGCACAATCGAGGGGCGACGGCGTCTCGCCCGACGGCCACTTCCGTCTTTACGCCCCCTGCCTTCATGGACGGGGGCGCCTTTTTGCCGAAAACTGGTATGACTCGTTTGAACGCTCGCACCCTCAGATTCATCTTGATGTGTGGCATCAGCCAACGGCAACATGCTTTGAATCACTTGTGCTTGGCATTTCGGACGCGGCTATCTCGTTTGAGGAACCACGGGACAGCGTCCTTTCTTCAAAATATTTGGGTGAAAAGGAGCTCAAGGTTCTTTCATACCCAGCGGGTCATCAATCTGTTGACGCTATGACCATTCGTGAGTTACTGGGCGGCAGGCTCGCTGTTCCCATTAATTTGTCACCCTGTCTCAATGCGATTAACCAATGCCCTGAAGCCCAGCTCGTCAATTTTCGCTTCCGTGATGTCGAATACGGAAGCAGGGCTCAGGCTGAGTTTCTTCAAGCCGGGGGATTGATATTGGGTTTTTCTGGCTCTTCTCTCGCATCGGATGGATCGGAAGTGAGCGAGTACTCCATTGAAGCCTCACATGACGTAGCCTTGCCCATCTACTTTTGCTATCGACAAAATGCCTGGACCGATCGACACCAGACGGTCTTTCTTCACCTATTGCGTCATCTCGCTTCGTGAGGCCATTTGGCCTCGTGTCGTCAAGTGAATGTTGACGTTCTGCAACACATAGCTGACAGCTTTGCCCTCATGCTTTTCCAAGATTCCGATTTAGATTGCTGACTCTTGGAGGGCGGAGCATGAAAAACCGTACGGTTTTGCTTTATATGACGTTCGTTTTTCTGTCGAACTTCAGCACCATTTTGTATTTTCTGACGGTTTACCTTGAATTCGTCGGATTCTCGATGGTGGCGATTTCTAGCATGATGATTGCATATCAAGTGAGTAAGTTCATCCTCGAAGTACCCACTGGCTATATTGCTGATAGGTTTGGACGAAAGACAAGCGGTCTCGTTGGCGGCGTGGGGATGCTTGGATACTACGCCGCCCTGCTTCTCGTCCGTTCCCCTCTGCTTTTAATCGGTGCGTTCGCTCTCAAAGGTTTTGCCGTTGCATGTCTGAGCGGATCCATAGAAGCGATTTACATTGACAGCGTCTCTCAGGACCAGCTCGTAAGACTTAATGTCGTTGAGCGATTTGTTTTCTATGCCTCTTATGCCATCTCCGCTTGCGTGGGCGGTTTCATTTCGTCTGTCGGTGCATATCTCATTGGTCTTTCGGCAGATATCATCGCAATGGTGTTGACGTTGGTTGTCGTTGTCTGCATTCCTGAGATGCGAAGAGGGGGCACTGCGGGGGCACCTGAGCGTGGAATTAGCCCGAAGATGATCGGTGCCGCTATTGCGTGTAATGGCATTCTTCGTTCAGCGTTCATCATGGACTGTTCTCAGGCATTTGCTTTTGTCGCCCTGGAAGACTTTTTCTCACTGCTGCTTGCGGGTCGCGGAATGAATGCCGTCGCTTCGGGTGTGACCATTGCGGTCCAGCTCCTTGCCTCGGCCTCCATGGGGCTTATTGTGCCCAGTGTGATTGCTCATGTCGACAAGGGCCGTTTTGCGCGTATTTGCGGCATCATTCGCTTAGTATTGACAGCTTTGTTTTTGATCCCCCTTGCTCCGGCTAATTTGCTGCCCGTGTTCTATGTGCTGCAGACGGTTGCGTACTCGTTGTTTGCCCCAATCAAATACTCAGTTTTCCAAAATGCTGCCGATTCATCGATGCGCTGTTCACTGATTTCGGTTCAAAGCCAGATGGTGGCGGTGGGTGCTGTTCTTTTCTATCTGCTCAACTCTGTGCTGAGTAGCGTTGCGGGCATTAGAGTCGTATTGCTTGTTGCGCTCGGGATTTCTTCTTTGGTGTATATCCCCGCGCTATTTTGTCTTACAAGTCAAAGGCCATGAGTATTTAGGCACCGATAACTTATATATCAACGCAATAAACCCGAGCGCGAGGGCGTTTGGGTTTATTATTGAAACGTATGTAATCTGGCGGCGCCACACCGCCTGTTAGTAGGGAGACACATGAACGTTCTGGTCGTCAACGCAGGATCTTCGACCCTTAAGTATCAGGTCATCGATACCAAGTCCCATAAGGTGTCCGCGAAGGGCTCCTGCGAGCGCGTCTGCTTTACCGGCGGCACCTTCACCCACGCTGCCAACGGCTCCAAGAAGGTGACCGAGAACATCGAGTTCCCCGACCACAAGGTCGCCATCGAGGTCGTCCTGAAGGACCTCGAGGCCAACGGCGTCAAGATTGAGGGCATCGGCCACCGCATCGTTCAGGGCGGCTGGTACTTTGGCGATTCCTCCCTCGTCGACGAGGACGTTCTCGCCAAGATCCGCGAGGTTGCCCCGCTCGCCCCGCTGCACAACAACCCCGAGGCTAATGTTATCGAGTACTGCCTGGAGCAGTATCCCGACCTGCCCAACGTCACGGTCTACGACACCGCTTTCCACTTCAACATGCCCGAGGTCGCCCGCACCTACGCCCTGCCCAAGGACGTCTGCGACAAGCTGCACATCCGCAAGTATGGCGCTCACGGCACCAGCTACCGTTACATCTCCAAGAAGGTCGCCGAGATGACCAACGGCGAGGCCCGCAAGGTCGTCGTGTGCCACATTGGCTCCGGCGCTTCTCTGTGCGCCATCGAGGACGGGAAGTGCATGGACACCACCATGGGCTTGACGCCGCTCGACGGCGTCATGATGGGTACCCGCTGCGGTTCCATCGACCCGGCTACCGTGTGCTACCTGCAGCGCGAGGGTGGCTACACCTTCGACGAGGTCGACGAGATGATGAACAAGAAGTCCGGCCTTTTGGCTGTGACCGGCGGCAAGACCAACGACTGCCGCAACGTCGAGGAGCTCGCCGCCGCTGGTGACCCCGATGCTCAGCTCGCCTTCGACATGTTTGTCTACAAGATTGCCGCCAAGGCTGCCGAGATGGCTACTTCCATGTGCGGCATGGACACGCTGGTCTTCACCGCTGGCATCGGTGAGCACGCTCCGGCCGTTCGTGCCGGCGTTGCCGACCGTCTGGCCTTTATGGGCGTCAAGATGGATCATGCCCGCAACGCCCTGCGTGGTGACGGCGCTTGGTGCCTGTCTGCCAAGGATTCCAAGGTCAAGATCTTCGTCATCCCCACGGACGAGGAGTTCATGATCGCTTCCGACGTCGAGCGCATCGTCAACGGCAAGTAATTGCAAGAGGGAGGGGCTGGACGACCGAGCGCCGTTCGGCCCCTCTTTTGTGCTCGTTGGGCGATATGCTTGATAGCTATTTATCAAGTTGTGATAACTTCTTATTAAAATGCGGCCGCCTTAAGGGGTCTGCGTCGACCGTATTGCACTGCAAAGGAGTCTCATGAACGTACTTGTTGTCAACGCCGGCAGCTCAAGCCTTAAATATCAGCTTTTGGATACCGATACCCGAGAGGTTTTCGCCAAGGGCAACTGCGAACGTATCGGTTCGGACATGGGCATCTTTGGCCACTCCGAGAACGGTGGCGCCAAGCAGACCGAGGAGGTCCCTTTCCCCGATCATCGCTCTGCTATCGCTCGCGTGCTCGAGGAGCTCGAGAAGACCGACTTTACGATTGATGGCATTGGCCATCGTATCGTTCAGGGCGGCTGGCACTTCGATGATTCCGCAGTTGTCGACGACGAGGTTATGGCCAAGATTCTTGAGGTGGCACCGCTTGCTCCGCTGCACAACTACGGCGAGGCCGCAGCAATCGAGTATTGCCGCGAGAAGTATCCGGAGCTGCCCAACGTCGCCGTCTTCGATACCTCGTTCCACATGACCATGCCCGAGGTCGCCTATACCTACGCGCTGCCCAAGGACGTGTGCGACAAGTACCACGTGCGCAAGTACGGCGCCCACGGCACGAGCCATCGCTATGAGTGGATGATGGCCAAGGAGATCCTGGGTTCGCGCTGCCACCGTCTGCTTTCGTGCCATTTGGGTAACGGTGCTTCGCTCGCTGCTATCGAGGACGGCGTGTGCCGCGACACCACGATGGGCCTCACGCCGCTCGACGGTCTGATGATGGGCACTCGCTGTGGTTCCATTGATCCTGCCACCGTGTGCTACCTCCAGCGCGAGGGCGGCTACAGCTATCAGGAAGTCGATGACATGATGAACAAGCAGTCTGGTCTGCTTGCCATCTCGGGCATCTCCAACGACGCCCGCGACATCCGTACACGCGCCTCCGAGGGCGACGAGCGCTGCCTGCTCGCCTTCGATATGTTCGCCTACAAGGCCATGCAGCAGGCTGGCTCCATGATCGCTTCCATGGCGGGCGTGGACACCATCACCTTTACCGCCGGCATCGGCGAGAATGACTGGTCGATCCGCAAGGCCTTCTGCGACTGCTTTGAGTGGCTGGGCGTACGCATCGACAATAACAAGAACCGCGAGGCCGTGGGCAACGGCCCGCAGGTCATCAGCGCCGCCGGTTCCGCCGTCACGGTCATGGTCATCCCCACCGACGAGGAATACATGATCGCCCACGACGTCGAGCGTCTGACCAAGAACAACTAACGCGTTCGCTTGCGATTGAACGAAAGGCCTCCTGAGCAGCAGCTCGGGAGGCCTTTTTGCTAGCAGGCGGAAATTCCAGTCCCAAAGTGATCACCACCAGCAACGCCTGCGCTCCCAGTAACGGCACCCGACCATTCAGATCCTCAGCTCCAGCTCGTAGCCAAGCCGCCGTCCACTCCAGATGCCCTGAATGCCACGTGACGGTAGAAGGCAGCGCAGGTTAACCCCTGAAAACACTCCGCACTGATATCTTCTGTATTGAAGACGTCGATGATGCACCCGTATA
>NZ_QRVE01000039.1 GCF_003462685.1 Collinsella sp. AF23-4AC | reverse complement strand
GCGGGTGGTTTAAAGCTGGCCGCTGCGCGGCCAGCAGACTAAAGTCTTGAAATATAAGAGGGGACCTCGTTTCCGAGATCCCCTCTTTCGCCTATCTATAGTAATAGACTCTTAAACACCTTATGCCAGCAGCTTGCGACCGGACTCCTCAATCACATCAAGTGCTGCATCAGCCTCGGCGGCATCCGCGCCCTTGGCAAAGATATACAGCTTGATCTTGGGCTCGGTGCCAGAAGGACGGACGATACCCTTGTTGCCGCCCTCGAGATCGAACTCAATGACATTAGCCTTCGGCAGGCCGTTCACGCAGGTGTTGTAATCCACGACGGCCTCAATCTTGGATCCAGCAAGCTCCGCAGGCGGGTTCTCGCGCAGACCGGCCATGATGCCGGCCATCTTTGCCGCACCCTCAGCACCCGGATAGCTCAGCGAAATCGTCTTATTGTGGTAGTAGCCATACTTCTCGTACAGCTCGTGCATCGCATCGGCGAGGTTCTTACCCTGCAGCTTGTAATACTGAGCCATCTGGCAAATCAGCAGCGAAGTGCTCACGGCGTCCTTGTCGCGCACGTGGTCGCCGGCCAGATAGCCGTAGCTCTCCTCAAAACCGAAGATAAAGCGATCGACCTCGCCAGCATCGGAAAGCGAGGTAATGATGTCACCGATGTACTTGAAGCCCGTCAGGCAGCGACGGAGCTCAAAGCCATACTCCTCGGCCAGTGCATCGACCATGGCGGAAGAAACGATAGTAGTAACGGCAACCTTCTTGGTGAGGTCCTCGCCGCGGGCGGCACGGGTCTTGCAGATATAGTCGAGCAGTAGGACGCCCATCTCGTTGCCTGTCAGTAGCAGGTAGTCATCGCCATTCTTGACAGCAACGCCAACACGGTCGGCGTCGGGATCGGTTGCAAGCAGCAGATCAGGGTGAACCTGCTCGCAGAGATCGATGCCCTTCTGCATGGCCTGTCGGATCTCGGGGTTAGGATACGGGCAGGTCGGGAAATCGCCGTTAGGTTCCTTCTGCTCGGGAACAACCGTGACATCGGTGATGCCAGCGCGCTCGAGAACCGTCGTGACGGGAATGAGGCCGGTGCCGTTGAGCGGAGTGTAGACGAGCTTAAGCGGAGCGCCAGCGATCTCCTCGGCAGAAAGGTTGGTCACGCCGCGGGCGAGAACGGCGTCGTAATAACGCTCGAGGCACGAGTCGTCGATCCATTTGACCAGACCCTGCTCAAGAGCCTCATCAAAGTCCATGGACTTCACGCCGGTGAATGTATCGGTCTCGGCGATAGCCTTAGAAATTGCATCGGCGGCCTCGCTGGTGATCTGGCAGCCGTCGGGGCCATAGGCCTTATAGCCGTTATACGGCGCCGGGTTATGACTAGCGGTCATGCAAATGCCGCCGGAGCACTTAAGGTCGCGGACGGCCCAGGAGAGCGTCGGCACAGGAGAAATCTTGGGATACACGAGGGCAGTCACGCCGTTTGCTGCAAGAATGGCAGCCGTAGTCTTGACGAACAGCTCACCTTTATTGCGGCTATCGCGAGCGATGGCGACCGTCGGATGCTCAAAGGTCGCATTGAGGTAGTCAGCGAATCCCTGGGTCGCACGACCGACCGTATAGATATTCATACGGTTAGTGCCCGCACCGATAGTGCCGCGAAGGCCGGCAGTACCGAAGGCGAGATCCTGGAAGAAAGCGTCGGTGATGGCGTCCTCATCACCCTGCTCCTTCATCGTGTTGAGCTCAGCGAGGAGCTCCTCGTCCTTGACATTGGCAATCCAAGTATCAAGCAGCTCATGAACATCTGCCATGTGAGTCCTTCCGTCACAATCAATAAAACGACCCGTGTAAAAACAGGACAAGCGCAGCAGTGCGCTAAAGCAAATATTAGTCCATTGAGAACAGAGAACCGGCCAAAGAACGGTGAACGTCTATATTCAGCGGTGGATGATTAAATTGATTTAATTGCATAAGGAATGTTGCCCGTAAACGCAAAAAAGGGGGAGGCCGCGAGGCCTCCCCCTTCTTCAATCTCGATG
>NZ_QRVE01000038.1 GCF_003462685.1 Collinsella sp. AF23-4AC | reverse complement strand
CGCAAAGGAAAGCACTTAATGTGCTTTCCGTCTTGCGCAGGACTGTAGAGCAGCAAACTTAACCCCCGCCCTCAGCCCCGGAAGCCCTCCCGGATGGCCCGAAAAATTTTTTCAAAAAAGTTGTTGCGCGCCGGACAGACTTCTGTGTATACTAATCCCCGCAGCGCACGCGAGCGGAAACAAACGCGAACGACTGCCTGGGGAGTTAGCTCAGTTTGGTTAGAGCGCCGGCCTGTCACGTCGGAGGTCGCGGGTTCGAGCCCCGTACTTCCCGCCAACGCAATTAAAGCCACGTCTTTGGACGTGGCTTTTTGCGTTTGATGCACTTTGTTTCGATAGAACGATCGCCCTGGCGCATCTTCGCCCAGAATCCCCGCGTCTTCGGGAACGCAAGTAAAATCCAGTAAGTATATCTGTCTAAACAACAGCTTTGTTGCGCAACACCTGTTCAACGAGACAGGGGGTTAGGTTATACTAAATTGCACTGTAGGCCGCATCTGATGCATTTCGCTCCAAGCGCGGCACTCAGTGGATATCCTATTTATCATTTGGATGTCCTAGCGGTCATTTAGCGTCTCGACACAAGCTCGGCCCCGGAGCTCGTTCGAGCTGTTCGTATTCCTTGAAAGGGGAAAAATGGACATATCGAGGAAGACTGATTACGCCCTTCGCATGCTGGCGATGCTTGCCGAGGATCCGGAGCGTTTGCTTTCTGTTCGCACCGCTGCCGAAGAGGTCAATGTCCCGTATTCGTTTGCCCGCTCGATTCAGCACGGTTTGGTCCAGGCCGGTATTGTGGAGAGCCTGCGCGGCGTCCACGGTGGCATGCGTCTCAAGGTCAGTCCGGACGATGTCACTATCCGCCAGGTCGTCGAGGCCGTTCAGGGTCCTATGGTTATGAACGATTGCACCGCGCCCGATGGTGACTGTGCGCGCATGGGCACGTGCTGCTATCATCCCCTGTGGGCCGGAGCCCAGGCGTTGATGCGCGACTACCTCGATTCCGTTTCGCTCGGCGACATCGTCGCTCACCGCCAGTTCCCGGCCGTCGATCCCAAGTTCGCCGACCGCGAAGCGTTTCCCGAGTACGCCACCTGCGCGTGCGCTTGCCGGGAGGAATAGCGCCGCATAAGGAGCATAGCCATGATTCAGGACCCCTTTCGTTCGATGATTCGTTCGGAAGGGGTCCTGCGTTATCGCGACCTTCCGTGGCGCCGCACGCGTGACCCGTACATCATTTGGCTTTCTGAGGTCATGCTGCAGCAAACGCAGGTTCCGCGCGTGGAGGCGCGCATGCCGGTGTGGCTCGATCGTTTTCCGACCGTGCAGGCGCTTGCCCAGGCCGCGCCTTCCGATGTTTTGGACGCTTGGCAGGGGATGGGCTACAACCGACGCGCTCTGGCGCTCCACAATGCCGCTCAGCGCGTTGTAGAGGACTGGGACGGGGAGTTTCCGCGTGAGACGCGTGACTTGGTCGCTCTGCCTGGTATTGGCCCGGCAACGGCGCAGGGTATCCGGTCGTTTGCGTTTGATCTTCCGGGCGTGTATCTGGAGACCAACGTGCGCACGGTCTTTCTGCATCACTTCTTTCCCGATGTGCCGGCCGTTCCCGATCGCGAACTGGTGCCGCTGATCCAAGCTGCCTGTCCGGCGGCCCCCGGCGCGGCGGCGGACGAGATCGCGCCCTTTGCCGCGCCTCAAGACGATGCCGACACGCCGCGCGCGTGGTATTACGCATTGCTGGATTACGGCGCGTATCTTAAAAAGACATTGCCCAATCCGTCCAGGCGGTCGGCGGGCTATAGTCGTCAGTCCAAGTTTGAGGGCTCGCGCCGCCAAAAGCGCGCGCATATCGTGCGTATGTTGTTGGCAGCGCGCGATGGGCAGCCGGCGGGGATGACGCTTGCTGATGCCGTGGTGGGCGTCAACGAGATGGAAGCGGCAGCCGGTCGCGGGCCGGTCGAGTGCGACTTGATCGCGGGCATTCTGGCTGACCTGGAGCGCGAGGGCTTTTGCCGAGCCGAGGACGATCGTTGGTTGAGTGTGTAGCCCGCTCAAATCTGAAGAACGGGATTGTAAGGTTTAAATTCGCGGCTTGAGGGCATCCTAAAGACGAGGTCGCTCAAAGCCTATGGGCGGCACGTGTTGAAGGGAAGTACACCTATGGATTTTGAGAACTCTCAGACCAAGAAGAACCTCGAGACCGCTTTTGCCGGTGAGTCCCAGGCACACACCAAGTATCGCTACTATGCCTCCAAGGCCAAGAAGGACGGCTACGTTCAGATCTCGAACATCTTTGCCGAGACGGCTGGCAACGAGTCCGAGCACGCCAAACTGTGGTTTAAGTATCTGCACGATGGCGCCGTCCCCGACACCCTGGACAATCTGCGCGATGCCGCCGCAGGAGAGAACTACGAGTGGACCACGATGTACGACGAGTTTGCCAAGACCGCCGAGGAGGAGGGCTTTGTCGAGATCGCCGAGAAGTTCCGTGGTGTCGCCGCCGTCGAGAAGGCCCACGAGGAGCGCTACAACAAACTCGTCGAGCGCATCGAGTCGGGCGAGGTGTTTGAGCGTGAGGGCGTGAAGGTGTGGAAGTGCCTGAACTGCGGGCACCTGCACGTTGGTGCCGAGGCGCCTGAGGTGTGCCCGGTGTGCAACCACCCGAAGGCGTACTTTGAGGAGCAGGTGGTGAACTACTAGCGCTTGGCGCTGGCTGCTGCGGAGCGCAGGGCGGGAGGCCGGATCGCCTTCCCTCCCCGCTCACGGCTCCGCAGGGTCGCGTTGAGGGAAGGCGATCCGG
>NZ_QRVE01000037.1 GCF_003462685.1 Collinsella sp. AF23-4AC | reverse complement strand
GGTTATACCCTAAGAGCAAACCACCCTTTTTAAGGGTGGTTCTGATTTCAAGATTGAGAAATGCAATCGCACGCGAGAAAAATTGCGGACGGTCCGCGGCGCGAGTATTACAATGAAGACCCGTAAGATGTGGATAAACAACTTCTACGGGAAGCGCAGGTAACTCAATATGACCAAGCATGTGTTCGTAACCGGTGGCGTGGTTTCGTCCCTAGGCAAGGGTATCACCGCGGCCTCGCTGGGCCGTCTACTCAAGTCGCGTGGCTACAAAGTAACGATGCAGAAGGCCGACCCGTATCTGAACGTCGACCCCGGTACCATGAGCCCGTTCCAGCATGGTGAGGTCTTTGTAACCGAGGATGGTTACGAGTCCGACCTGGACCTGGGTCATTACGAGCGCTTTATTGATGAGAACCTGACCCGCGATTCCAACTTTACGACCGGTGCCATCTACAAAAGCCTCATCGCCCGCGAGCGTCGCGGCGACTTTTTGGGCGGTACCGTGCAGGTGATTCCTCACGTCACCAATGCCATTAAGGATAAGTTCCGCCGCATCGAGGAGCAGACCGGCTCCGATGTAGTCATCACCGAGCTGGGTGGCACGATCGGCGACATCGAGTCCCAACCGTTTGTCGAGGCCATTCGTCAGTACCGCAAGGAGGCCGGCCCCGAGAACGTCTGCTACATCCACGTGTCGCTCGTTCCCTATATCGCCGCCGCCCACGAGGTCAAGACCAAGCCCACGCAGCATTCCGTCAAGGAGCTCCGCAGCTTTGGCATCCAGCCCGATATTATCGTGTTGCGCTCCGACCACCATATCGATGACGCTATCCGCGGAAAGATCGCAAGCTTCTGCGACGTCGACACCGATTGCGTCTTTACCAACGAGGACTGCGCGAGTATTTACGATGTTCCGCAGCTGCTTGCCGAGCAGGACTTTGACCTGCGCATTTGCGAGCGCCTGGGTCTGGACCCGCGTGAGCGCGACATGAGCGAGTGGAACGAGTTCCTGCGCAAACAGAATCACGCCAACCATCACGCCGACAAGGTGAAGATCGCCGTCGTTGGCAAGTACACGCAGCTGCCCGATGCGTACCTGTCGGTTATCGAGGCCCTGCACCATGCGGGCGTCTTCTACGATCGCCATGTGGACGTCCAGCTGGTCGACGGCGAGAGCCTCGACGAGCAGAATGTCTCCGAAGTTCTGGGCGACGCTTCGGGCATCCTGGTCCCCGGCGGCTTTGGCAAGCGCGCCCTGGAGGGCAAGATCCTCGCGGCCGAGTTTGCCCGCGAGCACAAGATTCCGTATCTGGGCATTTGCCTGGGTATGCAGGTGGCCGTGTGCGAGTTCGCCCGCAACGTCGTCGGCCTTGCCGGCGCCAGCTCCTCCGAGTTCGACCCGGACGGTCCGTTTAGCGTCATCGATCTGATGAGCTCGCAGGAGGATGTGACCGAGAAGGGCGGCACCATGCGCCTGGGCGCCTATCCGTGCAAGCTCGCCGCCGATACCCTC
Organism: Collinsella sp. AF23-4AC; assembly: GCF_003462685.1. Lineage (GTDB taxonomy): Bacteria > Actinomycetota > Coriobacteriia > Coriobacteriales > Coriobacteriaceae > Collinsella. Next base: position 1,354 of record NZ_QRVE01000037.1, on the reverse strand, counting down.
GCTCGCGAGGCATATGGCGAGGATCTCGTCTACGAGCGTCACCGTCACCGCTTTGAGTTTAACAACGCCTTCCGCGACCAGCTCGAGGACGCCGGCTTGGTTATCTCTGGCCTCTCGCCCGACGAGCGCCTGGTCGAGATGGTCGAGCTGCCGCGCGACGTGCATCCGTGGTATGTGGCAACCCAGGCTCACCCCGAATTCAAGAGCCGTCCGACCAACCCGCAGCCGCTGTTCCGAGAGTTCGTGCGTGCCTCGATCGGTCAGCACGAGGGTGTCGATCGCCTGCAGGTGACGCCCATGAACCTCGCTACGGACTAAGGGTGCCGGCGAACAAAGAACATACCGAAGCTACTCCCTCGTCGCTCGCCGTGGCGGCGGGGGAGTATCTCGATTACCTCGCGGTCGAGCGGGGTTTGGCGCGCAACACGATTGCGGCCTATCGTCGTGACCTGACGACGTACTGCGCCTATCTGGAGCGGGCGGGCATCATGTCTTTTGATGAGGTGACTCGTCAGGTCGTGGAGGGCTTTGTCGCCGACCGTCGCGATGGGGGCTATTCCGATGCCTCGGTGGAGCGTGCGCTTGCGGCCGTGAAGGGCCTGCATGCCTTTTTGGTGCGCGATGGGGCTGTGGCCCAAAATCCAACGGCGGCGTTGCGCCTGCCTAAAAAGGCTGAGCGTTTGCCGGAGTATCTATCGGTGGAGGATGTCTCGGCGCTGCTCGATCAAGACTTCCCCGAGGGCGAGATGGGCTTGCGCGACCATGCCATCTTGGAAGTGCTCTACGGATGCGGTTTGCGTGTGAGCGAGTTGGTGGGGCTCGATGTGGGCGATATCCATATCGACGATGGTTTTGTACTCGTTCGCGGTAAGGGCTCAAAGGAACGCCTGTCCCCGTTGGTGGGAAGCGCGGCGCGAGCTCTGACGCGCTATATAACTGAGGGGCGTTCTCGCTTGGCGGCCCATGCCCGCGGAACCGAGACCTCGGCGGTCTTTTTAAATAAGAACGGCCGCCGTCTGTCGCGCCAGGGCATCCATGCCATCTGTGAGCGCTACGGGCGCCAGGTAGGGCTGGTGGGGCTCCATCCCCATACGCTGCGCCACTCCTTTGCCACCCATATGCTTGCGGGCGGCGCAGACCTCCGTGTGCTACAGGAGATCTTGGGACATGCCGATATATCGACCACGCAGGTCTACACGCATGTCGATCGTACGCAACTGACCGAGGTCTATCTGGCGGCGCACCCGCTGGCACATCGTTAACACATCGCTGGCCTGCATATCTATAGGTATTTGGGGACGGGCCCCAGATTGCCGCTGCGTGCTTTTGCGCGCGCATGGGCAATCTGGGGCCC
>NZ_QRVE01000036.1:2039-3201 GCF_003462685.1 Collinsella sp. AF23-4AC | reverse complement strand
CTTAGAGGTCCTCGCGCCAGAAGGGCATGCTCATGCAGCGCGGGCCGCCGCGGCCGCGGGAGAGCTCGGCGGAGGGCACGACGAGAAGGTCCAGGCCCTCCTTGTACAGCACGTCGTTGGTGACGGTGTTGCGGGCGTAGACGCAGATCTTGCCGGGCTCGACGCACAGGGTGTTGGAGCCGTCGTTCCACTGCTCGCGGGAGGCCGCGATCGGGTCGCCGCCGCCGCAGGGGATCAGCTTGACCTGGTCGACGCCGGTGGCGTCCTCCAGGACGTGCTCGAGGGTGTCCTCGATCAGGCGGATGTTCACGTCGCCCGGGTTCTTGCCGGCGGTCAGCTCGTAGACGCGCAGGGTGCCCATGATGGCGGGGTGGATCGTGAACTTATCGACGTCGATCTGGGTGAAGACCGTGTCGAGGTGCATGAAGGCGCGCGAGACGGGGATGTCGAAGGCCAGGATGCGCTCGACCTTGGAGTCGGAGTTCCAGAAGATGTTCTGGGCCATGACGTCGATGGCGGCTGCCTGGGTGCGCTGGGAGATGCCGACGGCGAGGGTCTTCTCGTTGATGTTCAGCACGTCGCCGCCCTCGGTGTGGAACTGGCAGTCGCGGCGGAAGTACAGGGAGACGTCCTTGTAGTCGGGGTGGTACTTGAAGACGTACTTGCCGTACAGGGTCTCGCGGTTGCGGGTGACCGAGTACATGCGGTTGAGGTTGACGCCCTCGCCGACGACCGCGAACGGGTCGCGGGTGAAGTAGAGGTTGGGCATCGGGTCGATGATCAGGTCGGACTCGGACTCGGAGTTGACCAGGGAGTCGAGGGTCGTGGACGCCGTGAGGGGCATGTCGATCTCGGCCTTGGTCATGCCGGCCATGGTCTTCTTGACGAACTCGAGGTTGTCCTCGATGGAGTCCAGCTTCTCGCGGACGATCTGCGGCATGTGCTGGCCGCGGATGCCGGCCTCGGCGATGTACTGGTCGGTGAACTCGGCGCGGGCGCCGGGGACCTGGTCGAACACCTCCGCGACGAGGTTCTCGAGGTAGAGCACCTCGACGCCCTGGTCCCTCAGGATCTGGGCGAAGGTGTCGTGCTCCTGCTGCGCGACCTCAAGGAACGGGACGTCGTCGAACAGGAGTCGCTCGAGCTCGTCGGGCGGCAGGTT
>NZ_QRVE01000036.1:0-2029 GCF_003462685.1 Collinsella sp. AF23-4AC | reverse complement strand
CGGGACGTCGTCGAACAGGAGTCGCTCGAGCTCGTCGGGCGGCAGGTTGAGGAGCTCGTCGCCGGGACGGTGCAGGCAGACCTTCCTGAGCTTGCCGATCTCGGAAGGCACGTGCAGACCTTTCGTCATGGCCTCCTACCTTTCTTTCGGGCCCCTGTCAGGGCCGATTCGTTAGCGCCCCTCCGTGTGAGGCGTTATTGCTGACGACATATTTATATCCAAAATCAGTCCATACTTCCACCTCGCCCCCGAACGGTTTTATATGAGGGGTGAACGGCATACACATATACTTCACGCATGGCACACTTTGATTTAATAAAGTGTATTTACGTGCTTAAACGCGTTTTCAATCCAAAAATCAATTGGAACTAAACTTTATTAAACCACCCTCAAATTGCATATTTCCAACAAAGCTATGAATAGAATTAGTGATTCATACCTCGTCTCAACCATTTTCATTTTTATTCAGAAAAAAGTTTGTCCTATTCATTTCTGGTATACAAATTACCGTTTACCAGACGCTTGATACCGTTCACCGGAAGCTCAGTATAAGGCCCAGCGGATACCGGCTCGCCTTACGGCCCCATTTGTAAAAACTTGACTTCTCGGTATGGAAAAACGGACCCGCTTCCCCTAGGGAAACGGATCCGTTTTCGATTATCTTCGGCCAATTTGGATAAGGCCCTCGAAGATCATCGGAATCCTAGCGATCGAACTCGGCCAGCGCCTCGCCCAGAAGTCTCAGGCCCTCGCGAAGAACATCTTCGCTCGCGCAGTAGCCCAGGCGCGCTCCACAGGGAAGCTCAAAACGGCTACCGGGAACCAACAGCACTCCCCTCTCGGCCAGCAGGCGCTTGCAGAACTCCTCGTCATCCTCGGGAATATCCAGCTGGATAAACGAGCTGGACACGCCCTGCGGGGCCGTCCAGGAAACACGATGCTGCGTATCGATCCAAGCCTGCGCGATATCGCGGTTACCAAACACGATCTTGCGGTTACGCTCGAGAATCTTGTCCCTGTGCTCAAGCACATAGGTCGCTAGGGCATCGTTGAACACGCCGCCGCAGATCATGGTGTAATCGCGGTAGGTGCGGATGCGGTTGGACACCTCTTCGTCGGCCACGACCCAGCCCACGCGGGCCGCAGGCGTCGAATAGGTCTTCGACAACGAGTTGGTGACAATGGCCCTCTCGTACACGTCGACCATCGACATAAAGGACTCAGTGTTTTCGAGCGGCAGATACACCTCGTCGCACAGCACGTAGGCGCCCACCGAACGGGCAATCTCGGCAATCTGGCCGAGCATATCGGCATCGAGCACCGTACCGATGGGGTTCGATGCGTTGTTGATGCAGATGAGCTTGGTATTGGGACGCACCAAGCGCTTGAGTTCCTCGATATCGGGCTTCCAGCCGAGTTCCTCGCGAAGCTCCCAATACTCGACCTCGGCACCGAGCGTACGCGGAATCTCATAGAGCGGCGCATAGGTAGGCCACTCGGCAATCACGTGATCGCCGGGCTCGACAACAGTCATGATGGCATTGAGGTTAGCACCCGTACAGCCATTAGTCTGCAAAATGTGATCGGGATTGACCTCGCGACGATACAGCTTGGCGACTTCGGCCTTAAACTCCGGCGAACCCTCGATCCAGCCGTAATTCATCTTCTCGCGATCCAGGCGCTCGTAGAACGTAGCACCGTCCTGCTCGTCGAGTTCACGTAGCTCGCCCATGGTGAGCGACGAGATCGTCGACTGGGCGATGTCCCACGTGGCGCTCTTCTCCCAAACGTTGAGCCATTCCTCAACGCCAATCGTCTTGATGTCCATAGCCAAGCTCCTTACAAAAGCAGTCATCCAATCGTGTTAAAGTTCCTCATACAAGATTGGGGCGGTGCGAAAACCCGCACCGTCCCAATGAGAGACATCTAATGGCAGCTAGATGTATGTATTATGACCTGTACGGGTCCTTGAAGACCTTAGAGGTCCTCGCGCCAGAAGGGCATGCTCATGCAGCGCGGGCCGCCGCGG
>NZ_QRVE01000035.1 GCF_003462685.1 Collinsella sp. AF23-4AC | reverse complement strand
TCACCAAGCACAACCTCAAGTACCGCCGCTACTACCACCAGTTCGACTACTAATTTCATTTGGGGGAAACCGCAATGAGGCAATACATCTTTGCCAGCCACGCGCATTTTGCGACCGGCATCAAAGAGAGCACCGAGCTGCTCTCGGGCGCGCGCGATAACGTCCACGACCTGTCGATGTTTGTCGACGGCCGCACCGACGTCGCCGAGGAGGCCGCCAAGCTCCTGGCGACCTTCGACCCCGCCGACGACGTAATCGTGTGCACCGACCTGTTTGGCGGCAGCGTCAACAACGAGTTCACCAAGATCGTCCAGACGCGCCCCAACGCCTACCTGGTTGCCAACATGAATCTGCCGCTGCTGATCCAGCTGCTCTTTTCGGACCAGGAGGCTCCCGCCGATCAGGTTATCCGCGAGATCCTCGCGGCTGACGACACGCGCGTCAAGTTTGTCAACGACCTGCTGACCGATGCGGATGACGAGGAAGAGTTCTAGTCACCGCCTGCTATTAATGGGGCCGGGTTTCCGGCATGAGACCTTTGGGGGTCAATCATGATTCAACTGCTTCGCGTCGACCATCGTCTGCTTCATGGCCAGGTGGCCGTCTCTTGGGTCCAGGGCTTGGGCTCCGACTGCATCTTCTGCGTTGGCGACAAGGTTGCCAACGATCCCGTCTGGAAGACTACGCTCAAGATGGGAAAGCCGGCCAACGTCAAGCTCGTCATCAAGGACATGGAGCACGCCATCGAGGCCATCAACTCCGGTGTTACCGATAAGTACAAGATGATCATCTGCGTCGCCAGCATCGCCGAGGCCAAGCAGCTTGTCGACGGCTGCCCGCAGATCACCTCCATCAACCTGGGCAACACCAAGTCCAAGGACGAGCAGCGTCCCGATGCCCGTAAGATCTCCCGCCAGATCTTTGTGACTGCTGCCGAGGAAGAGGACATTCGTGAGCTCGTCGGCCGCGGTGTCGAGGTCGAGATTCGCGCTCTGGCCGACGACCCCAAGGTCGATGCCCTAAGCGCCCTCTAATTGGGAACCACGGGCGGCGCGCACGGCGCCGCCCCTATTCGTGGGCGTACCGGATAAACGCTTTACCCGTTACCCCCATCTACCGTTCACCGGGAGTACACGCCCGTTGAGCGATTGGTATTAAATAGTTTTCTCATGACTATATAATTGGTATCAAATCATTTGCACCGGTTTAGGTGTTAACAGCACACCGGTACAAGCTGGATCTGTCTAGGCGATTGTCGGCATGGAAAAGGGCGCGCTGACAAGTCGGGAATCGCCGCGCGGATCCAAGAGGGATCAAAGGGAGGAACAATGCTTGTTCAAGCGATCCTCATCGGACTTATCGCTGCCTTCGGTAAGCTCGATTATCAGCTCGGTACGCTCTATGCGTTCCGCCCGATCGTTCTGTGCCCGCTCGTCGGCATAGTCCTCGGGGACCTGCAGTCCGGCCTCGCCATCGGTGCGAGCCTCGAGCTGCTCTTCATGGGTTCAATCTCCATCGGCGCTTACGTGCCGCCCGATGAGTGTATTGGCGGTGTGCTCGCCTGCGCCTTCGCTATTCAGCTGGGTCAGAGCACCGAGGCCGCTATCGCGCTCGCGATGCCCATCGCCACTCTGTGCCTGGCCATTAAGAACGTCGTCAACGCCGGTATGCCCCTTCTGGTCGACCGTGCCGACGTCTTTGCCAGCAAGGGTAACCTCAAGGGTATCTACGCTATGCACTGGATTATCGGTCTCGTGATTGTCGTCCTGGCCTTTATCCTGTGCTCGGTCTCCTTCTATCTGGGTGCCGACGCTGTTCAGGGCCTGCTCGACTTCATCCCGACGTTCGTCCTCGATGGCTTTGGCGTCGCAGCCAACATCCTGCCTGCCATGGGCTTCGCCATGCTCGGCCGTCTGGTGCTTACCAAGCAGCTCGTGCCGTTCTACTTCCTGGGCTTCCTGCTGTGCTCCTATGCCAACGTGCCCGTCCTCGGCGTCGCCCTGATCGCAATCATCATCGGCATCGACAAGTACGACCTGCTGGGCCTTGGTGGCGCCCAGTCCCAGCTTTCTGTGGAAGGGGATGAGGACGATGACTTCTAATTCCGAGAACCAGATTACTCGCTCCGACCTCATTAAGAGCGCCGTGAACACCGGCGCCCTGGGCATGGAATTCTCCTGGACCTACTACAAGCAGATGAACATTGCCTTCTGCCTGATGGTCGCCAACATGCTCAAGAAGATCTATGCCGGCCGTCCCGATGATTACGCCGAGGCCTTGCACCGTCACAGCGCATTCTTCAACATCACCCCGCAGCTCGCTCCCTTCGTGGGTGGCATCGCGATGGCCATGGAAGAAAAGGTCGCTCGTGGCGAGGTTGAGCCCGAGAGCGTCAACGACATCAAGGCCGCCCTCATGGGTCCGCTTTCCGGCCTGGGTGACTCCTTCTTCCTGTCCACCCTGCGCGTCGTCGCCGCTGCCGTGGGCATCAGCCTGTGCCAGGCCGGCAACGTCTTTGGCCCCATCGCCTTCCTGCTCGTCTACAACATCCCGGCGTTCCTGATTCGTATCTTTGGCGCTATCAAGGGTTATGAGCTAGGCATTGGCTTCCTCGACGAGGCTCAGAAGACCGGCCTGATGCAAAAGATCATGGCCTGCGTCGGCATTGTCGGCGTTATGGTCGTCGGCGCCATGAGCAAGGACATGTTCTGGGCTTCGTTGCCCATCGCCATCGGTCAGGGCGACTCCGCCCAGACTCTCCAGGACATCCTGGACGGCATCATGCCCGGTATGCTCGGTATGGCCGCCTTCTGGCTCTACTACTGGCTGCTCTCCAAGAAGATCAACCCGATGGTCCTGATCCTCTGCACCATGGTCGTGGGCATTATCGGCGCTTACTTTGGCGTGCTTGCCTAATATGTTCGAATCGCGCTTCCATCGCGTCTAACGGTTGCGTCGATCTTTGGGGGGCTTGTCGCATCTGCGGCGGCCCCCTGTTTTTTAAAACTCCGTACGAAAGGGGAGGGCTATGGTCGTACCCGAGCTTTCGCTCATGAACATCAACCATCGTTACTACAGCATCGAGACGTTTTTTAAGGCTGCAGGTGAGGCCGGCTATCGCAATATCGAGCTGTGGACCGGCTCGATGCACCTGTATGTGGATTGCCATGAGCACGATTCGGTGGATAAGATTCGCGATCTTGCCGCCCAATACGGTATCAAGATCGTGTGCGTGTGCCCCGAGCAGAACAACCCCAAGCCGTGGAACGTCGCGGTGCGCGGTGAGGCGGGCCAAAAACGCATCCTCTCGTACTTTAAGAATGTGATCGACGTTGCCGTTGAGTTGGGCGTGCCGCAGATTCTGGTGACGAGTGGTTGGGCCTATCTGGACGAGCCGGCTGAGGACGCCTGGGCCCGCAGCGTTGCCATGCTGCGCTCGGTGTGCGACTACGCCGATACGCGCGGTATTCGCGTCGCGCTCGAGGCCCTGCAGCCGTCGGAGTCCGTGTTGGTCAACACCGCACAGGATGTCGCGCGCATCCTCGAGGCGGTCGATCGCCCCAACCTGAAGGCATGTATCGACTTTGGCGCCATGGAAGTTGCCGGCGACACAATCGACGGCTACTTTGAGGTTTTGGGCGACAAGATCGTTCACACCCACTTTGTCGATGTGGGCGGTGGCACGACGCATCTTGCCTGGGGCGACGGCGAGCGTGATATGCGTGCCGACCTCGAGGCACTCATGCGCCACGGCTATACGGGCTATGTCTCGGCCGAGACGTGTGACGGCCGCTACTATCAGGATCCGTCCAAGGCGACGACTCAGGTTATCGAGATGTATCGCCGTGTGACAGCGGAGATGGAAGCCGAATAACTAAACTGCACGGTTGCGCCGGAAACGCTTGGGCGGGTCTGGCGCAACGCTTTTATAGCTGGCGAGTTGTGGGGAACCCGTTGGCAGTAGCGCTCGAAATAGACAACTATTGGCGTTGTAATACCACTCGGGCGAGGAAACCGACCGTTCGCCGCAAATCTCCGTGAGTTTGGATTGGTATTAAATAACAAGCAATCGTATGGCTATAATTGGTATCAGCAAGAAGCGCGATGTATAGAATTGCGCACATGTGATGGGAGGACACACATGAAGGAGACCGAGAAGATCGAGATCATGCACTTCGACCAGGAGGGCTACCT
>NZ_QRVE01000034.1 GCF_003462685.1 Collinsella sp. AF23-4AC | reverse complement strand
GCGCAAAATGGATTCTAAAAAACACCTTGCCAAATAGGAGCGTCAGGACGCAAGAAGCCCTCGCCGCACTCCACATTGGGCGCGAAGCGCGCTTTATTCCTTCAGCCCCAATCCCAGAAGACCGAGGACAAAGGGACCCGAAGGGTTTCCCTCTGAATGCATTCCGCAGCACGAAGCCCCATCAAAGTGCGCGAAGCGCGCCATCTTTTCCCCAGCCAGTAATCCGCCGAAGACCGGACATCGCAGGGCCCGCCATTAGCTTACTTTTAGGCACACTCCGCAGGACGCAAGAAGCCCTCGCCGCACGAAGTGCGCAGCGAGGGCTTCTTGCATATCCGAGGACGTGCCTAAAAGTAAGCTGATGGCGGACCCGGACGACTACAGGGCTATCGATTACCCCGTGTTCTGCAATCCTGCCGAGACGCCGGTCACAGTCGAAAGAATCAGGCTCATGTACTCGGCCTTCTTCTCCTCGGCCATCTCGTCCTGGTTCATACGCACCTCGCGAAGGGCGCGAACCTGGGCGATGGATAGGGCGTCAACATAGGGGTTACGCACGCGGACGGCGCAGCCGAGCACGCGACGACGCTGCAGCGGCCATTCATCACCGACGATGGCAAGGACCCACTTACGGGTGAGCTGCATCTCGGTAAAGACCTTCTCGGACAGATCCTGGCGATCGCCCAGGTGCAGATACATCTTGGCGATGCGCTGGTCGGTCTTGGCGATCGACATCTCGATGTTGTCGATAAAGGTGCGGAAGAACGGCCACTCCTGGTAGGCAGCCTTAAGCTGGTCAAGGTCGCCCAGCTGCTCGCAGGCGGTACCCAGGCCGTACCAGGCGGCCAGATTGATGCGCGCCTGGCTCCAGCTGAAGATCCACGGAATGGTACGCAGGTCGTCGAGCGACTTGGCACCCAAACCGCGCTTGGCGGGACGCGAGCCGATCGGCAGCAGACCGACCTCGGTCAGCGGCGTCACGGTCGAGAACCACGGTGTAAAGTCCTCGGTGTTCAGCAGGTCCAGATAGCGCTCGTGGCTTGCGGCGTTGAGCTTGTCGGCCATATCCCAGAACTTCTGCGTGGTCTCGGTGTTGGTCTTCTCGACACTCGGGGCCGACTGCAAAAGCGTTGCGGCGGCAACGGACTCAACATGGCGCTGAGCCAGCGTGCGGTTGCCGTAACGGGCAAAGATGACCTCGCCCTGCTCGGTGAGCTTAAAGAAGCAGTTGACCGAACCCTTGGGCTGCGCCAGCACGGCCTTGTTGGCCGGACCGCCGCCACGGCCCACGGCACCGCCGCGGCCGTGCATGAGCACCAGGTCGATATCGTTCTTCTCGGCCCACTTGGCGATGCGCTCCTGCGCGGAGTGCAGCGCGAGCATGGCCGTGGTAGGACCGGCATCCTTGGAGGAGTCGGAATAGCCCAGCATGACCTCCATGCGGCGGTTGGTCTGGGCAAGGCGCTTTTGCACCACGGGCAGCGTAAGCATCTGGTCGAGCACGTCGACGCAGCCCTCGAGGTCCTCGAGCTGCTCGAACAGCGGAATCACGTCGAGCTCGGGGACATCCTCCTCATGTGCGAAGGACAGGTGGGCAAGCTCAAAGACGTCGGCCACATGCTGGGCGCTCTTGGTGAACGAGATGATGTAGCGGTGCGCCATCTTCTTGCCGTAGCGCTTTTGGATGGAGCCGATGGCGCGGAAGGTATCGATGACCTCGCGCGTCATGGGCTGCAGGTCGCCATGGATACCGTTCTCGTGGATATCCTTGAGGGCGCGGGCGTGCACCACGGAGTGCTGACGGAACTCCATCTCGACCATGTGGAAGCCGAAGGACTCGACCTGCCAGATGATGGTCTGGACCGGGCCGTAGGCGGCACGGACGGCACCGCAGGCGGCCAGCGAGCGCTGGACGACGCGCAGGTCCTCCAGGAACTCATCGGCGCTGTGGTACATGGTGTCGGTGATACGACGCACGGTGGCGTTCAGACGGTCAGCCATGACGAGCATGACGGCGCGATGCGGCTCGTGCTCGGAGATCAGCTCGGCGCGGGCCGTGTACCGAGGGCTCATCTCGACCTGATGGTTCCACAGGTTGATGAGCTCGGCAGAAGGCTTGCTGTAGGTGGCCTCGAGCGTGAGGTTGCGGCCGATGCGGCGGCACTTGTCCTCGAGCTTAAGCACCATGTGAGTGAAGTACTTGGCGGCGACCTCACGGCTCACCTTGGCGGTGACGTTGGGGTTACCGTCGCGGTCGGAACCGATCCAGCTGCCGGGATGGAAGAACGCCGGGCACAGCGGCGGCACGGTACCGGCCTTGTCGCCCAGCACCCAGTCGTCAAAGCGACGATAGATGACGGGGATGACGTCGAACAGCGTGTTATCGAAGATGTCGATGATGGTATCGGCTTCCTCGACCGGCGTGGGCTTCTTGAGCGCGATGGGGCTCGTACGCACCAGGGCGTCGATCTCCTGCAGCATATGGCGCTCGTTCTCCACCAGGTCGGAGCCGCCCAGACGCGGACGCTCCTCCAGCAGATTGGAGATACGGCGAATCTTGCCCTCGACGGCCTTGCGACGGGCCTCGGTGGGATGTGCGGTAAAGACAGGGTGGAACTCGAGCTTGCCGAGCAGCTCGTTGGCGCCCTCGACACCCATCTCGTTTACCAACTGGTGATAGGCGACGGTGAGCTCGTTGGCGGGATCGACCTCGGTATCGGTCGATGCGCCGGCCTCGCGCTCGCGCAGCTGCGCCACACGGTAGTTCTCCTCCGACAGGTTTGCCAGGTGGAAGAAGCTCGTAAAGGCACGAACGATGACCTGCTGCTTATCGAGCGGCAGACTGTCGATCAGATCGACGACCTCACGGAATGCCACGGCGGTGGACTCGTCGGCGGTGGGCACGCCCTGCTCGTCGACGGCCTCGTCGGCAGCGCGGGTACCGGGGTTGCCGGCATTGGCCACAATCTCGGCCGACAGGATCTTGTCGAACAGGTCCGCGATCTCAGGATCATACTCGCTAAGCACACGACGCTCCAGGCGCAGGAACAGCGCCAGATTGTCGCGCAGCTCCTCGGGGATCTCGATCTCGGCGAGACGCTCCCTGGACTCGGCATTCGAGCCGATTCGGTTAACGAGGCGGTTGACCACGGCAGCGACGCGCGCCGCGGCTTCGGGTACAGACTGGTTGCTTAGGTTCTCAGCCACGTTTCCTCCCATTCCTCCTTCTATGCACGTAACATGCGGTATTCATTATAGGCGCTTGAGAAATACTTTCGACACTGATTGCGCTTTACCACACAAAAGTATTTTCTGCATTGCAAGGGTTTTGCTCTAAATGGTCGTATTTCTCGGTGGACGGCATACACAAACGGGGGCATTCCGCATAAATGCGAAACACCCCCGTAACAATCGCTCGCCGCGAGCGGGACATGTTAGCGGGTCCGCAGCTCAAAAAGATGCGCTACAGGCGCTCGCGAACCGCCTCGACGACGTTGGCCAGATCGGCAAGGACCTCTTCGTGGCTCTCCATGTCGCGCACCTTGACCTTGCCGGCGGCAAGCTCGTCGCCGCCCAGGACCAGGATGAGCTTGGCGCCCACCTTATCGGCCTGTTTAAACTGGGCCTTGAGCGAACGGCCCTGATAGTCGGCCTCAGTCACGATGCCTGCGGCGCGAAGCTCCTGCGTAATGGCAAAGACGTTCTGGCGCAGTTCCTTGCCGGCGTTGGCGACATAAACGCACGGGGCCTCATCGGCACCCAAATCGCTGCCAAAGGCCTGCAGGGCCAGCAGGGCGCGCTCAAAACCGACGGCAAAGCCGACGCCCGCCGTGGGCTTGCCACCCTCGAGCTCGACCAGGCCATCGTAGCGGCCGCCGCCACCGATGGAGCCGACGCCGGCGCCGGGAGCCTCGACCTCAAAGACGGTGCGGGTGTAGTAGTCCAGACCACGCACCAGGGTGGGATCCTCGACATACTCGATACCGGCGGCATCCAGATAGCGCTTGACCTGCTCGTAGTGCTCGCGGCACTCGTCGCACAGGTTGTCACCCATCAGCGGGGCCTCGGCCATGATCTCGCGGCAATGGTCGTTCTTGCAGTCGAAGGCACGCAGCGGGTTAAGCTCGGCGCGCTCGCGGCACTCGTCGCACATCTCATCTGCGTGATCGAGGATGAACTGCTTAACCTGCTCGCGGTAAGCCGGACGGCACTGGGCGTCACCCATCGAGTTGATAAGCAGACGAAGCTTGGAAAGATCGAAGCCCAGGCGCTTGTAGAACTCCATGAGCATGATGATGCACTCGGCGTCTGCCGCCGGATCGGGAGCGCCGAGCCACTCGATGCCCACCTGGTGGAACTGGCGCAGGCGGCCCTTCTGGGGACGCTCGCCGCGGAACATGGCCTCGGCGTAGTAAGCCTTAAACGGCGTGGAGCCCTGGGGCACTAGGTTGTTCTCCACGACGGCGCGCACCACACCGGCCGTGCCCTCGGGGCGAAGCGCCAAGCGCTGCTTGGGCTTGAGTTTGGTGTCGGTGCCCTCGGTAAAGACGCGCTCCAGGTTGGCACCGCTGAACACGCGGAACATTTCCTTGCGCACGACGTCGGTCGACTGGCCGATACCGTGGACAAACACGTCCACCTGCTCGATCGCGGGCGTCTCGATGGGTTTAAAACCAAACGGCTCGAACACGCCGGCCGCAATCTGCTGCATCTTTTGCCAGGCGCGCATCTCGGCGCCGATAAGGTCGCGGGTTCCCTCCGCCTTCTGTGCCTGCATGGGCAAACACCTTTCTTTTGTATCGCGTCATAGGTAACGGTCATTATACGGCACAAACACATACAGCGGCGGCGCGTCTGACCGAACGAGGGTATGGGGACTCGTTCGG
>NZ_QRVE01000033.1 GCF_003462685.1 Collinsella sp. AF23-4AC | reverse complement strand
GTGGTTTAAAGCTGGCCGCTGCGCGGCCAGCAGACTAAAGTCTTGAAACAAAACGCCGCCCGGTTTCCCAGGCGGCGTCGCTATGGCAAGGGTTACATGCTGCTATCGATCAGCAACCTCGTCCTCAAGCATTTCTTGAACGAGCATGCCGGTACGGACGCCCTCAAGATACCATTCGCCACGTTCGGTAAGGCAAATGCCATTTGCAAGCTGACCGCCGTCGTCGCTATAACGCGAGACGACATCAATCATACCTTCGGAATCCAAGCGATCGATTGCGGCGCGGGCACGATACGGCGAAACCCCCACGCGCTCGGCAAGCGTTTTGCGCGAGAAACCATACGGCCCGCCATTGTCTTCGGTTTGCTGGTCGATCTCCATCAACACCAGCACCTCGACACGCTTCATATCGTTAACACTCGCACGACCCTTGCCCGCCATAGCAGCCTCCTCAAACCGAGCACGAGCATCTAACGCGCCGTGCGCGACCGACACACCTCACGATGGCAGGTAATATCCATCATGCGGCATCCCGCTAAGGATGAAACAGTTACGGTTATTGTATACCGCTCAAATTGTTTCTAGGCAGGTAAACAGCTATTTTTCGCCGAAATAGACGCTTTATTGATCAAAAAGCCGTACCGGGCGCTAACCCGATACGGCCAAAATGCAATGCAATTACCGCAGTGCTTCAAACTTAGCGATGGAAGAAACCGCGGCGCTCAAACTTGGGCTCGCAGCACACGTTGATGCCCAACTTGCGCAGCACCGTCTCGTCCGTCGGAGAGATGATCACACTAAAGAAGGCATCGCAGCCGCGCAGCTGCTCCAGGCCCGAAAGGACGCGGGCGGCCGTCTCACTCGTAGCCGAGGTGATCGAGAGCGCCATAAGCGTCTCGTCGGTATGCAGGCGCGGGTTTTTGCTGCCCAGGAAATGCGTCTTGAGCTTGCTGATGGGCTCAATCGCCTCATCGCTGATGACCTCGAGCTCAAGGTCGACGCCCGAAACATGCTTAAGCGCATTCATGATGAGCGAACTTGCGGCGCCCAGACGCGTGGAGGTCTTACCGGTCACCACGGAGCCATCGGGCATAACCATGGCGCCCACGGGACCACCCGTCAGCTGTTCCCTGGTAAGGGCGGCCGACCGCGCCGGTGAGTAGTTCTTATCGATGCCGGCTTTCTTCATAATGAGCTCGAGGCGGTCGACTTGCTCATCGCCCACGCCGGTACGGCGCACATTTTCGACCGCGGTAAAGTAGCGGCGAACGATCTCCATCTTGGAAGCGTCGCGGCAGGCATCGTCATCGGTGATGGCAAAGCCGACCATATTGACGCCCATGTCCGTAGGGCTCTGGTAGGGGCTCTTGCCCAGAATCTTTTCCATCAGGGCACGGACTACCGGGAAGGCCTCGACGTCGCGATTGTAGTTGACCGTGGTCTTGTTGTAGGCCTCCAGGTGGAAGGAGTCGATGATGTTGGCGTCATCGAGGTCTGCCGTGGCGGCCTCGTAGGCAATATTGACCGGATGCGTAAGAGGCAGATTCCAAACCGGGAAGGTCTCGAATTTGGCATAGCCGGCGGCCGTGCCATGCTTGTGCTCGTGATAGAGCTGAGACAGGCAGGTGGCAAGCTTGCCCGAGCCAGGACCGGGGGCAGTAACCACAACGAGCGGTCGGGTGGTCTCGACAAACTCGTTCTTGCCATAGCCATCGTCGGACACGATCAGATCGACATCGTGCGGATACCCCTCGATGGGATAGTGCAGCTTGGCGGGAATACCGAGCGCGTTCAGGCGGTTGCGGAACACATCGGCAGCGGGCTGGCCGGCGTACTGGGTGATGACCACAGCCGCGACGGCAAAGCCGTTACCGCGGAACAGGTCAACCAGGCGCAGCACATCCTCGTCATAGGTAATGCCAAGGTCACCACGAGCCTTGTTTTTCTCGATGTGGTTCGCGTTGATCGCGATGATAACCTCGACATCGTCGGCTATGCTCTTGAGCATGCGAAACTTGCTGTCCGGCTCAAAACCCGGCAGCACGCGGCTCGCGTGATAGTCGTCAAACAGCTTGCCGCCAAACTCCAAATACAGCTTGCCGCCAAACTGCGAGATGCGCTCCTTAATATGAGCGGCCTGCAGCTCGATATACTTCGCGTTGTCGAAACCCTGGCGCATGTATGGCTCCCGTCCCGTTTCGTAAATTAAGTTTCTACGCGATTATAACGGAGCAGACCCTCCCCGATGCCCAGGCCATCAACAGGCACCAACCAAACACGCCATCGATAAGTTGCGGTGGAATAGTTCCCGCTTAGTCCCTCAGGACACACAAACAGGAGCTATTCCACCGCAACTTCCCCTTTTTGGTACAAGCTAACCTGACCCCTTTGCATCAATAATGGAAACATCGCAGGTGGAGCATAAGTCAGCGAGCGCCCGCCAGAGCGAGCAAGGTGACGTGAAAGAGGAGGGCATAGGCCTTTTGGCCATGCCCGACGATTGAACGTCAGATTGCCGCTCTGGCGGGCGCGCAGCGTCGACCGGTTCCGCGGTTTGGTAAAACCGCGGAACAAAAAAGCGCCCCCTCCCGCGCACGGAACGGGAGGGGGCTAAAGGTAGGAGTCTACCGGTGGGTTGACCCCACCGGACAGACGATGACCAGGTGATCCTTTACAGGATCGTCAAGGTTTCCGTGGGGTACCCGTTGGGTACTTAGATCAACACGCAGGCGACGGTCAGGATGATGGCGCAGACGACGGAGAGAGCGACGATGAGCTTAAGGGCAAACTTGAGCCAGGTCGTCCACTCGATCTTGGCCAGGGCGAGACCGCCCATGATGGCGCCGGAGGTCGGGGTGAACAGGTTCACGACACCGATGGCGGCGGAGAAGATCATGACCATGACCTCGGGTGAGAAGCCGAGCTTAACAGCCAGCGGTCCCATGATGGGCATGGAGACAGTGGCCATACCGGAGGTCGAGGGGATCAGGAAGGACAGGCCGAAGTAGACCAGGAAGCTCATGGGAGCGAAGATCACGCCGGACAGGCCAGCCAGGGCATTGGCGGCAGCGTCGAGGACGAAGACGTCGAGACCGGTGTTAGCCATGAGGACGGAGATACCACGGGCGAGGGCGATGACGAGAACAACGGACATCATGTCGGCAGCGCCGGTGATGAAGGTGTTAACGATCTGCTTCTCGGACAGGCCACCGATGATACCGATCAGGACGGCCATGAGGAAGAACCAGGTGGAAGCCTCGTCGAAGTACCACTGGCCAATGGGCAGGCCGGTGATCAGGGCAGACCAGCCCTGGACGACGGCGTTACCGTCGGCGTCGTAGACAGCGCCAGCGTCGAAGAAGTTGGCGACGCCCTCGTTGAGGTCGGCCAGCGGAATGAAGCCGACGATCATGACGACGAAGGTGAAGGCGAAGGCGATCAGAACACCCTTCTGACGACCGGTGAGCTTGACCTCCTTGTGGACCTCGGAAGCAGCCTTGCCGTGAGCCTCTTCGGCGTCCTTGAGCTCCTGCATCGACAGGATAGTGGAACCCTTGTCAGCCTTGACCTTCTTGGCATAGTTCATCACGAAGACGATGGACATAGCGGTAGTGACAATCCACAGGACGGCACCGAGGCCGATGATGATGGACTGGTTGACCTCAATGCCAACGCCGGTCAGAGCGTCGACGGCAGCGCCGACGGCGAACGGGTTAACCGTGGAGCCCAGGCAGCCGCAGCCAGCGCCGAGCAGGACGGTGGCGGCACCGACCATGGGGTCGAAGCCAGCGGCCATCATGGTAGCGGCGAGCAGGGCGTAGAAGGGAACGGTCTCCTCGCACATACCATAAGTGGTACCGCCGAGGGAGAAGATGAGCATCAGCACGGGAACGAGCATGATCTCGTTGCCCTTAAGCTTCTGCACCAGGACGGCGATGCCGTTGTCCAGGGCGCCGGTCTCGGTCATCATGCCGAGGAAGCCGCCCAGGATCATAACGAAGAGGCAGACGGGCAGAGCGTCAGCGAAGCCCAGGATCGGGGCGGTGCAGAAATCGCTCAGACGGGCGGCAGTAACCGCGCCGCCGGACGTGCCGGAGACGATAACGGTAATCACTGCGACAATTGCCAGCAGAGCAAGAAGAATGGTGAACGATGAAGGCATACCGCGCTTTTTCTTAGCGGTCTCAGTCATGGTTCTCATCCCCCCTTCATAAATCATTTAACTTTCTCGCGCGAAGCGGATTTTCCGTGCCGTGCCCACCGCCCGACGCAAGATATTTACCAGACAAAACCGCTCGGGGTGAGCAGCAATACACCCCGAGCGAGATGCTAGATGCTCTTACTTGAGCGTGGCGTACATGACGGCCTTGATGGTGTGCATGCGGTTCTCGGCCTCGTCGAAAACCTTGGAAGCGGGGCTCTCGAAGACCTCGTCGGTGACCTCCTGCTCGGTGATGCCGAACTGCTCGCACTTCTCGGCGCCAATGGTGGTGTTGGTGTCGTGAAAGCTGGGCAGGCAGTGCAGGAAGATGGCACCCGGGTTGGCCATAGCCATGACCTCGGAGGTAACACGATACGGGGTGAGCTGGGCGATGCGCTCGGCCCAGACCTCGTCGGGCTCGCCCATGGAGACCCACACGTCGGTGTAGATAACGTCGGCACCGGTGACGCCGTCCTTGACGTCGGTGGTCAGCTTGATGGTGCAGCCGTTGGCCTCGGCGATGGGCTTGCAGGCCTCGATGAC
Organism: Collinsella sp. AF23-4AC; assembly: GCF_003462685.1. Lineage (GTDB taxonomy): Bacteria > Actinomycetota > Coriobacteriia > Coriobacteriales > Coriobacteriaceae > Collinsella. Next base: position 748 of record NZ_QRVE01000033.1, on the reverse strand, counting down.
GTCGTCAGCGGGCATGCACTCCTCGGGGCCGCAGGCCACGAAGTTCATGCCGAGCTTGGAGCAGACGACCATGAGGGAGCGAGCGACGTTGTTCTTGCAGTCGCCCATGAAGACGAGGGTCTTGCCCTTGATGTCGTAGTTGAAGTTCTCCTGGACGGTCAGGATGTCGGCGAGCATCTGGGTGGGATGCCACTCAGTGGTCAGGCCGTTCCACACGGGCACGCCGGACTTAGCAGCGAGCTCCTCGACGTCGTCCTGGGCAAAGCCACGGAACTCGATGCCGTCATACATGCGGCCGAGAACGCGGGCGGTATCCTCGATGGACTCCTTCTTGCCCATCTGCGACGAACCCGGATCGAGGTAGGTGACGCCCATGCCCAGATCCATGCCGCCGACCTCGAAGGCGCAGCGGGTACGAGTGGAGGTCTTCTGGAAGAGCAGAACGATGTTCTTGCCCTCGAGATAGCGGTGCGGAACGCCAGCGCGCTTCATGTCCTTGAAGTTCTTGGAGAGCTTGAGCAGGTACTCGATCTCCTCGGTGGTGAGGTCGAGGAGCTTGAGGAAGCTACGGCCGGAGAGGTTAACACCCATGGTTCGTTTCCTTTCGAAGAAATGAATTACGTAAGTATTAGTGTCGCCCGTTTGACGGGCGAAACCGGTGCGGTTGTAGGGGGACCGCACCGGAAACGGAAAGACTTAGAGGTCCTCGCGCCAGAAGGGCATGCTCATGCAGCGCGGGCCGCCGCGG
>NZ_QRVE01000032.1 GCF_003462685.1 Collinsella sp. AF23-4AC | reverse complement strand
CGGGTGGTTTAAAGCTGGCCGCTGCGCGGCCAGCAGACTAAAGTCTTGAAACAGAAGGGGCCTCGCACAGGCGAGACCCCTTCACACGCAAAATCAAACGTGTCTGTTACAGATAGAACAGAATCTCGTCGTAGGTCGGGACCGACCAGCAGTCGGCGGCCACGATCTCCTCCAAGGCATCCACGACGTCGCGCAAGGAGCGAAACGACGCAGCGGAAGCGGGCAATGCCAGCCGCACGCGAATATCCCGTTGGGTGGGGCACCATTTGAAATGAGAAGCCCGTTATCCTCACGATAGCGGGCTTTTTGCTGCCATGCGCCGGGATTCGAGCCCAACAGGGTGCGAAGCCGAGAAAATGCACCTACGCTTTGACCCTAACAAGTGATTAACTTAGTCCCTAGCAATACGATATCTGAAACGTCCGTATCGAAAAACATTGCCTGGAGACAGCTCCGTCTCCATTAGCCGTGATGTTGACAAGCTTTCTTATCAATCGCACGTCTTGAAAAATTATCCCAACTTCAAAATCGCTGTGAGTTCCGAGGGTGTCGGGAAACAGCACATTCCCTCAACTCGCACCCTGCACACAGCATAAATACCTCCAATCCGTACATCGATAAAACAGCGCCGCGTGTAGTCCAGTTCCCTGGTCTCGATTTGTAAATTTGTTGGCGAAGTCCAGGCATACGCTGCAAACAACTTGCGAACATCCCATGCGGGGGCATCGTCCCTCTCAGCTTCATGAGTCACGAAAGGAAAGAGGTCTCCAACGCCGGCCCCATCGCCCGATTTGCAAACCCAAGACTTGTAGCCGGCCCTCACGCCGTACTCACGACCATCGCGCAACAGAGATAAATCCAGCTCATTCTCATAAAATCGAATATCGATCTCTTCAAAATCCCCGAAAATGCAATGATGAATGCCCTCGAGGCGTAATGAGCTCAAACGTCCGCCAGAAGCCAACCCAACTGGCACGGGAATACTATCGAAGTCACGTTCGGAAGCCACCGTTTCCCGAACACTAGACTCTTTGAACAATACCTTATACAGCGGATCAAGCAGCGCCTTACTTCCTGTCGTGGAACTCGAGCAAGCGATGACAAGGCCATCTGTGGGCCGTATGTAGCACAGCTGCCCAAAAAGGCCGGAGCATCTGAACCCGCCACGCCGGCACATCCAGAACTGGTATCCATAGCCATTGCTGTCTTCAGTCGCCTCAGACGGATAAAAGGGGCTCGTTTCCATCTGAATCTTCGTCGCCTCGGCAACCCATTCCGCGGGAATGATCTGTTCCCCACGCCACTTGCCGCCATCCAGCAAACATTGACCAAACTTAGCCAAATCCGGTGTCGAAAGGTGAAGACCAAAACCTCCGGTCGTATGACCGGCTTGATCCTCTTCCCACCACCAATTTCTAATGCCTAACGGCGTAAACAAACGTTCAGCGAGATAATCGGATTCTTTCGTTCCACTTATGCGTTGCACGAGCATGCTCAATAAATGTGAACACAGCGAATCGTAGTGAAAGACCTCGCCCGGCTTCCAGTCAAACTCACGATGAAGAACCTCATGTGCCCAGTCGTCTCCCGCGCCAATATACGAAAGGTCACTCTCCTGCCCCATCGTCATAGTCAGCAAATTGCGAACCGTCACATTGCGAAAGCGCTCATCCGCAATCTCGCCTTCATATTCCGGGAAGTATGAAATCCAGCGATCGGCCAGCGACAGCCGTCCTTCATTCACCAACATCCCAACAGCAACCGAAGTGAAGGACTTAGTCACAGAATAGAGCGGGTGAACGTGTTCGAGGGCGAACGGCGCAGCCGCATGCTCGAAGACGACTTCACCATCTTGTCGGACCACGACTGAGCGGACTTCCACACCCGCGGACCTCCACGCCGCAAGGCACGCCTCGCCCATCTTATTGTCAAAGATAATATTAGGCACCCTCAACCACTGCCTCTCGAACGAAATCAGTACAAGATGAGGTCGCCCTCGACGCTTATTCAAGGACGACCTCGTCTAATTGCTGGCGCGCGGGGAAATACTTGTCCCGCAGCTCCACTTCTTTGGCTACTTTGCAGCCTCTACCGCCGGCACGTCCTCCTTGTACGTCGCATACGTAAGCAGGAACGAAATCACGCTGGAAACCACGATGGCTATGATTACGTAAATCAGGTAGTTCGCGCCCATTGCACCGGACGGGTCAATGAAGCCCGGGAAGGCGCAGAAGCCGCCGCCGGTGAAGGCGAACATCTTGGTGCCAAGAGCGCCGATGATTAGGCCGCCGGGCACAGAGGCGATGCAGCTCATGATAAAAGGCTTCTTGCGCGGAAGGGTCACGCCGTAGATGCAAGGTTCGGTGATGCCGAAGAAGAAGCCCGAGATGAACGCCGGCCATGCAAGCTGCTTGAGCTTTACGTCCTTAGTCTTCAGAAGGATAGCGAGGACGGCAAGGGACTGAGCGTATGAACAAACCATGTACGGCGCCATGACAATATCCCAGCCCTGGGAGGCAATGTTCACCAGCATGAGGGCAATGACACTCCAGTGGAATCCGAAGATGACCATAGGCTGCCAAATGGCAGTAAGCACGATGCCGCCGAGCGCGCCGCCGATGACAGGCAAGCTGTAGAGGGAGTTAAACAGCAGGCTCATGAGGTTCGTGATCAGGGTGGCAATCGGGCCAATAATCAAATAGGTAGCGGGGACCATCACAACGAGCACGCACGTAGGCACAAAGAAGAACTTTACATACTCAGAGAAATGCTTGCGGCACCACTTCTCCAGCTTTGCCGCGAACCAAACAGAGATGATAATCGGAATGACAGAGCTCGTATAACCCGAAGACGGCATGATGACGGGTATGCCGAGGAAAGTCGTGTAGTAGTTCATGGCAAAGGGAGTGCCGGCAAACACCGTTCCCAAAACATCGCCAGATGTGATGTTGACCATCGCCGGATACGTAAGTGCGATACCGAGCGTCATGCCAACGAACTCACTACAGCCAAACTTCTTTGCCGCGGTATAGCCAAGGATAATCGGCAGGAAGTAGAAGAAGCCGTCACCAGCCGCATATAGAATCTGGTACAAGCCATCTGTCGCCGTAATCCATCCAAGGGCGACGAGAATACTCAAAACACCCTTGATCATGCCCGCGGCACACAGAACCGCAAGAATCGGCTGGATTACGCCCGAAATAGTATCGATAAGGGCACTAACAACGTTTCCTTTCTTGACGGGCTCACCATCAAGATTAACCTCGCCCAGCCCCTCGACACCAGAAGCGGCAACCGCGGCATCGTAAACATCCTCAATCACATTGATGCCGACAACAACCTGATACTGGCCATTCGCGTTGATTACTTGAATGACGCCTTTATGAGATTCAATTGCCTTAGTATCGGCCTTCGCATCGTCTCGCAGCTTGAAACGTAGACGCGTCATGCAGTGCGAGATGCTCAGGATGTTTTCCTTACCGCCGACGAGGCCAACTACGTCCTCGCCGAGCTTGCGATTTGCAAGCTCTTTGCTTTCGCTCATGGTTTTCCTCCCATGCGGCCTGTCCAAGGTCGGCCGCCCGCCATCATTCGCTAAATTGATTTCCGATACTAGTGAAGCTCTGGCCAGAACTCCTTATTCGCCTCAATGAGATCGTCAAGGATCTTCTTTGCAACGGAGGCAGAGGGGACCGTCTTCGAAAGCGTCAGCGCCTGCCAAAGCTCCTGATAGGAATGGTCGACCCAAGCAGACACTGCAAGCTTTTCGACCGAGACCTGTTCCTCCATAAGTCCTTTCTGGAATTGCGGAATCTCACCTTGGCAAATTTTCTCGTAGCCGTCGCTGCCGACGATGCAGGGGATCTCGACCATAGCCGTTGGGTCAAAATTGGACACAGCCCCGTCGTTGGGAACAATCAGCGAGAAACGTTCACGGGTGTTCTCTGCCAAAGCGCGAGCGAGATCGACAATGTACTCAGCGTGGGTATCTGGCTTAAGGCCGAAACCCTCAGACGTGCCCTTTTCGATAATCTGGCGAGCGGTACCGAAAACGCGTTTCTCGCGACCCTCACGGACCTCGTCGGTGCGGGTGTGGTTGGGGTCGGTGTGCTCAACCACATAGTCCGGGAAGAGATAGTACTTGAGGTAGGTGTTCGGAATGGTATTCGGATCGAGCGCGTAAACATCCTTAGCCTTACGGAACGTCTGGTCCCAAGACGCATCGACGAATTCAAGGCCAGAATCCTCGCCAGCATAACCGTTTTTAGCCATTTGGGCCTTGATAGTGGGCATAAGGTCATTGCCTGCACGGTCGTGAATCTTTGTCCACCAGCCAAAGTGGTTGAGGCCGTAGTAGCCGACGACGAGGTCGTTGTGGTCCTTGAGACCACACATCTGAGCCATGATATCCATCAGGGCTATTGGCATGTCGCAAATGTTGATGATCTTTGAATCCGGGCGAAGGCGGCGTGTCGCCTCAGCAACGATCGCCGCGGGGTTGGAGTAGTTGAGCATCCATGCGTTGGGACTATATTTCTCCATGTAGTCAAGGATCTCGAGTACGCCGCCAATGGAGCGCAAGCCATAAGCAATGCCACCAGGACCGCAGGTCTCTTGGCCAAGAACGCCATAGCGCAGGGGGATCTTCTCGTCCTTATCGCGCATAGCGTACTTGCCAACGCGAATCTGGGCAAGTACAAAGTCGATGCCTGTGAAGGCCTCCTCAGGGTCGGTCGTATAGCTGAAGGTTACCTCTGGAGCATTCTCCCTGATGTAGATGGCACATGCCTTGGCAATTGTCCCCTGACGCTCGGCATCGTTGTCATAGAGCGTAATCCTATTGATGGGGAACACATCACGCTTCGCGAGAAGTGTCAGAACAACGCCCGGCGTATAAGTGCTTCCGCCTCCCGCGATAGTAACCGCATAGCTCTGTTTTGCCATTGCAAATCCTCCTGTCTAGACATGTACTTGACGACTTGAATTATATCCTCAGTGATTTGCTATCTGTCTAGACATGTTAAGCACACGGGTGAACGGTTGATTTATGACGGTAAGCGGTAACTTTAAGCGTCTTCACTTCCTATAATTGGTAGAAACAGACTATCGCGCCGATTTGACGCATTCCGCACCACCTCTATAAGGAGAGCATTTTGGCAAGGATCCTGTACAGTGAAATTTACCGCAGCCTTCGAGAGCGGATTGTCGAAGGTAAGCATCCCGTGGGATCGCTCCTTCCTTCCGAACAAAATCTGTCCAAAGAGTTCTCCTGTTCTCGAATGACGGTGCGCAAGGCCATTTCACTTCTCGCAAATGAAGGTCTAGTTCAGTCCATTAAAGGCAAGGGAGTCCTCGTAATCGAGACGTCACTTGCAGGCGCCAGCAAAGAGGGCGCATTCACCGTAAATGACCTTTCTTCGTTCAGCGAATCGGCACACGCGATCGGAGCAATTCCAACGTCAAAAATCGTCTATTTCGAACACGTAAGCACCAATAAGTATCTAGCTCAGTTGACGGGATTTCCCGAAGGAGAAGACCTTACGCATTTGAAGCTCGTCCGCATGCTCGACGATAAACCGGTCGCTGTCGACCGCCACTACTTCCTAACTTCCTCCGTCCCCGGCCTAAACGAGCAGAATGCCACCCTGTCGCTCTTCCATTACATCGAGGATGAGCTAGGGCTCACCATTGCCGTGAGCAAACGAACGATAACACTCGCCCAGCCCGACACTGAGGACTGCCGGTTGCTTGACGTCGATTCTTCTTCGTATCTGGCGGTCGTAACCAGCCAGACATTCGACTCAACCGGAACTCAATTTGAGTATGTCGAGGCGCGTTATATTCCGAGCATCTTCCATTTTCACGACACGGCAACGCGCACACCCCTACCCTAGCAAACGGCACGGAGCAGACTCTTCCCTAATAAATTTGTTCAATCAGAACCACCCTTAAAAAGGGTGGTTTGCTCTTAGGGTATAACCCACGGG
>NZ_QRVE01000031.1 GCF_003462685.1 Collinsella sp. AF23-4AC | reverse complement strand
TAGAAGGGGGAGGCCTCGCGGCCTCCCCCTTTTTTGTATCTCGGGCAATTTGTCTCACATAGTAGCTGTGTTTTATAACCCTCGTTTGTCGCATCTTCTGTGAACGGGCTACAATAACTTAGTCTGTGCGATATGGAGGTGAACATGGCTGAAGCTGGTATCGGCGTTGATATCGTCGAGATTTCCCGCATGAAATCAATTCTTGAAAAGACGCCGTCGTTTGCTCGGCGTGTGTTTACCGAAGAAGAGCGTGCGTATTGCGATGCATCATCGCGTCCCGCTGCTCACTATGCGAGCCGCTTTGCCTCGCGTGAGGCGGTGCTTAAAGCTCTCGGCACGGGTTTTAGTCAAGGAGTGGGTCGCAAGGATGTTTCGGTAACGCGTGATAAACTCGGCAAACCGAAGGCTCTGCTTTCTGGTCGTGCTCTCGAAATCGCCCAGGATTTGGGTGTTGTCGAGGTCGCTCTTTCTATTACTCTTACGGGTGACTTGGCTGTCGCTAATGCCATTGCAATCACCGAGGATGCTCGACCTAAGCCTAAGGAAGAAATAGTGAGCAACAAGAAACGCGTTGCGCAGACATTTAAAGAGGCTCGCTCTGTTTTAGATGAGCTTGAGCAGCTGCAGAATTCAGCATTGACGGAGCACCTGGGCGATGCTTCGCAAGATACGCTAGGAGCATAGATGAAACCGGTTTTGAGTACCGAAGAAGTCGTTCGTCTCGAGGATATCATCGAACGCGAAGGGACTTCGAAGGCCGAGCTTATGGAGCTAGCGGGCGAGTTTGCCGCCAACGAGGTCTTGAAGCTCAATCCCGATCGAGTTCTCGTTCTGGTCGGTTTTGGTAATAACGGCGGCGACGGCTGGGTTGCCGCCGATATCCTGAGCCATAAGGGTGTGGACGTTGATATCGTTTCTCCGGTTGAGCCGGATGAGATTCCTGCTGCTCTGGCACGTCATGTTGCTCGCCGTACTGCCGGCCGCGATGTGCACGTTTGCGTCGGCCCCTCGCGTGACGAACTCGAGGTTTTGATCGATAAGGCGGATGTTGTTGTCGATGCCATTTTTGGTACCGGTTTCCACGGGAATCTGCGTGCGCCGTTCTCCATTTGGATTCCTACGGTCAATGAATGCGCCGATTGTGTCGTATCCATTGATGTCCCCTCGGGCCTGAATGCCGAGACGGGCGTTGTTGATGACGACTGCATTCGTGCCGAGCGCACGGTGACGATGATTGCGCCCAAGATTGGTCTGTATAGCGCTGATGGTCCTGAGTATGCTGGCGAATTGATCTGCGGCAATCTTTACGACCGTCTTGACGAAGTCATCGATGATGTCGACCACGCCGCCGAGATTGTCGAGCCCGGTGACTTAGTTGATTACTTTGCTCCGCTACCATCGAATATCGATAAGTATTCCCGTGGCTCTGTGCTTATTGTCGCCGGATCTGCGCAATATCCTGGTGCTGCCATTATGGCGGCCAAGTCTGCAGCTCGCGCGGGTGCTGGTTACGTGGCAGTCGCGGCTCCTGACGCCTGTGCCAATCTCATTCGCATGGCACTTCCTTCGATTCCCGTCTTTGCTATTCCGTCTGATTCGCGCGGCTCCTTTGGCGCCGCTGCGCGCATGACGGTGTGCGAGATCGCAAAGAAGTACAGCTGCGTGCTGTGCGGTCCCGGTATGACGACGTCTGCTGGCGCTATGCAGGTGGTTTCGGGCTTGCTCGAGCTTGATGTACCGCTAATTTTGGACGCCGATGCACTCAACTGCCTTGCTAAGATTGCCATTGACGGTATTGATAGTAACCCCGAGATGTATCGTCGCGAACAGCCGTTGGTTATGACGCCGCACTATCGTGAGCTTTCGCGTCTGGTTGCCGGTGACGAGGTGAACGACCTTGGTACCGCGATTGCAGCCGCGCAGAAGGTTGTCTGGGCTGCAGGCTCCGACAATCTGGTGGTCATAGCAAAGGGGCCGACGACGGCTATCTGTGGCGTTGAGCGCGTGCTGCTGCCACTCTCGGGTCCGGCTTCTCTGGCAACTGCCGGTTCTGGTGATGTTCTCGCGGGTATTTTGGCCGGCACGCTTGCCACCATGCGCGACGAGATGGATCGTTGGGAGCTGCTGTATTCGTACGCCGTCGCACTTCACAGCTACGCCGGTTTTGCTGCGGCGACGGAGTATGGTGAGAAGAGCGTTATCGCGACCGATCTTATCGACATGATCGGTCCTGCCATGGAGCTGGCGGCAAAGGATGCGCTCGAAGATCTAGGAATCATGGACGAAGGGTCGGATGACTAATCATGAATAAAGCCGATTTGACGCGCTGGTCCTGGGTCGAGATCGACCGCGGGGCGCTCCGTCGCAACACGAGGGTCTATAAGAACTTGCTGAATCCACGTCAGCGCCTGTGCTGCGTGGTCAAGGCCGATGCTTATGGTCATGGAGCTGTTGAGTGTGCCAAGATCATGTATTCGGCCGGTGCCGACATGTTTGCCGTGGCGACGGTCAACGAGGGCGTTGGGCTCCGTCAGGGCGGGATTACGAAACCCATCCTGATTCTAAGTGAGCCGCCTATCGAGGCTATTCCTGCATTGCTCGAGTTCGATATCATGCCCTCGGTCTATACGTCCGATTTTGCTCTTGCGTATGGCGAATGCGCCGTCGCGGCGGGCAAGGTGGGCAAGTACCATCTTGCCATCGAGACGGGCATGAATCGTATCGGCGTTCACTACACGCAGGTGCTCGACTTTGTACGCGGCATCAGTTTCCATCGCGGCATCCAGTGCGACGGCGTATTTACGCACTTTGCCACGGCCGATGAACCTTCGGGTTGGGACTACAAGCTGCAGTGCCAGCGTTTTACCGAGGCCGTTCAGGCCATTAAGGACGCAGGTTTTGAATGCGGTATCGTGCATTGTGCCAATACGCCGTCCTCGATGCTCGATTCTTCAATGCACTTTGACATGATTCGTGCCGGCATCGGTTTGTATGGTCTGCAGCCATGTGAGCTGAGTGGTCGTGTGATGCAGCTTGATCCCGTCATGAGCGTCCACGCGCGTGTGACGCGCGTGGCGCATCCTGCGATGGGCGAGGGCGTGGGCTACGGCTTTACCTACCGCGTACCGCGCACGCGCGTTCAGATCTGCACCCTTCCGATCGGTTATGCCGATGGCCTTTCGCGTACGCTTTCCAATCGTATGGACGTGCTGTATCGCGGCGAGCGTGTGCGTCAGGTGGGCAATATCTGCATGGACCAGTTTATGGTCGCCATTCAGTCCAACCCGGCGCATGAGATTCCCGAGGCCGAGTATGGTGACGAGATGATCATTGTCGGCCGCGATGGAGATGCCGAGATTACCATGGATGAGATGGCGCGCCTACGCGGCACGATTAACTACGAGGTCGCTTGCGGCTTTGGCATGCGTCTCGACAAGGTCTACGTGTAGGAGCCGCTATGGGCGTCATGCACATTCCCGGCCATAGCCATCAGGCGCCGCGTGAGGTCGCACTCGAGGAGATCGAGGCCGTTCTGGGCGATTGCCACCTTTGCCAGCTTTACCAGTCGCGCCATAACATCGTGTTTGGCGTGGGAAACCCCCGCGCTCGCGTGATGTTTATTGGCGAGGCGCCGGGCCGCAATGAGGATTTGCAGGGTGAGCCCTTTGTGGGAGCGGCAGGCGAGGACCTCAACGGCATTTTGTCGCTGGCGGGGCTCAAACGCGAAGACGTCTACATTGCCAACGTGCTTAAGTGCCGCCCGCCGGGAAACCGCAATCCGCGTCCCGAGGAAGTGCTGGCTTGCTCGCCGTTTTTGCGTGAGCAGATTCGAAGCATCTGGCCCGATATTATTGTGACGCTCGGCAATCCCGCGACGCACTTTGTGCTTAAGACCGAGATCGGCATTACTAAGCTGCGCGGCAGGTTCCACCAGATGGGGCATTTTGTAGTAATGCCCACGTTCCATCCGGCAGCAGCGCTACGCAATCCGGCGTGGCAGGAGCTGCTGGAGGAAGACTTTAAGATGCTGGGCGACTATCTGGAGCGACATCCCGCACCAGAGGACGCCTCGGAATAATAAGGAGCATATATGTCCCTGGAGCGCCTGGGGGTAGGTACTTACAAAACGACTTGCGCTGCCGATACGGAGTACTTTGGCGAGCTAATTGCACCGTGCCTTGAGGACGGCGATGTGCTCATCCTGACTGGTGGCCTGGGAGTGGGCAAAACTCACTTTACCAAGGGCGTCTCGCGCGGGCTGGGCGATGGGCATATGGTTACGAGCCCTACGTTCGCGCTCATGGCCGTTCACGATCAAGGTCGTATTCCGCTGTTTCACTTTGATCTATACCGCCTGGAGTATGCCTATGAGCTCGAGGATACGGGCATTTTCGATGTGTTGGGCTATGAGGGTGCTTGCCTGCTGGAATGGGGCGAACAATTCCAGGACGAGCTGACGGATGAGTATCTTTCGGTGACGCTCAAGCGTGATGAGGGCGACAGCGATGTGCGAACGATAACGCTCGAGGCACACGGTGACCGCGCAATGGAGCTTTTCCATTTGATTGATAAGGCTGTACAAGATGAGCTTGCATAACGACAACGCGCTGGTGGTGGCGCTCGATACCTCGACCGACATGCTTGCCTGCGCGGCAAGCTGGATTGATGGGCAGACGGGCGAGACGAAGCTCGTGAGTGGCGATCACATGTGTCGCCGTCACGCCAACGTTGAGCTCGTGAATACCGTTGATGGCGTGCTGGCTCAAGCCGGTCTGGATCGCAGCGATGTTGGTTGCTACGTGGTCGGCCGCGGCCCGGGGTCGTTTACGGGTGTGCGCATCGGCATCTCCACTGCCAAGGGCCTCGCGCGTGGTGCCAATGTTCCGCTGCTGGGCGTGTCGACGCTCGACGCTTGCGCTTGGACGGCGTGGAAGGCTGGTGTGCGCGGCAAGCTTGGTATCTTGGCCGATGCTATGCGCGGTGAGGTATATCCGGCGCTGTATATGCTGGTCGATGAGGGTCCCGAGCGTCAATTTGAGCGCGAGCACGTGGTCAAGGCCGCCGTGGCGCTCGATGAGTGGCGCCAAGCAGCGGACTGGGACCAGGTTCAGCTGACCGGTGACGGTCTCGTGCGCTATGGCAAGCTGCTGGGTGAGGACGAGACCGCCCGCTGCGTGGAGCACGACCTGTGGTGGCCTTCGGGCGAGGGCTTGCTGCTCGCGCACGCTGCGGGTGACGGTGATCCGGCTCGCGTCCTGCCGATTTACACGCGCCTTTCGGATGCCGAGGAAAACGAGCGCAAGCGTCTTGGCCTTGCCGAGAGTGCGCACAGCGAAATTACGGGCGTTGCCGATGAGCTCGCCGGTCGTCATCTGCAGTTCCGTCCCATGGGTGCGGCGGATGCCGAGGGCGCGAGCGCGCTGGAGGCTGCCTGCTTTGAAGGTGCCGGACACGAGGCGTGGACGCCGGGCATGTTCCTGTCCGAACTGGGCGAGGACGTCGCTGCGCCGCGTAGTTGGTGGGTAGCACACGACGACGGCAAGCTGCTGGGCCTTGCCGGCGGTATGGTCGTGGACGGTGATGTGCAGATTCTGGATGTCGCCGTCGACCCGGCACATCGCCGTGAGGGCATTGCCCGCAACCTGCTGTCGCATGTGAGCTATGATGCCCAGATGCTCGGCTGCACCACGGCTTCGCTTGAGGTCGAGGATGGCAACGAGGGAGCGATCGCGCTTTATAACGCTCTGGGCTTTACCGAGGCAGGACGGCGCCGCGGCTACTATGGTGCCGGCAAGGATGCCATCGTCATGACGGCTCCGCTGCCCCTGGTGCTTCCGGTCGACAATGCTTCGCCCGAGCCGACGGCAGCTGAGCAGCGCGTATGGCCGCTGCCTGCGCCCGGGCGCTCCGAGGGGGAGCGTGCCGAAATTGAACGACGTCGCCTAGTGCTCGCTATCGAGAGTTCCTGCGACGAGACGGCCGTGGCGATTATCGACGCGGATGGCAATATGGTGGCCAACCAGGTGTCGACACAGATTGATTTTCACGCCCGCTTTGGCGGCGTGGTGCCCGAGATCGCCTCGCGCAAACACGTTGAGGTGATTGTGAGTGTCGTGGATGCGGCGCTCGAGGATGCCGCAGCATCGCTTGGTCTTGAGGGTGGAGCCATTGCTCCCAGCGAGCTTGCCGCCGTGGGCGTGACACAGGGTCCGGGCCTGGTGGGCGCCCTTGTGGTGGGCGTTGCCTTTGCCAAAGGCTTTGCCTACGCTGCCGGTAAGCCGCTCGTATGCGTCAACCATCTGGAGGGGCACCTGTTTGCCAACCTGCTAGCGCAGCCCGATCTCAAGCCGCCGTTTATCTTCACGCTCGTCTCGGGCGGTCATACCATGCTTGTTCACGTCAAGGCATGGGGCGACTACGAGGTACTTGGTGAGACACTCGACGATGCTGTGGGCGAGGCCTTCGACAAGGTGGCCAAGGCGTTGGGTCTGGGCTATCCCGGTGGCCCCATCATCTCCAAGCTGGCCGAGACGGGCAACCCCAAGGCGATCGATTTTCCCCGCGCGCTTAACAGCAGGGGAGACTATCGTTTCTCGCTTTCGGGGCTTAAAACGGCCGTGACGCTCTACATTGAACAGGAGACCAAGGCCGGGCGCACGATTCACCTGCCCGATCTGGCGGCTTCGTTTGAGGCAGCTGTCTTTGACGTGCAGTACAAGAAGGCCAAAAACGCACTGCACGCTACCGGATGCAAGGAATACTGCATCGGTGGCGGCGTCTCGGCCAACCCGCATCTGCGCGAGATGATGATCAAAAAGCTTGGGCGTCAGGGGATCCGCGTAACGGTGCCGCCCTTGTCTGCCTGTACCGATAACGCAGCCATGATCGCGGAGGTCGCCCGCCGCAAATTCGACCGAGGTGAAATCTCGTCGTTCGACGTCGACGCCGATCCAAACATGACGCTGTAGTCGTACGGGTGCGGTCCCCGGCCCTGACCGGCCCGGCGGCCCCATATGAACTTTCCTGCTCTACAGTCCTGCTCACGACGGAGGCCACATTAAGTGGCCTCCTG
>NZ_QRVE01000030.1 GCF_003462685.1 Collinsella sp. AF23-4AC | reverse complement strand
CTATGACGTTCTGATTCGTAGTCAGACCCTCTATCCAGCTGAGGTAACGCCGCGACTTGTTGATTATTATGCACATGGACTGAATAATCGTCAAGCGTTTTTCAAAAAAAGTTATTGAATTTGATTTTTACTCATTTGATGCAGTCGATCGACTCGATACTTTCAAACACGGCGAAAGCAACTCCTCAAGTATGTCGACATATAAGAAAAGCCTCCGTTACCGGAGGTTTTAAAGTTCAGTTGGTGCGGCGTATAGGATTCCGCGCATCCGCTGCGCGGATCCGCACCGGCTTCGCCCGCCTGCCGGCGGACTCGCCCGCTCGCTAAAAACGCTCCGCGTTTTCTTGACGCTCGCGCCTCGAACGAGGTTCGAATCTCCGCAATGCCCCCGTAAAGGAAAAGCCCCCGTTTCCGGAGGCTTAAAACTCAATTGGTGCGGCGTATAGGATTCGAACCTATGACGTTCTGATTCGTAGTCAGACCCTCTATCCAGCTGAGGTAACGCCGCAACGCACGGATTATTATGCACGTGACCCCTCGATGGGTCAAGCGACAATTTGGAAAAATTTTACGAAGTGATGATTAAGACGCCCGCGCCTCGACCGAGGTTCGAATCCATGCATCGTCCGCCTAAAAGAAAAGCCCCCGTTGCCGGAGGCTTTCAATTTCAATTGGTGCGGCGTATAGGATTCGAACCTATGACGTTCTGATTCGTAGTCAGACCCTCTATCCAGCTGAGGTAACGCCGCAGCGCAAGACATATAAAACCACTTTAGCTTATTGGAGTCAAGCACAATCTCAAACTTTTTTATGGAACGCAGTTTTGTCATGCTGCTCCGCATATACCGCCGTTCCCCGTACGATCGATTGGCTTTTCGATCACGTCAAACTTAGCATCAAGTTCCCTCAGGAGCGATCTCACCCGCTGGGCACAATCATAATCGGCAAACGAGATGCTCAACATGCGAGCAACCTGATTAGATGTCTGGACCCCATAGAAATGCTCTAGGGCCACAAGCCCCTCGTGCGCCACAAACGTCTCAACCACATGAGGCGACTCCTCGTAGCACCATTGCGTCAACGGCCCCTCGCTCGTCTGTCGAACCACCAGGCCACCCATGCCAGACGGCTCACACGTCACAAGCAGGTACTCCCCGCCCTCGTCGCTCTCAAACAAAACCACCCGATCATCAAACAGCTCCATCGCGTCCCCTTTCTCTCGCTCTTATTTAGCAAAAGCATAGCAGGTAGATGGCTGTATACAGAACAGTTGTTCGTGTGTTTTCTATTGAGCTGTCCGCACAGCATGGTATGGCCGCACACAAAAAGGGCACCCCAAAAAGGAGTGCCCTAGCAAATCGCTTATGCAGCCAATCTACGCGACCGGCTCGATCTTCTCGAGGCCGCCCATGTAGGGACGCAGGACCTCGGGGATCGTGATGGTGCCGTCGGCGTTCTGGTAGTTCTCCAGAATGGCAGCCATGGTACGACCAGCCGGCAGGCCGGAACCGTTAAGGGTGTGCAGGTAGCGCGAACCCTTGAAGTTCTCGGGGTCGCGATACTTGATGTTGGCGCGACGGGCCTGGAAGTCACCGCAGTTGGAGCAGGAGCTGATCTCCTTGTAGGCGTTGTAGCTCGGCAGCCAGACCTCGATGTCGTAGGTCTGACGGGCAGAGAAGCCCAAGTCGCCGGTGCACAGGCTAATCACGCGATACGGAAGGCCCAGCTGCTGCAGCAGGTACTCGGCCTCGGCGGTCATGCTCTCGAGCTCCTCGTCGGACTCCTCCGGCTTAGCGAACTTGACCATCTCGACCTTGTCGAACTCGTGCTGACGGATGATGCCACGGGTGTCGCGACCGGCGGAACCGGCCTCCTCGCGGAAGCAGGGGGTGAAGGCAGTGTAGCGGCGCGGCAGGGCATCGGCGTCGAGGACCTCACCGGCGTGCAGGTTGGTGAGCACGACCTCGGCGGTAGGGATCAGGAAGTTGTCGCCCGAGACGTGATAGGCGTCGTCCTCGAACTTGGGCAGCTGGCCCGTGCCGAACATGGTCTGACGCTTGACGACGATAGGCGGCCACCACTCCTTGAAGCCACGGCTGGTGTGCGTATCGAGGAAGAAGTTGATGAGGGCGCGCTCCAGGCGGGCGCCGGCGCCACCGAGAACGGTGAAGCGGCTGCCGGAGAGCTTGTTGCCGCGCTCGAAGTCGAGGATGTCGAGGTCGGTGCCCAGATCCCAGTGCGGCTTAAAGTCGAAGTCGAACTCGCGCGGGGTGCCCCAACGACGGCGCTCGATGTTCTCGTCCTCGTCCTTGCCGTACGGCGTGGCCTCGCAAGGAATGTTGGGCAGGTGAGCCATGAAGTCGTACTGCTCCTGCTCGAGGGCGGTACGACGCTCGGCCAGACCGTCAATCTTCTCGTTGACGGCGCGCACGGCCTCCTTGGCAGCCTCGGCCTCGTCCTTCTTGCCCTCCTTCATCAGGGCGCCGATCTTCTTGGACTCGGCATTGCGCGTAGCCTGGAGCTCCTCGACCTCGGTGATGACGGCACGACGCTCGTCGTCGAGCTCAAAGAACTTCTCGCGATCCCAAGACGTCTGGCGGTTAGCCATGGCGACATCGATGGCATCGGGGTTCTCGCGAACAAACTTGATATCAAGCATTAGATCCTCCGGCGATATACATTCCATTTAGGTTGCAACCTTGTACATGTATGGGCAAGTATATACTTATGAGCGTTTACGACCCAACTCAACTACGCAAGAAGGCACCCAATGGACGCAGTTTTTTCCTTTTTGTTTGGCACCCGCACCGGTTTTGCCATCCTTTTCGCCGGTGGCATCCTACTGTTTGCGATTCTTGCCTTTGTAATGGAGAAGCGCACCCATAAGATGTATGTCGACCGCGGCCCCAAGTCCGAGGATGAGGAAGACAGCTTCTGGGACTAACCTGCCAAAAAGGGACAGGTTTATTTTGGTCGGTTTTATCTGGGCAAACGCAAGCGCCCCGCAACCGGTAACGATCCGGTTGCGGGGCGCTTTTCGCTAAAAGGACAAAACAGCAGGAAAAACCTGCCAAAATAAACCTGTCCCTAAATGGCAAGTTTTACTGGAGGGTTGCGTCGATTGCCTTGACCAGGGCACTGCGCATGCCGGCGTCCTCGAGCGCAACGACGCCCTTGATGGTGGCGCCACCGGGCGAGCATACGGCATCCTTCATCGCCGCAGGATGCTGGCCAGTTGAAAGCTGCAGCTTTGCCGTACCTAGCACCATCTGGCTCACAATGCGATAGGCATCGGCACGCGGGATACCGTGCTTGACCGCCGCATCGCCCAGGGCCTCGATTGCCATAGCGACAAATGCCGGAGCGCAACCACCCACCGTGCCGCCCACGAACAGCAGGCTCGTATCGAGCTCGACCACCGCACCGAGCTTGCCAAGCAGATCAAGCACCACCGCGTTCTGCTCATCACTAAGCGTGGAAGCCTTCTCGCAAGCGATGACGCCCTCGCCCACCGAAACCGGCGTGTTGGGCACCGTCGAGATATGCGCGACGCCCGGCAGGACCTGCTCCCACTTGGCACTGTCCCAGGTCCAGGCAACCGACAGAACGACCTTTTTGGCAAGAACATCCTTGAGCGGGGCGAATACCTTCTCGATCATGTACGGTTTGACCGCAGCGACCACGATATCGGATGTGGCGACAACCTCGGCGGCATCGTGGCAGGCGACCATGCCGCGCGCCTCGCAGCGCTCAACCAGTGCGTCGTAGCGACCCGCGCAGGCGCACATGTCGCTCGCAGCTACACCGGCAGCGATCCAGCCATCAGCCATAGCGCTCGCCATATTGCCAAAACCGACAAACCCAATCTTCATATCTCATAGTCCTCTCAGACACGCTCTTCAAAACGAAAGCTATTGTCCCACGCCATTGTTTCGTATTGCCGACCTATTTGTGATACGGCTCGCCTCGGCTGATCTTGCAGGCGCGATAGATTTGCTCCAGCAGCACCACGCGCGCCAAGTTATGCGGCAAGGTAATACGTCCAAAGCTGAGCATCTCGTCGGCTCGTGCGCGCACGTCATCGCTCACGCCGTCCGATCCGCCAATCACAAAGGCGATGTCGCTGTTGCCACGCAGCATAAGATCATCGAGCCGCGCCGAAAACTCCTCGCTCGAGCGCTCTTTGCCCTCAATGGCCAGCAGGATCACATGCGCTCGAGACGGCAAGGCAGCAAGAATCGCCGCCCCCTCCTTGTCGCGCGCGGCATCCACGCCGCCCGCCTTGGCCGGGTCGATATCGGCCACCTCGCGGATATCAACCTTGGCATAGGCACCTAGGCGCTTGGTGTACTCAGCGCACGCGTCCTTCCAAAAGCGCTCCTTGAGCTTGCCAACACAAACGACGGTGTATTTCACGCGTGCCTACTCCTTCGAACCGTTTTGAACTTTGCCGACGGCCAGCATCTGCTCAAACATCGATGCCGACTGCGAGAAGTCGCTCGGCAGCACGACTGTCGAGGTTTTACCCGTGCGAGCGAACTCCGTCATCATCTCGGACCACTGCGTAAACATGAACAGCTGGTTGGCCTCGTCGTTACCGACTCCCGTCTCCTGGATGATCTCGAGCGAATCTTTGATACCCAGCGCGATGGCCTTGCGCTGGTTGGCGATGCCCTCGCCCGCCTTTTCCATAGCCTCAGCCTCGGCGGTCGCCTCGGTGACGCGCTTGATGCGGTCTGCCTCAGCGAGCTCCTGTGCCGCAGCGCGCTTGCGCTGGGCGGCGTTGATGTCGTTCATGGAGTTCTCGACCTCGGTCGGCAGTGCGATTTTGGTGATGAGCGTCGACACGAGGGTGAAGCCGTAGGCGGCCATCTGCTCGGAAACGGTAGCGTTGACATCCTTGGCGATGTCATCCTTCTTGGCAAAGACCTCATCAAGTGTGTAGACGGGGATGGAGGAGCGCAGGGCATCGGTGATGAAGTCGCGCATCTGGTCGACGGGCTCCTGCAGCATGTAGTAGCTCTTGTAGATGCCCGAATCTGCCGGGCCGGCGCCCATGTCGTAGCTCACGTGGTACTGAGCGGAGACCTCAAGGCCAATGGTCACGTTGTCCTGGGTCTTAACGTCGATGCCAAAACCATTTTTCATGGTGCGCAGACTCACCGTGGCGGCCTTGCGGTCGATCACGGGCACCTTCACGTGGAAGCCCGCGTTGACGATACGATTGAACTTACCCAAGCGCTCGATGATCACAGCGTGCTGCTGCTCAACGACGTAGCAGGCGTTGGGGACCAGCAGCAACAGGATGATGATGGGAATCAAAAGGCTGGTAAGGGCGGCGATGATACCGGAAAACAGCATGGTCTCTCCTCTGATAGGAACACGTTGGCATTAGGATACCCGCACGAAGCAGCCACGTGCCACCAACAAGAGGACCCATGGTCAAAAAAGGCCAAATATGAGTACTGTTACCAGTTTAGTAACAGCGTATTTGGGTCAAAATCGCCTCTTTGAACCCAAGGTCTATCGAAATTACTTCATTTTGTCTCAAGGTTGAGCCAAATTAGCGTACATCTGTTGCGTAAAATGAGCAAAAATGGCTTCGTGAAATGTCTCTATTTTCGTGACAGTACTCATATTTGCCACTTTTTGACCACAGGGGTATCTACCGCGCAAAATCGATAGGTCAAATCTGCCAAAAACGGCCCGTAAAAGAGTTCCCATTGCTGGGAGCTCTTTCATTTAATGGTGCGGGCGAAAGGACGTCCGCGTATCCGCTTCGCGGATCCGCACCGGCATCGGCCGCCTGCCGGCGTCCTCGCCAGCTCGCTAAAAACGCTCTGCGTTTTCTTGACGCTCGCTCCTTCGCAGGTTCAAGTCCCTGCGATGGGCACATAAGACGATATGAGAAAGCCATTTGGGTCGCCTCCCCCGCAGCGCAGCTTCTTTCCGCGGGCTCGGGGTGCCACAATGGGCTTTGAGTATCGGCCCGTGCGGTAGCCCTTACCGCACCTGCGGGGAGGAGGCTTCCCATGCCCCATGTTACCTCCATCGGACTGGACGTCCACGCGCGATCGGTCGCCGCGGCGGCGTTCAACCCCTTCACCGGCGAGGTGGTGCGCCGCAGCTTCGGCACCGACGCCTCCGAGATCGCGGAGTGGGCCCTCGGCTTCGAGGACCCGAGGGCGTGCTACGAGAGCGGCCCCACCGGGTTCCACATGGCGCGCGAGCTACGCGCGCTCGGCCTCGACTGCGCCGTGGCCGCCGTCTCCAAGATGCAGAGGCCGGCGGCGGACGCGCGCCGCAAGAACGACCGGCGCGACGCCGAGTTCATCGCCCGCATGCTCGCCACCCACAACATCGTCGAGGTCCCGCTGCCCGACACGGCGGTCGAGGCCGCCCGGGACCTCGACCGCGCCCTCGACGACGCGGCCCGCGAGCTCCGCCGCTCGAGGCAGCGCCTCAACATGTTCCTGATCAGGCTGGGCCACGTCTGGGACGAGCGCAACGCCGACGGGGCAAGGAAGAGGGCCTGGACGCGCGCCCACTGGAGGTGGATATCCGAGATCAGGCTCGAGGGGCCGCAGCGCGACGCGCTCGAGTACTACGTCACGGCCGCCCGCTGCGCGGAATCGGACAAGCGGCAGCTCGAGAGGAGGGTCGTCGCGCTGGCGGGCACCGACCGCTGGCGCCCGGCCGTGGAGGCGCTGTCCTGCATCAAGGGGATTGACACCCTGACGGCCTTCAGGCTTGCGGCGGAGGCCGGGTCCTTCAGCAGGTTCCACTCGGCGCCGGCCTTCGCGAGCTGGTGCGGGCTCACGCCATCGGAGCACTCGAGCGGCGAGTCCGAGCGGCGCGGCGGGATAACCAAGGCCGGCAACGCGCTCGCGCGCACGGCGCTCATAGAGTCCGCGTGGCATTACTCCATGTGCTCCCCGAGGCCCAAGGCCCCCGCACCCGGCACCGACGTGCCCCCGGCGATACGCTCGAGGGCCGACGCCTGCACTGCCAGGCTCCACCGCCGCCGCGAGGCGCTCGCGGACGCCGGCAAGCCGGCCTGCAGGGCCAACGCCGCCGTGGCGCGCGAGCTCGCCTGCTGGGTCTGGGAGATCGGGTGCAGGTCCGAGGGGACCATTCGCTGACCCCCGGCGACAACCGGCTCCCGCCGGGAGGGCCCGCGCCTCGACGCATCGCCGGCGCGAGTTCACGGCTTTTTTGATGGGCAGCCCCCGGGCCGCGCCCGAGACAAGACTGGATTCGCACGATCGCGCCGGACGGAGAATCGAAATGCGGTGAGGCGGGGAGACACATCGCGCGCCCGCCGATGCCCCGCGCCACGAGCCCGCGGATATTAGCTTGCCAGGCAAGCGTCGACTAAGCCATGCAGCGCGCGCGGGTCCTCCCGACGGGAAATCAGAACCACCCTTAAAAAGGGTGGTTTGCTCTTAGGGTATAACCCACG
>NZ_QRVE01000003.1 GCF_003462685.1 Collinsella sp. AF23-4AC | reverse complement strand
CGCGCGGCAAGGAGATATATTGCCAGACCGGAGGGGCCCCGGGGGCGGGAATCGCGCACTCCATATTTTGTTCACAAATGAATAGGTCCCCCAGTCGCATCACTGAGGTTAAAACTGAAGCATTGGCTTCTGATATTGGCGATGACCAGCTGGTTTATAGGTGTTAAGGCATCGGTCATCTCTGGAGCGCCACTTTACTCCAAAAGCATCAGCTATTTGTTTCCCGTCGGTAAAAGGCAGGTTTTGTTCGCCAAGCGTTCTTATATATAGAGAAGTTCGGGTTCGAACCCGCGTCGCGGCAACAAAAAAGCGGCCGGCATCCGCCAGTCGCTTTTCTTTTCTTTGGGTGGGCCGTCAGGGGTTCGAACCCTGGACCTTGGGATTAAAAGTCCCCTGCTCTGCCAGCTGAGCTAACGGCCCGCGGGTGGCATTGTACCACGGTCTGGGACTATTCCCAACTCCATTGGCCGTTCTGGAAAATCACAACTTCACGTCCATCAGGCGTAATGCCCGTAATATCGATGTCGTCCGTGCCGATCATAAAATCGACGTGCGTGCTCGAGACGTTAACGCCATGCTCCAGGAGCTCCTCCTTGGACATGTCATACCCACCCTCGATGCATTCGGGGAAACCGACACCCAGCGCGAGATGGCAGCTGGCGTTCTCATCATAGAGCGTGTCATAGAATAGAACGCCACTTTCACGGATCGGCGTGTTCTTGGAGATAAGCGCGACCTCACCCAGATGAGCGGCACCTTCATCGGTGTCAATAATGCTCGCAAGCGTCGCCCTACCCACGCGGGCATCGTAGTCCACTACGCGGCCCGCCTCGAACTTAATCCAAAAATCGTCAACCTTGTTACCGTGGTGAATGAGCGGCATAGCCGAATACACGATACCGTCGGCACGCATACGATCAGGCGAGGTGAAGACTTCCTCGGTGGGAATGTTGGGGAAGAAGGGGTGCCCATCGGGCGTCTTGCCCTTGCCGCCGGCCCACTCGTGACCTTTCGTCATGCCAATCGTCAGATCGGTTCCATTTGCCGAGGTGTAATGCAGGTAGTCGAAACGATTGTCGTTCAGGAAACGCAGGTTCTTTTCGAATGCGGCGTCATGGAGTTCCCAGTCGCTCTCCGGGTCCTGGCCATCGGCGCGAGCGGTGTGCAGAATCGCATTCCACAGCTTATAGATTGCAACCTCATCGGCGTCTCCCGGGAACACCTCGCGCGCCCAGGCAACGACCGGCACGCCGGCGATGCACCACGGGTTGATGTTGTAGTCCAGTCCGCGGCGGAAGACCTTGCACTGCGTGTTCCTTGCCTTAGAAGCTGCAGCAGGCTTAGCGGGATCGATGCCCTTAAGGGCGGCAGGGTCCGCACCCTCGATAAAGATAAAGCAGGCACCATCCTGGGCCAGGGAATCAAGCTGCAGGCGCTTCCACTCGGGCGTCTGCTCAAAATAGCTTTTCTCGACATGCTCGTACGTGAGCCTCGTCACGGCATCATCGGCCCAAATAACCGTCACGTGACCGGCACCGGCGGCATAAGCCTCCGCAACCACCACGCGCGCAAATGATGCGCACTCGACGGGGGACTGAACGACAACCTCCTGGCCGGGCTTGACGTTTACGCCCTTGCGGACAACCAAGCGCGCATAGTTTTTAATCTTGGGCTCCAGGGTCTTCATGCCCTCCAGAGCCTCTTCGACCGTCAGGTCAGCTCGAATCATGTGCCACTCCATCTATCTATAGAACAGTAAAAAGGCGCGCCGCAAAAACGACGTGCCTTATATCTTAGCGATAAGTATGCATGCAAACGCTACTTCTTCTTGGAGTCCTTCTTGTCCTCCTCGGCAGCCGAGCGCTCGATAAGGGCGTTGAGCTTGTTCTCGGACATGCCCTCGGCCTGCGTGCGGTACATATTGCGCAGGGGACGAATACGAACGAAGTCGTAGATAAAGTCACCCAAAATGACGACGTAGGACAAAACGATGCCGACCATCTGGACGGGGCTGGACACCATGCCAGCGGGAGCGAAGTACAGCGAAGCCCAAATGGCCACGACGAGCACCATGCCGATAGTGAGCACGGCCCACCAGATGCGGCGGCGCTTGGTGTAGTCCTCATCCTGCTTGAGAAGGATATTCGACACCGTGTAGATGCGATCCTCCTTGGCGCGCTGCTTAGCCTTGCGGGCGCGCTTCTCCTCTTTAGAGAGGCCCTCGAGGTTCTCGCCCTTCTCGAGCTCTTTGCGGCGTGCCTTAGACGAAGCCGGCACGACGCGGACAGAGCTCGCTGCCTGACGGGCGGGCTTGGCGGATGCGGCGGACTTGCGCGCAACCCCGGTAACCTCGTGGGATTGCGTGCGCTTGTTCGTGGCGCTACGGGTACTCACTTATGCGTTCTCCTTCATGCTTGTGAACTGGGAGCCCGTGATGATCTGGAAGGCCTCGCGATAGCGCTCGGACGTGCCATCGATGACCTCGGCGGGCAGGTGCGGGGTCTCCCCCGTCATATCCCAGTTGGCCTTGAGCCAATTGCGGACGAATTGTTTGTCGTAGCTGGGCTGGATCTTGCCCTCCTCGTAGCTGGCAGCAGGCCAGAAACGGCTGGAATCGGGCGTGAGGCACTCGTCGATCAGCGTGACCTTGCCATCGATGACACCAAACTCGAACTTGGTGTCGGCAATGATGATGCCACGGGTCGCGGCGTACTCGGCAGCGGCCTTGTAGATCTTGAGGGAAAGGTCGCGAATCTGCGTGGCGATGTCCTCGCCCACGATCTCGCAGCAACGCTCGAACGAGATGTTCTCGTCGTGGTCACCGATCTCGGCCTTCGTGGACGGCGTGAACAGCGGCTCGGGAAGCTTGGAAGCCTCGGTCAGGCCCTCAGGCAGCTGGATGCCGCAGACGGTGCCGTTCTCGTCGTAGGTCTTCTTGCCCGAACCGGTCAGATAGCCGCGGACGATACACTCGATAGGAATCGTCTGGGCCTTCTTAACCAGCATGGCGCGGCCGGCGAGGTAGTCACGATACTCAGCAAACTCCTCGGGGAAATCCGCCGGGTCGATGGAAACGAGGTGGTTGGGAACGATGCCGGCAAACTTATCGAACCAGAATGCCGAGATGCGGTTGAGCACCTCTCCCTTAAACGGAATCTCGTCGGGAAGAATGAAGTCGAACGCAGAAATGCGGTCGGTGGCGACCATCAGCAGGTTTTCACCGGCATCGTAGATATCACGAACCTTGCCACGGGAATCCGGACGACGCTCCATCGTTGTCACGTGAGTCACTCCTTACCAAAATACGACAGTAATGCGGGTTCTTTCCCGCACGTTTTCGCAAACTCGGAGCGGCAGGGACGAAACCCCTCCTTCACCGAATAGCGAAAAGCTAGTGCTCCATTGTAGTAGATGCCGCGTCCGCCGTGTGCTCGCGAGGCAGATGAATCGTAAAAGTCGTACCCTTTCCAAGCTCCGACTCCACAGATATGTAGCCGTGATGGCGCTCGACGATCTGTTTAGTCACGGCGAGGCCCACGCCCAGACCGCCCGCCTCACGGGCACGGCTGGCATCGGCGCGCCAAAAACGGCCGAAGATGCGCGACAAGTCATCCTTGGCAATACCGATGCCGGTATCAGAAACGGCAATGCTGACGTGTTTGCGGTCACTGAGCACCGACACCACGACCCAACCGCCCTCGGGGGTGTAGCGCATGGCGTTGCTCATGAGATTGATGACGCATTGTGTGATCATGTCGGGATCGGCTTCGACGACATCGTCGTGACCTTGGGTCTCGTCAGCAAAGCGCAAGCGCAGATCGCGGTCGACAAACAGGCGCTCCTGGGCATTGACGATGGAACGCACGAAAGGAACCATGTCCACCGGCTCAAGGTTGAGCGGAGCCGTGCTGTTTTCCATGCGCGACAGGTCGAGCATCTGCTGCACCAGACGAGCCAGGCGACGCGTCTCGGAAGCAACAGTCTCCAAGTGCTCATCGTCGGTAGGATATACGCCATCCTGCATGGCCTCGACCGTTGCGAGCATGGCCATAAGCGGAGTACGAAGTTCGTGAGCCACGTCCGAGGTCAAACGTTTCTCGTGTTTCATATCCTTCTCGAGCGAAGTGGCCATCTCGTCAAAGGTCTCACCCAGCTGATCGATTTCGTCATCGCCGCGCAAGCCCGTGCGAGCGGACAAATCGCCATCGCGAATTTGTTTGGCCGTGCTGGTAATACGATGAATCGGCTTGGTGAGCATACGCGACATGAACGATCCGATAACGACCGAGATACAGACTGCAACAACCGCGGCAAGGACCATGGCGTTAAAGGTCTTCTCTCTAAACGCAGAATCTGCCTTGGTGAGCAGAGCATCGGAGCCGATGGCCCATAGCTTTACCTGTCCGACATGCTGGCCGGAAGGCGTTATGATTTCGACGTTGGCCACGCTATCGGAGTCGGTGGGCGCCGACGAAACCGGGCTATGCGAGGCCTTTTTACCGCTCGAGCTGCGAGACGCCGATTCGCTCTCGCGCACATCGGCAGTCGCACTTGCCGAAGGCCACGAGTCGTCATAGACAACAACGCCCTTTTTATTGACGACCTGCATGCCCAAATCGTCGGACACCAAACTCGATGTCGCGACCGTGCGCAGCTCGCCCGCAGTCCAATTGCCGTTTTCCTCGTACGACGTCGCAAGCTTTTCGGCTGCGGAATTTGCGATTTCGACGATATTGGAGCGCGTGTAATCCGAAAAGACCGTGCCCCACACAACAGAGACAACGCCCACCAGCACCAATACCGTCATGAGCGATGTCAGAGCAAAAGCAAGTGCCATGCGCGAGGGATAGCTCATCGTTGGCCGTGAATCGGAACGAGGCGTGTTCCAACTAGCCTTGGAACCCGCCTCGCTCTCCTGCTTGTGCTTTTGTCCGATTTCAAAGCGCGCAGGTGTCATATGTGATTTCCCTATTTCTCGTCCGACTTATCGGTCTTGGCCGGAGCCTCGAAGCGATAGCCGACACCGTGGACGGTGTAGAGCCACTTGGGCTTCTTGGGATCATCGCCCAGCTTGGCGCGAAGGTTCTTCACGTGGCTATCGATGGTGCGCTCATAGCCCTCAAAGTCATACCCGAGCACTTTCTCGACCAGCTCCATGCGGTTATACACACGGCCGGGATGACGAGCAAGCGTGGTGAGCAGCTTAAACTCGGAAGCGGTCAGGTCCACTTCCTTGCCCTCGACCAAGATCTTGTGGCCCGAGATATCGATGACCAGATCGCCGAAGTCGAGTACCTCGACGGCGGGCTCGTCGGCCTGATGGGCACGGCGGAACAGAGCGCGAACGCGGGCGACGAGCTCGCGCGGCGAGAACGGCTTGATCAGATAGTCGTCGGCGCCGAGCTCAAGACCGATAATACGGTCCTCGATCTCACCCTTGGCGGTAAGCATGATAATGGGCACATCCGAGGTATCGCGGATAGTGCGGCAAACGCGCTCACCGGGGATCTTGGGGAGCATAAGATCGAGCACGACCAGGTCAAACTGATGCTTCTCGAACTCTTCGATCGCGGACTGGCCGTCGCCGACGCCCACAACCCAGTAGCCTTCGCGCTCGAGATAGGCAGCGACGGCGTCACGGATTGCCTTCTCATCCTCGACCAGCAGAATCTTTTTTGCATCTGAAGCCATAACACGGCCCCCCTGTCTCAATTAGCTAAGAACAAGCCCATTTTAACGCACCTGAGCCCGCCGGATGCCGCTATGACGCGGCAGCTCGGCGGGCGGTACTCACAATTACAACGCGTTTATTCCCCTGTTGGCGCCTTTTTAACCCCTCTAAGCTTAAAGAGAGAATAGGCGTGCAGTGACCGTCTCTGGTATACCCTGGCTGTTGCGCACCGTGGCGTACGTAAGGAATGAGTCCGATTTTCCCGCCGTAGCTGGATAATCGCCATACTCCAAAGCGCGGTCGGGCGACAGCAGCGAGCCATAGGTCTTGGCAGAGGTGTCGATCAGGAAATGCGATGCCTGCACCTTAACAAGGTATTTATTCTTCTTGCCAGCCGCACATGCGAGCGGCTCGCGTGACAGGAAGAGGTACGACCCTCCCTCATTACCGATATACGTGCCCATGTTGCCCAAGCTGCCCACGCCACTATAGGTCGCCTCGATAGAAAACACGAAGGTATCGCCCATATATACGGCCTCGAAAGGCGAGACTGACGAGGGAAGGACTAGCTGGGCACGTTTGGTGTTGTTGCCGTCGGTCAGATCGATTGCCGTTATGCCGTAGTAGACGCCCTCGTCGTTGCGGACACGCGGCGAGATGGTCAAAATGCCGTCGCTCGCACGCGGGGCCGATGCAAAGCGGCCCGTCGATTTCCAAATTGTCTCGGCCTTGGATTCATCAAGCGAGCGACGATAGCAAAACGAATCACTACTCGTTTTATTGCCGCCTGCCGAAGGCATTTTATACCAGATGACCGATGACCCGAACGCCGTAAACAGGGGCGGATCATAGTCCTTGCCACCCCGATCGAGCTCAACCACGTCGCCAGAGAGCGAAGCGCCCGACAGATTTTGAGCGTAGAGCTTCCACGATGAATTGGCAAAGTTCATCTCAACCCACGCAAACACGCCATCGCCGGCGCGGACATCGTAAAACGAATACCCCGCACCTTCGATAGGATCCTCGATGAGCGTCGTGAGCGAGCCGTCGCCCAAGTTGAGCACGCCAAGCGTGTTGGCATGCAGCGCAGACGCCGGGGCCATCATCGCCGCGGCGTAATCGCCGTCGCAGTAGTACAGCAGCGTACCCAAGGGCAATGTCCATGTCGCCATGGGCTCAAGATCGATATCGACGGCCTCATACTCATCCGTAATCGAGACAATCTTTGAGTCGTCTTTGATAACCTGCGGCTCGCCGGCGGCGTCGTCGCTGGTACCCGTTTTCTTTGAGCATCCGGCAAGCACCGTGGCAGCGCCCGCGGCAGCCCCTCCGAGCACAAAGCCGCGGCGCGATATTCCGTTCTTGACGTGGTCGGCGATACTCATTAGGCGATCTCGGCGCGAGCGGCCTCGATAGCGCGCGTGAGCTGATCGGCGCAAGAAGTCTTTTTCATACCGCAGGTATTACCAGCGAGAACCTCGATGACGCGATCGGCAGGAGCACCCTCGACCAGCTTAGAGATAGCCTTGAGATTGCCGTTGCAGCCACCGGTAAACTCGACGCCCACCACCTTGTTGCCGTCATCGGACAGGTCAAGGTGGATATTGCGAGTGCATACGCCCTGAGGCTTGTAATCAAAACTAATCATTGCGTTCCCCTCTCGTAAAGCAATTTCAGACGTCTATTATCCCCGTCCGAACCGATAAAGTATCGCGGGCACCGATTCAACATTCCCCAATGCGCAAACCGGCGGTAGCAATACTAGCAATCTGCTTCCCGAGCGTGAACTTTTCGTTTCTCTTGATACATGTTGTGGTCAGCGATGTGGTACATCTCGGTCAGCGAACATCCGGGTGTCTCTGCCGTCGCGACGCCAAACGACGCACTGACTGTCAGCACCTCATCGCTCGCAGCAGCAAGGCTGAGGCGAAGATCTTGCACCACTTTGCATGCGGATTCGCGATCGGTGTGAGGGCAAATCAGCAAGAACTCGTCTCCACCAACGCGCATGGGTACAAATTTCTCGCCTGCCGTCCGCTTCAATACAGATGCAGTACGCCGTAGCAGCTCATCGCCCATTTCGTGACCGTAGAGATCATTGGTGCGCTTGAGGAAATTGCAGTCCATCATGATCACACTCACGGGCAGGGACTCGTTCACCAGGTCGTCGCCAAGGGACTCAAGGTAATTTCTATTGCGAAGTCCCGTCAGCTTGTCCTGGAAAGAAAGCTCCTCGGCGCGCTTTGTCATCGAGATGTTATGCGTCGCCACGACGACCGATTCCAGTCGACCCTGCTCATCGCGGCGCTGTGGAACAACCTGCAGCGAATACCACGTACCTCGGCAATCTCGTACCTCGGCATCCAAGTACGGCATGCCCTCCATACGGTCCTGAAGCGTGCTTATATCTATTAGCTCCATGACCGCCTCGCGGCTTTCGGGACTCACGATGTCTCGGCAAACCGTTGTCAAAAAGTCATACACCTCGGCGTGCTCGGAAAATATCTTTGCCACCGATGGCGACATGTTAATTCCCTCGATCTCGAGCGTATCGAGATGCAGCAGGAAGGTCGACTCATATATGGAACTGATAGCATTGATGATGCCGAGTTGCTTGTCCTTTTCGGCCAAATTGCGACGATCGGCAATGTTGCGCGCCAACAGCACTACAACCCAAAACGCCAAGCACACCAGCACGCCGGCAGCGATAAATGAAATCCTGCCCGACATGACCTCAGATTTGGGATAAAGCGCAAACAGGCGATAGTCCTCATACGCCGCACGCACGGCATACCAGGTACTTCCCCGATATTCGATACGTGTTAAGCCTTCGTCTTTCCAATCAATTCCGCTATCGGCAAGAAGCCGGGCAAGGGTTAGATCGACATTCGAATCGTTTGAGGAAACGATCTGCATATCGCGCATCACGAGCACCGTTGGGCTCTGATGGAATGTGTTGTTCACGAGCACGTCGGCGATCGTATACGAATAATCATCGGCGGGCTCGGGCGCAAGCGATCGATACCCCAGCGCTACGCCATCACCGTACGGAACAACACTCACGGCAAAGTCGACATCGCGACGCTCAACGACCGTCGAGTAGGACACCTTGGATCCTCGATACATCGATGCGACCGACGAACAGGCCAGCTCCTCTCGCCACAGCATCAGCGGATCGCGACCATCAATATCGTAATGAGCGGCCATATGGCCGTCGGCGTCCATGACCAACATTCCCGAAAGGTGCTCGGTATGGACGTACTCCTCGACGAGGTCATCGTTGACTTCAACGTGATCAGACGGCAAGAACGTCGAAAACGACTCGAGCGCGGCATCCAAATTGTGCGTCGCTTCGGTTTTTCTTCCCTGTTCATATCGGTCATATTTTTCGCAGGCGTTTTTTAAAAACACCATGGTTTCCTGACCAAACCCAAGCGTTTTATCGAGACAGCGATGCGTGCCGACCATATATAGCAGACTCAGCAAGACAACGCTGGCCACAATGGCGATAGCCGCGGTGGCCGATCTTTTTCGGCGCAAGCGGTGTTCATCATTTGTCATGATTCCGCTCCTTGCCCGTCCGTCGTCGCCCCTGCCTTGTACTTGCCCACAATGCGCTCAATCGTGCCATCTCGATCCATCTCGAACAGCACGGTATTGAGGTTTTTGACGTACTCCCCCTCATAGCCGTCCTTAAACGCGACGCCAAGGTCAACCGTCATAACGTTGTCAGCGAACACGCGGTAAAGGCCGGGATACTGGGCGACAAGTCGATCAAGCGACTGAACGTCCGCCATCCAACAGTCGACATACCCTTTGGCGAGGGCGGCTTTGCAGAGCTCGGCAGAACCGTACGATTTGATTTGCACGTCCGGCGAGATTTCCAGATCCCCTGCGAGCAATCGGCGTTCGCTCACCGAGCCCGCAATCACCGCGATGGTCTTGCTTCCATCGAGATGCGCCAAGGACTTGATGCCGCTCGTTTTCTTGGCGGCAACCGAGACCGGCACGGTTAGATACGGCTCGGTCCAGTAATACTTATCCTCGCGATAGCAGGGAGAATAATCACACCACAGGCAATCGATATCACCGTTTTTGAGCAGCCGGTCGCGATCGTTCCAGTCAATATCGACAAACTGTGGCTTGAGCCCCGCACGCTTGCAGGCCTCGCGGGCGATGTCGATATCGATACCGACGTAATCGCCCGTGGTATCGATATACACATAGGGGTCGTTATCCGTAACGCCGATTTTGAGTACTGGGAGATCTTTGTCGGCTTCATTCGAGGAGGAAGAACTGCTTCGAACGGTATACGTCAGGGCGACCACACAGGCAGCAACAAGGAGCATGAGCGTAAACGAGACAATGGCGACTCGCTTGATACGTCTGGGCACGCTCCTCCTTTCATCGAAACAGCAGTAAAGTTCATTTTATTACCGGGAGCCAATGCGGCAGTGAAAAAAGCGCCTTGCCCAAAACGGGCAAGGCGCCAATGGTTGAAATGCATCCGCAGGCGGTCGAATTAGGTCAACCCTACTCGAAGCTCAGCTGCTCCAGACGATCGAAGACCGTGTCGATGCGGGTGAGGAAGTCCCACGGATCAAAGATCTCGTCGAGCTTCTCCTGGCTGACGGTGCAGCGCGGATCAGCCTCGAGACGCTCCTTAAAGGTGGGGCCGGAGACGCAATCCTGTACCTCGTGCCAGGTTGCCATGGCGTTCTCCTGCACAATGGCGTACGCGTCCTCGCGGGTGATGCCCGTGTCGACGAGGGCCAGCAGGACCTTGGAGGAAAAAATGAGGCCGCGTGTCTTGTTGAGGTTGGCCATCATGCGAGCGGGATACAACTGCAGGCCGTCGATAACGCGGATGAGGCACTGGAACATGTGGTCGAGCGCGATGAAACTATCGGCCTGGGCGACGCGCTCGGCAGAGGAGTGCGAAATGTCACGCTCGTGCCACAGGGCGACGTTGTCGAAGGCAACCTGCGCGTTGGCCTTCACGACGCGCGACAGGCCGCAGACCTTCTCCATGGTGATGGGGTTGCGCTTGTGCGGCATGGCGGAGCTGCCCTTTTGACCCTTGCGGAACGGCTCCTCGGCCTCGAGGGTATCGGTCTTCTGCAGATTGCGAACCTCGGTAGCGATGCGCTCGCAGGTGGCCGCCGTGGTGGCAAGAACACCGGCGAGATAGGCGTGATGGTCGCGGCTAATAACCTGCGTGGACAGCGGGTCGTGAACCAGGCCCAGGTGCTCGCAGACATACTCCTCGACAAACGGCTCGATGGAGCTGTAGGTGCCGACAGCGCCCGAGATGGCGCCGAAGGCAACATTCTTGCGGGCGTCCTCAAGACGATCCAGATCGCGCTTGAGCTCCCAGGCCCAAGAGCCAAACTTCATGCCGAAGGTCATCGGCTCGGCGTGGATACCATGAGTGCGGCCGGCACAGAGCGTATTGCGCTCCTCAAAGGCGCGACGCTTGCAAATCTCGCCGAGCTTCTTGACGTCCTCGATGATCAAGTCGCAGGCCTGGGTGAGCTGGTAGCACAGAGCCGTGTCGCCCAGATCGGAGCTGGTCATGCCATAGTGAACCCAGCGGCTGGGCTTGGGGTCGCCCTCGGGAACATCGGCATCGATGTATTCCTTCATGTTGGTCAGGAAGGCAATGACGTCGTGGCGCGTGACTTCCTCGATCTCATCGACCTTCGCCTTCTCAAAGTTGGCATGATCGCGGATCCACTGGGCCTCGTCTTTGGAAATACCGATCTTACCGAGCTCCGCCTGGGCCTCGCAGGCCAGAACCTCGATCTCCTGCCAAATGGCGTACTTGTTCTCGAGGGAGAAGATGTGTCCCATCTCCGGGCGGGTATAGCGATCGATCATAGCGGCTCCTTTTTGGTTATTGGCACGTTGGTCGTAACCCAACCATTGTACCGTGCGCAGGTGCAAGTATGGGCAGCAGGCATGAACCTAACATTTTGGAATTGGAGCGGGCAACGAAGATGGACAGCAGCGTCACCGCAGCAGGCGGCAATAGTTCCGTGTACTAATGTAATTTCACGCGTTATCCGCGAAGCTACATGCGAAATTACATTAGAAGAAGACACATTATTTTCCGTTTCCCCTGGCAGCTAATCTGCGAGGTAAATTAAAAGTACAGACATTATATGCACTGAAATATATGACCTTACAGTCGGCCTACAGCCTTATGCACGGGCGGCTAATGTAACAGGAGATATAATTACATTAGTTGCGGATAAAATTACATTATATGGAGTGTCATGATACGGAAAACGAGCGAAATGCCCTCCCTACTTCTGCGCATCATTGCAGACGTCGAGACCGAGGTCGTCGAATACAAGGCAGCAAAGCAGAACTATGACTTCGAGGACATTGGCAGGTATTTCTCCGCCCTCAGCAACGAGGCCAATTTACGCAAGGCAGAGTGCGGATGGCTTTTCTTTGGCATTTCAAACGACCGCAAGATAAAGGGAACCGCCTACCGTAAAGAACCCCAATCGCCAAGTGTCGGCCTGCGACGCCTAAAGCACGAAATCGCCCAATACACCAACAACGGCATGACTTTCGAAGAGATTTACGAGTTTGAGGTTGATGACAAAAGAGTCATTGCTTTCCAGATACCGGCTGGCAGCTTCGCAACGCCAACGACTTGGCACGGAATCCCTTGGTCACGAGAGAATGAGTCCCTCGTAGAGATGCCCAAGTTCAAACTCGACGCCATTTACGGGCAGAGCCGGCCCGACTGGTCGCGCCAGATTGCCTACGAGGCAAACTTCGGTGACCTTGATCCAGATGCAGTTAGCTTTGCATGCTCCAAATTCGTCGAAAAGTTCGGAGAAAGCCAGCCTGCCGTTCGTAGCCTCGACGAAGAATCTATCCTTAGCAAGATGGCGCTTGTGATCCACGGCCACGTGAGCAATGCGGCGCTCGTTCTTCTGGGCAAACCGGAATCGAGTGTCTTTCTGGGTGGCATTGAGCCGCGCATCACTTGGACGCTCTACGCGAGCGACGGCTCCACTATGGCCTATGAACACTTTGAGCCGCCCTTCATTCTGCAGGTCGATCGTATCCTGGGAAAGATAAGAAACGAAAAGTATCGCTTCTTCGACCGCGAAGAGACGCTATTTCCCACCGAAGCGCATCGCTACAGTCCCGAAGTCATTCGAGAACTTCTCCACAACGCTATTGCGCATCAAGATTTCAGGATGTCAGGAAAGATCAATGTCCTTGAGTATGAGGACAAGCTTATATTCAAGAACGAGGGTGCCTTTATCCCCGAGACGATAGAGAACGCGCTCGCGAGCGGCTACAAGCCGCCCTACTACCGTAACCCCCTGCTTTCAAGCGCTATGAACAAAACAGGCATGATGGACCGCAGCGCCATAGGCATTCGCAACGTCTTCGATATTCAGCGCAACCGCCTATTACCAATGCCCACCTACGATCTATCTGAGATTGGGCGCGTTGCCGTAACGCTGTACGGTACGGTTCTCAACGAGGACTATTCTCGACTTCTCGCAAGCAATCGAAATCTTGATTTGGTGACAGTGCTGCTGTTGGACCTCGTTCAGAAGGGACTACCCGTCACAAAGGAACAGTCACGTCTGCTTCACGAACAAGGCCTCGTTAGGGGCCGTTACCCCAAACTGACGGTCTCAGCCGAGGTGGCAGCAGCCACCGGTGCCCACAGCGAGTATGTGCGAAACAAGGGCGTAGACAATAGCGTCTTCAAGGAGTTGATCTTGGAGCTCCTGCGCGTGCGCCCATGTTCAAGAGCGGAGATTATCGCAGGGCTGGATCATGCCTTGCCGGCAGACCTTACGGCAAAGCAAAAAGGCGACCATGTAAGCTATCTGCTCCAAAGCCTACGGAAAGCTGGCCGCATCACCAACGCTGGAAGCACTTCGGCAGCTGAGTGGCACATAGTCGAGTGATATGGCTCGCGATTTCGATTCTGCCAAACAGGCACATTCCAAGCCAAGTTCGCAACTAGCCCAGAATGTGCCTGACTACCAGTCGTGATAGGACGCATCCTCCGTCGTCTGGCATCGCGCAGCGTCAGGCAACAGCGCATATGGTTGATCCAACTGAAGTCGACATCCAATCGGGCATTGCAACCTTGCGAGACGGCAGTCTCATACAACAAAAATAGTTCCCTGCCACTCCATGCACGAGCGGCAGGGAGCGCTCATGGCGGATCATTTCTCAAGCTCCACCTTCCTCAACCGTAAAAACGTCCAATGTCTTAGAGGCCGTTTTTACATTTGTTGGCTTCTATTTCTTTAATTAAAAATCATCCTTTACCTGCTGATTCGTGATATTTTGCTTGTCTACATATAGGTGTAGACCTATACTAATTCCTATTATGGCTAAGCTATGTCCTTGGGAGGTGCTATGCCGTCAGAAGCTCAGAAGCGAGCCGATCGTAAGTACAAGCACGACAAGACCCAGCAGTTCTGTCTGCGGTTCTATCCCGCCGAAGAGGAGATTTGGTCATTCCTCTCCGCACAGGAAAACAAGCAGGGATTTCTTAAAGATTTGATTAGCCGCGAGATGGGCGTCGCATCGGGCGGCCCCGCACGCGTTGATACCAACACCAAGGTTGGAAGGACGGAATCGTAATGTCGCAAGTGAGCAAGACTTCGGTCATCCAGCCGGAGACTATACTGGACTTCATCGACGGCGTGACGCAGCGCAGGGACACCCCCGAGGAGCGAGTGCGCCAGGAAATCCTAAAGTCCCTCGTGCGTGAGTACGGTTACAAGAAGGAGCAGATCGGGGTCGAGGAGTCGATCAAGTTCGGCAGCAACCGAAAAGCGGTCGACGTCGCCATCTGGGAGCCGGGAAAAGCGCACACCCAGGAAAACATCCACATCATCGTCGAGTGCAAAGACCCCAAGACCAAGGCCAAAGGCAAAAAAGACGGCGTAGATCAAATGCACTCCTATGCGTC
The DNA here is from genome assembly GCF_003462685.1 of Collinsella sp. AF23-4AC. Taxonomy (GTDB): domain Bacteria; phylum Actinomycetota; class Coriobacteriia; order Coriobacteriales; family Coriobacteriaceae; genus Collinsella. Next base: position 121,471 of record NZ_QRVE01000003.1, on the reverse strand, counting down.
TGCCTGCATGAACTCGACCTATGGCATGTGGACCAACGGCGACGAGTTGCTTACCTTCCGTTACGTGGTGGACGATGCCGGCAAGCGCGGCCCCGAGGCCGTGCCCGATCTGCCACATGCTGGTGGCGAGGTACCCGACGACGCGCCGCGCTTCGACCAGTTGCGCCCCGCCGCCAGTGACTCGCTGCTGTACTCGTTCCGCCGCTGTCACAACTACATCGCCGGAAACCAAGGCATCCAAAAGGCCGAGGCATTCCTTGAACTGCTCAAGATCATCTTCTGCAAAATCCAGGATGAGCGCGACTCCGAGACGCCAACGTTCTACATCACGCCAACCGAGCGCCAGGGCGCCGCGGGTAAGAAGAAGTGCCGCAAGCGCATCGAGGCACTCTTTGGAAACGTCAAGCAGTCGTACGAGACCATCTTCAAGGCCGACGAGCGCATCGCATTAACCGACGATGTGCTCGCCTACATCGTGGCGCAGCTGCAAATGTATTCCCTGCTCGAGAGCGACGTGGACGTTAAGGGCCACGCGTACGAGACAATCGTGGGCTCCAACCTGCGTGGTGACAAGGGCCAGTTCTTCACGCCGCGCAACATGTGCCACATGATGGTGCGGATGGTCGACCCGTCCGAAAACGACGTCATCCTCGACCCCGCCATGGGCACCTGCGGCTTTTTGGTCACGGCCATGAATTACGTGCTTGAGAAGATCAGAGACTCCGTCGAGGTGAGCGGGCGCAGCAAAGCAGCCAAGCAAGAGGCTCTGATCGCGCGCAAGCGCGAGTTCCTGTCCAAGCATATCGTGGGCATCGACTTTGATCCCATCCTAGTGCGTGCCTCCAAGATGAATATGGTTATGAACAACGACGGCACCGGACAGCTGTTCCACGCCAACTCGCTCGAGCCGTTCTCGGGCTTTGAACCCAAACTGCAAAAGGCGCTGCGCCTGGACGCCGCCGACATTGCGGCAAATAAGGCGCTGCAGCCGGGGCACGGCGTTACGGCGATTATGACCAACCCACCTTTTGGCTCCAAGATTCCTATCGAAGACCCGGCGATTCTGGAATCCTTCGACCTTGGACACACCTGGTCGTGGTCCGAGGAAGATGCCGAGTGGAGCATGGAACCCAAGCTCTTCTCATCTCAGCCGCCCGAGATCCTCTTCATCGAGCGGTGTATCCGCCTGCTTGAGCCCGGCGTGGGTGTGGCGGCGCTCGTCATTCCCAACGGCATCCTGGGCAACCCGGGTCTGGGCTACGTGCGCCAGTGGATTTTGCGCCATGCGCAGATCCTGGGTTCGGTAGACATGCACCCGGATGCGTTCCAACCCAACGTGGGCGTGCAGACATCCGTCCTTGTGCTGAGACGCTGGGACAGTGAGGAAGAGGCATACTGCAAGGACGGTACCTTCCAGGATTACAAGATATTTATGGCCATCTGTGACCACGTAGGGCACGACAAGCGTGGTCAGACCACCTATGTACGCGACGATGACGGCTACCCCATTGTGCAGGAGCAGACCACCGCGGTGACGGGCAACGTGGGCTCCGAAGAGGAGAGCAGCCACACCTCGAAGGAGCGCGTGGTGGACGACGAGACGATGGCGATCGCCGGCGCCTTCTTTGAATGGAGGCGAGACCAATGACGATCGCGCCTTTGGTGAAGAGCGTCCGACTTTCCACCGTGCTGGGCGGCGACGTGAGGCTCGAGGCGTCAACCTACCTGCGCGACGGGTACGGCTTCGTACGCCTTGCCAACCAGTGCGACAACCACAAGAGGCTCGGTGACCTTACCGACATTTGGCAGCCGAGCAGACTGACGGGGTATACCGTGCCGGAAGGCAAAGGGCTACCCTTCTTTACCGCCGGCCAGGTGTTCGAGGACTTTCCCCGAGTGAGGAAGTGGCTCGCCGCGCCTTTCGTGCCCCAGGCTGATTCTAGATTCGTCAATCAGGATTGGCTGCTGCTTTCGCGCTCGGGCGTGGTGGGCAACGTTACCGCCGTGTACCCGCATCACCTGAACAAGGTCATCACGGACGACCTGTTGCGCATCGAGCCGAAGGACCAAGACGAGTACGGCTGGCTCTACGCGTATATGAAGACGGACTTCTTCAAGCAGATCGCACGAGCGTCTCAGTACGGTCACATGATCAAGCACATCGAGGTGGCCCACGCCAACGAGTTTCCGGTCATCATGCCCGATGCGGCCACGCGCAAAGCCATCGGCGACAAAGCTGCCGAGGCTGTGCGCCTGCGCGGCGAGGCCTGGAAGCTGCGGGACGGGGCGTTTAAGCTGTTGGAGAAGGAGGTCGGTATTGCTTGTGAGGCAGAAAGTCCTGCAGGAACATGCGTGGTGAGTTTATCCAAAGTTATTGACAACAGATCGCGCCTTGATGCTGACAGTTATGCCGGCTCTATAAGCGCCGTAGACTCATTGGTTGACGTAATGGAGTATGCGCCACTTGCTGAACTTGTAGAGGACGTCGAAGAGCTTCCTCGCTTCAAGCGGTTTTATGGCGATTCCAACGTTCCCTTTGTGGGTGTGTCCGAGGTCTTTGACGTTAACACTCAACCGACAAAATTTGTTTACGCCAAGCTCATTAAAAACTGGGAGCGTTACATCCTAAAGCCGGGAACTCTCGTCATGGCATGTTCTGGTCAAAAGTACGGCATCCTAGGACGAGCTCTTTTGCTCACGGAGAATCATGAGGGAATGTTTGGCAGCAACCATCTGCTGAGAATCTATCCCGACGTTACAAAGATTCGAACTGGCTACCTGCTTGCTTTTCTGAACAGTCCCACCGTTGGCAGGCCGTCGGTCGTTCGTTGCGCATACGGAACCTCGGTGCCTCAACTTAGCCCTATCGATATCAAAAAAATTCGCGTTCCCCGTCTTGGCGCGGACGTCGAATCTGCCATCGCCGACCTTATGGACAGGAGCGTGAGCACCTCGGCCAAGGCTGACCAACTTGAGAACGAGGCTACCAAGCTGGCACAGGAGCAGGTCGATATCGCCATCGAGAAGGTTGTCTCCAACACCTAGTGAGGTGACCTTTTAACCGCCGTTAAGCCTATAGCCTCAACACAAACAAAATGCAACGCGTATCGTAGTAAGTTGGTTAACGGCATAGTGTGAGAATTCACACTTGGACATTTGATTAACGCTCGCACCCTGTCGGGTTCGAATCCCAGCACTTTATTGAAAAAAGCACGGCACCGTGATGGTGCCGTGCTTGTGCTCTTAACTGGAGCGGGCAACGGGACTCGAACCCGCGAGTGTCAGCTTGGGAAGCTGATGCCTTACCACTTGGCGATGCCCGCTTGTGTGTTGGCTAGTATAACGCGGTTTTCTTGTTCGATACAAGGGTGGTGATGCTTGTTTTAACTGTGGAGATTCGTTTGAAAATCGCGTCAATTGTGGAGATGAGGACCTTTGACCTCCTGTTCTCCCTATCTTCTACCTGCGCTTTTGCTTGATTGTTGTATTTGAGCTCAATTTGTCAGGAATTGGGCAAGCTTTTGGTCAGGCTCCGGTACTTACCCGCATGAACCTCGGGGGTAGCCTCATCCTACGCGTCGCAGCCTCCCCGTGCGGCGCACGAGGGATAAGGAGCAGCCATGTCCAACGCACCCACGCACTCTGTCCACAGCGCAATCACAACAGGTCCGCTGCTCCTGCTCCTCTTCCTGCTTTTCGGCTGCCTGGCACCGGGAGCCGCATTTGCCGTCGATGGCTACGACCAGCTCGGCTTCCGCACTATTAGCGATGATTGTGGGCCCTTCTTCATCGGCAAGTATGAAGCTCAAGACGCCTCGATTGCCTACTGCATGAACCAGGAGCGCCCCGGCCCCACCAAGCCGGGCGGCCCATGGCTCAACTTTGATCAAGGCTGGGTGTGGCTCGACGACGAGTTCGCGGCAATCGTTTGTCACGGATATCCTACCGCCACGTCGTTTGGCGGTTACCATCTTTCACCAGATCGCGCCCGCGCCGCCACCCAGCTTGCCGTATGGATGCTCAACGGCACTACCCATGTCGACGGCACCTACTCCTACACGACCGCTCAGGGCAAAACCAAGAGTGGACACTTTACCGCCGACAATGAAGTCGTGGCGGCTGCGCGATGGCTCCACGACAGCGCAAAATCAGGAAGCATCAAAGCCGCTCCGCACCGCGCGCGGCGCTATCTAGGAGCCGTATCGGGCGGCAGCAAACGTCAAGACATGCTCTATGTACTGCCGGCGGTCTCTGTTTCCTTCCAAAAGCAGTCTGCAAACGCTGCCATTACCAGCGGAAACAATACTTATCAGTTTGACGGGGCAACATTCGATGTTTTTGAGAGCGCCAGCGGCGCGCGTGTCGGCACCATCCAGATGGACAGCAACGGTCGAGCGCAGGCAGCACTTCTGCCCAATACGGCATACTACCTAGTTGAAACGAAGGCGCCGGCCGGCTATGTCCCCCGTCGTGATCGCATCGCCTTTACCACGGGGAATGACGGTGGACAGGTCGCCATTGAAGAACAGCCCGGCACCATCAACCTGTGTATCGTAAAACTCGATGCCGCGACGGATGCCGGACCCCAGGCTGGAGCTTCACTTGCGGGAGCAGAGTTCACGTGCGTGTCGCAATCCACCCCCGGATGGGCGCAAACCCTCACAACCGATGAAAGCGGTCGAGCTACCCTCACCGATGTCCCCCTAGGAACCTTTACCATCTATGAGTCAAAAGCCCCCGAGGGCTACCTGCCAGCCAACGACAGCTGGTCCTATACCGTTGGAGCCGACCAGCTCGGTGATTCAGGCGTGGTCGAGATCGAATCTCGCGTTTCCGATATCCCCATTGCGTTTGACCTTGAGATTTCCAAATTCAAGGACTACGGCAATAGCGATCAATCCGGCCTGGAGCAGCCGGCAGGAGGTGTTGTCTTTGAGGTTGTCAGCAACAGCTCTCAGCAGGTTGTTGGCACACTGACCACAAACATCTATGGCTTTGCCTCCACCAAAGATCAGTCAGAAGCATGGTTCGGCGCAGGCAAGCGACCCGCCGGTGTCCACGGAGCCATCCCATACGACCGCGCCGGCTACACCGTTCGCGAGGTTCCGGAAACCGTCCCCGAGGGTTTTAAACGTGCAGGGGAATGGACCGTCGGGGCCAATCAGATTTCCGACGGCGCCGAGCTTCAATATATCGTGGACAACCACGCTCTGTCGACGCATCTCCAGATTGTAAAACGCGATGCCCAAACAGGCGCTTCTGTTCCGCTAGCCGGATTCACCTTCCAACTCCTCGACAGCAATCACAAACCTGTCTCACAAACATGCTGGTATCCAGCACATAATGTAATGGACACCTTTACGACTGACGCGACCGGCACCGTCACACTGCCCGAATCGCTCGTGCCGGGCACCTATTATGTACGCGAAACCTCGGCCAAAGAGCCCTATCTTGTCGGTGAAGAGATCGAGGTAAACATACCCGCCGATATAAACCTAACGCCCGTTGCAATCGTCTCGTATTATGACCGCGCCGCGACCGGAAACATCAGGATCGTTAAAACCGATGCCGTAGACGGCAGCAGCCTCGCGGGCGCCATCTTTGAGATCCGTGCCTCAGGTGATATCGTGCGCCCCGACGGTAGCATTGCCGCGCTCGACGGTGAGACTGTCGCTACCGTCACGACGGATGAAACTGGAGAAGCACGCGCGGACGACCTCCCGCTGGGATCTGGCACCGCACGCTACGAGGTTGTCGAGACTCAAGCGCCGACCGGCTTCTTACTCGACCGGACGCACCATATCGTCGACCTGACTTATGCCGACCAGAAAACACCCGTTGTGGAGGCACGGCTTAACGTATCCAACGATTACACCAAGGTTGACATCTCCAAGGTCGATGCAAGCGGAGAGCAGGAAGTGAAAGGCGCACAGCTCACCTTATATGGTCCCGATAAAACCGAAATAGACTCCTGGACCTCATCCGACAAGCCGCACCGCGTCGAACATCTTGCACCCGGCACCTACTCGTTGCGCGAAATGATGTCGCCGCGGACCTATGACCTTGCCGAGGAGATAACGTTTGAAATAAAGGATACGGGAGAAGTCCAATCCGTCGCGATGAAGGATGCGCCCATCGAGATCAAAGGACAGGTCGACAAGCGTCAGGAACTTGTCCAACCTATCGGGAAGGGTCTGCTGGCCAACGGCGATGGTAAAAATCGCGCCGCGACGCAAACCAATACGGACGGACTTTTCTCCTATACCATCGACGCTCGAAATGATTCAGCTACCTGGGTTGATGAGTTCACAATTACCGATGATCTTGAGTGTGCCGAGGACGATACGGCGAGATTCGTCTCAATCGAAACCCCCGTCGCCATCGGCGACCTCAGCGGTCTGTGCAACGTGTGGTATCGCACGGCGCCGTTGGACTCGACAGACGTCGATGAGCCGGCAAACGCGACACTTGACGATGGGCACGAAAATCCTTGGCTTGAGTCCGACGAAGTAATAGAAAGCTTGGGTGAGGATTGCCGCCTCGTCGATTACGACGGCTGGCACCTCTGGAAGGCGGATGTCCCGACCACGGAATCCACCACACTCGAGGTGAAAGAACTTGACCTTGCATCCAATACCGTCGTAACGGGCATTCGCATTGAATACGGTGCAGTAGCCGCCGACTTTACGACTCGAAGCGATGTGGATTCTTGGACCCGTGATGATCTCAAAGATGAGCACGACGACCTTGACGATGCCAAAGCAATCCTTGGCACAGACGCTCGGGGCGCAGCCGTGCACATGCAGGCAACGTCGGCTTATACGCCCCAAACCGCACTCACCAACAGCGCGCGCGTCGATCTTTGCCGCAACGGCGGCGGCGATAAACTTGAGTCACATGACGAGGACCGTGTCATTCAACGCTGTACCCTACCGCAAGACCTACCGGCAACAGGATCAGTTCCCATCGCCGCCTGCATCACCGCGCTTCTGACCTCGGGTGCCGCAGCCTTATGGTTCGCTCGCCTTAGGTCGATCCCAAAGAAGCGCTAGCGCGATAAAAAAGCGGGCGAGCCAGTCCCCCGGCTCGCCCGCTTTCAATCATTTAAATCGCCGTATCTACTCTGCAGACGAAGATCCACCATCAACGATTGCCTGCTCGGACTCAGGAATCCCATCGGCACCCGTGCTCTGTTCTTGCTCCACCTCTTCGCTGATTGCGGAGGCGGGGGTCGAGCCCTTCGCGCCCACGATATAGGCGGCTCCAAACCCCAACGCAATGGCAATCAAGGTCAAAATCACGTAGACAGGCCAATGGCGCTTAATATACGAAAACACGTTGACTCCTTAGAGCTCCGTCTACGAACGGCGGATAACCTCGGTCACGACCTCGGATACCGTGGCAATGTTCGTCGGGTTGACATTGTGGGGCAGGTCGTCCTCGGTACGAGCGCAAGCCAGACGCGTGCCGTCCACGCCGGCGATGGTGAGGGCTCGGCGGCTCGCCTCGAGCGCGGCGTAGGCATCGGTCTTGGCATAGGGCATCTCGAGCGCGCCACAATCGACATGGAACGACTTGCACACCTTGCTGACCAGGTTCATGATGCGGCGATCGCCCTTGAGCAGCTGCTGTTCGCCCTCAACCGTCACCACCGAAAGCCTACCGGCGCCGACGGATTCAAGATTGATGAAGAAGACGCCGCGGAGCTTATCGCGATGCGAAGCCAAGAAGGCCTTCATACCGGCGCCATCACAATCCGAGGCGCCCGTTGCCACAAACCAGATATCGTGACCGAGCAGCTCATCGTCGCCCATAGAGGCGACAGCCGAGAGCATATCTTCGGAAGAAGCGCCGTCGGAAGACGTAGCGCCGCCCTTCCAGCCATCGTTATCGTCCTCGAAATTATCCCACGAACCGATGCCGCGACCGGACTTCTTGGCATCGTAATCGTCTTCGACGCCCAGCCAGTCACTCATGCTGTCCTGTTCGTTTTTCTTTTTACGACCGAACAGGCCGCCCAGGCCGCGCTTGCGAGACTTGGGTGCCGCAGGGGCGGGAGCCGAAATGGTCTCGATCGGCTGTGCGCCCGACGCAACGGGCATAGGAGGCGCAACGGGTGCCGATGTGGGTTCGGGACCCTGGGCGGTAGCAAAGGGGTCGTTGACCTGTGCGGAGGGATCGGGAAGGTCGAACAGCGACGTGCGAGACGCAACGTTTGTCTGCTTCATCGACGGCAGCGACGGATCGGGGACCGAAGCCAGCGGAGACGAGGAGGGTGCAGGCGACGGTGCCGACGCCGGATCGGGAACATTCATCTGCGGACGCGGCGATGCTTGGGAGGAAATCTGGGCCATAAGGGAATCGACCGTTTCGTCCTGGGTGGGAGCGACATTGGCAACCGTGGCACCGGAACCACTCGGGGTCGGCATGGTGAAAATCTGCGTGGAGTAAGGCCTCGACTCATCCGTCTCGGGAGTCTCGGAAACCGCAGGCACCTCCTCCTGCTCGACCTCGGCCGAATCACCTTGATCGGCTGCCGCGTATTGCTCTTCGTCAGAGTTGACCTCGACGGACTCGTCCTCGGCAGCATCCTGAATTTCGGCAGCATCAATGGGCTCGTCATCGTCTGCCGCGTCGCCCTGCTCATCGGAAACAGGAAGGGGCTCGGCAATCGCGGTGCCTTGCTTTTCAAACGTTATCGTGGAATCGAACTGCGCGGCATCAAACGACATGGTGCTATCGACGTGCTGCTGAGCCTCGAAAGACGTCGTCGCCTCAACAACATCCGTGGACGCCGGTTGCTGGGACTCAAAGGACGTTGTAGCTTCGGCAGCGTCGACGGGCACGGACTGCATAGCCTCGTTCTGCTCGAGCTCTTGCGCCGCGCGCTCACGTGCCGCCTCGGCTGCCTGCTGCTGAGCGATAGCCTCCTGCTCGGCAGCCTCGCGTGCGGCAGCGCGCTTCTCCTCGAAATCGTCGACAAATTTCTTGCCCTTTGCAAGCGCACCCTTAAGGAAGTTGGAAGCACTGGCGCCAATCGAAGAGAACGCGGATGCAATATCGGCATGGGGCGTTGCCGCGGAAATCTCGGCCGAAAAATCAGTATCGCTCTCGTAAGACACGCGCCTCGGCTGTTCAACGTAATCGTCGTCAGGCTCGTCCGCAACGTCTTGCGCCGGCGCGGCGGGGGCCAAAATGTCCAGTCCTGCCGCGGGATCGATCGCGGACACCGCCTCGGGCTCGGCAACGGCAGCGGTAACCGCGGCAGACTCATCATCCACGGTGACGGCGGGCGCAGGTGCAGTCACGACGGGGGCAGGCTCGGGCTCAAACGTCGGCTCCTCGCCCTCCTCGTAATCGAGCGTGCAGGACTCGGGAAGCATCCCGAGCGCACGGATGGCATCCGAACCAAAGCGGATGTTGCCGGCGGCATTGCGATAGAGCTTGGGCTCGGGCTCGGCCGCGACAGGCTCCTCCGCCGGCTCGGCAGCGGAAACCTCGTCATTGAACTCTTCGGCCTGGACAGCCTGATTCTGATCCTCGGGCACGATGGCGCCAATCAGCGTCTCGTCGGCAGACGCACCCTCAAAGCCCTCGATCTGCTCGTCGAAAGCCTCGCCCTGTTCGGGCTCGGTCTGAGCGTCGGGAGCAATCGGCTGACCGAACTCGTCCTCGGCGTAGGTAGGCTCTTCATACTCGATGGTGTTGCCGTAGTCGTTTTGCTGTTGGGCCGCGGCATACTCCGCTGCTGCGCGCGCCATCTCCTCGGCACGACGCTTCTGCTCCCCAAAATAGGTATCGAACGGAACATCGTCGGGAAACTCGTTTTCGCCCTGGAAGGGAGCAACGTTGTCCATAACGCCGAGCATAGCGGCGACAGAAGACTTGTTGCACACTGCGCCGGACGTATAGGGAAGCACAAAACGGTTAGAAATGATGTTTGCCGCGTTGGCGAGCGCAACGAGGGAAGCGAGGATCGCGACAATCCACAGCAGAACCTTGAGCGCGCCGGGGAGCGGCAGGATACGCAAGATGGCAACGGCAGCAGGGGCAACCGTGGCAACGGGCAACAGCTTGGCGATGAGCGCACGATACGAAGCATAGGGCTCGCGGGCGAGCAGCTCAGCACGGGGAGAGTCGTAGTGTGCGACAACGACCACCGGGCGGTTGCGCGGAGACGCGAGCGGGCCCGAGGCCTTGTGGTAGGCGATGACATTTTGGCTCACGCCCGTCTTGCCCAGGCGCGAAACCACGGGATGGCCCGTGCGCTCGAGCACGTAAAGAACGGCACCGACAATGGCCAGCAAGGTGCCGACCAAGCCGATGCCGCCGCCGATGCCCATCAGCAGGGCGCCGGCAAACGCAAGAATACCGGTAACGGCAAATGCCAACCTGCTGGGCGCCGGGGCATTGAACTCCTGAACCTCGGGATCAAAGCCGTGGTTGCGGAAGATCTGAGCGATATCCTCGGCAGCCAAGCGCTCTTCTTCGCTGCATGCCGGCGTAATGCCGGTGTTCTGCAGCAGGTGGTTAATATAGTTCTGGGTGTTCGCCATGTGCGCTCCACATCCATAATCCGACAAATAGGCCCAATGCATGCACATTAGAACCGTATATAGTCGAAAGTATACCCCGAGCGAGCGCAAACGACCGAATTCGGGCCATCTTAACGCCCCGAGCGGACAAGGATATAGCCTAATCTCCATATCGGACTAAAATCATGGCAGCAAACCACCTTCTCATGCGAGGACTCTATGACGGCAAGCGACGCGACCGCGACAATTAAAAAGGGGAATTCGGAGCCCAGTTTCGATAAAACGGCTCAGCGCATCCTCAATCTTTTCTTTGTGCTCAACAGCTCCCCCGAACCGCTGACGACCGAGCAGATCGTCTTGGATTCTGACCTGGGATATGGCTCGGGCAATATCGACTCGGATAAGCGCAAGTTTCGGCGCGATCGTGACAAACTGCTCGAACGCGGCATCTTAATCAAGGAGGTTCGCCCCGCCGGCGCGCAGGAGACCGAGGAAAGCTCATGGACAATCGACCGCGAGCACACGTTTGCGGCAGGCGGCCTCATCACCGCAGACGACGCCGATATCCTGCTCAACGCTATCGACCAGACAATAGCGGCCGGCTCATCCACTTTTGCCGCGCCGCTTGCCGATATTCGTTCCAAGATTGCCTACCTCACCGGCAGGACGACGGCGGACGAAGCACCGATCCGCCGCTCTCCCACCGTCGATGCGGTATGGAGCGCCTTTGCCGAGCGATGCGCACTGCGATTTTTATATCAGAACGGACGCGGTGAGCAGAAAGAGCGTACCGTCTGCGTCTACGGCATGTTCGAGCGCGAGGGCGTTGCGTACTTCTGCGGCCTCGACAATGCCACCGACGACATCAGGACATTCCGCTGCGACCGTATCGTTCGCGCTTGGCGTCCTTCGAAGGCCTACGCCATCCCTGCAGACTTCAATCTCAACGACTACCTGTTCTTTGAATTCGATTTTGCCGACCGCCCGCCCGTTGCGGCTACGTTCTCGTTCGCCCCGCAGACGCAGATCGATATGATCAACGGCCTCACGCGCGGGCGAGGTGAGCTCGCACACACCGATTCGGGATGGACTTGGACCGTTGACGTGCGCGATCTTGAAGCCGCCGCCTCATTTTGCATGGCCCACGCCATGGACGGCATGAGGCCCATGGCCCCCAAATCGCTCAAGCAGGCGTGGAACCACCTCATTGAAAGGACGGTGCACGAGCATGCCCGTGCGTAAACTCACCAGCGAGCAGAGGCTCTCGCGCGCCATCGACATCATGGAGGCCCTCTACGCCGCCGGCGAGAGCGGCATGACACGAACCGAGATTTGCAGTCGCTTTGACATCACGGGGGCGTCGCTCGACGAGATTCTCGAGATCGTCTCGACGCTCGCGGACCGAGAATCGGGTGCGCGTATCATCTGCGAATGCCACGGCGAGCGCGTGGTCCTCACCGGTGACGCCGGGCGTGTACTACCGCTGCGCCTGAGTGCCGCCGAGGGCGCTGTGCTCAACCACGAACTTGAATCGTTGGGGATCGAGCCCCAGGCGGCGGCTCGAATTCGACATGCTCTTCTACCCGAAGAGCTCGGCTATAACCAGCACGTCTTTGACACCGTCAACCACGGGTCGCACTGGCAGCAGCTGAGCTGCGCCATTCAGGACGGCGTTCGCTGTCGTATCTCGTATCGCTCGATGGACGATGCGCGGCCACGCGAGCGTCTGGTCGACCCCTTGCGCATTACGGCAAACGGCGACCAAACATATCTGATTGCCTGGGACATCGCGGTCGATGAGCAGCGCACCTATCGCATGGATAAAATCGAGGGACTCGCCTTGACGGAAGACTCCGTCGTGCCTCACGCACCGGACGTCGCATCCCTCCACGATTCCCTTGCCCGGACGCAGCGTAGCGCAAAGCTCTTGATGCCATTCGATATGGCGGAGCATCTGGACTGGGCCGGCATCACCCTCATCGAGCGCAGCGGGGCAGACATGGCAACGGTAACCGTGCATTACGGCTCCGAGCGTTGGCTACTGAGCCAGATAATCGCAGCGGGCGGAGCCATCCGCATCTTGGATGACCCCACCCTGTCAAAGCGTCTGTGCGATATGGCAAAAACTCTCGTCTGTCCGCTTTAGCGCCGCCGCTCGTGGCGTGCGCGCCACAGCTGTAGATAGTGCCCGATCTGCGCCGATTCGATGCGCTGGTAGGAGCTCGTGGGCAGCGACGTTAAGAACTTCTTGCCATAGCCCTTCGTCACCAGGCGAGGATCCGCCAAGATCAGCACGCCGCTATCGGTCGACGAGCGAATCAAACGCCCCGCGGCCTGCTTAACCTCGAGCACCGCCTCGGGCAGCGAATAGCGCGCCCATGCGCGGTCTTCGCGCAGGTTGCGCTCGCACGAGAGCGGGTCCGTGGGGCTCGAGAACGGCAACTTGGGAATGATGACGCAGCGCAGCGTCTCGCCGCTGGCATCAAACCCCTCCCAGAAGGCCTTGAGCGCAAAAAGCGACGAGGTCGGTTCGTTGATAAACCGGTCGCGCAGGCGACGAGGAGATGAGTTGCGCTGCTGGCAGTTGAGCTCCAGACCCGCACGGGCCATCTTGGGCTCAACGCGGGCGTATAGGTCCTCCATGTCGCGCCGATTGGTGAACAACGTGAGCACCGATCCGCCCATGGCAAGATGGGCGTCGACCAGTACGCGCTCGAGCGCCGTAAGATAGCTCTCACGATCGCGCGGATCGGGGATATCGCCCGCAACGACTACAGCCATGTTCGAATCGAAGTCGTAGCTCGAATCCAAGTGCAGCGATGACGACGTTGAAGCACCGATGCGATCAAGGCCGACCGCATGGTTAAAGTGCTCAAAGCTTTTGGACACCGTCATGGTCGCCGAGGCAAAGATAGCCGTGTGAACCTCGGGCAGCCACTCGGTTGCCAAGGCCTCGCCAATGTCGATGCGCTCTGCGGTCATTGACTCTCCGCCGGCACGCAGCCTGCGATTGACCTGCAGCGAATACACGTAGTGTTCATCGGTACCATCAATGATGAGTTTTAGGTTCTCGGCCAGCTCGTGCAGGCGGCGCGAGATATCACCCAGGTCGACAACAACCTCTGGCTTGTCGGCGGCGACGGCTTGCACCAGCGCGTCGACGCTCTTGTCAGCTTGTTCCAATGCGTCGATGCCAGTGTAGGCCGACTGTAAGAAATCATGCCAGTCGTCAGATTCGCGCAGCTCGGGGCCAATCCATAGATTGGCATTGTCATAACCCCCACGCGCACGGCGGCCGAGCTCGCGAACGCCATCGAACACGCCGGCGATCGCCATTCTCGCGCGCGCAACCGTCGACGTCGCCTTGGCAGTAAGGCCCAGATAGAGCGTAGAGCCCTCGGAGGTTGCCAAATCACGGGAAACCTGGCTTAGCGCGCCGGTGCTCGAGCCACCCAGACGCTCAAACAGAACGCGCGATTCGTCCGCCGACACCACACGCGCCCACTGACAGCGCGCCTCGCGCTCGATGGAATGGGCCTCGTCGATTACCCAATGACGAATCGGAGGCAAAATCCTGCCCTCGGCCGCGACGTTGCGGAACAGCAGGGAATGGTTGGTGACCACCACATCGGCATGCGCCGCACGACGGCGAGCGCCGTGGACCAAACATTTATCAGGGAAAAACGGGCAGAGGCGACGAGCACACTCGCGCGAGGCCGTCGTAAAGTCGGGACGGTTGACACTGCGCCACCGAATGCCGAGCGAGTCGAGGTCGCCATCGGCTGATTGGCAGACGTACGCCATAATGACCGCGACCGCCGTGAGCGTGTCCGCCGGATCGCGCTTGGTGGTAATCTCGACCTGGCCGCGGCTCATGCGCTCGAGCTTGCGCAGGCACGGATAGTGGTCATACCCCTTGAGAGCGCAAAATGACAGACCACCGTCCAGTTGCTCGGCAAGTTTTGGCAGCTCATGGTACATGAGCTGGTCGGCAAGATTGTTCGATTTGGTCGCAATACCTACCGTGATGTTGTTACGGCGTGCTGCCTCGGCAAAAGGCACCAGATAGGCCATCGATTTGCCGACGCCCGTGCCTGCCTCAATTACTCGATGAGTGCCCGTGACCAGCGCATCGCGGACCTCGAGCGCCATCGCGATCTGCTCATCACGCGGCTCGTAGGTGGGATACATGCGATTGACAAGGCCACCTGGCGCATAGTCTGCCTCGATCTCCTCACGACTCGGCATCTTGAGAACCGGCAGCTCATCGGCGTCCACCCGATCGTCGGCGCGATCGGCCTTGAGAACGTCAGCACGAGCGGCGCTGAGAGAGAAGATAGAACCAGGGTTCTGCCTTGCCAAGAATGAGAAGATAGGACGATAGGACCAAGGCACGTCCGGATGCATGTCGGCTAGGCGCGCCATGAGGCCCTGGGGCAAGTCGGTGAGCGCCACGAGCAACACGCGCCATACGCCACACAGGGCGTCGACGTCGGCATTGGCACGGTGTGATACCGAGTCGCAGCCAAACAGATCGGCCATAAAAGACAGCTTGTGCGAGGCCAGGCGCGGAAGCGCGATGCGCGACAGCGCCAGCGAATCGATCCAAATATCGCTCACGTTGACGCCGCCTTTGACCGACTCGATAAACGAGCGGTCGAACGTGGCGTTATGTGCGATCACCGGGCAACCACCGACAAAATCGGCGAGAGCGGCGACGGCCTCAACGGCCGACGGAGCATCTGCCACATCGGCATTTGTAATGCTCGTGAGCTCGGTAATCTCGGCGGGAATCAGCTGTTTGGGATGCACGAAGGTATCGAAGCGGTCGACGACCTCGCGGCCCGAAAGACGGGCCGCCGAGATCTCGATCAGCTCATTGTCCTGCACCGAAAGACCCGTGGTCTCGGTATCGAGGACAATCACATCTTCCTCGATAAGGCCGAAGGACTGCGTTTTGGCGCGTTCGGCAAGCGTGGCATAGGAGTCGATGACAAACTGCGGCGTTCCTGACGAAACCGCGTCCTCGATTAGCATGCAATGCCCGCTCGACGAAGACCCATACGGATCAGGCTGTCACAGACCTGCGGGAACGTCATGTCGTCGGTGTGGCGGATCTCATCCGGATACAGCGACGTATCGGTCATACCGGGAATGGTATTGGTCTCGAGGATAACGGGGCCGTCTTCGCTCACGATAAAATCGCTGCGCGAGATACCCAGGCAACCGAGCGCCTTGTGAGCGGCACAGGCAAGCTCCTGGGCACGAGCGTAGTTCTCGGGTGAAATCTGCGCCGGAATGCGATGGATGTCCGTAGGGTCGACATATTTCACGTCCAGATCGTAGAACTCGCAGTCCTCGGGCTTACGGATCTCGACAATCGGCAGGGCGCGCACGTCATCCTCGCCGTATACGCCAACGGTGATCTCGGTACCCTCGATGCACTTCTCGACCAGCACTTTGTCGCCGTACTCAAACGCCTTGGCGATTGCCGCGGGTAGCTCGGAGGGCTCATGGACCAGGGAAATGCCATAGCTGGAACCGTTGACGGCCGGCTTCACAAAGCAGCGCTCGCCACAAACCTCGACGATATGATCGATATCGACTTCATCGCCCACCTCGAGCGCGATGCCGGGGGCAATGGGAATGCCCGCCTTGGCGTACAGGAGCTTAGAGACCTCCTTGTCGGCACCGCAGGCGCTGGCAAGCACGCCCGAGGCCGTGTAGGGGATACCCAGGGTCTCCATGGCGCCCTGCATGGCGCCATCCTCACCGCCGGCGCCGTGCATGGCGATAAATGCCACGTCGAAACCGCCGGTCGCCATGGTTACCATAAAGTCATCGGCAGCCGTGTCGAGCAGCTCCACCGAGGTGTAGCCGGCTTCCTTCAGTGCCACCACGACGTTCTTTCCCGAATTGAGCGAGATCTCGCGCTCAGCGGAATGACCGCCCGCCAAGACCGCTACGTGCATGTTCTCTAGGCTTTTACCCGGCATGGGCAGACTCCTCCTCTATAATTTCTGCAGCTGATACCATATTGTAGCGATACCCTCTACGTTTCCCCAAAATCGAAAGGCTTCCATGAATCCCAGGACTAAATCTCAGGACATTCGCGACTTGAGCCAAAACGATATTCGCGAGCTCGTGGCCGAACTTGGCCAGCCCGCCTTCCGCGCCAAGCAACTCATCGAGTGGGTCTTTGAGAAGAACGTTTGTTCGTTTGACGATATGACCAACCTTCCCAAGGCTTTCCGCGAACAGCTTAAAGAGGCGTTTGCCTTTGATACGCCGACCGAACTCACCAAGCAGGTTTCCAAAGATGGCTCTCGCAAGTATCTGCTCGAGTACCACGACGGCATTTCCGTCGAGACCGTCGGTATGCCCCGTCGAAACAAGCTTTCCGTCTGCGTTTCCACCCAGGCAGGCTGTGGCATGGGCTGCGCCTTTTGCGCTACCGGTCTCAACGGCCTTAAGCGTTCTCTGACAGCTCAAGAGATCGTCGACCAGGTACTTCATGTATCCAACGACTTTGGCGAGCGCGCCACGAGCGTTGTCTTCATGGGCCAGGGCGAGCCGTTTGCCAACTACGACGAGGTTCTCAAGGCGCTGCGAATCCTCAACGACCCCGACGGCATCGGTATCGGCGCTCGTCACCTCACCGTCTCTACCAGCGGCGTTATTCCCGGTATTCGCAAATTTGCCGACATCCCCGAGCAATTCACGCTTGCCGTTTCCCTGCATTCCGCCATCCAGTCGACGCGCAATAAGCTCATGCCCGGTGTTAAGAAGTACACGCTGCTTCGCCTTCACGAAGCGCTTCAGCTCTACACCGAGAAGACTGGCCGCCGCCCGACCTATGAGTATGCCATGATCGAAGGCGTCAACGATACGAATCCCGAGATGCAGGCGCTCTGCGACTTCTGCGAGGGAACGCTGTGCCACGTTAACCTCATTCAGCTTAACGACATCGAGGGCAGCCCGCTCAAGCCGTCGCCGATTCATAAGGTTGAGGATCTTCAGCGTCGTCTTGAGTCCCGTGGCATCGAGACCACGATCCGTAACTCCCGTGGTAACGATATTGACGCCGCTTGCGGACAGCTGAAGCAGCGCTTCAAAGTTCAGAAGAACGCATAGGGGAGTCGCACCCCAAAACGTTTCATGTGAAACATGAACGACCCCGGTTGCAGAATATGCAAGCGGGGTCGTTTCATTTATTGACCTCAATTTTGGACCGTTGCTAGCTTTCCCATTTTTTACGGACAAAATAAGCGGCCTTTGTCTCATGAATCAGACAAGGGCCGCTCAAAATATGCAGGGTAATTGTTAGGTACCTAATAGCCTACATTTTCCCATTGGTTGCTAACCCAACCTTGATTAATCTTAGGATTTTTCGTTACCTGAGCAGTGCGCATGGCAACATCTTCTGTCATAACATCCATTTTCTTCTTGGAAGTATCGACAATATCCCACGCACCACGAAGCAAACGACCTCGAAGTTCATCGTCTGTCGCGATCTTATAGCCAGCAAAGGCACCAGCCGCGACAGTCGTCACCAATGCAATCGCAGTTAAAATCTTATTCCTCATCTTGGCCTCCTTGATCAAACTGAATCATTTCACCAAGAATACGAGAGAGCTCTTCCTCGTCTTTAAACTCAATCTCAATCTTATTCTTTCCACGCGAGCTCTTCACGCGCACGTTGGTATTAAATACCTGACGAAGTACACGCGCAGCCTTTTTAAAAGACTGAGGCGTTGCAGGCCTCGGTGTCTTAGGTGTCTCTCCGGCAGAAAACAACGGAGCAAGATTTTCTGTCGCTCTAACGGAAAGGCCTTCTGCAACAACCTTCTCAGCAAGTCGAATCCTTGCATCTTCATATGGAACTGCAAGAATCGCTCTCGCATGGCCAGCAGTAAGCTTGCCCTCGAAAATCATCTGCTGTACGACTTCGGGAAGATCTAGCAAACGAAGTGAATTTGTAATTGCAGAACGAGACTTACTGACAGCCTTTGATAACGCCTCTTGTGTCATACCGCTAGCATCAATGAGCTGACGATAACCCTTCGCCTCTTCGACGGGATTCAAATCAGAACGCTGAAGATTCTCGATAAGAGCAAGAGCGAGCATCTCCTCATCATTAACTTCCTTAATGATGACAGGCAGTTCCTCAAGACCAGCAAGCTTTGACGCCTGGTAACGACGCTCACCAGCGATGATCTCATAGCCGTTTCCATGCTTTCGAACCAAAAGCGGCTGCAAAACGCCATGTTCTTGGATTGACTCACTCAACTCTCGAAGTTCAGTTTCGTTAAAGTGAATTCGCGGCTGGTTAGGGTTGGGAACAATATCCTCAATAGGTAGTTTTGTTTCAGATGCGGCATTTGAAGCAGATGCAGCCGAACCACCGGTCTCATACTCGGCCTCTGAGACCAAAGCATTGAGTCCACGTCCCAATCCGCCACGTTTCTTTACACTAGGCACGCTTGATCACCTCTTTTGCAAGGTTCATATACGCTTTTGCACCCTTATTTTGAGGTGCATAGGTAATTACCGGTTCTCCAAAAGACGGAGCTTCGGAGATTTTAACCGTACGGGGGATCAGCGTTTTAAACGCCTTATCACCAAAGTACGATTGAACCTCCTCAACAACTTGATTCGATAGAGAAGTACGTGAGTCATACATGGTCATAAGCACGCCATAGGTGTCTAAGCCCTTGTTCAGACGTGATTTGACCATCTTCATTGACTCAAGCAGCTTCGTAACGCCCTCGAGTGCGTAATACTCGCACTGGATTGGAATCAAAACGCTATCTGCTGCGGTCAAGGCATTGATAGTAAGCAGGCCGAGCGAAGGAGGACAGTCAATGAAAATAAAATCGAACTCGTCCTGAATCGGCTCAAGCAAATCTTTGAGGCGGGTTTCACGAGCAATTGCGCTTACGAGCTCAATTTCGGCACCTGCAAGCTGAATCGTAGCTGGAATTACGAATACCTTTTTGCAATTTGTATCAAGAACAAGCGATTCTGCCGGCACATCATTCAACAATGCATCATAGATGCAGTGATCAAGGTCTTCTTTTTCAATTCCAAATCCACTGGTACTGTTTCCCTGCGGATCAAAATCGACAATCAGTGTCTTACGACCCTGCTCACCCAGTGCTGCTGCAAGGTTTACAGCCGTCGTTGACTTACCGACGCCGCCTTTTTGATTGATGATTGCAATGATACGCGTGTCTTTTGCGTTCTTAGAACGCTTAACGTCGCGAAATCCCACGGTCCCTCCTGGTGTGTATTAAAGCTGTCAAACGGAGGATGTTTCACGTGAAACATTCCGATTCGATATCAACCGCCATGTTTCACGTGAAACATTGCAAGTTGTTAGTATCCATTATGTTTCACGTGAAACATCTAGGCAAGCGGATTCTTCTTAGCCATGCCATTTGCACGAGGCAATGAAACGGATGCTGGATGACTCTTCTTGAGAACAATGAACTCCCTGTGGCCCAAGCCCTCAGGCAAATCGATTGCGTCATTAAGAAGCAAAGTGAAGCCGCAAATCTTAGCTGCCGACATGCCGGAAACTAGCTCCTCATCCGAAGGATTACCCTTGGTGATAACAAATAGACCTCCATCCTTGAGGAACGGAGCCGCATACTCAACAAGAATCGGTAGAGGGGCAAGTGCGCGGGCGGTTACGACAGAAAACTGCTTCTTATGGCTTCGAGCATATTCTTCAAGGCGATCATGAATCGCATGAGCATGTTTCAACCCAAGAGCATGAACAAAAGAATTGACGGCATCAACCTTCTTACCAACAGAGTCAATATAAGTAGCTTTACGATGCGTGGTTATGGTTAACGGAATACCAGGGAAGCCCGCACCTGTCCCCATATCGAGCAAAGCTCCCTCAGGAGCCTTATTGATATAGGGGAGCAAAACAAGTGAGTCGAGGATATGAAGTACCGCAGCATCTTCTACGTTAAGAATACGGGTGAGATTAGTTGTCTTATTTGTTTCCAGAACCAAATCCAAATGCTGAATACATTTCCTCAGCTCAACATCAGATACGCTCAAGGAATACTCTTTGCAATAGGAAGTTAGACGAGTCAACATCTCGTCAGCTTGCTGATCAGTAAGTACTAACAACGAAAGCTCCTTTCTGACAAAAATCAGTGTATCGAGAACTTTTGACAAAAAAAGGGGACGTGGAAACCACGTCCCCTTAGCATAAGCTCGAGCAGATTATCGAGCAACAATCACCACATGGCGATCAGGGTCAGAACCCTCAGAATGAGTATCGACGGCATCATTGCCACGAAGTGCAATGTGAACCAGTCGACGCTCATAGGCATTCATGGGCGGAAGCGAAACACTCTTATGAGTGCGGATGGCACGCTCGGCTGCAGACTGAGCCATGGAGGCAACCTTGTCCTGACGGCGGCTCTTGTATCCCTCGACGTCCACTACAACCGGATACCTAAAGCCAAGCTTGCGGCTCACTAGCAAAGAGAACATAACCTGAAGGGCATCAAGGGTGCGACCATGACGGCCAATGAGAACAGCAAGGTCGGGAGCCGTTACATCCAGAATCAGCTCACCCTCGTCGCCCTCATACTCATCGATAGGAGAGTTGGCGGCATCGAAGTGCGAAAGGATGGAACGCAGGATGGAAATCGCGACATCGGCAATGGTGTCGAGTTCCTCGTCGGTCAGCTCTTCACCGGCCTTGTAGCGCTGTGCAATCTCGGGATAATCGCCCGCGACCTGCGGGGCAACCTCCTCAAGCATATCCTCGATGATCTCTTCAGACATAACGTACTCCAAAAGTTAGGTACCTAAATAAGATTGATATCCCGCTACTTCTTCTTGTGCGGGCGCGGCTTCTTCTCGCGACGAGTGACCTCAACCTGCAGCGGCGCGTTCTTAAGGCGCTCCTCCTCATCGGCCTTCGCCTTGTCGATGACCTTCTGCGTCACAAAAATCTGCTGGATAACCTGCCAAGCAGACGAGACGTCGTAGTACAGCAGAACACCAACGGGAAGGCTCCAGCCCATCCAAAGCATCATGACCGTCATGACAACGGCCATCATACGCATGCTCTGAGCCTGCTGGCCGGTCTGGTTGCGCGACATATAGAGCTGCGGAATCAGGGTCAGGACAGCGAACAGGATCAGGCAGACCAGCGCAGGCAGCGCGACCATAAAGCCATCGGCAAAGGAGGCACTCGGCGTGGTGGTCAGGTCGGGCAGAATATTAAAGAACGAGAACGTGCCGTCGTTAAAGTAGTCCGGCAGGTTACGCAGCAGCGTAAATAGGGCGAACAGGACAGGCATCTGAATCAACAGCGGCAGACAACCAGCCATCGGGTTGAACTTGTTCTCGCTGTAGAACTTCTGCATTTCCTCGGCCTGACGCTGGGGATCGTCGGCATAGCGCTCCTGGATCTCGAGCATCTTGGGCTGCAGCACCTGCATGCGTGCCGTCGACTTAGTCGACTTGAGCATAAGCGGCGTCAGCAGCAGACGGATGATGACCACCAGGATGATGATGGACAGGCCCCAGTCGACCGCAAAGGTCTGGATGAGCTTGAGCAGCTCGAAAAGGATGTTAACGATCCAATCCCACATGTAAGTTTTCCTCCGATAGCGAGTGCCCGCTAGGGCACAGGGTCATAACCGCCGACGTGCAGGGGATTGCAGCGAGCGATGCGCCTCACGGCAAGCCAGCAGCCTCTCAAAACACCGTACTTCTCAATCGCCTGGACGGCGTATTGCGAGCACGTTGGGTAATAAATGCAGGCGTCAGGCAATAAGGGCGAAATAACCTGTTGATATATGCGAATAGGAGCGATGGCAACACGTCGCAAAACGTGATTGCTCATCGCTCCTCCCCGGCAACGCCGGCGCGTTTCATAAGCGAACGCAATGCATTGTCCATCTCCTGAGGCGAAGAAACCCTCGTCTTGGGAGTTGCGAACAAGATGATGTCATAACCCGCAACGGGAAATCCACAGCTGCGGGCGGCCTCGCGCATCACACGCTTAGAACGGTTGCGCACGACAGCACAACCGAGCCGTTTAGCACCAACGAAGGCGACCCTTCCGGAGTCGCCTTCGCCAACCGATTCACATATGGTCATTCGAATCAGAGGGTGATTGAAACGACGCCCCTGACTGAACACATGCTCGAAATCTTGCCGAGACTTAATAGTCTTCATGCGAGATGTGTGTATCGCTGCTAGACAGTGAGACGCTTGCGGCCCTTGGCGCGACGACGGGCGAGCACGGCACGACCACCCTTAGTGGCCATACGGGCACGGAAGCCATGGGTCTTGGCACGCTTACGCTTATTAGGCTGATACGTACGCTTCATCTTAAGTTCCTCCTGCTGCATTTCGAGTGTCCGCGGGGGCGCGGACGCAGATATAGACACGTGAGCTTGAAGATTGTAGGGAAATCAATGTTCAAATGTCAAGAAATCAAAGGTAAAAGGTTGCGCAGTTCACACGGTTCCCCCATAAGCCGAGCTCGATTTAGCGGTGCATGGCAACTTTTCACGATATTTCATCGAGTTTTCAACAGGTCATGTTGGCAATGTTGAGAACTTTTCGTCCGTTTTCCAAAGTTTTCAACAGGTTTTGAAAAGTTGTCGAAAGATGAGAAACATTGCACGGTGAGCTACTATTTGTTCGAAACCTTTTGAAAGATTGCGAGCGGCATGTCTGACGACTTTTACACCATGGTCGATTCCGGAGACCCGGCACCCGACAACGAGCACATCACCGGCGTGCGCGAAGAGCGTGACGAAGGCGAGCAGACGACCACGCAGGCGCCAAAAGCCATGTACGCCGCGCGCATCGCCGTCTATGACGACATGCTGTCGACACCGCGTGTGATCGTCATTGATCCGCAAGATGTCCGCACGTATTTGGAAGAGACGACCAACACCGTCTACCAGTGCATGAAAGAACAAGGTGGCCATATCTCGCTCATGGTCATCCGCGAGATTGTCGAAAACTTTATCCACGCGCACTTTGCCGAGCCCATCATCTCGATTCTGGACGGCGGAGACACCATCCGCTTTGCTGATCAAGGACCCGGCATCGACGACAAGGAGCGCGCTTTCGACTTTGGCGTTACCAGCGCAAACAGCAAGATGAAGCGCTATATCCGTGGAACCGGAGCAGGGTTTCCCATGGTGCAGGAGTATTTGGAAAACGCCGGCGGGGCCGTGTCCATCGAGGACAACATGGGCAACGGCACCGTGGTTACGGTAAGCCTGGATCCTAAACGCGTGCAGGAAATCGAACGCGCCGGCGGGCGCGGTGCTGCCGTGCGGCCCGAGACGGAGCAGCCCGCATATCCCCTGCCGGGAGCTTTTGCGCAGCAGCCCATGGCAACGCAACAGATGCAGCCCCGCGTGGGACAGATGCAGCAGCCCGGAATGCTTCCTACACAAGAGTCCCAGGCGGCGTCGATGTCGATGCCGCCAAACGTGCCAGAGGCCATGCCGCTGGCGGATCAGGATGCAGCAGCAATGCAGCAGGCGACGGGGGCACCGGGTGGCCAGCAAATGGGATATCAGCCGTACCAACAGGGATATCCATATCAGCAGATGCCGCCACTGGGGTATGGCCAGCAGTTCCCACAGCAGTACCAGCAGGGATATCAGCAGCCGTACCAGCAGATGCCGCAGCAGCAGTACAACCCCTGGGCCCAGCAGATGACTCCGCAGCCTTACCAACAGTGGCCTCAAAGTTTTCAACAGCAAATGCCGCCGATGCAGAGTTCTCAACAATCAGCAGCTCAAATGATGTATCCTAATGCAGCAAATCAGTATGCGCAGCCACAGTCGGACGTGTTCGTAAGCGATCGCGGCAACGCCGCGCTGGGCTATCTGGCGCAAAATCAAGCGTGCGGTGCAACCGATCTGGCGAGGGCGTTTGGAAACTCGGCCCCCACTTGGTCACGCACGCTCAATGACTTGGCGCAGGCCGGCTTGGTCATCAAGCATGGCCAGAAATACCATCTGACCGAACTCGGCGCCGCTCGCGTGCGAGCTCAGAGCTAAAGAACGGGAGAGACAGTGGACGAGGAAGCAAGCATCATCCTGGGGGATGCCATCGCCTTTTGCCAGCGCGACGGCCAAGATGCACGCCTCATCAACATGCTGGGGCAATCGCGCGCCATAAGCCTGACCGAAGATACGCTCACGATCGAGGCCCCCTCGCGCTTTGCCATCGCGCAGCTCAAAAAGCATCAGCCGACCATTGAGGCCTATCTGGAAGAAATCGCCTTTGCACCGATTGCGCTCGACATCGTGGCACCGCAAGGCGCCGCGACGGAATCCGCTGCCGCGACGGCGCCCGCCACGGCCCCCGCTGCTTCCCCGGCGGCGCCGGCCTCCGCAGGCGACGTGCCGACAATCGGGCACCAGCACAGCGATGTTTCCCGTGAAACCATGGCACCGTTGCCGACCGCGGCGGCGACGTCAACGAACGCACCCGTCACGCACATGCCCATCGCTCACGACGCAACGACGGGCGCGGATTCGGGCATTGCAATCAAGAACACGCTCTCGGCCGATGATTTTCGTCGCATGATGAACCAGATGAAGGGCGGAGCGCCAACTAAATCCACGCAAGCTGCGACCCCCGCTTCACCCATGCCAGCACCGACCGCGCCGGCCGAACAGAATACGGATGGAGCCCCGCTCGCCGCGAACTCAAAATTTACCTTTGAGAACTTTGTCTACGGCCCCGAGAACAGCCATGCCTATCGCTCGGCACTCAAGTTTGCCGCCCTCGCGGACGAGCGGGGCACGTGCACATCACTGTTCATCTACGGCAAATCGGGCCTGGGCAAGACGCACCTGCTGCTTGCCATCAAAAACGAGCTCGCCGAAAAGTCGCCCGAGATCAAGGTCAAGTATGCCAACTCCCAGGCATATCTGGACGACCTGATGACCGAGTTCGACCGCCAAAAGAAGAGCAACGCCCCCATCATGCAGGCGTACCACGGCGTGGACGTGCTCATCATCGACGACATCCAAAACATCATCGGCAAGCGCGCGAGCGTGGACTACTTTTTCCAGCTCATGGACGAGTTCATCCGCAACAACAAGAAGGTCGTCATCGCGGCAGACCGCGCCCCCAAGGACCTGAGCATGGACGAGCGTCTAACCAGCCGCTTCAACGCCGGCATGCTCTGCCTGGTCGCAGAGCCCAGCTACGAAATGAAATACAAGATCTTGCAGCGCTATTACGAGAACACCATCGTCGCCGCTCCCGAGGCAGGCGACGACTCGCTGCTGGCGGCCTATGGGGGCGACGGCGGGCACCTAACCGACGAGCACTTTAAACACATGGCCGAGGTCTCGGGCACCAACATCCGCGAACTCGAGAGCTTTTGCGAGCGCTGCGCCGGCGAGGCGGGCGACCGCGAGCGCGAGGGCGGGGAGCTCACCTTTGACGATATCGACGCCATCGCCAGCCAGTACTTTGACACATCGGCCAAAAAGATCAACGTCCAGACGGTTCAGTCCGTCATCGAAGAGCAGTACGGCGTGACGCACGAGGAGCTCATCGGCCCGCGTCGCAACGCCAATATCGCCAAAGCACGCCATATCGCTATCTACCTGGCCATCGAGATGTGCGAGATGACGACCACGGCGGTGGGCGCCGAATTTGGCAACCGCAACCACTCGACCGTCAGCACGAGTTACAAAAAGGTCCAGAAGATGATCCAGGAAGACCGCACCGTCACCGAAGACCTCAAGTCGCTGCGCGATAAAATTACACTGCGCTCATAGGGAAATAGAGACACCTGTTGAAAACTTGTCGAAACCACGGGCATAAGGTGTCTAAAACCCAACCCGCGGTGATGAAAAGTTTTGCGCAGGTTTTGAACGTGGAAAACCACCCCTGTTGCACACAGGTTGCTGTCGATTCTCTTTCTTGGTCTGACCTGCGTCTTTGGGAGTAATCAACAGTTTCGTCAGTGCTATTACTATTATTAAGATATTTATATCTATAGAAAGGTATTAAAAGATGAAGTTCACCGTCAGCCAGAGCTCGCTTACACAAGCCATCGGCGTCGTTATGAAGGGTGTCGCTTCGGCATCCACCCTTCCCATCCTGTCGGGCGTGCTCGTTAAGGCCCAAGACGGCATCTTGGAATTCCAGACCTCTAACTACACTATCTCGATCCGTCATCGCATCGCGGCGCATGTCGAAGAAGAGGGCGAGATGGTTATTCCCTGTAAGATGCTCTCCAATATCACCAAGACCCTCCCCGATGCCCCGGTTACCTTTGAGCTGTCCGAGCGCCAGGTGCTGATTGGTTGCGAGAAGAGCTCTTTCCGCCTGAACACGCTCGATGCCAATGACTTCCCCGAGTTTCCGGCCTATGCCATCGAGAGTGCCGTGGAGCTGCCGACCGATGTCTTGTCCGAAATGGTCGGCCGCGTGTGGCGCGTCACCTCGACCGACAAGGCTCGCCCCATCCTGGGCGGCGTGCACATGAAGGTCGAGAACAACACCGTACGCCTGGTAGCGACCGATTCCTTCCGCTTGGCCGTGTGCGATACGCAGGTCGAGACCTCGACCCTCGAGGGCTCCTTTGAGCTCAACGTTCCGGCTGACGCCTTTAACGACGCGCTGAACATCATGGCCAGCCAAGCGACCATCATGATCGGCGCTACCGACACCCAGGTCGTCTTCGAGGCCGGCAACACCACCTACGTGTCGCGTCGCATCGAGGGCGTGTACCCCAACTACAAGCAGCTCATCCCCGATTCGTGCGTGACGAGCGTCAAGATCGACGTCGCCGCCTTTAACGCCGCCCTCAAGCGCGTGGCCGTCATCGCGAGCGCCAACCCCGCCGTCAAGTTCGAGATCGATGTCGAGAACGGGCAGATGGGCCTGTCCTCCATTTCCAATGACCAGGACCTTGCGCAGGAGACGATCGATGTCGAGGCCGAGGGCGAGTCGGGTACCATCGCCTTCAACTACCACTACATCTTCGGCTGCCTCAATGCCCTGTCCAAGGAGAAGGAGATCACGCTGGAGCTCAAGAGCTACTCGCAGGCGGGCATCTTTAAGTCCTACGACAAGATCAACTACCTGTACCTGGTCATGCCGGTCCGCATCTAGCGCTGCGCCATGACCATGTTCGCCCGCGATCTTTCCGTCGCGCACTACCGCAGCTTCGATAGCTATCACCTTGCCCTGGACGAGGGCGTGACGATACTTGCGGGACCCAACGCGGCGGGAAAGACCAATCTCATAGAGGCGCTGCAGCTGCTGACGAGCGGCGCCTCGTTTAGGCATCCGACCGCAGCCGAGCTCGTCCATGACGGCGTGGGCTCGTGCAAGATCGAGCTGAGGCTCGAGGGCGACGGCCGCGTGCTTGATATGGGATTGAGCGCGGAGGACGGTAAGCGCTCGTTTAGCCGCAACGGCAAGAGATGCTCTGCCGCCGGTGTGCGCGGGGTTCTTCCGAGCGTGCTGTTTTGCCCCGACCATCTGGACATGGTTAAGCGTGGCGCCAGTGTGCGCCGCGCCGCCCTCGATGACTTTGGCATGCAACTGAGCGCACGCTATGCCGATCTTGCGAGCACCTATGGGCGCTGCGTGACCCAGCGTAACGCCTTGCTCAAGGAGACCTGGTGCTGCCGCGAGATGCTCGGCGCGTGGAACGATTCGATTGCCCGCGCGGGCTCGGCCCTGCTCGTGCACCGGTTGGCTCTGCTCGACCGGCTGGCGGGCCATGTGCACACTGCCTACGGGCAAGTAGCGTCAGGTGAGGCCGCCAACGTGACCTATGCGTCCACGCTGGGGGCTTTGCCCCAGGTCGAGGATCGCGAAGAGCTGAAGGGTTGGGCGTACGAGCGCATGCTGGCCGCCCTTGACGAGCATGCCGACGAGGAAATTCGCCGCGGCGTGACGTTGGTGGGACCGCATCGCGACGAGATTGAGTTTACCGTGGCGGGTCGCTCCGCCCGTTCATTTGCCAGCCAAGGACAGCAGCGCACGCTGGTGCTGTCCTGGAAGGTGGCCGAGGTTGCCGTGGCTCGCGATGTCCTGGGCACCGCCCCACTGCTGCTTTTGGACGACGTGATGAGCGAGCTCGACGGCGAGCGTCGCGGCGCTTTCCTGCGGCTGATTGGCGATGATATCCAGACGGTCATAACTACGACCAACCTGGGGTACTTTACCGATGACCTGCTTGATCGAGCCAAGGTGGTGAGCATGGGTGAGACGTGCTAATTACGAGCGCGAGAGCGAGACAGTCGCCTTCAGCGGGTTTTTGAACGCAGAGCGCCAGCGCATCCTGGCGGCTGCAACGCCTAAGCGCCGTGCGCAGATGGAGGCCGCCGAGGAGTCGCGCACGGTCTATCGCGCATGGAACGCGGTGTGCTCGGGCACGCGCGAGGGGCGGCATGTGACGGGACTGCGCTACCTGCCCGAGTCCAATGAGCTGCTGGTGTATCTCGACTCGCCCTCGTGGACGCAGGAAATGACGCTGTTGCGCGAGATCATCCGCGCGCGCATGGAGCGCGCCGGTGCGCATGTGGACGGCCTGGTGTTCAAAACCACCGCGCCCGGTCACACGCCGCCCGCCGCCAAGGAGCGCCTGCGCCCGGCGACGACCGAGCGCCCGCCGGCCCCGCACGCCGACCTAAGTGAGGCCGAGTGCACCGAGATCGAGCGCCAGGTGGCGCCCATCGAAGACCAAAAACTGCGCGAGGCCCTCGAGAATGCCATGAGAGCCAGTGCCGAGTGGGCCAAGGGCGTGCAAAGCAAAAAAGAGCCTTAAATCGCATCTGGTGGCCTTGTAGAGCCAAATACCCTCGGTCCCGAGGGTATTTTTTTACGATAAACTAGTAAGGCTGTACACATTTTCTTGACTGAAGGAGGACGTGTGGCAAACGAAAACGATTACGATGGCGGCGAGATTAAGATTCTCGAAGGTCTCGAGGCCGTTCGTAAGCGCCCGGGCATGTATATCGGCTCGACGAGCGCCAGCGGTCTGCATCACCTGGTGTGGGAGATCGTTGACAACTCCGTCGACGAGGCCATGGCCGGTTTCTGCACCGAGATCCAGGTGACGGTCCACGCCGACAACTCCATCACGGTCGTCGACAACGGGCGCGGCATCCCCGTCGACGAGCACCCTGTTAAAAAGATCCCGACGCTCGAGGTCGTTATGACGATCTTGCACGCCGGCGGTAAGTTCGATAACTCGGCCTATAAGGTCTCGGGCGGCCTGCACGGCGTAGGCATCTCCGTCGTCAACGCACTGTCCAAGCGCGTGGTCGTTCAGGTTCGTCGCGATGGCAACACCTACGAGATGGAGTTCTCGCGCGGCAAGACCGTCAAGAAGATGGAGGTCGTGGGCACCTCGGATTCGACGGGTACCACCGTCACCTTCTGGCCCGACGACGAGATCTTCGAGACCTGCATCTACGATTTCGATACGCTGCACAACCGTCTGCAGGAGACGGCGTTCCTCAATAAGAACCTCAAAATCGTGCTGACCGACGAGCGCGAGGAGACTCCCCACGTGGAGGAGTTTTGCTACGAGGGCGGCATCATCGACTTCGTCAAGTTCCTCAACGAGGGCAAGGACGTCCCTGAGGCCTTTAAGGAGCCCATCTACATCGAGGGCAAATCGGACCCGGACGCGCCTGTGGCCAAGATGGGCGAGGTCGAGGTTTCCCTGCAGTGGAATAGCGGCTACGGCGAGAACGTCATGTCGTTTGCCAACGACATCTACACTCCCGAGGGCGGCATGCACCTTGAGGGCTTCCGCACCGCGCTCACCCGCGTGATCAACGACTACGCGCGCAAACAGAACCTGCTCAAGGAAAAAGACGCCAACCTGACCGGCGACGATGTGCGCGAGGGCCTTTCGGCCGTTATCTCGGTCAAGCTGCCCGATCCGCAGTTTGAGGGCCAGACCAAGGCCAAGCTCGGTAGCTCCTATATGCGCGCGCTGACGCTCAAGATCGTGACCGACGGCCTCGCCGATTACTTGGAGGAGCATCCCAAGCCCGCCCGCGAGATCGTCAAGAAGGCGCAACAGGCCTGCAAGGCGCGCAACGCCGCCCGCAAGGCGCGCGAGGCGACCCGCCGCAAGAGCCTGCTCGAGACGGCGTCCCTGCCCGGTAAGCTCGCTGACTGCTCGGTGCGCGATGCCGAGCTGACCGAGCTCTTCATCGTAGAGGGCGACTCGGCAGGCGGTTCGGCCAAGGACGGCCGTCGCCGAGACATCCAGGCGATTCTGCCCCTGCGCGGCAAGATTTTGAACGTCGAGCGCGTGGGCGATCATCGTGCGTTCTCGAGCGACACCATCCAGTCGCTGATTACCGCGATCGGCTGCGGCGTCACGACGAGTGCCGGCGACGGCGGCGACTTCGATATCACCAAGGCGCGCTACCACAAGATCATCATCATGACCGATGCAGACGTCGACGGTGCGCATATCCGCATCCTGCTGCTGACGTTCTTCTACAAGTACATGCGTCCGCTGATCGATGCCGGCTACGTCTATGTCGCCTGCCCGCCCATCTTTGGCATTAAGGTGCGCAACAAGATCCACTACGTGTATCCCAACGGCCGCCAGCCCGAAGACGAGATCCTGCGCGACACCATCCAGAGTCTGGGCCTGAACCCCGACGATAACGACGAGGACGGCAAGGCCAAGGACGGCAAGATCACCAAGAAGCGCAAGGGCTATACCGTCCAGCGCTACAAGGGCCTGGGCGAGATGGACCCCAAGCAGCTTGCCTCGACGACGATGGACCCCAAGACCCGCATCCTGCAGCGCGTGTCGATCGAGGACGCCGTGGTGGCAGACCGCGCCGTGCGCGAGCTGATGGGTTCCGAGGTCGGCTATCGCCGTGAGTACATCGAGAAGCATGCACATGATGCACGCTTCTTAGACGCCTAACCTGTTCGGCTTTCCCAGCCACCGCACCTTCGCCCTCAATCGTCGGTCGCGTACCCAAGTACGCTTCCCTCCTCTTTCGAGCGAATCTGCGGCACCTGGAAAAGCCGTCTCCGTGGCAGGGAACTAATGGACCACGCAAACCATGAGGAGGTAACGTGGCAGACGATATCAACAATAACGAGGGTATGGACGAGGCCGGCGACGCCGGCATGCCCGATGATCTGAAGCGCCTGCTTGCCCGTGCTGAGCAGGGCGAGGACGGCGATCCGGACGCCTATAACCCCGATGCCGATGATGAGGAAGAGGACGACGACGCCGAGCTCGAGGAGAGCTTTGGCGAAGTCGACCGTGGCGCCTCGGCCGGCGAGGATATCAACGGCGGTCAGCTCCAGATTTCGGAGTTCGGCCGCGAGATGAAGCAGTCGTTCATCGAGTACTCGATGTCGGTCATCACGGCGCGCGCCCTGCCGGACGTGCGCGATGGCTTAAAGCCGGTGCACCGTCGCATCCTGTACGCCATGAACGAGAGCGGCATCTACCCCAACCGTCCGCACAAGAAGTCCGCTTGGACGGTCGGCGAAGTTATCGGTAAGTACCATCCGCACGGTGACTTCGCGGTCTACGAGGCCATGGTCCGCCTGGCGCAGTGGTTCTCCATGCGCACGCCGCTCATCGACGGTCACGGCAACTTTGGCAACATCGATGGCGACGGCGCCGCCGCCATGCGTTACACCGAGAGCCGCCTGGCAAAGCCCGCCATGGAGCTGCTGCGCGACCTGCAGAAGGATACCGTCGACTGGCAGCCCAACTACGATGAGTCGCTCGCCGAGCCCCAGGCGCTGCCCGCGCGCTTCCCCAACCTGCTGGTCAACGGCAGCCAGGGCATCGCCGTCGGCATGGCCACCAACATCGCCCCGCATAACCTCACCGAGGCGATCGAGGCCACCTGCTACCTGATCGAC
Organism: Collinsella sp. AF23-4AC; assembly: GCF_003462685.1. Lineage (GTDB taxonomy): Bacteria > Actinomycetota > Coriobacteriia > Coriobacteriales > Coriobacteriaceae > Collinsella. The sequence continues at coordinate 89,021 of NZ_QRVE01000003.1, read as the reverse complement.
AACCCCGAGGCCACCGTCGACGAGCTCATGCAGATCATGCCCGGTCCGGACTTCCCCACCGGCGCCATCATCATGGGCAGCGCCGGCATTAAGCAGAGCTACGAGACCGGCCGCGGCTCCATTACCGTGCGTGCCAAGGCGCACGTGGAGTCCACCAAGACCGGTCGCAGCCGCTTGGTCTTTACCGAGATTCCCTACATGGTCAACAAGGGCACCCTGCAGGAGAAGATCGCCCAGCTCGTCAACGATAAGCGCATCGAGGGCATCTCGGATATGCGCGATGAGTCCAACCAGAAGGGTATCCGTCTGGTCATCGAGCTCAAGAAGGGCGTCATTCCGCAAGTCGTGCTCAACAATCTGTATAAGTACACCTCGCTGCAGACGACCTTTGGCGCCAACAACCTGGCACTTGTCAACGGCGTTCCCAAATGCCTGAGCCTGCGCGAGATGCTGCAGCACTACATCGACCACCAGGTCGACGTCGTCACCCGCCGCACCCGCTTCGACCTTAAAAAGGCCCAGGCGCGTGCCCATATCCTCGAGGGCTACCTGATGGCTCTCGACCATATCGACGAGGTCATCAGCATCATCCGCTCCTCGCAGACCGATTCTGAGGCCAGCAGCCGCCTGATCGAGCGCTTTGGCTTTACGCCCGAGCAGACCACGGCCATCCTCGAGATGAAGCTGCGCCGCCTGACCGGCCTGGAGCGCGACAAGATTCAGGAGGAGCTGGACGGCTTGCGTCGCGCCATCGCCTACTACGAGGACCTGCTGGCGCACGAGGAGAAGATCCTGGGCGTCATCAAGGAAGAGATGCGCGAGATCTCCAAGAAGTTCGGCGACAAGCGCCGCACCGAGATCAGCCATGTGGAGAAGGACCTGGACGTCGAAGACCTGATTGCCGACGAGGACATGGTCGTGACCATCACCCATACCGGCTATGTCAAGCGCATCCCGGTGGCCGCCTACCGCGCCCAGAAGCGCGGCGGCAAGGGTGTGTCGGGCGTCAACCTCAAAGAGGACGACGTTATCGACGAGATGTTTATCGCGTCCACGCACGAGTACGTGCTGTTCTTCTCGAGCAAGGGCAAGGTCTATCGCCTGAAGGTGCACGAGCTGCCGGTGGGTACGCGCCAGGCGCGCGGCACCGCGATCGTCAACCTGTTGCCTTTCGAGGAGGGCGAGAAGATTGCGAGTGTCATCAGCTGCCGCGAGTTCCCCGCCGACGAGTATCTGATGTTTGCCACCAAGAGCGGCATGGTCAAGAAGACCGTGATGAGCGCCTACGACCGTAGCCGCCGTGATGGCCTGATCGCCATCAACCTGAGGGACGACGACGCGCTGCTCGCTGTACGCCGCGTGCGTGAGGGTGACAAGATCATAATGGCAACCACCGCGGGCAAGGCGATTATGTTCCCCGAGGACCAGGTGCGCGCCACCGGTCGCGATACCAGCGGCGTCCGCGGTATCGGCATGAAGGAAGGCGTGAGCGTTTTGGGTATGGAGGTTACCAACGGCAATGGTGACCTGTTTGTCATTACCGAGCGCGGCTACGGCAAGCGCACGCCGGTTGCGGACTACCCGGAGCAGAACCGCGGCGGCCAGGGCGTCTACACCATCCAGATGACCGAACGCAAGGGTAACCTCGCAGCCATGAAGACGGTGGGCCCGCAGCATGAGCTGTTCATCGTGACGGAGGGCGCGACGGTCATTCGCGTCAAGACCGACGAGATCAGCCAAACCGGTCGCGCCACCCAGGGCGTCAAGATGATGACCGTCGACGACAACGACCGCGTATGCGCCGTCGCCCGCATGACGGCCGCCAAGGAGAAGCCCGAAGGCGAGGACGTCGAGGGTGAGGGCGTAGCCGATGCCGAAAAAGCCCCCGTCGACCTAGGCGACGGAAACGAAGTGCCGCAGGATCTCCTAGACGAGTAAGTAGCCCTCTCTGGTAAAACCATCAGACCCCATATATCGGCGGTCGGCGCACTGCGCGCCGACCGCTTTTTGTCAATCTTGGAACCTGTGTCTGGAGGGCGGGCGAGATGGGTTAGGTTTGTCGCGAGTTCCGCACGCAAAGAAGGCCACTTAATGTGGCCTTCGTCTTGCGCAGGACTGCCCGAGCAGCAAACCTAACCCATCTCGCCCGCCCTCCAGACACGCCCCAAAGATTTTCAAAAAAGTTGTTGACGCGCGCGTAACGACTCGTCTAATATATCCCTTGCGCGATGGACCTGTAGCTCAGTTGGTTAGAGCGTCCGGCTGATAACCGGGAGGTCACAAGTTCGAATCTTGTCAGGTCCACCACTTTCTTTCGCAATAAACACCCCAGCGAGAGCCGAGTCGCCGCTGGGGTGTTTATTACTGTCTCCGTGGGGGTTTAGCTCAGCTGGGAGAGCGCGGGCTTTGCAAGCCTGAGGTCAGGGGTTCGATCCCCCTAACCTCCACCATGATGGACCTGTAGCTCAGTTGGTTAGAGCGTCCGGCTGATAACCGGGAGGTCACAAGTTCGAATCTTGTCAGGTCCACCATCAAAACTGTGAAGAGCCCTGGGGCGTTGCCTCGGGGCTTTTTTCTTACCTACTGAAAGTAGTCAAAAAAGCCCCGTCCCAAATTAACTACTTTGATTTTGTGTGCTGTGCGAAAGATTGGGTAGTATAGCTATTCAATGCGGCGGGCTGCCGCGTGTTAACCGCTACGTACCGGAGGTGTTCCATGGTTCGTGTCGACATAGAGACCATCGTCATGGCCGCCGGTCCCGTGCCATCGCTTATCGTGCTTCGTGAGCGCAGCAGCAAATCGGACTCGCCCGCGCCGCTGCGTTCCCTTTCCATTCAGACTGGTTCGTTTGAAGCTGCTGCCATCAGCCGCGGCATCGATAGCGGCCGCGCCGAGCGCCCGATCACCCATGATCTGTTGCTCGATACCGTTGACGCCCTGGGCGCCAAGCTCGAGCGCATCGAGATCGTCCGCGCCGAGCCGCCGGTGTTCTACGCGACGATCGTCGTACTGGCCGATGGCGAGGAGCGCAAGATCGACGCTCGTCCCAGTGATGCCATTGCCCTTGCCGTGCGCAGCAATGCTCCCATGTTTGTGGAGGACGACATCATGAATCGCCTGGGCACTGTTTCCACCCACGCCGAGGATGTCGACGACGAGCAGGAGTTCGAGAAGTTCGACGAGTTCGTCCATACGCTCTCCCCCGATGACTTCTAAATGCGGGGCGGCAGGGTTGCGGAGTGTTCGCTGATGGCCAGCGGTATGTCGGTTGAGGCGGCGGCCATTGCACGCGAGGCCCAGATGCGCTCGGAGGCTTCTGAGGCGGCTCGCATTGCCTATGTGACGCAGGCCCGCACGCTTCGCGAGCGCCGCGGCTCGTTTATCAAGATGGTTGTCGTCTCCGCCCTTGTCGCGGCAATCTGCTCGCGCCTTCGTGGTACAGTTGGTGCGCTTGGGTTTTCGATTTCAACAGGCTTGGTAATCTGGGGTGTGGTCGATGCGGTCATGCTGACCAACCAGATCAAGGTACTCGACAAGCGCGCGATGGATATGATGCGCGCCCGCGACGCTGCCGCCAAGATCGCTGCCGAGGCACAGGAACTGTAACGACGCGAGACTCGATGGGAAGGTCTAAAGATGGCACAGGATATGCAGGACGCCGGTAACGTCTCCGCCGAGCTCGACGCCATGGTGTGTGACCTGATTGGTGCGTTCTTGGACGACCTTGCCGCCGGTGAGAATCCGGGCGTAGTTGTGGCGATCGAGGACGCTGCTTCCAACCGCTATCTGGCCGCGCTCGACGAGGATGGCGAGGAGGCATGCCTGGAGGCTGCCACCAACTTTATCTCCGAGCACAAGATGGGTCTTAAGGACGAGGGCCTGGGCCGTATCGCCCGCTATGCCATCGGCTATACCGGCTGCGTCGAGATTGACGGCGGCTATCACGACGCTCTGCTCGTGAGCTTCTTTGAGACGACGCTCGAGAGCGGCTTTTCGGCATATGTGCTGTATGAGGGCATGGGCGCCGGCGATGGTTTTATGTGGAGCGACCCTGAACCTGCAGGTGAGGAAACCCCTCTCATCTAAAATCGCTAAAATAAACGAGTTTTCGGTAAAAGGCTCAATATTCCCGCTGAGCGTTGTATCGCTGGGCGGGCCGCATACGCGTGCCGTTTGTATATGGATAGAAGATAGGGGAACTACATGCGCGTAGACAATCTGAGGAACATCGCCATCATCGCCCACGTCGACCACGGCAAGACGACGATGGTCGACAAGCTCCTGCGTGCCACGGATGCCTTCCGTGCCAACCAGCAGGTCGAGGACCGCGTCCTGGACTCTAACGACCAGGAGCGCGAGCGCGGCATCACGATTCTCGCCAAGAACATCTCTATCGAGTACAAGGACGTCAAGATCAACGTCATCGACACCCCGGGCCACGCCGACTTTGGCGGCGAGGTCGAGCGCGTGCTGCGTATGGCCGACGGCGCCCTGCTGCTGGTCGACGCCTTTGAGGGCCCCATGCCCCAGACCCGCTTCGTGCTGCGTCACGCTATCGACACCGGCCTCAAGATCATGATCGTCATCAACAAGATCGACCGTCCGGGTGCTAACCCCGAGAAGGCCTACAACGACTGCCTCGATCTTATGGCCGACCTGGGCGCTACCGACGACCAGCTCGAGTTCGCCATGGAGCACGTGGTCTACGCCAGCGCCATGAATGGCTTTGCCCGCCTCGATCCCGAGGACGGCAACATGGACATGTACCCGCTGCTCGATATGATTATCGACGACATGCCTGCGCCCGAGGTTGACGAGACCGCCCCGCTGGCCATGCAGTGCGTGACCATCGACCACTCCAACTTCGTTGGCCGCATCGGTATCGGTCGCGTGTACTCCGGCGCCATTCACCAGGGCGACCAGATTCTGGTTGTGAAGAACGACGGCTCCAGCGCCACCGCTACCGTCAAGCAGCTCTTTACCTTCGACTACCTGGGCCGCACCGAGTGCCAGGAAGTCGGCGCCGGCGATATCGCCGCTGTCGTGGGTATTGACCGCACCGATATCGGCGATGTTTACACCGACCCCGAGAACCCTGTCGAGCTCGAGCCCATTGAGATCGACCCGCCAACCCTGTCCATCGTCTTTGAGGCCTCGACCTCCCCGCTCGTCGGCCGCGATGGCGACATCGTGGGCGCCCGTCAGCTCAAGGAGCGCCTGTTCAACGAGGCCGAGAACAACGTGACCATGAAGATCGAGGAGCTCGAGGACAAGAGTGGCGTCGAGGTCTCTGGCCGCGGCATTCTGCACCTGTCCGTCCTGATGGAGTCCATGCGCCGCGAGGGCTTTGAGTTCCAGGTCGGTCGTCCCCGCGTTCTGTTTAAGAAGGACGAGAACGGCAACAAGCTGGAGCCTGTCGAGCAGGCTGTTGTCGAGTGCCCGGACGAGTACTCGGGCAAGGTTGTCGAGGTCTTCGGTACCTCCGGTGGCATCATGACGAGCATGGACACCTCGGGCATCGTGACGCACCTTGAGTTTAAGATCCCGACGCGCGGCATCATGGGTCTTAAGAACCGCATCATGAACGTCACCCACGGCGAGGGCGTGTTCTACCACACCTTCCTGGAGTACGGCCCCTATGCCGGCGAGATCGGTAACCGCCAGAACGGCGCCATGATCTCCATGACCACCGAGAAGGCCGTCGCCTACGCTCTGGGTACGCTGCAGGAGCGCGGCCAGCTGTTCGTTGAGCCGGGCACTGAGTGCTACGAGGGCATGATTGTGGGCGAGCGCAGCAAGGCCGGCGACATGGTCGTCAATATTGCCCGTACCAAGAACCTGGGCAACCAGCGCTCTTCGACCTCCGATATCTCCGTCCAGCTGGTGCCGCCCCGCACCTTCTCGCTGGAGGAGGCGCTGGAGTACATCGCCGACGACGAGCTGGTCGAGATCACCCCCAAGAACATTCGCCTGCGCAAGCGTCTGCTCAATGCCACCGACCGCAAGAAGGCCGCCGTCCGCGCCGGTCAGGTCAACAAATAAGCGCTAGGGCTTATAACCGCCAATAAGAAAGGGCGCCGACCGCGATGGTCGGCGCCCTTTTTGGTGCAAGGGGATTGAGTTGGTCTGCACCACCACAAAGGTGCCTGTCCCCTTTGTGGTGGTTAGCTGCTAAGCGGTGGGGAGTTCTGGCGTGTTAGCCGGCTGCTGCGGTTTGAGGTGGGCGTTGCGCCAGATGATCTGGATAACGTAGCCGAGCGTGAAGACAAAGGCTACGCCGCTGATGAAATCGCCTACGAGGGGGATTGCCGTAAGTGCACCTGCGATCACGCCGCCGGCGGCCGCCATGGCGTAGCGGTTCTGGCTGTGTCCGACCATGCGCGCGATCGCGCACCCTGCAAAGGCACTCGACACCAGCGCGATGCCAATAACACCGCACATGAGGGCTCCGGCAAGCGACAGACCAGCGATAGAGATAATTAGCAGTAGGACGGCGGGGACGATAGCAATCGTGCCCAGAAGACCGCTCACCCACAGGGGCATGGGGCGCTGGTGGAGCATGCCGGCGGCGCTGGCGGTTGCGCGCGGAAAGACGAGTTCGAGCAGTAGGGCGACAAAGCAGGTCGAGAGTGCCGCGGCGACGATACCGCCGATGACATCGTTAACGGTGGAAGTATCCTCGCTCTCGGTGCGGTCGATCTTGAGCGCACCGACCTCGGCTCCCGCGGCACGCTCGGGGTCCTCGGAGACGTGAGCGTTCACGGTGCCGGTGATGCGGGCGTTCTTGCCCAGGATGAGCTTGTCGGCCCAAACCTCGACATCGCCATCGACGGTGCCATCGATGGTCACCGTGTCGCCCGCAAGCGCTGCCGACTTGGTAGAGCCTCGCAGGGCAACCGTCTCACCTATCGCGTAGAAGCAGTTGGCGGTGCTGTCGGAATTGAGCACGACATGCTGGCCAGCGACGGTCACGCTGCCATCAACCGTGGTCTTGGCAACGTCGATGGTACGCGCCGCCAAGCGGACGGCGCCACCCACCGTGCAGTCGCGGATCGAGAGGGTATCGCCCGCGGCGATGATATCGCGGTGGATGGAGGTGTCGTTCAGGTTGAGGCTCTGACCTGCCCAGTACAGGTCACCTTCGACGCCGGACGGATTGGCGTCATTGTCGGTCGCAAGTACGTTTCCTGCGGTGTCCGTGCCGGCGAACGACGCCGTGGGAAGCGCGGTGATCGCCAGCGCGATGAGTGCGAATAGGATGGTGATGCGGCCCCACGCTTTACAGCGCTGGGTCGACGGGAATTGATTGCGGGGCATAGTGAATCCTTCGTTAGATGCTCGATATGCATCTAACAGGGTACCCAACGCGTGGGCGCTCTAAAAGAACCTCTCGGTTGTATTTCGAAGGATGAGCCCGCGCAATCTACTTTTTGCGGTGCAAAAAGCGCGCGATGTCCTCTTCGGTGGGGCTTTTGATGTCAAAGCGCAGCGAGAGCCAGCGCAGACCCATGGTCACGATGACGCATACGACCAGCGCGGCGACATTGCTCATGATGCCGCTCATAACGAGACACACATAGCTTGCCGATCCGGCGATGGCCGCGATGGCATAAAAGTTAGTGCGTTGGAAAATGCCCGGAACCACGCCCATAAAGCCGTCGCGCAACATGCCGCCACCCACCGCGGTGAAGAAGCCCATCATGATGCACACCGCCGGCGCAAAGCCGTAGACCAGCGCCTTGTCTGCGCCAGTTGCCGCATAGATGCCGACCGAGATGATGTCGAGCAGGGGAATGAGTTTCTCGGGTTTATCGACGATTGCCGGGAAGATGTAGATGATGGCCGCCGTGGCGATGGAGAGCGGCAGTGCCATCGGCTGGTTGAGGATGTAGACGTTGCCCACTTGCAGTGTCATGTCGCGTAATAGACCGCCGCCCAGGCCACAGACCACGGCGAGTGCGACCGCGCCCACCAGGTCGAGCTTATGCTCGCGCGCGACCAGCACGCCCGAGATCGATGCCGCGACAACAGCGAACATCTCGAGCCAAAAGGGGATAGCGACCATGGCATCCGAGGCATGTGAGGTAACGGTCATAGCGGCGACGACGGGCAAGATGGAATCCTTCTGATTGCGAGTTTAGACAATGCCCGTACATAGTACATGGTTGGCGGCGATTGCGACCCCATTGCTCGGCAAACGGTAGGGACTGGGCGCGGACGTGGCATTGCTGGAATGCCAGGGGTCCAAAACATGTACGTCAGCCTCCAAAAACGACATTTTTCGACATCTTTGGAGGCTGACGTACATGTTTGGATTGAGCTCACAGCATGAATGAGTTGATTTACTCACATCCGGTATATTTCCCCACTTCAACGGACATAAGAGTTGGATACCGGCTCAGAGCGAGAGGCCCTCAATGGACACCCCTGTTCTCATTTCGCATAAAACCGCATGGCTTGTCCATCATGCACCCCAGAATTTGGTTCAGTCTCTTGCGCGGCACGACTACCAGATAGGTGCACAAGGCATCTCCACCCAGCAACGTGTTGCGCGCATACGACAGGCCCTTACCGACTGCGGCATTCCGTCCGATATGCTCAAGACTATCGATATCGCGGTTGTATTCGAATTCGAGCGAATGCGTACCAAAGGCGTCGTTTGCCACATTCTTGGACAAAATCTTCCCTACGAGCATATTAACGAGTTGACGCCCGGAGTCTTCATCACCGACGAAGCCTTCACCTTCGTGCTCGCGGCCGAGTGGATGGATAGGATTGAATATCTCGAATATGGCTATGAAGTTTGCGGCGATTATCGCATGAGGCTCAATCCCACCGACCCTTATACCGAGCAACCAGCCACCACCTCCAAGGATGAAATAATCGAACTGCTCGATCGGCATCCCGGCAAACCCGGTGCCACACGTGCACGGCTCGCGCTCAGGCACATCTACGATCGCTCGGCCTCGCCTATGGAGACCGCTTCGGCAATCGCCCTCTCACTCCCAACAAGCGAAGGCGGCGTTGGCATCCGAGGTATCGAACTCAACAAACCGCTCGAGATCCCTCAACGTCTCTGGCATTGCGCCAAGGCTCGAACGCTCAAAATCGATGCGCTCGTTACCTACAAGCGCAGGGAGCTCGGTATCGAATATAAGGGCGGCTTTCACGATGAGTTCGAGCGCAAGGGAGCAGATGCGGAGCGAGAGGCCGTTCTCCCCCAAATGGGATATCGAATCGTTACGCTCACTTCGGCTCAGTTCGGCCGCCAGCTCGCCTTTCACCGCGCCATGAACAACATTCGCGAAGCACTCGGCATGCCTCGCTGTACCGACACCGGGTACCAGAGAAAACAAAACGAACTACGCAAGGCACTTATCCGTAACTGGAAAGGCATGCGAGACGAGGAGGCGCCTTCCGAATAGTGCCACTCCCGTGAGCTCAATCCAAACGTGTACGTCAGCCTTCAAAGATGTCGAAAAATGTCGGTTTTGGAGGCTGACGTACATGTTTTTGAGGGAAGGTCGGGTTCGAATCCCTCCTCCTCCGCCGTATTTGCTTGTAAGGGACTCTAAACAAAAAAGCCCCCGTTGTTGGGAGCTTTCTCAACCAAAATGGCGGAGGAGGAGGGATTCGAACCCTCGTGACCTTATACAGGCCAAACGGTTTTCGAGACCGCCGCATTCAACCACTCTGCCACCCCTCCGCGTGGGGTAAAAACAAAGCAGGCTCGAAGGCCTGCTTTGGAATTAACTGGCGGAGAGTCAGGGATTTGAACCCTGGAGACGCTTTTGACGCCTACACGATTTCCAATCGTGCTCCTTCGGCCACTCGGACAACTCTCCGTTAAATGCGAAAGTTAGTATACACGAGGAATCGTAAGGTGCAAGCCGAAAACTTAGCATTTTTTGATCCACAGTGTCTCGCGCTATGCCTAAAACGCGCGGCGCATGCAGTCTGACCAGCTAAATCGTGCTAAGTGAATTGTTCAAAAAAGGACTTTATAGACCACGAGCAAACGAATTTAAAATCTTGTTGGTGATCAATTAGGCCACTGGTATGCATTTTGCGACCACAGCCTTGTACCCTTTGACCTGCGGCTTGGCTCAGCTTGTCCCCGCGGCATCGTATCTTGTCCACAGTTCCGTCAAGCATTTGGTCAGCATTTGGTTGGAAGACGCATGAAGTGCCGTGTGAGTATGGACATATGTGGAGGTCATGAGGTTGTAGCTGCATATTCTTGCAGCCTGGGAGGTTGAAAGATATTATTACCAAGTCTTTTCCTGCTTCAGGCGCACCTTCACGACCTGAAGCCACATTTGCCCAGAGGAGGTGACAATATGAAGGCTTATGAACTGCTGTTCTTTGTTGACCCGTCGCTCGACCCCGAGACTCGTCTCGCTGTTATGAAGCGTATCGATACCACGATCGCTGAGGGCGCTGGCAAGGTCGACTCCGTTGACGAGTGGGGCAAGCGCAAGCTCGCCTACGAGATCAACGACCTCACCGATGGTGACTACACCCTCATCAACTTCCACGCAGATCCTACCCAGATCGCCGAGCTTGATCGCGTCCTGCGCATCACCGACGCTGTGGTCCGCCACATGATCGTCCGTCGCGACGACCAGGAGTAAGACTGTCGTTTTGGACTGGGCTTGTGCCCCAAGAGGAAGTAGTGAGTTATGAGCATCAATCGAGTGAACATCACCGGCAACCTCACGCGTGATCCCGAGCTGCGCGCCACCGCCGGCGGAACCCAGGTTCTGTCCTTTGGCGTCGCCGTGAACGATCGTCGCCGCAACCCGCAGACTGGCGAGTGGGAGGACTATCCCAACTTTGTCGACTGCACTATGTTCGGCACGCGCGCCGAGGCCGTGAGCCGTTTCCTGGCAAAGGGAAACAAGGTCGCGATCGAGGGCAAGCTGCGCTACAGCTCTTGGGAGCGCGACGGCCAGCGCCGGAGCAAGCTTGAGGTCATCGTCGATGAGATCGAGTTTATGAGCTCCCGCGGTGGCCAGGGTGGCTACGATCAGGGCGGTTACGCCCCCGCAGCCCCTGCAGCGCCCGCACCGCGTCCTGCCGCACCGGTGGCTACGCCGCCCGCGGTCGACGTCTACGATGAGGACATCCCGTTTTAAGGGCTGTTCACCTATTTTTGAGTGAGAGGCGGCTTCGGTTCGCCGAAGTTGCCAAACGAAAGGTATTTTGACATGGCTAATGATTTTTCTGCACGTCAGCCGCGTCGTAAGTACTGCCAGTTCTGCAAGGAGAACACTGAGTTCATCGACTATAAGGACACTCAGCTTCTCCGTAAGTACATGACCGACCGTGGCAAGATCAAGCCCCGTCGCGTCACTGGCGCTTGCACGCAGCATCAGCATGACATCGCCAACGCCATCAAGCGCGCCCGCGAGATGGCTCTCCTGCCGTACACCGTCCCCGTGGTTTCCTCTCGTGGCAACCGCGACCGCGGCTAAGAAGGGAGACGCATCATGAAGGTTATTCTTCTCGATGAGATCAAGGGCAAGGGCGGCGAGGGTGACGTCGTAGAGGTCGCTCAGGGTTACGCTGAGAACTTCCTGTTCCCCAAGAAGCTCGCTGTTGCCGCCACCAAGGGCAACCTCAAGCAGCTTGACGAGCGTCGCAACAACATCGCCAAGCGCGAGGCCGTCCGCCTGGCTACCGCCAACGAGACCAAGGCTGCCTTCGAGGGCAAGACGGTCACCGTTGACGTCAAGGTCGGCGACGAGGGCATCCTCTTTGGCTCCGTTACCGCCGCTATGATCGCCGACGCCATCAAGGCTCAGCTCGGTATGGACATCGACCGCAAGCGCGTCGAGCTCGGTAAGCCCATCAAGGTTGCCGGTGCCCACACCGTTGCCATCTCGCTGTACCGCGAGATCAAGGCCGAGGTTGTCGTTCTCGTTGGCGTTACCGCCGAGGAGCTCGCTGCCGAGGCTGAGGAGACCGCTGAGGTCGCCGAGGCCGAGACCGCCGAGGTCGAGACTGAGGCTGCTGCCGAGTAGCATTTGCTGCAACGCAACAATCTTGTTCTAAGAAGGGCGCTCTGGGAAACCAGGGCGCCCTTTTGTTTTCTACGCTCAGCGAGCGTCATGGCAGGCGTTATGGTGAAGTCCCAAATACAGGACCGTTCATCCGTTTCGTTCGGTGATGATTGCCAGGGCGCGGCCCGTTTTGGGACCGTGGCTGATACTATGGATGCTCGCAAGCGATATGAATGAGGATGCTCATGGCATATGACGAAAGGGAGACGGGACTGACGGTCGAGGACCGTGGCTCCAAGTTGGGTCTCCCTCAAAACCAAGATGCAGAGGCCAATGTACTGGCCGCCATGCTGCTATCGCCCGAGGTGGTCGAGGAGGCCCAGGTCGAGCTGCAGCCCGATGACTTTTACCGGCCCATTCATAAGACCATCTACACCGCGATGGTCGATATGTGCAACAGCCGCATTCCCATCGACTCTATCTCGCTGATCGATTACCTGCGCAGCATCAACAAGCTTGATGCTGCGGGCGGCGAGGCCTACATTTTGGAGCTGATGGGTCAGACCCTATCGCTCGTGAACTGGCAGCACCATGCCGCCATCGTTCGCCGCGACTCGATGCTGCGCGAGCTGATCGGCGCCACCAACGAGATCAACGCGCTGGCCTATAACGCCCCTACCGACACCAAGGAGGTCGTGGAGCTGGCCGAGAGCAAGCTGCTCAAGGTCACGGCGCGCGAGGTCAAGTCGAGCTACAAGACGCTGACCGAGTTTATGGTCGAGGCCTATAACGAGGCCGAGGAAGTGTGCCAGGCCGGTGGCCAGGCTGCGGGCGTGCCCACGGGTTTCCCGTCGCTCGACCGCATGCTCATGGGTTTTCGCGAGGGTCAGCTCATCATTATCGGTGCCCGTCCTGCTGTAGGTAAGACGTCGTTCGCCCTGAATCTGGCGCTCAACGCTGCCGCCGCTGGTTATACCGTCGGCTTCTTCTCGCTGGAGATGTCGGGCAAGGAAATTGCCCAGCGTCTGATCTGCGCCTACGCCATGATCTCGATCAGTGACTTCCGCATGGGCCGCATTAGCCCCGAGCAGTGGGCCAATATCAACGAGGCCACGCAGACCTTGTCTAAGCTCGATATTCTGATTGACGATACGCCCGGCACCACAGTGACCGAGATTCGCGCCAAGAGCCGCCGCATGCTCCACAACAAGGAGAAGGCCATCATCATCCTGGACTACCTGCAGCTGGTGAGTCCTCCGCCGGGACGCCGCTCCGAGAGCCGTACCGTCGAGGTCTCCGAGATGTCGCGTGGTCTGAAGATCATGGCCAAGGAGCTCAAGATCCCGCTCATCGCGCTGTCGCAGCTCTCGCGTCAGGTCGAATCCCGTACCGGCAAGCGCCCGCAGCTTTCCGACCTTCGTGAATCGGGCTCCATCGAGCAAGACGCCGATATCGTTATGTTCTTGGACCGCTCCGCCGACGAGGCCGAAGCCTCACGCGACGATCGACCCGACGAGGGCGTTACGCGTATCGTCGTGGCCAAGAACCGTTCGGGCCCGATCGGCGACGTCGACCTGATGTTCCTGCCGGCATCCACCAAGTTCTATGAGCTTGATGGGGCACATGCCGAGGAGTAGGACAGGCGCCCGTTGCACGGGTATACTGGGAATGTTTTGTGCTTCTGCGTGCCGGCGTGGCGCGTAGACAGTCCATGAATGTAAGGAGTAAACATGCCGTCAACCGTTTTGGTCGGTGCCCAGTGGGGCGATGAGGGCAAGGGTAAGATTTGCGACCTGGTCGCCGGCGACTTCGATGCCGTCGTGCGCTACTCGGGCGGCAACAACGCCGGCCACACCATCGTCGTCAACGGCAAGAAGTACGGCCTGCACCAGGTGCCCTCCGGCATCATGTATTCCGACCACGTGTCGGTGATCGGTAACGGCTGCGTCGTTAACCCCAAGGTTGTCCTTGAGGAGATCGACATGTTCGAGGCCGACGGCATCACCACCAAGAACCTCAAGATTAGCGGCAACGCGCATGTCATCATGCCGTACCACATCGATCTGGATGGCGCCTTTGAGCAGAAGCTCGGCAAGAAGAACATCGGTACCACCAAGCGCGGCATCGGTCCGTGCTATCAGGACAAGATGGCCCGCATTGGCCTGCGCATGCAGGACATGCTGGACGAGGCACTGTTCCGCGACAAGCTGGAGACCGCTCTCGCCCGCGTGAACCCCGAGCTCGAGCTCATCTACAACCTGCCCACCTACACCGTGGACCAGATTTGCGACGAGTATCTGCCCATGGCCGAGCGCCTGCGTCCCTACATCACCGAGACGAGCCTGCTGCTCAACAACATGATCGATGAGGGTAAGGACCTGCTGTTTGAGGGCGCCCAGGCGACGCTGCTCGACATCGACCACGGCACCTATCCGTACGTGACGTCTTCCAACTGCACCGCCGGCGGTGCCATCACCGGCTCCGGCGTGGGCATGAAGAACGTCGACCGCGTGCTGGGCGTCATGAAGGCCTATATCACCCGCGTCGGTTCGGGCCCCATGCCCACCGAGCTTTCCTATGAGTCCGAGGCCGGTCACACGCTGACCGAGGAGGGCTATGAGTACGGTGTGACCACCGGTCGCCGTCGTCGCTGCGGCTGGTTCGACGGCCCCATCGCCAACTACGCCTCACGCGTCAACGGCCTCACCGATATCGCCCTGACTAAGCTCGACGTGCTTTCGGCCTTCGACACCATCAAGGTGTGCGTGGCCTACGACGTCGATGGCGAGCGCTACACCAGCGTGCCCGAGCATCAGGTGCGCTTTGAGCATGCCAAGCCCATCTACGAGGAGCTCCCCGGCTGGAAGTGCGACATCACCGGTTGCCGCAGCTTTGATGAGCTGCCGCAGGAGGCTCAGGACTACGTGGCGTTTATCGAGGATCTGGCACACACCCGCGTGACGTTCATTGGCGTCGGCGCCGGTCGCGAGCAGATCATCAACCGATTCTGGAAGTAATCGGGACTATTTGGTTATTGCGATATACCCCTTTGCAGCCCAAGCGGGCGGCCGAGGGGTATATTTGCTTGCAAAGGGCTCGCGCGGAGCGGGCCATTCATCCATAGAGGAGGCACCCTTGAAGGCGGACACTCAAACCATCGACATCCTGTTGTTGGGCAGCGGCGGCCGTGAGCATGCTTTGGCAGCTAAGCTCGCAGCATCACCGCGCGCCGGCAAGCTCTACATCGCGCCGGGCAACGGCGGCACCGCGAGCTGCGGCGAGAACGTTGTTCTCGACGACTGCGATCCTGCGGCCGTGGCGGCGTTTGCGCAGAGCCACGGATGCGGACTCGTGGTAATTGGCCCCGAGGCTCCGCTCGTGGCGGGCGTGGCCGACGCCGTGCGCGCGGTGGGTATTCCCTGCTTTGGCCCGGGTGCCGAGGGCGCCCAGATGGAGGGCTCTAAGCTGTTCTCCAAGCAGCTCATGGAGCGCGCGGGCATTCCGACGGCAGCCTACGGCTCGTTTACCGACGAGGCTTCGGCTCTTGCTTATGTGCGTGAGCAGGGCGCTCCGCTGGTCGTCAAGGCCGACGGCCTTGCCGCGGGCAAGGGCGTTATCGTGGCGACCGAACTTGAGCAGGCCGAGGAGGCCGTGCGCGAGTGCTTTGGCGGCACCTTTGGCGATGCCGGCAACACCGTGGTTATCGAGGAGATGCTGACCGGCCCCGAGTGCTCGCTTTTGGCCTTTACCGACGGCAAGACCGTGCGCCCCATGGCCACCTCGCAGGACCACAAGCGCGCGCTCGAGGGCGACAAGGGCCCCAACACCGGCGGCATGGGTGTCTACAGCCCGGTGCCCATCGTGACCGACGAGGAGCACGCCACCATGGTGAAGGTCATGGAGCAGACCGTTGCCGAGCTTGCTGCCGAGGGCATCGACTACCGCGGCTGCCTGTACGGCGGCTTTATGCTCACGCCCGCCGGCCCCAAGGTGCTGGAGTTCAATGCCCGCTTTGGCGACCCCGAGACGCAGGTCGTGCTGCCGCGCCTTAAGAACGACCTGGTTGAGATCATGCTGGCCTGCGCCAACTGTGAGCTCGATCAGATTGAGCTCGACTGGCGCGACGAGTGGGCCGTGGCCGTTGTCCTGACGAGTGCGGGCTATCCCGGCAGCTACGAGAGGGGCAAGGTCATCGCCGGTATCACCGATGCCGAGGCCATGGAGAACGTGACCGTGTACCATGCCGGCACCGCCGTGGTGGACGGTCAGCTCGTGACCAACGGTGGCCGAGTGCTTGCCGTGACCGCGCTGGGCGACACGTTTGAGAACGCCCGCAACCTTGCCTACGAGGCCTGCGAGAAGATTGATTTTGAGGGCAAGACCCTGCGTCATGACATCGGTCTGCGCGCGCTGCGTGGCCGCGACGCCTGGGATGCCTAAAGTCCGAGAGGAATGAGACGGATGGACGAGAAGAACGAAGAACTCGTTGACGCGCAAATCGTCGAGGAAGATAGCCGCGCGTACGGACACGCCGAGGGCGAGCCGGGTGGCGAGGTTGTCGACGAGCCGATGCTGGTGCTGGGCGATGACGACCCGCACGATGCCGAGCTACACGAGAAGATTCTTTCGGAGGAGTGCGCCTGGAAAGGCAAGATCCTCGACGTCCACCGTCTTGAGGTTGAGCTGCCCAACGGTCACCGCAGCGCCCGCGATGTGATTCGACATCCTGGCGCGGCGGCCGTTGTGGCGCTTACCGAGAGCGGCAAGATTGTGCTGGTGCGTCAGTACCGCACCGCCATCGACCGCGTGACGGTCGAGATTCCCGCCGGCAAGCTCGATCCGGGCGAGGATCCGCTCGATTGCGCCAAGCGTGAGCTGCACGAGGAGACGGGCTTTAGGGCCGGCCGCATTCGCTTTTTGACGTCGATTGTCACGACCTGCGGCTTCTGCGACGAGATCATTCATATCTACCTGGCCACCAAGCTCGAGTTCGATGCACCCAACCCCGATGATGACGAGTTCGTCAACGTGGACCTAGTGCCGCTGCACGAGCTGATCGACGCCGTGCTCGACGGCAAGATCGAGGATGCCAAGACCGTCGTGGGCGCCTTGGCCTGCGATAGCATCGCGCACCGCCTTGGGGGCGCGGAGCTTTAACGAGTGGGGGTAGCCCTGGGACAAGTACTGCTGATTGCTTTGTCCCAGGGCCTTACGTTGCTGATATTTCTTTGAGGATCACATGCTGAAGAGGTTTCTTTCTTACTACAAGCCCCAGATGGGGCTTTTTGTTGCTGATACTGTTTGCGCTTTGGTGCTCGCCGCCATCGACCTGGCGTTTCCCATTATCCTGCGCAATCTGACCGGTGGGCTGTTTACCCAGGGCCAGGCGGCCATCATGCAGGCGCTCGGTATGATCGCGGTTGGCCTGGTACTGATGTATGCCATCCGTTGTGCCTGTCGCTACTTTGTGAGTTACTGGGGCCACGTGATGGGCGCGCGCATGGAGTCCAAGATGCGCGAGGACCTGTTCGATCAGTACGAGCGCTTTAGCTTTGCGTACTTCGATCGCAACAGCTCGGGTGACATGATGAGCCGCGTGGTCAACGACCTGTTCGATATCTGCGAGGCGGCACACCACGTGCCCGAGTGGATTATCATCTGCGGCATCGAGATCGTCGGCTCGTTTGTGATCCTCTTTGCTATTGCCCCGGCGCTGGCTCTTGCCATGGCCGTGGTGACGGCGGCGTTTGCGGTCATCATGTTTTGGCAGAACATGCGCATGCGCGAGGTCTTTAGCGACAACCGCAAAAAGATCAGCGGTATTAATGCTCAGCTGCAGGATTCGCTGGCAGGCATGCGCGTGGTCAAGAGTTTTGCGAACGAGGAAGCTGAGCGTTCCAAGTTCCGCGCCTCTAACGACCGCTATCTTTCGTCCAAGGAGAATATGTATCACGCCATGGGCGTCTACACTGCGACGTATGGTCTGCTCTCGGGCGTGCTGTACGTGATTGTGGTGCTGCTGGGTGGTTGGCTGGTGGCCCAGGGACAGCTGCAGGCGGTCGATATGGCGACCTTCGCGCTCTACATTTCGCTGTTCTGCACCCCGCTCGAGACGCTTGTGAACTCGGCTGAGACGTATCAGAAGGCCATCGCCGGCTTTAAACGCATGGACGAGGTGCTTTCGACCGCCCCGGATATCCAGGACAAGCCGGATGCCGCGGATCTGCAGGTGACGGCTGGCGCGGTTGAATATCGCGACGTGTGCTTTAGCTACGAGGATGTTGAATTGGGCGAGGGCGGCGCCGACGGGCGCCCTGTTATCGACCATATGGATCTGTCCATCAAGCCCGGCCAGACCATTGCGCTGGTTGGCCCCTCGGGCGGCGGCAAGTCCACAACGTGTTCGCTGCTGCCGCGCTTTTATGACGTGGCTGCTGGATCCATCAGCATCGACGGCCAGGACGTGCGCGACGTGACGCAACAGAGTCTGCGCCGCGCCATTGGCCTGGTGCAGCAGGATGTCTATCTGTTTGACGGTACGATTGGCGAGAACATCGCCTACGGCAGGCCAGGCGCCACGGCAGAAGAGGTCGCCGAGGCCGCTCGCCGCGCCAATATCGATGCCTTCATCGAGTCGCTGCCGCAGGGCTACGACACGGTCGTGGGCGAGCGCGGCAGCCGTCTTTCGGGCGGCCAGAAGCAGCGCGTAGCCATTGCGCGCGTGTTTCTCAAGAACCCCAAGATCCTGATCCTGGACGAGGCGACGAGCGCCTTGGATAACGAGAGCGAGGAAGCGGTGCAGGAGTCGCTCGAGCGCCTGGCACGCGGTCGCACCACGATCATCATCGCCCACCGTCTCTCGACCATTAAACATGCCGACGAGATTGCGACCGTCGAGCATGGTCGCGTTGTGGAACGTGGTACGCACGAGCAGCTTCTCGCCCGTGGCGGCACCTATGCCCGTTACTATCGAATGCAGTTCGAAGGTGCGCGTGCGCACGAGCTCGACTGATTGATATGACAGGAAGTATATGGCTGAGAAGAACCCTTTGACTCCGGAAGAAGTGACGGAGTTATTCTCCGAGATCGACGCATCCGGCGTTTTGGATCCGACGCTTGCCAAAAAGCGCACCGAGCGCATGCGCGAAAAAGAAGCTGCGGTCAAACGCGGCGACAAGGCGGCGCTGGCGCAGCTGCGCAGCGAGGACCGCGCGAGCCAGGCAAAACATATCGACCCGCTGTCCGAGGATGACCCTTCGGGTTCGCGGGTGAGCCATACCATTACGAAGACTGCCATGGCCGTAGTTATCGGCATTCTGGTGTTGATCGTGGGCATGCAGATTGGCTACGGCGTGATGCGCCGCTTGAACACTGCCAACCTGTCCGAGAGCGTTTCGGTGGATACCGTTTCCACGGCACTGAAGGGCGGCCTTGAGTGGGGCAACGGCTTTACGCAGTTCCCGCTCGACTTTACCGTCGATGAAGCCGATGAACGTACGGGCACGGTCGAGGTAACGGTGTTGGACACATCGTCTGCCAACGAGCTTGAGCTGCTGTCCAACGGGCAGATTCAGGCTGCGGCACTTGCGACCAACGCGTTGCTCAACGATAAGATCGACCGCGTGGTGTATAACGTGCACGCCTATATCGACGAGGACAGCAAGATCCAGCACGACTCTTTCTTTGGCATGTTTCCCGCACGGGGCCATCAGAGCGCCATTCTGACGTTCGTGTGGACCAAGAGCTCGTCAAATGCCACGAGCATCGACTGGAAGATGCGTATCGTGAGCATGGACGACACGATTGCCGAGCGCATCCAAAAGCAGGTGAACTCGGTGTCGTCGCTGATTGAGGACCCGGCGGTAAGCCAGACCAAGATTGACGAGGAAAAGGCCGAACGTGACCTGGAGCATCGCCTGCATGGCCGCGAGATTTTCCGCGGCGGCAAGCCCGATCGCACACCGTCCGATCTGCTGGAGCAGGATAAATAAAACGAATCGTCCCGCGTGAGTCACAAGCCCACGCGGGACGATTTTTAATCCCCGTCCCAGAAAAATCATTATGCATGGGAAGTCATAATTATCATTTTGTAAACAATTCTATGTAATTAATGCCATATGCGATGCTTACGGTTAGAATACCGCGAGGCCTAACTACCAACCTTTAAGCCGGTCCTGTGAGACCGGGAAGGAGAATTATGGCGAACAACCATATTGCGGGCGCTGCCGCCCGCACCGTCGCGCCCAGCGAGTTGTGCCAGCGTATGCTGGCAAAAACCAGCAAGGGCACCTGCGGTCCCTGCATCCTGTATCTTGAGGATGGGACCATTTTTTATGGCCGTGCATGTGGTGCCGAGGGTACCGCAACCGGCGAAGTCTGCTTTAACACTTCGCTTGAGGGCTATTTTGAGGTCATGACTGACCCGAGCTATGCCGGCCAAATCGTAACCATGACCTATCCGCAGATCGGTAACTACGGAATTGATGAGACCGACGTCCAGTCGGCCTTCCCCGGCGATACCGCTCGCCCCGCGAGCGCTCCCGCCATGCGCGGCATGATCGTCCGCGACATGTGCGCCACGCCTTCCAACTGGCGCTCGGCCGTCAGCGTGCCGGAGTATCTGCGTGCCCACGGCATCGTCGCCATCGAGGGCGTCGACACCCGAGCCCTGGTGCGCCACCTGCGCGACAACGGTTCCAAGATGGGCATTATCTCGACCGAGATCTTTGACGTCGACGAGCTTGCCGAGCGTCTGGCCGCAGCGCCGACGCTGGTGGGCGAGAATCTGGTCAAGACCGTGAGCTGCCCCGAGCCCCATGCTTTTTCCGCGGGCGACCTGCCCGCTACGCATGACTTTGCGCTTGCCCCTGCCGCTCCTTCCCGCCACAACGTGGTCGCCTACGACTGCGGCGTCAAGCGCGGCATCCTGGAGGGCCTGGTCCGTGCCGGCTGCGACCTTACTGTCGTGCCGTGGGATACGCCCGCGAGTGAGGTGCTCGACATGAATCCCGACGGCGTCTTTTTATCCAACGGCCCCGGCGACCCCGATGCCGTGGTAGAGACCTACGAGCAGGTGCAGCAGCTGATCGGCAGGGTGCCGGTCTTTGGTATTTGCCTGGGTCACCAGATGATCAGCTTGGCGTGCGGCGCCCAGATGGAAAAGCTTAAGTTCGGTCACCGCGGTGGCAACCAGCCGGTTATGAACCTGGTGAGCCGTCGCGTGGAGATTACCGCGCAAAACCACGGCTTTGGCCTGCTGTTCCCCAGTCTGGGCAAACTGATCCCGGAACTTTCCGGCGGCGAGACCGAGCATGCGGCCGATGGCGACCTGCGCGTCTGGGTGCGTCGCGGCATCGCGCCGGTCGTGATGAACGAGCGCTTCGGCCGCATTCGCCTGACGCACGTGAACCTCAACGACGGCACCGCCGAGGGCATCCAGCTGCTCGACGCACCGTGCTTCTCGGTCCAGTACCACCCCGAGGCTTCGCCCGGCCCCACCGATGCCCACTATCTCTTTACCGCCTTTACGCGACTCATGGACGGCGAGGAGAACTACCTGGACATCGACACCGCGAAGGACCGCCTTGCCGGCTGGAATTTCGCCGAGTCCGAGAACGCTGCGAGTGAGGAGAACTAACATGCCGAAACGTACTGACATCAAGCGTATCCTCGTTATTGGTTCTGGCCCTATCGTTATTGGCCAGGCCTGTGAGTTCGACTACTCCGGCGCCCAGGCCTGCAAGGTGCTCAAGGAGGATGGCTTTGAGGTCATCCTGGTCAACTCCAACCCGGCGACCATCATGACCGATCCGGGCTTGGCCGACCGCACCTATGTCGAGCCTATCACCGCCGAGTTTATCGAGCGCGTGATCAAGAAAGAGCGCCCGGACGCGCTGCTGCCCACGCTGGGCGGCCAGACCGGTCTGAACGCCGCCGTCGAGCTGGCGAAAGACGGTACGCTCGACAAGTACGGCGTCGAGATGATCGGTTGCGACCTGGCCGCCATCGAGCGTGGCGAGGACCGCAAACTCTTTAACGAGGCCATGGCCGAGATCGGCCTGGAGGTCGCGCGCTCGGGCTATGCCTACAGCGTGGCCGACGCCGAGGCTATCGCCGAGCGCGTGGGCTATCCCTGTGTACTGCGCCCGAGCTTTACCCTCGGTGGCGCCGGCGGCGGCATCGCTCACACCCACGAGGAGCTCGTCTCCATCGTGAGCCAGGGCCTGGAGCTCTCGCCCGCCCACGAGGTGCTGGTCGAGGAGTCCATCGAGGGCTGGAAAGAGTACGAGATGGAGGTCATGCGTGACCACGCCGGCAACGGCATCATCGTGTGCTCCATCGAGAACCTCGACCCCATGGGCGTGCATACCGGCGACTCCATCACCGTGGCGCCGGCGCAGACGCTCTCCGACCTTGAGTATCAGCGCATGCGCGTGGCCTCGCTCGCCATTCTTGAGAAGATCGGCGTCGAGACCGGTGGCTCCAACGTGCAGTTTGCCGTGAACCCCAACACCGGCCGCCTGATCGTCATCGAGATGAACCCGCGCGTGAGCCGCTCGTCCGCGCTGGCCTCCAAGGCCACGGGTTTCCCCATTGCCAAGGCCGCCGCGCGTCTGGCCGTGGGCTATACGCTCGACGAGATCGTCAACGACATCACCAAGGCTACGCCCGCCTGCTTTGAGCCCACGATCGACTACTGTGTGGTCAAGGTGCCGCGCTTTGCCTTCGAGAAGTTCAAGGGTACCGACCCCACGCTCACCACGCGCATGAAGGCCGTGGGCGAGATCATGGCGATCGGCCGCACCTTTGAGGAGGCCTTTGGCAAGGCTATGCGCTCGCTGGAGGACGGCCACCAGGGCATTTGCGCCGGCGGCAAGGAAGGTGCCGATAAGCTGAGCGACGACGAGCTTGCTCAGGCCGTGGGTACCCCGACCGAGCACCGCATCTTCTTTGTGGTCGAGGCCCTGCGCCGCGGCTGGGATGTTGCGCGCATCCACGCCATTTGCGGTATCGATCCGTGGTATCTCAATCGCATCAACGATATGGTGCAGGTCCAGGAGAGCATCCGCGGCCTGCGTGTGGAGGATATCGACGCCGACGCGATGCGCCTGCTCAAGCAGTATGGCACGAGCGACGCCGAGATCGCCGCGCTGACCGGCTCGGACGAGCGCTTTGTGCGCGCCTACCGCAAGGGCCTGGGCGTGGTTCCCAGCATGAAGACGGTCGATACCTGCGCTGCGGAGTTCTCGAGCGCCACGGAGTACCACTACAAGACGTACGAGAACATCTACCGCACAAGCCCGCTCGCCAAGAAGTGCGTGGCTCCCGACGAGACCACGCCGGCGGACAAGCCCAAGGCGATGATCCTGGGCGCCGGTCCCAACCGCATTGGCCAGGGTATCGAGTTCGATTACTGTTGCGTGCACGCGAGCTACGCGCTGGCGGCCCGCGGCTTTGAGACCATCATGGTCAACTGCAATCCCGAGACCGTCTCGACCGACTATGACACGTCCGACCGCCTGTACTTTGAGCCGCTCACCTACGAGGACGTCATGGACGTTATCGATGTTGAGCGCCCCGACGGCGTCGTGGTGACGCTCGGCGGCCAGACTCCGCTTAAGCTGGCGCGCATGCTCGAGGAGAGCGGCGTGAACATCATGGGCACCAAGCCCGATGCCATCGACTTTGCCGAGGACCGCGAGCGCTTCGCCGCTCTGCTCGACAAGTTAGGCATCATGTACCCGCCGGCGGGCCAGGCCACCTCGTTTGAGGAGGCCGAGGCCGTTGCCGCACACATTGGCTACCCGCTGCTGGTACGTCCGAGCTATGTGCTGGGCGGCCGCGGCATGATGATCGCCTACGATGCCGAGCATCTGCGCGATTACATGACCGAGGCTGCACGCATTAGCCCCGACTACCCGGTGTATCTGGATCGCTTCTTGGAGGGTGCGATCGAGTCCGATGTCGACGCCCTGTGCGACGGCGAGGAGGTCTACATCGGCGGTATCCTGGAGCATATCGAGGAGGCCGGTATTCACTCCGGCGACTCCGCGACGTGCATTCCGCCGTTTAGCTTTAGCGAGAGCCTGCAGGCGAAGCTCCGCGAGACTACGCGCCGCATCGCGATGGCGCTGGGAGTCCGCGGCCTGGTCAACGTGCAGTACGCCATTAAGGGCGAGACCGTCTACGTGATCGAGGCCAACCCGCGTGCCAGCCGTACCGTGCCGTTTATCTCCAAGGCCACCGGCGTGCCGCTGGCCAAGTGCGCGGCGCGTATCATGGCGGGCGATTCCATCGCGAGCCTGGGCCTGCCGAGCGACGAGCGTCAGCTGGACTGGTTCTGCATGAAGGAAGCCGTTATGCCCTGGGGCCGTTTCCCGGGAGCCGACGTTATCCTGGGACCCGAGATGAAGTCGACGGGCGAGGTCATGGGTATCGCCAAGAGCTATCCCGAGGCATACGCCAAGACGCAGCTGGCGATCGACTACAAGCTGCCCGACCCGAGCAGCGGCAAGGTGTTCATCAGTGTGTGCGACCGCGACAAGCGCCATATCCTTTCGGTCGCCCGCATCCTGCGCTACCTGGGCTTTGACATTTGCTCTACCGAGGGTACGGCGCGCGTGCTGCGCGGAGGCAACGTGACGTGCGAAGTCGTGGAGAAGATTAGCGGTCCGCACGACGGCGAGCGTCCCAACATCGGTGACCTGATCGCCGATGGCAAGATCGCGGTGATCATCAATACGCCGTACGGTCCGGGCTCGCGTGGCGATGGCTACCTGCTACGTACCGAGGCCGTGCGTCGCGGTGTGACCTGCGTGACGGCGATGTCTGCCGCCAACACGTACGTGAGTGCCATCGAGGCCGTGCGCGAGGACCAGCAGGGTCATGGCAGCGCCAATGACATGGGCATGGACGTCATCGCCCTGCAGGACCTGCCGCAGCACACGGTGTAGTTGACCTGGCCGGCCGGGGCGGCAGCCGGACACTTTCTCTCGGAAACTGGGCTTCGCGAAGTTTTCCGAGAGAAAGGACCGCCTCCCGCCCCGGCCTGCGGTGACTTGGCTGCACCGTGTGCTGCCGAAGGGGCTTTGCGCGATGACTAGGGCTGAAAAAGAAAGTGAGTGTGGGCCCTGCCGTTCGTTCGAGCGGCAGGGCCCACTCTTTGTATGGAGGCCTTTTTACTGTTAGTCGAGGACGCCTCTGGACAGTTAGTTCAAATTCGTGTTTTCTAGAGAGTAGGAGAAGATCGATTTGGACTCATTCAGCCTATTTTTGGCAATCTGAATCGATAAAGACGCTCTGTCAAGCTGGGAACGGCCCAATACTGGGTCCGCGCCGGCTTCCAAGCGGCAGTTTCGTGCCCAAGGCCACGGCCAAATTATACGTATCTGAACTAACTGCCCATCACTCTCCGCCAACCTTTTTATCCAAACCAAATCAGCCAACGTACGCCATGGCAACCCCCGGTAGGTCGCAGGGTGGCGGCTGAGCCTTTCCCTCGGGAAACTTCGCGAAGCCCAGTTCCCGAGGGAAAGGTATGGTCTGTGTAATACCAGATAAACAGTACATTTTTGCTAGATTGGTATTTGACTGAAGAACCAATTGGTATGGCTTATTAAGCCTACCTTGCCGTTGACGCTCATTTTACTGCCGTTGGTGGACTTCCGAACTTGGTTGCGCAAGTGCTCCCATATATTGATATGACCTAGTAGGTGGCTATCTGGTTACTACCAGTTGGCCCCTTGGTAACGGGTGGCCCCATTGTGCGGAATGTACCGAACATCCCCGTTTGATACGTTTTCCCATGCTGCCGGGAGGGGGGCGTCCTCGGCATGTCGGAAGAAAGGAGCCCAGGTGCGCAGGAATTCCATTTTTACGAAACGGTGGGTGAAGGGAAGCGCGGTCCTCGTTGCCACTGCAGCGACGCTCGTGTTTGCCAATCCCCAGCAGGCGATTGCCACGCCACTCAAGGGCGTCGACTCAGCGACCGTGTCCCAGTCTGCCTCGAATGTCGTCGACATCGATTTCGCTGACGGCATCAAGGGCCGTATTACGTTCCTCGAGGACGGTATTTTCCGTTATAACGTCGACCCCAAGGGTGAGTTTTCCGATTACGCCACACCGCGCAGTAAGTCCCACACGGCTAAAATCCAGGCTCAGCCCGATACCTCGGACACCTACAGCAAGCCGAGCGCGACGGTTGCCGACAAGGGCGACACTATCGAGATCACCGGCGGAAAGGCGACCGTGATCCTGGACAAGGCGACTGGCAAGATGAGTATCAAGTCAGGCGACCGTGTCGTGGTTTCCGAGTCCGCGTCCCTCGACCTTGATAAGAAGGGTACCGTCCAGACGCTCGCCAAGGAGAAGTCCGAGAACTTCTTTGGCGGCGGCACCCAGAACGGACGCTTCCTGCACACCAACCAGACCATCGCCATCTCCAACACGAACAACTGGACTGATGGCGGCGTTGCCTCGCCCAACCCGTTTTATTGGACGAGTGACGGCTACGGCGTACTCCGAAACACGTTTGCAGAGGGTTCCTACGACTTCGGTTCCACGGACTCATCGACGGTCACGACTTTGCACAGCGAGAATGAGTTTGATGCCTACTACTTCGTGGCGACCAACGAGGGCGCTTCGAACGTGGCAACCGAGATGCTGCAGGACTACTACAAGGTGACCGGTAACCCGGTACTGCTGCCCGAGTACGGGTTCTACCTTGGTCATCTTAATGCCTATAACCGTGATGGCTGGTCAACGACCTCGGGTCAAAAGAAGTGGGAGACCAAGGGCAGCAAGTCCTCGAGCGAGAAGGGCGACGTTAAGTACGAGTCTGGCATGTCGACGGGCTACAAGCTCGACGGCACACTTGCGGCCGAGACGCTCAACGGTGAGGGCCCTTCGGTTGATACCGAGAACATGAAAGCGACCGATTTCGACCGCCAGTTCTCTGCTCGGCAGGTTATCGATGACTACGAGGACAACGACATGCCGCTCGGTTGGTTCCTGCCGAACGACGGCTACGGCGCCGGCTATGGCCAGAACGGTTACTACAAGACCGGCGGCGTCAACTCCGACGGAACGAGCTCGGCCGACCGTCTTAACGCTGTGCGTGCCAATGTCGACAACCTTAAGAAGTTCACCGAGTATGCCAACTCCAAGGGTGTGAGCACGGGCTTGTGGACCCAGTCCAACCTTGAGCCCGACAGCAACTCCGAGACCCCGTGGCACCTGCTTCGCGACTTCGACGCCGAGGTCAAGACGGGAGGCATCTCTACCCTTAAGACCGACGTTGCCTGGGTTGGATCTGGCTACTCCTTTGGTCTTAATGGCATCAAGACAGCTTATGACACGGTGACGACCGGCGCTAACAAGCGCCCCAACATCATCACGCTCGATGGTTGGGCCGGCACGCAGCGCTTTGGTGGCATTTGGACCGGCGACCAGTATGGCGGTAACTGGGAGTACATTCGCTTCCATATCCCCACGTATATCGGTCAGAGTCTTTCGGGCAACCCCAACATCGGCTCCGACATGGATGGCATCTTTGGCGGCGACCCCATCATCTCTGCGCGTGACTACCAGTGGAAGACGTTCACGCCCTCTATGCTTGACATGGACGGTTGGGGCACCTACCGTAAATCGCCCATGACGCACGGCGATCCCTACACAGGCATCTCGCGCTTCTACCTCAAGCTCAAGGCGCAGCTCATGCCCTATATCTACACGAGCGCGGCCTCGGCGGCCAACATCGACACGGGTAACGGCGATGCCGGCCTGCCCATGATCCGCGCCATGCTGCTTTCCGACAACTCCGAGTACGCCGCAAGCACTTCGACGCAGTACCAGTATATGTTCGGTGAGAACTTCCTAGTGGCACCGGTGTATCAGGATACCCAGGCAGACGAGAACGGCAACGACATTCGCAATGGGATTTACCTCCCCAACTACGGCACCGACGAGAATCCCACCATCTGGATCGATTACTTCTCGGGTAAGCAGTATCGCGGCGGCCAGGTTCTCAACAACTACGAGGCTCCGCTTTGGAAGCTGCCGCTGTTTGTGAAGGCCAACGCTATCGTGCCGATGTACGCCGAGAACAACAACCCCGAGGCAGTGAGCGACACCAACACCAAGGGTACCGACCGCAGTCAGCGTATCGTCGAGTTCTTCGCCACCGAGGGCGACGGCACCTTTACGCAGTACGAGGACGACGGCTCCTCCATCGAAAACAACACGACTGAGGACGATTCCTACGGCACGATCGACAATATCTCCTACGGTGAGCATGTGAGCACCGTCTACAGCTCCAAGGCCGCAGGCGGCACCGCGACCTTTACCGCCGAGGCCTCGAAGGGCGGCTACAACGGCTACGACTCCAACCGCACCACGACCTTCGTGGCCAATGTGTCCGCCAAGCCCACGAGCGTTGTCGCCAAGAACGGCGGATCCGCACTCAACGTGGTTGAGGTCGACTCGCAGGAGACCTTTGACGCCGCGACCCCCGAGGCCGGCCAGGCGGTCTACTTCTACAGCGAGACCCCCAACCTCAACCACTACGGCAGCGATGCGGACGGCACCGAGGCCGAGCAGGGCGAGAGCTTTAACAACACCAAGATCACCACGAACCCCAAGGTCTACGTCAAGTTCGCGAAGACCGATGTTGCTGCAGCGGCGCAGACGCTTGAGCTGGGCGGTTTCGTGAATGCCGACGCCACGCTCACAGCCGATCGCCTCAACGAGAACCTCTCCGCACCCACGAACCTTGCTGCCCCCGAGGACGTCACGACCCCAACGAGCATAAAGCTCACCTGGGGAAAGGTCGATGGTGCTACCTCCTACGACCTTAAGGTCGACGGCACTGTGTTTGCCGTGGGTGATGCGGCCGAGTTCACGCACACCGACCTCGCCTACAATAGCAAGCACACCTACCAGATTCGTTCGCGCAACGCCGAGGGTTACTCCGCCTGGAGCGATGTGATCGAGGCGAACTCCGCACTCGATCCGTGGCGGAACGTCCCCGACGCCGAGGAAATCACCTGGGAGGGCTCACTTTACGGCAGCCATAAGGCCGAGCTTGCCTTCGACCATGAGTTCCAGTCGGGCGACGGCGGTTTCCACTCCGGTGGCAACGATCTGGGCAAGGCGCTTACCGTTGACTATGGACGCGCTTACAAGCTCGATAAGCTCGAGTACTATCCGCGCGATGACGCCGGCAACGGCACTGTGACCAAGATGCGTGTTGAGACGAGTCTCGATGGCGTCCACTGGACGAGCCAGGAGGTCGATTGGGCACGTTCCGCTGATTGTAAGACGGTAGCGTTTGACGGCACCGTGGCCGCCCGTTACGTGCGCATGACACCGCTCGCCTCGGTCGGCAATTTCTTCTCCGCGTCCGAGATTGCCATCTACAAGACCGACGGCACGGATGGCTTCGCCGTGGGCTCCAACCTCAACAAGGCCACGATCTCCGACGGAGACTACTCCAACATGAAGAACTATCTGGGCCTCGAGAACCGCGAGCCCGATACCCCGACGTTCGGTTCGCAGATCCGCGACCACTTCGCCGACCTCAACGATAACGGCGTTTACGACGTCTACGATTACTCGTTCACCATGGCGGGTCTTGACGGCGGCACTAAACAAAAGGGCAAGGTCGCAGGTTCGCTCGCGGTGATTCCGAGCAAGACCGAGGTCGAGGCCGGTGATGAGATCACCGTTGATGTCTATGCGGCCGACGCCAAGAACGTCAACGCCCTGGGCGCTCTCGTCAACTTCAAGAGCGACCAGTTCGAGTTTGTGTCCGAGAGCATCGCGCAGGACGGCTCGACTGCCGGCATGGAGAACCTGTCTCGCGAGAAGGTCCAGTTCGCGGACAGAACGCAGACTATCAATCTCGCCTTTGCCAACCGCGGCGATGGCAAGCTCTACAACGGTACCGGCGCGGTGGCGAGTTTCAAGCTCAAGGCCAAGACCTCCGGCAAGGTCGAACTGCCCTCGACATCTTGGCTCATCGGTCCGGCATGCGACGCACTTGAGTTTGCGAGCGACGGCACGGTGACGATGCCGGATGTTCCTCAGCCAACGGTCGCCGAGTACGGTCAGGATGCCTTCAACATCACGATGACCAACGATGAGCTCACGACCGACGACGGGACCAACGTCGAGAAACTTATCCAGCAGAAGAGCTATAACGCGCTGTTCGATAATAACGAGGGCGACAACGGCTTTGAGTTCCTATGGAACTGGAGCGGCAACTGGGACAGCGAGGGTAAGCTTCCGAGTTACGTGAAGCTTCCCACCACGATGACATTCGCATTTAAGACGCCTTCGAAACTCGATAGTGTCGAGGTCGTTAACCGCAACGGTGGCAACGGAACCGTGCAGAAGATCAAGGCTGTCGTGACGTTCGAGGATGGCTCGACCCAAGAGTTCGCGGGCGGGGAGTACGATTCCTCCCGGGCTCGCTACGCTTTTGGCCTCTCTGCCGAGAACAAGGGCAAGAAGGCGACCAAGGTCGAGGTCACGCCGCTTGAGGCATCGGGTGACCAGATGCTCACACTGCGTGAGGTCAACTTCAACTACACGCAGGGTGTCGAGGCCATCGAGGGTGTCGAGCTAGGCAAGAACCAGACCGAGTTCTTTGAAGGCGACGTTACGCTCGTCGACGCCAAGGCCACGCCTGAGAGCGCCGGCTACCCCTATGTGACGGTCGAGAGCTCCGACCCCTCTGTGGTAAGCGTCTCCGCTGTTCAGGCTGGCGATAGCGTGAGCTACTACCTGCGTGCCAACAAGGCCGGCAAGGCAAAGATCACGGTGGCGTCGGTACTCGACCCCTCCAAGACCGCATCCTATGAGGTCGAAGTCAAGGCTGGTGTCGATACCTCTGCGCTCGTGGCAGCGCTTTCCGAGGCCGCGGGCTACAGCGAATCCGTCTACACTAAGGATTCCTATGCAGCTCTCACCGCTGCGGTCGAGGCGGCTCAGAAGCTCCTCGACGGCGGCCAAGGCAGCTATAGCAAGAAGGATGTCGCAGACGCCACAGCCAAGATCGAGAAGGCAATCGACGGCCTCAAGATGCGCCCTGTCGATGAGAAGATTCTTATCAACACGCCCGAGAACCGCAAGAACGTCAAGGTGGCCGGCTTCTCGAGTGAGGCCGACTACGAGGGCAGCAACGCCGTCAACGCTCTCGACGGCGACGAGCGGACGCTTTGGCACAGCGACTGGGCCCATGGGACCGGTATGCCCCAGTATCTGAGTGTCGACCTGGGCCGCGACTACGATCTCACCGACGTTACATTCCTGCCGCGCCAGGACGGCGGCACTAACGGCGATATCTTCGAGGCCGAGATACTGGTCTCCGACACTGCCGACGGTTATGAGATGGGCACCGCCGCGTCGATGGGTACGTTCGCCTTCGACAATGACGGCCGCGTGCTCACCGACCGTGGCGACTGGAAACAGATGAGCTTTGGCGCCGCGCGCGGTCGCTACGTGACCGTCAAGGTGATTCACGCCGGCGGTGGCAACGTTGATGCCTACTGCAGCATGGCGGAGCTCAAGTTCTACGGTACGGCCGTCCCCGACCCGGTGGCGAAGGATGATCTCGCTACCGCGATCGAAAAGGTTGATGCCGAGGTTGCTGCCGGCGACCTCAAGGCCGGTGACTACACCGAGGCCTCCTGGACGGCGCTCGAGAACGCCCTGGCGAGCGCCCGCGCCATCTTGAGCGACGAGAAAGCCACGCAGGACGAGGTCGACCAGGCGCTCAGGGCGCTCGAGAGCGCCCGCGGCGCGCTCGAGAAGACCCCGGTGGCCCCGGTCGAGAAACCGACTAAGAAGCAGCTCAAGGCCCTGGTCAAGCAGGCGAAGGAGACTGACACTAGGGGCAAGACGGCCGAGTCTGTCAAGGCCCTGACGGATGCCATTACCTACGCCGAGGACGTCTTGGGTGCTGAGAATGCTTCCGACACCCAGCTCCAGGCGGCCTATGACCAGCTCAAGCTGGCTATTGAGAGCCTCAAGGATGCCGATTCCGGCAATCAGGGCGGCTCGGGCAACCAGGGTTCCGGCAATGGCTCGAACGGCGGCAACCAGGCGGGCAAGCCCGCAGGCGACAAGGCCCAGGGCAGCAAGAAGAACGGTTCGGCGATTCCCAATACCGGAGACCAGACGGCGGCGACCGTCGCGACCGTCGGTGGTCTTGGCGCCATCATCGCCGCGATCGGCGCTTTCTTCCATCGTCGCAGCAAGGCTAAGTAGCCCCAGCAACAGCTAAGCAAGCGTGCCCGCCGTCCCACCCAAGGACGGTGGGCACGCTTTTTGAATGTAGGCGGAAAGCTCCGACCCTTCGGCCTTAATCTCGCAAAGCGTTCCGTCTCCCGCCGAACACATCAGCATCGGCGGCTATACTTGAATTATTTGCAGTTAAGGGTCGCGGATTCGCCGCGTCACCGCTCTCAACAGGAGGTCTTTGTTTATGGCAGATCAGAAGCCGGTTGTCGGGATCATCATGGGCTCCAAGTCCGATCTGGGCGTTATGGAAGGCTGCACCGCCGAGCTCGAGGCACTGGGCGTGCCCTATGAGCTCGTGATTGCAAGCGCGCACCGCACACCGGCGAAGGTCCACGAGTGGGCTTCGACTGCCGCCGATCGCGGTATCAAAGTGATTATCGCCGCTGCCGGCAAGGCCGCCCACTTGGGTGGTGTCGTGGCTGCCTTTACACCGCTGCCGGTTATCGGCGTGCCTATGAAGACGAGTGACCTGGGCGGTATGGATTCGCTGCTGTCGATGGTGCAGATGCCTTCGGGCGTGCCCGTGGCCTGCGTTGCCATCAACGGTGCCAAGAACGCCGCCATCTATGCCACGCAGATTCTGGGTGCTTGCGACCCCGAGTACCGCAAGGTTATCGAGAAGATGAAGCAGGAGATGGCCGACGCCTAGGCGTTCCGCCGTTTCACCGCAGTATAAGGAGAGCCATGTCCGATTATCAGGGAAAACGATTCAAGGCTTCTCAGATTCCCGATCCGTCGAAGCCGGGTGCTGCCCGTGCGGCACAGCAGGGTCGGACATCCTCTCCTCAGCAGCCGCGCGCGCCGCGTCCCGTGACGCCGATGTCCCATCATCGCCAGGATACGCCGGCTGCATATCGCCCTTCGTCGTATGATACGGCCAAGAAAGAATCACGTTCTACGAAACAGTCGGGCGCTGCTCCGTCGAGCTATACCGAGCCGCCGCGCAAAAAGCGCCGCTCCGTTATCCCCATCTTGCTCATCATTATTGGCATCGGCCTAATCGTTGCCGCTGCAGCCATCTTTATCAATGCGCAGATCGGTTACAAGCAGGCGAGCGAGTCGTACCAAAAGATCGAAAAACAATATGTAAGCGATAAGGACGACATCGGCGTGCCGATTATCGACTTCGATGCGCTTGCTCAGACAAACCCCGAGATTGTGGGTTGGATTTATGTGCCGGGAACCAACATCAACTATCCCGTGGTGCAGACCAACAACAACTCCAAATACCTCAACACGCTGTTCGACGGTACATCTAACGCGTCCGGTGCCATTTTCTTGGATAGTGATGACACCGCGCCGGGAATGGTCGACCAGCAGACCACGATCTATGGTCACCACATGAACGACGGATCGATGTTCAATGTGATCTCGGACACCACTGATCAGGCGACGTTCGATAGCATCGAGTTCGTGTATTACATCACACGGGATGCTACGTATAAGCTGCGACCACTGGCGACCAAAGTTGTCGAGGACACGTATGCCAAGGCGCGCACGCCCAATTTTGAGGGCGACGACGGGCTCAAGAACTACCTGTCCGAGATGCTCGACGGTGCCTCTGCCGTGGCGAGCGATGCGGGCGATCGCGCCGCCTCGGCAACCAAGGTCGTAACGCTTGTGACCTGTCGTTCGTTATCGCTAAGCAACACGCGTGCTGTCATGGTGCTCACGCCGGTCGAGGAATAAGTTGTTCGAGAGTAGCTAAAAAAGCCCCGTTCCAAATTGGCTACTCGACGACGGTAAGGGAGAAATAATGCTCGAGAATGGCAAAACGATGCCTTCGGTTGATGCTTGGCTGCGCGAAGCCAAGGCCGATGTTTCGGCGGCTGATTGTGGGATGTACCTGACACACAACGGCGTGGTGCGCGCGACGCCTAAGTCCGAGGTGCGTGGGGTCGAGACAGATGGTGTGGCGCCTGGACATAAGGTGGGCGGCATGGTGTTTGGCTACGACGCCAGCAAGGTACAGGCCGCCATCGAGGCGACGCGCGCGATGCCGGGTATCGGCTATGTGCGCGTGTGGCTGGCAAGCGGCGAGCTTGCCGTAGGTGACGACATCATGCTCGTGCTCATCGGCGGGGACATTCGCCCGCACGTGGTCGATGCGTTGCAGGCGCTCGTTGGCACCATCAAGAATGAATGCGTGAGTGAGGTCGAGCGCGAGGCGTAGAGGCTTGCGTCGATAGAAGGCTCGTTTATAAAAACGCCCGCCGGTACGTGTGATACCGGCGGGCGTTTTGCGTTTTGGGCGCGGTGGGTGCTACACGCGCGTCGCATCCTTGGGGCTCATGGTCATGCTTTGGAAGCGATTCTCCATAAAGTCATTATCGAAGTACTTGCCGTAGAACTGCGCAACGGGAATATCCGGTTCCGTGCCGTTGACGCGCTGATACCAATAATCGAGCGACTGCAGCGTCATAACGCCATCGACCAGCATAATGATGGTGAAGATGACGGTAGCCGAGTAGCGACTCTTCCACGGAATCATGTTGATGAGCTTGAGTAGCCTCGGCAGCAGCAGCTTGATCCAGATGAGTCCGCCCAGGCCCCACAGGCAGGCGAATCCCGTGCAGGTACATCCGCCGGTAAGGACGGCGAGCGGATCGGGCATGCCAAAGAGCTTCATATGCGAGTAGCTCCACGAGACCACACCGAACGAGGTCTGCATAAACCAGCCCACGAACACCTCAAAGCTTGCACCGAGCAGCGCGCTCACCAAAAAGATAATGATGGGGTTCTTTTTATAGAAGCGGTTGAGCACCATGGTCATGAGCACGGCGCCAAATCCGTAGATGGGGCTGAAGGGGCCAAACAGCATGCCGGCGCGGTTCTGGTAAACGCCCGGGTCATCGACCGTCATATGCCAGATGTCCTCGGCGATCAGGCCGAGTATGCAGCAGACAAAGAATACCCAGAACAGGTTGAAGTAGTTGAGCTTGATGTAGCCTTCGCCGGTTTCATCGCGCCCGAGCATGCCCTCGGCGGCGGCGTCGCGATCGAGCATCTCCTGCAGGCGGCGCTGCAGCTCGCGCTCCTGGCGCAGCGCGGGGTCGACGGTGGCCGAAAGCGCGACGAGGATGCCGAGCTGGATGGCAGGGCGAAGCAAGAAGGGCCCGATGCCCTGGAGCATCACGTCAACCAAAAGCTCGACGACGGTAAACGCGATAAGGATATAGGACAGGCGAGCGGCGTTGCGGCGCTGGTTTTTGATAAGGTCCAGGCCAAAGATGATCAGGATGACGGCGCTTGCCGCAGAGAGCATGATGCCGGCGACGATAAGGCCGACCGCGACGAGCGTGTTGTCGCCGAGCTTGGCGGCGGCGTTGCCGTTGATGAGCGCGGTGATGACCTGCCACATAAAGGCGCCGACCGAAGGGAGCGTGCCCACGCCGGACAGGATGCACAGGACGGCGTACACCTTAATGATGAGGGGGATCTTCTTGACCTCCGTGGCGCTGGGGACGCTGGGGTCGAGTTCGTTTCGATCCATACATAACCTTTCTCGTTTTGCTGTAGGTACAAGGATACGCCGCCGACCTGCCAAAAGACAGGACGAACGTCCCAATTGCAACAATGCAAGCCCCAACGGCGGGCGAGACGCGCCGTAACGGAAGTATGCGGGATCGTCGGCCCCGAGGCGGTTGCCCAATAAAATGTTTGGCTGCAAAACGGATTATAAGCTCGGTGGGCTTTTAAAAAGCGCTGTTCATGCGCGGGAGTGCTTGTCTTGCCGTGCGTATAATAGGGCAGGTAACGCCAAATAACGAGGCTCTGAGGGGATGCCATGTCTCAAGAAACCATCCACGCGGCCGAGCGTGCCGCGGGACAGGTGAAGACCATGTCGACGTATGATCCGGACTCCGACCAGCTGCATGAGGAATGCGGCATTTTTGGTGTGTGGGCACCCGATCGCGATGTGGCTCGACTGACGTACTTTGGTCTGCGCGCGCTGCAGCATCGCGGCCAGGAATCGGCGGGAATCGCCGTGGGTGATGGCGGCACGGTTATGGTCCGCAAGGATCTGGGCCTGCTCGACCGCGTGTTCTCCAACGCCGACCTGTCGACGCTCTCCGGTCAGCTGGCCGTGGGTCATGTGCGCTACGGCACTGCCGGCGCCAAGAGCTGGGAAGCCTCGCAGCCGCATCTTTCCACCATCAACAGCGTCATTATCGCGCTTGCTCACAACGGCACTCTGGTCAACACCGACGAGTTGCGCCGTCAGCTGATCGAGCTGGGCGTGCCGTTCCTCTCCAATTCGGATTCCGAGGTCGCGACTAAGCTTATCGGCTACTTTACTCAGCGTACGGGCCATCTGCGCGAGGGCATTCGCAAGACCATGGAGCTCGTGCGCGGCGGCTACGCCATGACGCTCATCAACGAGCAGGCGCTCTACGCATTCCGCGATCCTCACGGCATTCGCCCGCTGGTGCTTGGCAAGCTCGTGGACGAGGGCCTGGATCAGGCCGATGCCGCGGCCGTTTCGCAGCTGCCGTCGCAGGACGGCGCCGCGACGGTCGACTCCGCCGTCCGTGTCACGCGCGCTGGCGGCTGGGTCGTTGCCTCCGAGACCTGCGCACTCGACATCGTGGGCGCCGAGTACGTCCGCGACGTCCGTCCCGGCGAGATCTTGCGCATCAGCGCCGAGGGTCTGGTATCCGAGCAGGGCGTGCCTGCGGCCGAAGAGCCCGCCAACTGCATCTTTGAGCAGGTCTACTTTGCCCGCCCCGACTCCATCATGAACGGCAAGAGCGTCTATGCCTGCCGCTACGACATGGGTCGTCAGCTGGCGCACGAGGAGCCCGTCGAGGCCGACCTGGTCATCGGCGTGCCCGACTCCGGCCTGCCGCCCGCGGAGGGGTATTCGCACGAGAGCGGCATTCCCTTTGGCGAGGGCCTCATCAAGAACCGCTACGTGGGCCGTACGTTCATCGAGCCTACGCAGGAGCTGCGCGCCATGGGCGTGCGCATGAAACTCAACCCGCTGCGCGACAACATCGAGGGCAAGCGCCTAGTCGTCATCGACGACTCCATCGTGCGCGGCACCACCATGGTGCAGCTCGTCAAGATGCTGCGCAACGCCGGCGCCAAGGAGATTCATATTCGCATCAACTCGCCCGAGGTCATCTGGCCGTGCTTCTATGGTATCGATACCGACGTGCAGTCGCAGCTTATCAGCGCCAACAAGACGGTTGACGAGATTTGCGAGTATATCGGCGCCGATTCGCTGGCCTTCCTTTCGGTCGAGGGCCTGCTTAAGGTCATGCCCAAGGGCGGCTACTGCGATGCGTGCTTTACTGGACGCTACCCCGTGGCGATTCCCGAGAGCTTTGGCCGCGACAAGTTCATGGAGGGCTTTAAGCCCCGCAACCTGGACAAGCCGCTTCACTTTGACGACGACGCCGTGGTCGAGAAATACGACGACCGCAGTTGGGAAGAGGAACACGGCGAGGCCTAAAACCTGCCATTTAGGGACAGGTTCATTTTGGTAGGTTTTACCTGCTGTTTTGTTGATTGAGCGGCCTGCGTTGTTATGGCGCGCGCCGAAATGAACGCAACTATGAGCACCGTTTGGCGCCCGCGCGGCGCCACGGTAATGGGAGAGGAAGGCTCAGATGAGCGACAGCAAGCATGTGACGTATGAGGATGCCGGTGTCGATACCGCCGAGGGCGGCCGCGCCGTCGACGCGATTAAGCAAATGGTCAAGGACACCAATCGCCCCGAGGTTATCGGCGGCATCGGCGGCTTTGGTGGCCTGTTCTCGGCCGCCGCGCTTAAGGATATGGAAGACCCGATCCTGATCAGCGGTACCGACGGCGTGGGCACCAAGCTCGTGCTCGCCCAGATCATGGACCGTCACGAGACGGTGGGCCAGGACCTGGTCGCTATGTGCGTCAACGATATTCTGGCTTCGGGCGCCGAGCCGCTGTTCTTCCTGGACTACGTTGCCATCGGTCACATCGAGGCCGAGCACATGGCAAAGATCATCAAGGGCGTGGCCGACGGCTGCAAGCTCGCGGGCTGCGCGCTCGTGGGCGGCGAGATGGCCGAGCACCCGGGCGTTATGGCTCCGGCCGACTACGACCTCGCCGGCTTTACCGTGGGCGTCGTCGATCGTCCCAAGATGCTCGACCCCGCGAACGTTCGCCCGGGCGATGTGATCCTGGGCCTGCCTTCCACCGGCGTGCACTCCAACGGCTACTCGCTCGTGCGCAAGGTCATCGGCGTCGACGGCATCAAGCCGGGCACGCCCGAGGCCGCCGCTAAGGCCGAGGAGCTGAGCCGTCCGCTCGAGGAGCTCGGCGGCGCTTCGCTGGCTGACGCCCTGCTGGCTCCCACGCGCATTTATGTGAAGCCGATTCTTGAGCTGCTGCGCGGTGGTGCTCCGGTCCACGCAATTGCTCACATCACCGGCGGCGGTATCACCGAGAACCTCAACCGCGCCCTCGCCGACGACGTCGACGCCGTGGTCACCCGCAACGGCGCCGAGATGGGTTGGGACGTTCCGCCCGTCATCACCTACGTGTCGCGCCAGGCCGAGCTCGCGCCCAACGAGGCGTGCAAGACCTTCAACATGGGCGTTGGCCTGTGCCTGATCGTCGCCCCTGAGGACGAGGCCGCGGTTACCGAGGCCCTGGTCGCGCTGGGCGAGAAGCCGTTCCGCGTGGGCGAGTGCGTCGAGGGTTCCGGTAAGGTCGTGTACTCCGATGAGCGCTAACGAGCAGATGGCTGCCGCCAAGGGCCTGGGCTTTGTGCCCTATACCCGTCCGACCGGCACCGATACGGCAGAGCCGCTCAAGATCGGTGTACTCATCAGCGGTTCGGGTACCAACCTGCAGGCGCTGATCGATCTGATCGCTGCCGGCAAGCTCAACGCTTCGATTGAGCTTGTGGTGTCGAGCCGGCCTTCGGCTAAGGGTCTGCAGCGCGCTGAGCGCGCGGGCATCCAGACGCTTACGCTGTCCAAGGATGTATATGCCGACCCCATCGCCGCCGACGAGATCATCGCGCACGAGCTGCTCGAGCGCGGCTGCGAGTATGTGGTCATGGCCGGCTACATGCGCATGGTGCATACACCGCTGCTGGCGGCGTTTCCCAACCGCGTGGTCAACTTGCATCCGGCGCTGCTGCCGAGCTTTACCGGTGCGCATGCGATTGACGATGCCTTTGTGCGCGGCGTCAAGGTAACTGGCGTGACCGTGCATTTTGCCAACGAGGTCTACGACAACGGTCCCATCATCGCCCAGCGTGCGCTGGCTGTTGAGGAGGACTGGGATGTCGACACGCTCGAGGAGCACATCCACGCGATTGAGCACGTGCTGTATCCCGAGGTCGTGCAAATGCTCGCCGACGGCCGCGTCCACGTGCTGGAGAGCGGCAAGGTCGCAATTGACGCGCCTCGCGGCTAGCGGCGCACAGTACAATTTAGCCGAGTAGTCAGGGTGGTCATTGGCGCCAAGGCGCGCGTGGCCACCTTTTGTTTTTGGGTAGTCATCGGGGACGGTCTTTAACGACTAGTCATCCAAGAACGTCGCAGGTGACTAGGTGAGAGAGGTGAGCGCATGGCGGATAACGAAGCGCTGTTTACGCCTGAGCTGGTGTTTTTTGATTGGGAGTGTGCAACGCCGGATGAGGTGTTTACGCGGCTCGAGGGCGAGCTTGCCCCGCGCGGCTACATTGCCGACGGTTGGCTCGACGCCGTTCGCACGCGCGAGGACGCCTATCCCACGGGTCTTGCCATGCCAGCGGCAAACATTGCCATTCCGCATACCGATCCGGGGTTTGTGGCCAAGCCCTATATCGCGGTGGTGAAGCCCGCCGCGCCCGTGACATTTAACGCTATGGCTGGCATGGGCGCTCCGGTGCCGGCGCAGATCGTCATCAATCTGGGCATCGCCGAGCCGGGCGGCCAGGTCGAGGCCCTGCAGGCGCTCATGAATATCTTTATGGACGCCGATGCCGCAGCCGACGTGCTCGGCCAGACCACGCCCCAGGGCATGGTCGACGCCATCCGCCGTCACTTCTAAGGTGGGGCTGAGTCGGCACTTGGGGACTGTCCCTAACTGCCGGCTGCCAGAGCTGTCCCCTTTGCACCAAAATGGTGCAGATTAATCTGTCCCCAATGCACCAAGCGTGCCGCGGGGGCTGCGTTGTGACACAATGGCGTTTGTTCGATTCGTTATGCGAAAGGCCAACTATGGCAAATAAGAAAAAGAACTCCGAGGCCGCGCCGACGCCCGAGCAGCAGGCCCGCGCTGCCTCCAGCTCTCGCAAGAAGCAGCGCAAGACGTACGTGTCTAAGACCGTCAAGATCGTCCTGGTGGTCATCGGCGTGCTGGCGATGCTGCTTTCCGTCTCGGCGATGGCGTGCTCCGGCCTTATGTCGCAGGCCGAGGACACCTCGGGCTACAAGCTGACCGGCGGTGTTGCTGCTACTATCAACGGCACCAACCTCACCGAGGACACCGTGACCAAGCAGATCATGAGCATGCGCACGTCCTACGGCTACACCAAAGACAAGGACTGGGCGCAGTATCTGGTCGACAACGACCTCACGCCCAAGAAGTACCGCAAGCAACTCATCGACTCCTATACGCAGCAGATTCTGCTTCAACAGGCACAGAAGGAGAACGGCGTGACGGTGTCGGACGAGGAGGTCGAGAAGGCTTGGAAGGACGCGTGCAAGAGCGCGGGCGGTGCCAAGGCCTTTAAGAAGACCCTCAAGACCTACGGCTATACCGAGGACACCTACAAGGACTCACTCAAGGAGAGTCTGGCGCAGCAGAAACTCAAGGATGCCGTCGCGCCCACGAGCAAGCCCAAGGACAGCGAGATCGTCGATTACATCAATGAGAACCTGTCCAGCTACAACGACGCCCGCCGCTCGTCGAACATCCTGATCAAGGTTGATTCCGACGCTTCCGACGAGGACAAGGCTGCCGCCAAGGTCAAGGCGCAGGAGTGCCTGGACAAGATCAACTCCGGCGAGCTGAGCTTTGAGGACGCCGTTGAGCAGTACTCCGAGGACACCGGTTCCAAGGAGAAGAAGGGCGATGTGGGCTGGGATAAGCTCACCACTTTCGTCGACAGCTACCAGACGGCGCTCGAGGGGCTCAACAAGGGCGACGTGAGCGAAGTCGTCGAGTCGACCTATGGTTACCACATCATCAAGTGCACCGACTACTTCCATGTCGATAATCAGGTTGATGACATCAACCAGGTGCCCAAGGCCATCAAGAAGTACGTCTCCAACGTGGTGAAGACACAGGCGGCCAGCACCGCGTACAGCGAGTGGCTGGAGCAGTACAAGAAGGATGCCGACATCACCGTTAACCCCATGCCCAAAGACGTGCCATACAACGTCAGTCTGAAGGGCGTCACCAAGAGCTCGACCGACGACTCGTCGACGACTGAGTAAACATGGGGCGGTGCTCGCACGAGTGCCGCCCACGCTATTAGAGAGGATTTGCAGATGACCAACGAAGAGCTGCAGAAAGAAATGATCGCGGCCATGAAGGCCAAGGACAAGGTTCGCCTGTCCATCATTCGCCAGGTTAAGGCCGAGGTGAAGAATATCGAGGTCAATGAGCGCCGCGATGTGACCGAGGAAGACGTCAACAGCATGATCAAGCGTCTGATTAAGCAGACGAGCGAGACGCTGGAGATGTCCATCAAGGCCGGCACCGACCAGGAGCGTACCGACAATCTGACCGAGCAGGTCAAGATTCTGGAGAGCCTGCTGCCCGCGCAGGTTTCGGGCGAGGAGCTCGAGGCCCTGATCGAGCAGGTCATCGCCGAGCTGGGCGCCACGTCCAAGAAGCAGATGGGCCAGGTTATGGGCGCACTCGGCAAGGCCACCGGCGGCAACTTCGACAAGCCTGCGGCGGCAAAGATCGTCGGCGCCAAATTAGCGTAAGGGCAGAGCGGTACATAGTTGATGTTGAGGGGGCGTGACCATTGCGGTCGCGCCCCTTTTTGCTGGGCTGGGCACTCATTGGGGACAGACTTAAATGAGTGCCCAATGAGCAGGTACTCATTTAAGTCTGTCCCCAACGAGTGGGTGAAAGGTTGCGGGTTCTTTACGGGAATGTAGTGTGGGCTGCGGAAACGTGGTTCTTTCCGTACAATAGTTCAACTCGTGTAAACGCAGGGAAGGGACATTCATGGCAGACATGATCGAGATCAAGCATCTCAACAAGTACTTTGGCGACCTGCATGTGCTCAAAGATATCAACCTCACCGTCAAGCGCGGCGAGAAGCTCGTAATGATCGGGCCCTCTGGTTCGGGTAAGTCGACGCTCATCCGCTGCGTCGATTATCTTGAGGAACCCACGTCGGGCGAGGTCATCATCGACGGTACGCCGCTTACCAAGAAGAATCACCTGGAGATGGCCCGCAAGTATAGTTCCATGGTGTTTCAGCAGTTCAACCTGTATCCCAACATGACGGTGCTGGGCAACCTGACGCTCGCGCCCATCAAGCTGCAAAAGAAGAGCAAGGAGGAGGCGACCGAGATCGCCATCGCCGCGCTCAAGCGCGTCGGCATGGCTCATAAGGCCGGCGAGTATCCGCAGAATCTCTCGGGTGGTCAGCAGCAGCGCATCGCCATTGCCCGTGCCCTATGCACCAAGCAGCCCATCATCCTGTTTGACGAGCCGACCTCGGCGCTCGACCCCGAGATGGTCCAGGAAGTCCTGGACGTTATGATTGAGCTCGCGCAGGAGGACATCACCATGATCTGCGTGACGCACGAGATGGGCTTTGCGCGCCAGGTGGCCGACCGCGTCATCTTTATGGAGGACGGCCGCATTCTGGAGGAGGGCACGCCCGAGCACTTCTTCGATAACCCCGAGAACCCGCGCTGCCGCGAGTTCCTGTCCAAGATTCTGCACTAGGCGCGGTGATGGACATGACGGATATGACGAGGGCGGCCGTGTCGCGCCGTCACTTTTTGCAGCTGGCGGGCGCCGGCATGCTTGCGCTGACGGGGACCGCGCTTGCCGGTTGCGGCAACTCCACCAGTGGCGAGGGCTCCGACAAGGGGTCCAAGCTTGCGGCCATCAAGTCGCGTGGCCATCTGAATGCCGGCGTTAAGAAGGACGTTCCCGGCTACGGTTATTACGACACCGCCAAGGGCCGCTTTGAAGGTATGGAAGTCGATTTGTGCTACCAGATTGCCGCTGCCGTCTTTGGTGTGAGCTACAAGGATGCTCGCGCCCAGGAGCTAGTCGAGTTTACCGACGTAACGCCCAAGACGCGCGGTCCGCTGATCGATAACGGCCAACTCGACGTGGTCGCGGCGACCTACACCATCACTGACGAGCGCAAGAAGAGCTGGGATTTCTCGACGCCGTACCGCACCGATTTCGTGGGACTCATGGTCAAGAAGCGTTCGGGTTTTACCTCGATTGAGGACCTGGACGGTAAGGTCATCGGCGTGAGCCAGGGTGCTACCACGCAGGGCCTGATCGAGCAGATGATCAAGGACAACGGCTTTAGCTGCAAACCCGAGTTTAGGGCCTTTAGCGGCTACCCCATCATCAAGAGTTCGCTCGACGCCGGCAATATCGATGTCTTTGCCATGGACCGCTCCACGCTGGCCGGTTACATGAACGAGACCGTTGAGCTGCTGCAGCCCGAGGTTAAGTTTGGCGAGCAGGGCTACGGCGTGGCGACCAAGAAGGGCTGCGACCTTTCGGCCGTGGTCGATCAGGTGATTTGCGATCGCCTGGCCGACGGCTGGCTCGACCAAGAGGTCAAGACCTGGGGTCTTGTATAGGCGCATCGTCCAAGGAAGGAATCAAATGCTCGAAGGATTATTTGACGCCGACCGTTGGTCGACGACATTTCAAAACATGGGGCCCTTCTGGGAGGGCTTTGGCGTGACGCTGCAGGTGGTCGTTGCCGGTCTGCTGCTGTCGCTGGTGCTGGGCACGCTGCTGGGCGTGTTCTCTACCACTCGCTCGCGCGTGCTGCGCGCCATAAGCCGCG
Source organism: Collinsella sp. AF23-4AC (assembly GCF_003462685.1). GTDB lineage: Bacteria > Actinomycetota > Coriobacteriia > Coriobacteriales > Coriobacteriaceae > Collinsella. The sequence continues at coordinate 44,723 of NZ_QRVE01000003.1, read as the reverse complement.
TGTACGTGGAGTTTTACCAGAACACCCCGTTGCCCGTGCAGGTGCTCTTTATGTACATGGCCGGTCCGCAGTTTTTGCAGGCCATAACCGGTGCCGACCAGCCGGTGCGCATCGCGCCGTTCGTGCTGGGCTTCTTGGGCGTGGGTCTGTATCACGCGGCCTACATTTCGGAGGTCATCCGCACTGGTATCGAGGCGGTTCCGCGCGGTCAGATGGAGGCGGCCCAGAGCCAGGGCTTCACCCGTGCGCAGGCGTACTGGTACATCGTGCTGCCCCAGACGTTCAAGATCATTCTGCCGCCGCTGTGTAACCAGGCGCTCAACCTGGTCAAGAACACGTCGGTGTTGGCACTTGTGGCTGGCGGCGACCTTATGTACCGTTCCGACAATTTTGTGAGTCTGTACGGTTACCTGCAGGAATACATCGTCTGCTGCCTTATGTACTTCATCATCTGCTTTCCGCTCGCCATGCTGGTGCAGTGGCTCGAGCGACGCTCCAAGGAGCGTCCGCGCGGCGTAAGTCTGGCCGAGCTGGGGCTCGACAACGTAGAGGAGGCCTAGCGCATGGAAATCTTCAACGCGACCAACCTGCTCTACATTTGGGGCGGCTTTGTTAAGACAATCGAGATCTCGGCGCTGTCGATCTTTTTCTCGCTCATCTTTGGCACGGTGCTGGCGCTCGTTAAGAGCTATGCGCCCCGCCCGTTCCGTATTTTGGTGAGCGCCTATATCGAGCTGTTCCGTTGCACGCCGAACCTGCTGTGGATCCTGTTTATCTACTTTACGGTGCAGGGTTTGGACATTGTGATTTCGACCATCGCCTTTACGCTGTTTACCAGCGCTGTTATGGCCGAGATTGTGCGCGGCGGTCTCAACTCGATTCCGCGCGGCCAGTTTGAGGCGGCGCAGAGCCAGGGCTTCGGCTTCTTTGCCACCATGCGCTACATCATTCTGCCGCAGACGTTTAAGACGATCATTCCGGCGCTGTTTAGCCAATGCACGACCGTCATTAAGGACAGCTCGTATCTTTCGGGTATTAACGTGGCCGAGCTCATGTACACGGCAAACGTCGTGATGGCCCACGCGATCGACCTGTCGCAGGTTCTTATGCTCTACGGCTTGGTGTTTGCGATGTACTTTGTGCTCAACTTTGGTATCTCGCTGCTGGTGAGGGCATATCAGAGGCGAATGGTGGCAGCGTAGAATGTGACAAAGGGACAGTCCCTTTGTCACATAGAGAAAGGAATCGCGATGAGCGATCTGGAGAACAAGAAGAGTCCTGTGGTCATTACCATCGCGCGCGACTTTGGTGCCGAGGGCCACGAGATTGGCCGTATCCTTGCCGATGAGCTGGGGATTCCGCTGTACGATAACGAGCTGCTGGTGCGTGCGTCGCTGCGCGCGGGCGAGTCGCTCGACAAGATGGCTGCCTACGACGAGCGCCTGGCCGTGGAGAATATGGCGTTTCTGCCCGACCGCTACGATGCGCGTTCGTACTCGGACAAGTTGTTCCAAAAGATGAGCCAGGTGATTTTGGATCTGGGCGAGACCGAGAGCTGCATTATCGAAGGCCGTCTGTCCGATTATCTGCTGCGCAACAACCCCAACCACATCGCCGTGCTGGTGACTGCGCCCTTTGAGGACCGCGTCGAGATCGTGCGCAAGAAGCGCGGCCTCAACAAAAAGAAGGGTGCCAAGCTGGTCAAGCAGCAGCAGAAGGCGCGCGAGGCATTCTATAAGCGCTACAGTGCCGGCAAGTGGAAGATGACGAGCGGTAAAGACATCGTCGTCAACCGCGCCAAGCTGGGCCGCGAAGGCTGCAAGAACGTCATCGCGGCGGCCTACCGCTACAAGCTGGCGCAGCTCGAAGTCTAACCGACCAAAACCACCACAAAGGGGACAGGCACCTTTGTGGTGGTTTTTGTTTTAGGCCGAGGGGAAGGCCTTGGTGAGACCGGCGCGCGTCTGCGTGTCGGTCTTTTGATAAATGGAGCTCAGGTGGCGCTGTACCATGCGCATCGAGATACCAAGCTCCTCGGCGACCTGTTTGAGCGGGCGCTCATCTTGGGTCACAGCCACCAGCACGTCAACTTCGCGCGGGGTGAGAGCGTGATCGGTGATGAAGACCTGACGCTGCTCCTCGATACTCGGTGCTGCCAGCGCCTCCTCGGCAAGCTGTTGATGTTCGCGCTCCTGCTCGGTTTGGGGTAGGCGGAACAAGCCGGCTGCCACGAATGCCGCGCAGGCGGCGACGAGCAAAACGAGCGCACCGATCATGATGAGAGCAACATTGTCCGAGGTCACGAGCGCCAGCGAGATACCCGATGTGGTGAACGCGCATACGTTGTTGGCCGCGCGACCCATGCCGGCCCATAAGGCGGGCGCGCGCATGCGCGGTGCCAGCTGCGTAAAGGTGGCGGTAAAGAACGTGACAAAAAAGCCCGAGCTCAGGTAAAAGACGACAAGGCCCAGGTTGGGATCAGCGCCGGCCTCCACGGCCAGGATGGAAATGGTCGAGAGCACGGCGATGCCGAGCATGACAAGTCCCATGTAGCGACGCTCGGCAAGATCAAAAATAAGACCGGCGGCAAGGCCGCTCGCTGCCAAAAAGAGGCGTGGCCAGGTTTGCACGGCGATGGTGCCGTGGGCGTTGGAGAACGTGACGACGTTGTCGAGGGTGGAGAATAAGCAGGCGAGAATCATGACGAGCGCAATGCTCCAGCATGCCTGTTTGGCGAGGGCGTGCGATGGCTCAACAAAGGGATTGATGGAGGGACTGGAGCTCTCGGCAGCCTTTTGGGGAACGACGCTGAGGGCGGAGACGGCGATCGTTGCCGCGCCAAGAATGATGAGCTCGACGATGCCACCGCAATCAATCAGGTTGGTGACGAACTGCATCAGGATGCCCGCGGCATAGGCTGCTCCTGCGCCGGTGGCGAGTTTGGGGTCATCCTGGAATGCCAACGAAAAGGCGTGGTGCGCTGCGGCGCCCAGTAGGCCGAGTCCGAGGAATGCGAGGCATCCCAGAATCTCGAGCGCAAGCGGGCTCGTGGGGGACTGAATCTGAGTCAACCCCAAGATGGCGATGGGGACGGCGGCGCTGACAACTGCCTGAGGCCGGTCTTTGCGCTGTGCGAGCCCGAGCAGCGGCGCATATCCGATAAAGCCGATCACGCTGGCGCCGAGGATGAAGCCCTGCGCAATCACAACGCGCTCGGCACCGGCGAGCAGCCCGACATTAATGTCGAATCGAAACTCGGCGGCAAGAAAGACAAAGGTAAAGAGCGCAAGTGCCAGAAGCGCGTTGATTTTAGGCTTGCTCAGGTTCAAGGACGGTCCTTCGGGTGGACGAATAATCGTGTCCTCGATTGTAGACCATGACGGTAGGGGGTGGGCCTTTCGGGGGGCGGGGTGCGCTTGGCAATAGCATGCTCGTTGCCTTTTGCGCTGGCAGGTGCGCCACATGAGAATTTGTGCCCCAGGATCCTGATATCTTCCCGTAACATGGTGTTATAGAAGCACCCCTTACGACAAGGAGGCTCACATGCGAACGCAAATCCATGACAACCCAATCGACCACGGCCGCGCGTGCTCGCTCTCTCATGGAACGTGGCGTCGTGTGGGCGCCAAGCTTGCCTGCGCGGGGGCTTGCGCGCTCATGGCCGGCCAGCTGCTGCTGCCGAGCGTGGCGCTCGCTGCCGAGTGGGTCAACGTGGGCGGCACGCAGTACGACGCGGGCACTGCCGCCGGCGACGATGCCGGAACGTGGTCCTGGGACGGTGCCGATGACATGAAGCTCAACGGCTACGACGGTACCGGCATCAGCGCTCAGGGCAACCTCACCATCGATGTGGCGGGCACCAACACCATCACGGCCGATGCCGGTCAGAGCGCTATTGCTGTCAAGAACGGCAACCTTGCCATTACCGGCGACGGCACCCTTAATGCGACGGCCCAGACCGATGTGATTGCGGCGGAAGGCGACGGCAATGCGGGTGGCGATGTGACCATCAGCGGCGCCAACGTCAACGTGACGGCTTCGGGCGCAGTGAACAGTGCGACGGGCATTCGCGCGACGGCCGGCAGCGTGACGATCGATAAGGGCGCCGATGTCAAAATCGAGGCGAAATCGGCGGAAGGATCTTGGCGTCCAACGGTGGGCACCTACGGTATCTTTGCCGATAACCTTCCCAGTAGACACGCTGCTCAGGAAGGCGAGCAGGAAGAACCGGATTATGTCTCCGTGCACGGGGGCGACGTCACGATCGATGCCGCCAACCTGTCGATCAAGACAGCCGATGCCTGGCAGGTTTCTGTGTGCATCAATACGGTCGGTATCAAAAAGAATACCCTCATGAAAATCGTCAACGGAGCCGATGTCGCGCTTTCCGCCGGCAGTGCGGCTTCGCTCTCGGCGGGCATCAGCGCGCGTTCGCAAAGCGGTGCGGTGTGGATGCTTGTCGAGGAGTCGAATCTTACGTCTCGAAGCCTGTCTGCTGCAAACGGCATCGATGCCGTCCGCAATCAAAGTTTTGGAATCATGGCAGAGGCAAACACCGGGTTTGAAACGCCTCGTATCAAGATTCGCAAATCGAAGATTGAGGCCTCGGGCGCGACTGCGGGGATTTATACGATCAACTGCAACGACGCGACTGCGACGCTGTTCCGTGCCGCGATGATTGATTTACGAGGAAACGCGATGATTACGACTCCGACGGATGGTGCCGTGCGCGATGTGAAAAAGGTTGTTGATACGGGGAAATGGCCGAGCTCCCAGAACGGGCAGGTCGTCGGTGTTGCCGGTTCGTCTGCCATTACGGATATCGTCGGTTCTGCCGAGGTCGCCCATGATGTAGTGATTGATTTTGGAGACGGACAGGAGCCGGAGCCGACGCCCGATCCCGAGCCGACGCCGGAGCCCGATCCCGACCCCATACCCAACCCCGAGCAGAAGCCTGGCCTCAAGCCCGTACCCGTAGACAAGGACGTAAAGACCACCACGGCGGTCACCAAGACCGTTACGACCAAGACTGCTGCCGCCAAAAACGGTTCCGGCGCCCTGGCCGCCACGGGCGATAGCGCCGCGACGGCGGCGGCAGCCCTCGGCATTGCCGGTGCGTCCGTCATCGGCGCCGGCTTCGTCGCGTCCAAGCGCCGCAACCGCTAGCGCAAGCTTTCATAGCCATTTTCAGCCGCCGCGTGAGCACAAATGCTCTCGCGGCGGCTCTTTGTATTTCCGCAGATAGATACCTAGGTTCGCATCTACGAACCTAGGCGTATAGAGTCATTTGACACATCTTGGTTGTACAGGACCACCACAAAGGGGACAGGCACCTTTGTGGTGGTATGGCCCATCGACCAAGGAGGACGGTATGAACGGAAGCCACTTTGATAAGCAGACCCAGCGCGAGCGTACCTGCTCGCTGGTTCACGGTACCTGGCGTTGTGTGGGTGCCAAAATAGCTTGCGCCGGCGCGTGTGCGCTTATGGTCGGTCAGTTGCTGCTGCCGAGTGTGGCGCTGGCGACGGAATGCGCCGATCCCGTCGGTGCGATGGACGAGGTTGCCGCGGCTCCGGTGACGCCGACGGTTGTGGAGGATACGGCTGCAACGACCGCACCAGCTGCTTCGACCGCGCCTGCAACCGATGCTGCTCCGGCGGCGCAAGCCACCGCTGAGCCTCAGCAGACGGCCCCGACTGGCGCCACCGATGAATCCAACGATGCGGCACCCGCTGAACAAAATACTCCCAGCGACAACGCCGCCACGCCGGCGAATGACGCCATCATGCCCTGCGGTGTGACCGATGTTGTTGGCGGCAGCGGCGTTAGGGTCAATATTACGGTGCGGAACAATTACACCGACATCAAGAAAGAAGAAACGATTGAGCATGTGAAGGGGATTGCCCTTGTAGATGGAGACCAGTCTGCTCTCGATGGTAGCGCTTTGACTTTTATCGGCCTGGGGGACTTGATCGTCCATGCGGCGTATGACAGTGCGAGCAATAAAACAACGCTTACCTTGGATATCAGCAAGATTCAGAGACAGAAGGAGGAGCAGAAGTACTTTACGGAGTACAAGGAGAATAAGTCCAAGATGACGACCACCTATGATGGATCCAAGCTTACGTATACGGGTACAGAGCCCGGGAATATCATCATCGGTGATCCGGACGACGCCTTTAAAGGAGACACCGAGGCGACCGGGAAACCCACTATTAACGAGATCCGGGATGACTACTACACCCGCACCCATGTCTACGAGAGGGCGTGCCTTGTTATCCCGGCAGCGGAATCAGAATCGGAATCCATCTCCTTTGCCAATGTTCAGAATGCGAACTTCAATTGGCAGCTGGATACTGGTCCGCAGGCGACGGCAGGTGTCCCTAACTACGATGCAGATAAATACGAAATCGCTTATGAATGCTGGCAGGAATTTGAAAACAACGAACCCGTTGCTGCCTGGTATTCCGATAACGGCTCACATGGTTCCCTGCCGACTATTACAAAGTTTAAAAGCGGGAAAGAGTACGTGTATTCTCTTATGCTGAAGCCAAAAGACGGATATTCCTTCAGCGATGAAACCGTTGTTACCGTAAACGGGGAAACCGTAAAGTCGAGTCTAAGCGGAGAATTCCTGTATGTCCCTGCTATTAAAACAATTACGATGCCTGCTTCGTCGGAAAACGAAGCTCTTGAGAATCTAAACGTCAACGATGTGAAAACCGACTACGCGCCCGGCGAGGCGCCCCGCGCGACCGCGACGACCCCCGCCGCCGATGCCGACAAGTACGAGATCGCGTATGAGTGCTGGGAGGAAATGGATGGCAGCGACCCTGCGGAGCTCACGCCCGTTGCCTTCTGGTATTCCGATCCCGCAAAGTACACGCCGGGCATGAAGAAGATTGACCACTTCGAAGAGGGCAAGTTCTACATGTACTCCGTCGAGTTGAGGCTCAAGGGCGACAATACCGTGGCCGATGACTGCATGATGTACGTCAACGGTCATTGGGCGCACCACATCAAGACCGTCAACGGCGTCTTCGCGCCAAACGCTGACAATATGCTGTGCGAGCAGCCGATCGACGAATGGCGGGCCATCGACGTTATCGAGATCAACGGCGCCACGACCACCTTCAAGGCGGGCGATAAGCCGGTCTTTACGGCGAATGTTCCGACGGGCTCCAACTCCCTTCCGCAGTGTGAGTACTGGACGGGTAGCGACGGCAGTGAGGTGAATTCCGTTGAGTTTTGGGACCAGCACATCACGAATCACATCGACGCCTTTAAACCCGGCGTGACCTATCGCTACGGCATCTACCTCAAGCCCGCGCGCGGCTTCTACTTCACGCCCGACACCAAGCTGGTGATCAACGGCCAGGAGTGCGGCTACCAGATGGGCGAAGCGAGTGTAGTTGATCCCGAGAGCGGCTGGATCTACACCCTGTGGCTCAACACCGATTTGATCTTTATGCCCGAGGGCGCGCCGACTCCCGATCCGCAGCCTACGCCGGAACCCAAGCCGACGCCGCAGCCTGAGGTGAAGCCCGAGACCAAGCCCGAGGTGAAGCCCGAGACCAAACCCGCGGCCAAGTCGGCCACGACAACCGCTACGACCAAGACGGTTGAGAAAGCCGCGCCGACCAAGAAGGGCGATGCTGTCCTGGCTACCACGGGGGATACCACCGCGATGACGGTTGCCGCCCTAGGCATCGCCGGCGCAACCGTAGCCGCCGCCGGCATCGCCGCGACCAAGCGTCGCAAGCGCTAGGTTTTGGCGAGCGCCCATCCTCGGCTTTAGCAAAATCTCAATCTGTAACACCAAGCCAGTAAAAATGGCTCTAGGTGTTACAGATTGAGATGAACGGTCCGGCCGCCAACCTAACGTCTCGATCTGTAACATGTAGCGAGGAATTTGGCCTCTAACTGTTACAGATTGAGACAAAACGGAGGCGGCTGGCGCAATATCTCGATCTGTAACAACTACAAGGCTTAACAGGCTCTAACTGTTACAGATTGAGACAAACGTCGGAATTGGTTCGTCGGCCAAGTTCCCGACCACCACAAAGGCACCTGCTCCCTTTGTGGTGGTCGGGCGGACGGCATAGAAAAAGTCCCCGCCGGGCGTGTGCTCGACGGGGATTTTGCCGTTTGATGGCTAGCGCTGTGGGTGATTACTCGCCCAGCAGGCTCTTGGTGATCGAAGCGGCGGCCTTCTTGCCGGCGCCCATCGCCAGAATGACCGTAGCGGCACCGGTGACGATGTCGCCGCCAGCCCAGATGCGGGGATCGGTGGTCTGGCCGGTCTCCTCGTCGGCGACGATGTAGCCCCACTTGTTGAGCTCCATCTTGCCGCCGATTTTGGCAGCGAAGGGGTTGGCGTTGGTGCCGATAGCCGAGATCGCGACGTCGCAGGGAATCTCCTCGATGGCGCCCTCGATGGGCACCGGGCGACGACGGCCGGACTCGTCAGGCTCGCCGAGCTCCATCTTCTGGACCTTGACGGCGCACACGGAGCCGTCCTCGCCAGCGACAAACTCGAGCGGGGAGACGAGCGGCAGAACCTCGACGCCCTCGGCCTTGGCGTGGTGCAGCTCGGCGCGACGGCAGGGCATCTCGTCCTCGGTACGGCGGTAAGCGATGATGGCGTGCTCGGCGCCCAGGCGCTTGGCGGTACGGACAGCGTCCATAGCCACGTTGCCGCCACCAAAGACGACGACGTTCTTGCCGTGCTTGGTGGGGGTGTCGTACTCGGGGAACTTGTTGGCCTTCATCAGGTTCACGCGGGTGAGGTACTCGTTCGCGAAGAAGACGTTGGGCAGGTTCTCGCCGGGGACGTTGAGGAACTTGGGCAGGCCGGCGCCGGTCGCCACGTAGATGGCGTCGAAGCCCTGCTCGAACAGCTCCTCGGCCGTGGCCATGTTGCCCACGACGGAGTTGTACTCAAACTTGACGCCCATGTCCTCCAGGCCGTCAATCTCGCGCTTGACGACCGCTTTGGGCAGACGGAACTCGGGGATGCCGTAGACCAGCACGCCGCCGCCGGTGAAGAAGGCCTCGAAGACGGTGACGTCAAAGCCGTTGCGGGCGAGCTCGCCGGCGCAGGTGATGCCGGACGGGCCGGAACCGACGACGGCGACCTTCTTGCCGTTCTTGGGGGCCATCTTGGGCGTGGAAGCGAGCTCGGGGCGGTCACCCAGGAAGCGCTCGAGCTGGCCGATGGCCACGGGCTCGGACTTCTTACCACGGATGCACTTGCCCTCGCACTGGTTCTCCTGCGGGCAGACGCGGCCGCAGATGGCGGGAAGCATGGAGTCCTCGCGGATGGTATCGAGGGCGCCGCCGAAGTCCTTCTCGCGGATCTGCTCGATAAAGCGGGGGATGTTGATGTTGACGGGGCAGCCCTCAACACAGAACGGCTTCTTGCAGTTGAGGCAGCGCTCGGCCTCGGCCAGCGCCATCTCCTCGGTGAAGCCCTTGTCGACGGGGCGGAAGTCGCAGGCGCGCTCGGCAGCCGGCTCCTCGTTATCGGGGGTGCGGGGCGACTTCATATCGGCAACGAAACGACCGTTAACTAGTGGCATGCGCAGCTCTTTTCCTCATAGGCCTTGAGGGACGCGCCCTCTTCGGAACGATAAGCGGCCTGGCGGGCACGAAGGTCATCCCAGTCGACCAGGGTGGCATCGAAGTCGGGGCCGTCGACGCAAGCGAACTTGGTCACGCCGCCCACCTCGACGCGGCAGCAGCCGCACATGCCGGTGCCGTCAACCATGATGGGGTTGAGCGACGCGGTGATGGGGGTGTCGTACTTCTGGGCGGTGAGGGTCGAGAACTTCATCATCGGAACGGGGCCGACGCAGAAGACCTGGCTCACGGCCTTGTCCTGCAGCAGGCGCTCCAGCGGAGCGGTGACAACGCCCTGCTCGCCGTAGGAACCGTCATCGGTAGTGATGTGGATGTGGTCCTCGTCGAGGAGCTCGCGGAACTGGTCCTCCATGAGCAGGAGGTCCTTGGTGCGGGCGCCCATGATGGCGTGCACCTCGTGGCCGGTCTCGACCAGGTGCTTGGCGACCGGGAAGGCAATTGCCAGGCCGACGCCGCCGCCAATGACGGCGCAGGGGCCCTCGGCCATCTCGGTGGGAACGCCCAGCGGGCCCACGACGTCGCGCAGCGACTCGCCGGCCTCGTAGGTGGAAAGCATTTCGGTGGTCTTGCCGATCACCATGAAGATGAACTCGACCCAGCCCTCGTCACCGTTCCAGCCGGCCAGGGTAAACGGGACGCGCTCGCCCGTCTCGTTGGCGCGAACCATGAGGAACTGTCCAGCGTGCGCATGCTTGGCGATTGCAGGCGCCTCGATGCGGAACTTGAACACCTTCTCCGAGAACTGCGTCTTCTCCAGGATCTTATACATAGAACCCCTCTCTTGTTAGGGCTGCCGAACCGTGCCTCCACGGAAATGGACGGTAGCCCGAATAAAACCGTACGCGCACAGGCGTTGTGCAGACATACGGTGCAAATTATACCCTCATGGACATGTCACTTACGTGTGTCTTCGGCGGTTGGGAAAAGTGACCTGCCAAAAAGGGGCAGGTTTATTTCGGTCGGTTTTATCAGGCAAAACGGCAAAGGGGGCCGGCCTCGCGCTTCGTTGAGGCCGGCCCCCTTTGGGGCGTTATGCATGTATGGTGGCAGCGTGTTTATTGCGATGTGCCGACTGCGGCGTTTCCGCATATAAAACCTGCCAAAATAAACATCCCTAAATGGTAGGTTTTAGTGCTTGCCGTTGGCGGAAGCGGCGCCGTTTACGTGATCGCGGGCGTAGATTACGCCGTGGACGATAGCCAAACCGGCGGCATCTGCGGCGCGGGCGCAGGTGTCCTGAAAATCCTCGGCCTCGCGGGCGCGCAACTGCTTGAGCACGTAGTCGGCGACAGCCATCTTGCCGGGAGGGTTGCCGATGCCGGTGCGGATGCGGCTGAAGTCGCGGCTGCCCATCTTGTCGATGATGGAGCGCAGACCGTTGTGGCCGGCGTGGCCGCCGCCCACCTTAACGCGTACGTCGCCGGCGGGAATGTCGAGCTCGTCGTGAATCACGAGCAGCTCCTCGGCCTTGATCTTGTACTCGCGGCAGAGCTTGGAGATGGGCCCGCCCGAGGTATTCATATACGACTGCGGCTTGACCAGTACGATCTGGCGCTTGCCGCCCTCTTCCTCGGCATCGTTGATATTGATGAGCGCGACCTCGGCGCCTGCCTGGTTTTTCCAGTACGTGACACCGGCCTGACGGGCCAGCTCATCGATTGCTTTGAAACCAGCGTTGTGACGGGTCTCGGCATATTCCTCGCCTGGGTTGCCAAGTCCGGCAACCATGCGAATCTTAAGCGGCTGTGCAGCTGCCATGTTCATCCTTTCGTTGATTTGTCGCCTGCTATGGTGAGCGACCCTGTTGCCGCTGTCAAATGGAGGGCAATTGAGGTTGTTTGGGGGCGTTTGGACGGCCGTCAAAATCCGAGGTGGACAGTTAGTTCAGATACGTATAAGTTCTGAGGACTCGAATTGCTCAATTCAATGCCGATACGTTGTTTTGGAGCTTTAGTTAGTCCATATGACGCTGTTTTGAAGTCTACCCTGCCTTCAAATAGGGCGAATGGTATAGAGATAACTGCAAAACAGTCTAATTCAATGTGTCCATTTATACGTATTTGAACTAACTGTCCAGCCCTGCTCGACGGCGCACGGGTGATTCGCCGTTTAGACCGGCGCAAGGCCGATTCCGGCCCGCAGGGCGTTGAGCCAAGCGGCCTGACGCTTGCGATAGCCCTTGATGCGATATCGGAATCGGACTCCCGCGAGTCGATGCATCATTTGGGCGAAGGCTTCGAGTGCAACAAGGTCTTTCATTTGGTCGCGATTGATAACCAGGACGTGGATGCCCATTGCTTTGAGTCCGTTATTTCGATTGCCATCGTGGATGCGAGCGTTTTGAAGCTCATGCCCAATTCCGTTGTATTCGTTGTCGACTCCTGCAGCTGGGCAATATAAGTCGCAGATGGCATAGGGGATGCCGGAGGACATGTTGACCGCAAGAGTGTCGAATTCGATTCGATGGTTGAGTAGCAGGCCTCCCATGGGCAGGCTGCAGCATCCGAATCCGCCAAAGCGCATGGGCGCTCCGAGAACGGCAAACATTAGGGATTCGGCTGGGGATGCGGATCCAGCTCGGGCGAGTTTGACTGCCGTGCGAAACGAGGCGTATGAGCTACTTTTGGCGAACCGTGCGACCGCCTCGAGCTCTTCGATGGTCGTGGCGGGCTCGCATTTGTAGTGCGCTTGTTCATAGCGGGTTTCGTTCTGCTGTTCGGTCGCCGACTGGTCGTCCCGGCAATCGAGGTCGTCCATCGCTTCGTAGACATCGCCCTTGGGCCAGATGTCGTCATAAGCAATGGGGTATGTTGCCCCGGGAGGAAGGGAGTAGGTTCCGAGCAGTTCCATGAGAAGCATCAAGGTTTTGGCGACTGATTCATTTTTGGAACAAAGCATGGCTGTCATGGCAGGAGACGTTGCGTAGATGTCGGCCTCGACGTGCATAATTGCACCTTCAGGAAGAGGAGCGGAGAGAATATGCTGAAGAAGTCGCTTGTCGGGGCGTCTGTTGTCTTCGCTTGAAACGAGAAGATCGAGCAGTTCGGAATCATCTTCATTCCAGGCGTCGAGTATCGAAAGTGCGCCAAAGTCTATCGCGTCATTATTGGGAATGCAGCTAGCCAAGGCCTGTGCTTGCTGTTCACTATCAACGGAGTCCCAGGGCAGGGCAGAGTACGCCCGTCGTGCGCGACGAATTGCGCGGAGGGCGGAGAGATGTGAAATCACGGTCGTCATAGCTATAACGTACTAAGTTGGCGGCAGAATGCGACCGCCATACCGTTCTTTTCGCTCAGCGGGGCGCTGCGCGCCATGAACGGCTGGGTGTTATGAAATCGGTGGAATCGGTTGAGGGGATTGCAGGAAATTGAGCTCTGCCGCGAAGGTTGACGATAGCTGCTGGACAGTTAGTTCAGATACGTATAAGGCGGCGGGCGTTCGAGGTGTTTCTAAGGGCCTTTGAGGGCGATTTGAGGATAAATATGCGGAGGTTGTACTCGAAAACGATGAGCTTTGGGCGGCATGGCATCCGCCGGGGAGCTCAGAAGGCTCCGAACGGCCCTTTGGGGCTTTAAAAAAAATACGTATCTGAACTAATTGTCCAGGGAAGGTTGGCGAGGGATAGAAAAAGGGTCGGAAGCGAGCTTCCGACCCTTTAAAAGCATCAAAGATGATGCGATGCACGTTGGATTACAGCGCGAAGTCGCCGCCGACGAGCGTGGAGACGGGCTCCTCGTGGTAGACGGCGGAGATGGCCTGAGCGAACTCCTCGGCGACCGAGATAGTCTTGATCTTGCCGCCGACCTCGACGGGAATGGCATCGGTGACGACGCACTCGACGATGGGGGCGTCGTTCAGACGCTCGATGGCCGGGCCGGAGAAGATGCCGTGGGTGGCGCAGACGTAGATGTCGCCAGCGCCCATAGCCTTGAGCTCCTTGACGTTGGCGCACAGGGTGCCAGCGGTGTCGATCATGTCGTCGTTGATGACGCAGGTCTTGCCCTTGATGTCACCGATGATGCCCATGACCTCGGCGGCGTTGTGGCGCGGACGGCCCTTGTGGGCGATGGCCAGGTCGCAGCCGAGCATGTCGGACAGCTTCTTGGCGGCCTTGGCGCGACCCACGTCGGGGGAGACGACAACCAGGTTGTCGGTGTCGAAGTGCATGTTGTTGTAGTACTGGCCAAACAGCGGCAGCGCGGACAGGTGGTTAACCGGGATATCGAAGAAGCCCTGGATCTGACCCTGGTGCAGGTCGAGGGTGATGATGCGGTTGACACCGGCTCGCTCGAGCAGGTTGGCGACGAGGCGGGCGGTGATGGGCTCGCGCGGGCCGGCTTTGCGGTCCTGGCGGGCATAGCCGTAGTGGGTGATAACGGCGGTGATGGAGCGGGCAGATGCGCGCTTGGCAGCGTCGGTGGCGATGAGCAGCTCCATGAGCATGTCGTTGACGTTGCCGCCGGCCACGGACTGAATCAGGAAGACGTCGGCGCCGCGGACGGTCTCGTCGTAGCGGGCGTAAATCTCACCGTTGGCGAACTGCTTAAGCGTAAGGCCCGAAAGCTCGACCCCAAGGTACTCAGCGATCTTCTGAGCGAGGGGACGGTTGGAGGAACCGGAATACACGCGGATGGACTTGCGCATATTCTCCGACTTCTCGGGATCATTAATCGGCATTACCCTTCTCCTTTATACATCGAATGCCATATAGATGCCTTGTTGCATTGTAACCGCGCGACGGGGTTAATCGGGTCTTGATAACGTCTTTACCGTCAACGGACACGAACCGACCACTCATCCGGCCGCGCAGGTCACGATAGAAAAAGGAGCCATCCCCAGGGGAACAGCTCCTTAGATGCTTGGTAAAACGTTATACCTCGTCGTCCTCGTGCAGACGGCGGCGATAATCGGCGGCCCAGCCCTCAATATTTACCTGACGGGCGCGGCCCAGGCCGAGCGCGTCAGCCGGGACCGGCTCGGTGATGACGGAGCCGGCGGCCACGAGCGCGCCGTCGCCAATCTGGGCGGGCGCGACCATCATGGTGTCGGAACCGATGAAGGCATCCTTACCGATGACGGTCTTGTGCTTGTGGACGCCGTCGTAGTTGCAGGTGATGGAGCCCGCGCCCACGTTGACGCCGGAGCCCATGGTGGTGTCGCCGATGTAGGACAGATGCGGCACCTTGGAGCCCTCGCCGATCGTGGACTTCTTAATCTCCACGTGCGTGCCGGCCTTGGATCCGTCGAGCATGTGGGTGCCCGGGCGCAGGTAGGCGCGCGGGCCGCAGTCGACGCCGTTCTCGATGACGGCCTCGATGGCGATGGTCTCATCGATGGTGCAGCCGCTGCCGACGGTGGTGTCGGTGAGGCGGCTGTTGGGGCCGAGCTGGCACTCCTCGCCCACGGTGACGTGACCGATCAGATGCGTCTGCGGCCACACGACGGTGTCGCGGCCGATGGTGGCGTCGGGGCCGATCCAGGCCTGCGTGGGGTCGATGAAGGTAACGCCCTCGGCCATCCAGTGCTCGTTGATGCGGTCGCGCGCGATCGCGGTGAGCTGCGCGAGCTGGATGCGGCTGTTGACGCCCAGGCCGTCGCGGTAGTCGTCACAGTGGAAGATGGAGACCGCCTGGCCGTGGCCCTTGAGGATTTCGAGCATGTCGGGCAGATAGTACTCGGACTGCGCGTTGTCGTTGCCGATCTCGTTAATGTGGGCGGCAAGCTGCACGCCGTCGAAGGCGTAGCAGCCGGCGTTGCACTCCAGCAGCGTGGCGGCCTGCTCGGGCGTGCAGTCCTTCTGCTCGATGATGCGCTCGATCTGACCATCGGCGCCCAGCTTGATGCGGCCGTAGCCGAAGGGATCGGGCGGGGTCATGGTCATGACGGTGCAGGCGAGCTCGCCGGTGGCGACGGTCTGTGCGAACTTGGCGACGGTGTCAGCGGTGATGAGCGGCAAGTCGCCGTTGAGCACGACGACGGGGCCTTGCGTGATGCCGCAGGCCTCGAGCGCGACCTTCACGGCGTGACCGGTGCCCAGGCGCTCGGTCTGCTCGACGCACTCGACCTTGGTGGCGCTGTTGGCGTAGGCGCCATCGATGAGGGCGCGCATCTCGTCGGCGTGGCTGCCGATGACGACCACGACGCGGCTGCAGCCGGCCTTGATGGTGGCGTCGACGATCCACTGAACCATGGGCTTGCCCAGGATCTTGTGCGAAACCTTGCAGTGGTTCGACTTCATGCGGGTGCCCTCGCCGGCGGCGAGGATAATTGCGGTTGCGTCCATGTGATCTCCTGTTACGTTATAGAGACGTGTGTTTGGAAACGATACACGGCGCAATATGATACCGCAGGCATATGATGAGCGCGTAACGATTGATGCGCGGCAGCTGAGGTTTGGGCCGGCGGTGTAGCGTTTGCGCTGCTTGCGGGCGGCGTTGGCGGTGCTGAGGAGCTGTCGTTTGAGCGAGGGGACGGGGGTGCCCGTGGATACCATGCGAGAGGAATCGGGCAACGAGTCCGTCGCGGCGTTCTCGATGTCGCATCCGGCGGTGCCGGCACTCTATATTGTGTTGACGCTGGGGCTCACCATGTTCTCGATGCAGCCGGTGCTGATCGCGCTGTCGCTCGCAGGTGGGTTGGCGTATGGATTTGCGACGCGCGGGACTGCCCGCACGTTGGGCGCGCTTCGCTGGCAGCTGCCGGTGATTTTGATCATTGCACTGGTCAACCCGCTGTTTAGTGCATCGGGCTCGACCGAGCTTTTCCGTATTGGCATGCGTGCGGTGTATTTGGAGAGCATGGTATACGGTCTGTGCATGGGCGGGCTGTTTGTGGCGAGCGTGCTGTGGTTTGAGGCCGCGGCGTCGATGCTCGAATACGACAAGGTTCTTGCGCTTTTGGGCAACGCCGCGCCGGTGGTCGCGCTCATGATCTCGATGTGCATGCGGCTTATCCCACAGTTTTTGCGCCGCGGCCGTACGGTGCTGGCGGTGCAGGATGCGATCGATATGCCGGGGCGCGCGCTCACCGATCCCGTGCGCTCGCGCCTGCGGGCGTCGAGCGTGCTGATGGGCTGGGGCATGGAAGATTCGCTTGAGCGCGCGGATGCCATGCGCTCGCGCGGGTGGGGCGCTGCGTCGCGCCGTACGACGTATGCGCGGTATCGGCTGGGGCGCGGCGACGCTGCCGCGCTGGTTGGACTTGCGGTGTTTGGTGCCGCCGCGGTGGCGGTGGCATGGACCGCGACGACGCAGTATTCGTTTTATCCGCAGCTCTCGGTGCCGGCGCCGTGGCTGGGCTATGTCGTGTACGCTGCCTGGATGGTGCTGCCCTGCGTGTTGCATGCGATCGATGAGAAGAGGTTCGGCTGATGGCTCGGTTGGATAGGGGCCCGGTGTTGGGCGCGGCGTGCGGCCCGGATATGCCGGCGATTGAGGTGCGGAGCCTGAGCTTTGCCTACCCCGGGGCTGATGCTGCGGTGCTCGAGGGGCTCGACTGGTCTGTTCCCCAAGGTGCATTTGCGCTGCTTGTCGGCGGTACCGGATCGGGTAAGTCGACGCTGCTATCGCTGCTCAAGCCCGAGATCGCTCCGGCGGGCGAGCGCACTGGCGATGCGCGCGTGCTGGGCGAGAACGTTGCCGACATGGACGTGCGCGCGTCTGCGGAGCGCGTGGGCTACGTGTTCCAGGATCCCGAGAACCAGATTGTGTGCGAGACCGTGTGGCACGAGATGGCGTTTGGCCTGGAAAACTTAGGCATGTCGCGCGACGAGATGCGCCGTCGCGTGGCCGAGACCAGCTATTTCTTCGGGCTGGAGGACTGGCTTCATCGCGATACCGATACGCTTTCGGGTGGCCGCAAGCAGCTGCTGTCGCTTGCCGCCGTCCTGGCGCTGCGCCCGCGTGTGCTGCTGCTCGACGAGCCCACGTCTCAGCTCGATCCCGTCGCTGAGAAAAACTTTCTGCACGCGCTGTTTCGCGTGAATCGCGAACTGGGCTGCACGGTTGTCGTGGCAACGCACCAGCCACGCCCGATGCTCGAGTATGCGACGTGTGCGTACCGGATTGAGGACGGTCGCGTGCGCGAGGTGGCGGATACGGCTTCTTTGGGACGCCGAGAGTCGCTGTTTTCCGATGACATGTTGGGGTGGGGTGCCATCCGATGTGCAAAAAACGGAGTATTCAGCAGGCGTGAGGACAATTTGGGCTCTCTGGAGCCGCTCGGGGACGTATCGAGCGCGAAAAGAAGTTCGGAATTGGACAAATCGTCCGAATTTGTGGCGCAAATGTCGCTCGAGAACGGCTCGGAAGCCTTCCCGCGCACGAATGGAAGCAGAATACTCCAAAAAATGCACGGCGGGTCGGCTACCACCCTGTCGGAAGGCTGGTTTCGCTACGATCGCGCGGGCGGTTGGGTGCTGCGCGGGCTCGATGTGACGTTTTCGGCCGGCGCGGTGCATGCGGTCGTGGGCGGAAACGGCTGCGGCAAGTCGACGATGCTCTCGGTGCTGGCCAAGACGGCTAAGCTGCAGCGTGGCCGCATGGTGCGTGGGACGGCTTCGGCGGCGCTGCTGCCGCAGAATCCCAAGGCATTGCTGGTCGCCGAAACGGTGCGCGACGAGCTGATGGAATGGGCTTCGACCTGCGGATACGACGAGGCCGCAGCACAGGAGCAGGCGGCGTGCCTGGGCCTGGCGGGCCTGGAGGCGCGTCACCCGTACGATCTTTCGGGCGGTCAGCGCCAGCTACTTGCGTTGGCAAAGCTGCTGTTGATTGGTCCGGAGCTGTTGCTGCTTGATGAGCCCACCAAGGGCCTTGATCTGGCAAGTCGCCGCATCATCGCTCGCGCCCTGCGTGGCCGTGTGAAGGCTGGCGGCACCGTCATCATGGCTACGCACGATCTAGATTTCGCCGAGCAGGTTGCCGATGACATTGCCATGATGTTCGACGGCGAGATCGCCTGCATGGAGCCTCCGGCAGATTTCTTTGCCGACAACGTGTTCTACAGGGCGTGATAGGATGACGGATCATCGCGCCTCGCGCCTACTCACGAAAATGGAGATTCCGCTGCTCCTGGCGGTGCCGGCAGTGATGACTGCGGCGTTGCTGGCGGGCATTGAGCAGGCGGCGCTTGCCATGCTGGTTGTAGTGGCGCTCGTGCTCGCACTGTTCTTTGCGGGCTATGAGTCATCACGTCCAGGCCTGCGCCAGATCATGCCCACGCTGGTGCTGGCGGCGCTGGCCGCGGCGGGGCGCATTCTGTTTGGACCCATTCCCGATTTTAAGCCCGTGAGCGCTATCGCCATTATCGCGGGTGCGACACTTGGCCGTCGCAATGGTTTTATGGTCGGCGCGTTGGCAGCGCTGACCAGTAATTTCTTTTTTGGACAGGGCATGTGGACGCCGTGGCAGATGTATGCCTGGGGTCTGGTGGGCTATATCGGTGGCGCCCTGGCGCATGCGGGTGCGTTCGACCGTGCGGATGGGACCGTGCGAATGCCGGCGCTAATGGTGTGTGGCTTTGCGTCGGGCCTGCTCTATGGCGTTGTGATCAACGCCTACGACATCATCGGTTTTGTGCAGCCGCTCACGTGGGCGGGCGCCGTAGCGCGTCTTGCCACGGCGGTGCCGTTTGATATCACACACGGCCTCGCGACCTGCGTGTTTTTGGCTGCCCTCTACAAACCTTGGTGCCGACGGATCAACCGCGTTGTCGTGAAATACGGACTGTAGGGCATCCCGCGTTCCTTCGCGAACTTGCGGTGGAATAGTTCCCGTTTTCGGTCATATGGCCCCAGTCAGGAACTATTTCACCGCAAGTTATAGGGAGAGGACGGGTGAAATAGTCAGGTTTCCTCCGTCCCCGGGGGTCGGCTGACGGTGCCCGCCACGAAATCGGCCCATCTACTACGTTTAGCCCGACATCCCCAAGCACAATCGCGTTTTATGAAAAACCGCAGGCTTTCTACCTGCGGTTTTCTTTTCGCGTTGTTCGCTGTGGTTGAGGGTGGCGGCCTAAACGTAGTAGATGGGCACGTTTCGTGGCGGGCGGGGTGCGCGAACGCTCTCGCAAGGCGAAAGTGGCTCGGCTTCCTCCGTCCCCGGGGGATCATTTGGGGGTTAGAGCTCCAGGGCGAGGGTGACGGGGCAGTGGTCGCTGCCAAAGATGTCGCCGCGGATGCCGGTGTCGCGTACGTTGCCGGCGATTGCGTCGCTTACCAGGAAGTAGTCGATGCGCCAGCCTGCGTTGTTCTTGCGGGCATTAAAGCGGTAGCTCCACCAGCTGTAGACGCCCTCGACGTCCGGATTGGCCGCGCGCCAGGTGTCGGTAAAACCGGCGTCGAGCAGCTCGGTGAACTTGCCGCGCTCCTCGTCCGAAAAGCCGGCGTTGCCGCGGTTGGACTTGGGGTTCTTAAGGTCGATCTCCTCGTGTGCCACGTTAAAGTCGCCGCAGGTTACGACGGGCTTGCCGGTTTCGCGCTCAAGCGCGCTCAAAAAGCCGCGATAGGCATCGTCCCAGGCCATGCGTACATCGATGCGCGCGAGCTCATTTTGGGCGTTGGGCGTATAGACGTCCACGAACCAAAACTTGTCGAACTCCAGCGCGCAGACGCGGCCCTCGGTTGCGGCTTGGGCGACGAGCTCGGCGGCCCCACCCTCGCCGGCGTAGGGCAGCAGTGCATCGGCGCGCAGCACGCGCAGCGGTTCCTGGCGGCTAAAGACCGCGGTGCCCGAGTAGCCCTTGCGCTCGGCGTAGCTCCAGGTTTGGTGATAGCCGGGCAGGTCGATATCGACCTGGCCCTCCTGCAGCTTGGTTTCCTGCAGCGCTAGGATATCGACATCGAGTTCCTGTGCGATCTGGGTAAAGCTCGGGTCCTTTTTGAGCACGGCGCGCAGGCCGTTAACGTTCCACGAGGCAAAGGTGTAAGTCTGAGGCATGGTGTCCTTTCGACGGGGTTGGCGGGCTTAAGATTAACGCAACAGAGGCGGGGCGGGCCCCGCGGGCGACGGCACAATCGCAGCCGCCCCGACCAACATGGACGGAGGACAAACATGACGCAAGCGATAACAGATCCCAAACAGGCCTCCGCCGCGCTGGCGGAGCTGTTCGAAACCCATAGTCACGTGGTCTTCTTTGGCGGTGCGGGCGTCTCCACGGCAAGCGGCATTCCCGATTTCCGCAGCGTGGACGGTCTGTATCACCAGCGGTTTTCCTATCCGCCCGAGACTATGCTCTCGCACAGCTTCTACGAGGCGCATCCGGCGGAGTTTTTCGACTTCTACCGGACCAAGATGATCGCGCTTGGCGCCAAGCCCAACTGCTGCCACACCAAGCTGGCCGAGCTGGAGCGTGCCGGCAAGCTCGACGCCGTGGTGACGCAAAACATCGATGGCCTGCATCAGGTGGCCGGTTCACGGCGCGTGTTTGAGCTGCATGGATCGGTCCATCGCAACATTTGCCAGTCGTGCGGCGCGGTCTACAGCGCCGAATGGATTTGCGCGCGCGAGCATGAGGATGCCGTGGGCGTGCCCGTGTGTCCTGCATGCGGCGGCCGCATCAAGCCCGATGTGGTCCTCTACGAAGAGCCGCTCGACGAGCGTGTGCTTACCGGCGCCGTTGCTGCCATCGCCGCAGCCGACGCCCTCGTCGTGGGCGGAACCTCGCTCGTAGTGTATCCGGCAGCGGGCCTCACGCGTTACTTTACTGGTGATACGCTGGCCATTTGCAATTTGGCGCCCACCGATCAGGATGCAAATGCCGACCTGCTGATTTCTTGCGACATCGCGGCCGCGTTTGCGTTCTAGCCCGCGCGCGCGGATACAATAGAAAGACTGATTGCAAAGCGACCCCGCCGCCAGCGCCCGAGCGCGGCGGCGTGGGCATTTTAGGAGGATGTTCATGGCGAACGACAGCAAGACATGGCGGTGCGGAAAGTACGAGCTCAGCTTTGACCGTCCGCGCATCATGGGCGTCCTCAACGTGACGCCCGATTCGTTTAGCGATGGCGGTGAGCACTTTGACCAGGATGCCGCTATCGAGTACGGCCTGGCGATGCTCGATGCCGGCGCCGACATCATCGACGTGGGCGGCGAGTCCACGCGCCCCGGCTTTACCCCGGTCAACCCCGACGAGGAGGCGCGTCGCGTGCTGCCCGTCGTGCGCGCGCTCGCCAAAGAGGGCGCCATCGTCTCGATCGATACGCGTCATGTGGCGGTTGCCAAGGCGGCTGTGCGCTGCGGTGCTTCGATTGTCAACGACGTGACGGGCTTCACCGATCCCAAGATGGTTGAGTTCGTTAAGACGAGCACCTGCGGCGTCATCGTAATGCACGCCGGCGAGGTCGCCGCACCCGCCCGCACGCACGCGACGGTGCAACTCGATACCTCGGCTGCGGCGTTTGTTGCCGAGAAGGCACGCGAAGCGGCTGCCGAGGCTGCGCGCGAGGCCGAGAAGCCGGCCCGTCGCCGTCGCGGCAAGTTGCTGGGCGAGCCCAAGGTTGAGGCCAAGCTTCCGGGCGGTGTGGTACAGCCCTCGCTGCCGTTTGGCGAATCGGAGCCCGCGCCCGAGTCCGAGCCGGAGACGCCGGCTGCCGAGCAAACTGCCCCTGTCGTCGCTGCGCCCGAGACCGTGCCCGCAGCTACCGAAGCCGCGCCGGAGCCCAATGACCACCTGGCCGCCATGATGCGCCGCAGTGCCCGCCGTGAGGAAGCCTATGTGCCCACCTCGCAGCTCCGCCGCTTTACCCTGCCCGATTCTGCGCCCATCATGCGCCGCGTCATGGGCTTTCTGTCCGACCAGGCCCGTACGCTCATTCATGCCGGCGTGTCGCGCGACCGTATCTGCATCGATCCCGGCCCGGGCTTTGGCAAGACGGCCAACGAAGACATCGTCATCCAGCGCGAGACCGCCAAGATGGCGTCGCTGGGCTATCCGCTCATGTGCGCCGTGTCGCGCAAGCGTTTTGTGGGCGCCGTCTCGGGCGTGACCGAGGCCGCCGCGCGCGATGCCGCCACGTTTGGCGTGTGCCTGGGCGCCATCCAGGCCGGTGCCAACATCGTGCGCGTGCACGACGTTGCGGGCTTTGCGCAGTTCCTGAACGGTTACTGGGCTGTCGCCAAGCCGCAGCCGCGTCGCGCGTTTGTGGCCGTGGGCTCCAACCTGGGGCATCGCTGCGACAACATCCGCGCCGCGCGCGACATGATCGCCGAGATCCCGCTCACCTGCGTGTCCAACTGCTCGCGCATCTACGAGAGCGAGCCGGCCTACGAGACGCGCCAGGACGCGTTTGCCAACGCCGTTATCGAGATCAAAACCGAGCTGGCGCCGCTGGTGCTGCTCGACGAGCTGCAGAAGATCGAGCTCGAGCTGGGTCGCGACCGTTCTAAGAAGGCCAAGGTCAACGGCCCGCGCACCATCGACTTGGACCTGCTGTGGATGGATGGCGAGACTCACGGCGGCAAAAAGCTGCGCCTGCCGCATCCGCTGATCGGCGAGCGCGACTTTGTGCTGGTGCCGCTCGAGGACCTGATGCACGACCCGGCGCGGTTCTTCCGCTACAACGGCGTCGAGGTCAAGGAGCCCGAGGATCGCGTGGGCCATATCGTGGGCGAATTGGGGCGTATGTAGATGATCGAGATGAATGCTGTTGCTGCCGGTACCGAGCTCGACGCGGCGCGTGACGCGGGCCGCGAGGGCATGTCCGCGGGCTGGTGCGCGTGGAGCGCGGGTGATGCATCGCTGACGTTTTCGCTGGTCGTGCGCCCCGATGTGAACATGCACGCCTTCCACGGCCTGCCGTTTGTGGCCGCAATGGGCATGATGGACGCGCTCACGGGCACGGCTGCAACGCCGGGCCTGGGCCTTGCCGGCAAGGTGGGCATCCAGTGGCCGAGTGACATCGTGTGCGGCGCGCCTGCGTTTGAGACGTCGCTCGCGCGCGTCGCCGTCAACGGCGGTGCCGGTGCTGCGGGCATGTTTGCCGCGGTGACGGTTGATGTTGAGCGTGCGGCGCTAGGCGAGCTCGGTGTGGATATGGGCGACGAGGCGCTGGTCGAGGCGCTGGTCGCGGCGGTGCTCGCTCGCGTTGACGCCTGGGCGGTTGCCGCCAACACACCACAGGGCGCTGCCGGCCCGCTGGCCCCGGTGCTGGGTGAGTACTTCGATATGGTGCCGCTGCTGGGTCGTCAGGTCGCGGCGGTGTCGCCCAACGGCCTGCCGCTCGCGGTCGGCGTGTTTGCGGGCTTGGACATCTGGGGCCGCGCGACCATTAAGACCGACGCCGGCGAGCAAGAGTTTCCGCCCGAGGCCGTGCGCGTTCGCGGCCTGTAGTGCAGGGCGCCCACAGCAAAAGATAACGACGACAACAAAGCCCTTCTCGGCTGTGCCGGGGAGGGTCTTGCTTGTCTGGGGAATGGGTTGTCAGCACCCTATTCCTCAAAACTGAAAATCTTTCGATTTTGAGGAATAGAATTAAGCCAGCTCGGCCTTTAACGAGGTATATTCGTTGCAGAGTCTATTCCTCAAAACTGAATAATTTTCGTTTTTGAGGAATAGCGATAGAAGACCGCAGGGAGGCACCAATGAAACTCATCAATAGAACGTCATATATGGACACGTTGACGAGCCTTATTGGCGTACCGGACATCAAGGTCATAACGGGCATTCGCCGTAGCGGTAAGTCAAAATTGCTCGAGGCCCTCCGCGATTACGTGGAGGCAAATCTGTCCAATTCGAATGTCATCCATATCAATTACAACCTCGACGAGTTCGAGGGCCTGCTCGAATATCATGCCCTGCTCGCCTATGTGAAAGAGCATCGAGTGCCCGGCAAGCAAAACTTCCTGCTTATCGACGAGGTTCAGATGTGCGACGGCTTTGAACGCGCGATCAACAGCCTCCATGCATCCGAGCAGTACGACATCTTCATCACCGGATCGAACGCCTTTTTGCTGTCGAGCGATCTGTCGACGCTCTTTACGGGGCGCACGTTCGAGATCGAGGTTTTCCCATTCTCGTTTGAGGAGTATCGCTTCTATGGCGACGAGGGTGAGGTCGATCGCGACTTCGATGAGTACGCGAGAACCGGGGGCATGTCCGGCTCTTACCCTTATCCACTGCAGGAGCAGCGCTATCAATATCTCTCCAATGTCTTCAAGACGCTCATCGTGAGGGATATCGTGCAGCGGCATAACGTGAGAAACGAATCGGCGCTGCTGCGCATTGCCGATTACATGATGGACAACGTATCCAACATAACGTCGGCACGCAACATTACGGATGTTTTGAACGCGGATGGGCTAAAGATAACGAACAAGACGGTCGGTGCGTACATGGGGTACCTGTGCGATGCGTTTGCCTTCTATAAAGTTCGTCGATATGACATTCGCGGCAAGAAATACCTTAAGAGCGGCGAGAAGTATTACCTGGCAGACCACGCGTTCAAATACGCACTGCTCGGTACACGCGATATGGACTGGGGTCGCGTGTACGAGAACATGGTGGCCATCGAGCTGCTGCGCCGCGGATATGAGGTATACGTTGGCGTACTCTATAAAAAGGAAATAGACTTTGTAGCAATCAAGCGAAGCGAGAAGCTCTACATTCAGGTGAGCGACGACATCAGCTCGGATAAGACATTTGAACGCGAGATTTCACCACTGCTGAGCATTGGCGACGCGTATCCCAAGATGATTCTCGCCCGCACGCATCACGAAGCCACGGACCGCAATGGGGTGCAGATCGTGGACCTGGCGAGGTGGTTGTGCGGCGAGGCTTAGCAAAAGGTCCTATTCCTCAAAACTGAAAAACTTTCGATTTTGAGGAATAGGACCGATGCGTTGCCTAGTTCGCCGCTCGCGCTCGACTTAAACCCCGCCTTACCCCAGCCTCTGCATGCGGCGGTAGATTTCGCAGATACCCTTGATGGTGAGCTGCCCGTCGACCACGTCGAAGGCGTCGGTCGAATCGGCGACGATGCTGGCGAGGCCGCCCGTGGCGATAACGGTGACGTCCTCGCGCCCCAGCTCGCGCTTCATGCGCGCGACCAGGCCCTCGGCCATGGCGGCGGCGCCCGTTACGGCGCCGACCTTGATGCACTCCTCGGTATCACGGCCGATGGCGTGCTCGGGCGCCTCGAGCGGAACGCTGGCGAGCTTGGCGGCTCGAGCGGCGAGCGCGTCCATCGAAATGCGGATGCCCGGCGCAATCGCTCCGCCAATGTAATAGCCGTCCTCGTCGATGACGTCGATATTGGTTGCGGTGCCAAAGTCCACCACGATCGCCGGGGCGCCGTAGAAGGTCTCGGCAGCGACGGCGTTGGCGATGCGGTCGGCGCCAACGGCTTGGGGGCGCGTCGCCCGCAGTTTGGTTACGGCCGCCGTCTGCGGCCCAATGACGATGGCGTCCGCGGCAATGCGGTCGGCCACGGCGTGCCATTCGCGCGAGAGCTGCGGCACCACGCCGGCAAAGGCGATTGCGTCGACCGCATCGAGCGAAAGGTCGTACATCTTAAAGAAGCCCATCAGGCGCACGTGGATCTCGTCGGCGGTATAAGAGCGGTCGGTGGGCATGCGCCACGACTGCACCAGCTCGTCTCCGTCAAACAGGCCCATGGCCGTCTGCGTGTTTCCCATATCGATAGCGAGCAGCATGTCTACTCCCGGTGTCGGCGTAAAAGGACGCGCACCATTGTATACGCGCCGCCGACGGCGCTCGACTGCGATTCGTTGACGGTGATATGGGCTGAGGAGTTTAAATATGAAGGAATTATGCTCTACGAGATTTTCCTTGCCGTTTACCGAACTCCCGAGTAATATTCTTTCTTGCGCACATGAGGCGTCCAGACATTGCGGGGTGGAGCAGTCTGGTAGCTCGCCGGGCTCATAACCCGGAGGTCGTAGGTTCAAATCCTGCCCCCGCGACCAAGAACTTGCAGCTCGTCGGCCTAGCCGGCGAGCTTTTTTGCTATTTCGGGACCGTGTTTTCGGTCCAATTCTCGGCCTCTCAAACAAAATCTCGATCTGTAACATCTAGACCCGATTTGGGCGGCTAGGTGTTACAGATCGAGATATACCGGTGGGTTGGGTCGTGTTTGTCTAAATCTGTAACACGAGGGACGGATTTCGCCGAGTTACTGTTACAGATTGAGATTTTCCGCCGGACAGTTGCCGCTTGTCTCGATCTGTAACAGGTAGGGGCCAAAAGTCGGTCTAGATGTTACAGATTGAGATGTTTGGTCGGACCGAATTTGTTCGTCTCGATTTGTAACATCTAAGGTCGTTTTTGGTCTGTAGGTGTTACAGATCGAGATTTTCCGACGGAGCGCTCCCGTTTGTCTCGATCTGTAACAGTTGCTCGGCAAAATGGGGTCTTACTGTTACAGATTGAGACAAACCGACGGGCCGTCCGCCCCATCCACCTGTCGCTCCCTGCTATCCGCCGATTTTCGTTGTGCTCCCGTGCTCCCGTGCCATATCCTTTAGACAACTACGCGGCACCATCGCCGCCGCGCCTACAAGAGAGGAATGTCCATGACCACACCTGCGTCCAAGCTGCTTCAACCCATTACGGTTGGCCCCCTTGAGCTCAAGAACCGCATTATGTTTCCGCCGCTGACCACCGGCTACGAGGAGCGCGACGGTTCCATCGGTGAGCGCAGCCTGGCTTTTTACGAGCGCCTGGCCCGCGGCGGCGTGAGCTACATCGTCATCGGCGACGTCGCTCCCGTCATGACCGCGAGCCCCACGCCCAAGCTGGCGACCGACGCTCAGATCCCCACGTTTAAGGCGCTGGCCGACGCCGTCCACAAGCACGGTGCCAAGGTCGCGCTGCAGCTGTTCCATCCCGAGTACGACGTGCCCGGTGTCGGCCGCATGGTCATGGGTTCCATGGCCGCCGCCAAGGCCGCGCAGGAGGCCAAGGCCGCCGGCGACGAGGAGACCTTTGCCGCCAAGATGGCCGAGTCCAACGAGATCCGCAAGCAGGCCTACGCCAAACTGCACCACGACATGCAGCACTTTGTGAACGAGGCCACCGTGGAGCAGCTCACCCAGATCAAGGAGGCTATCGCCGCCTCGGCCGCCCGCGCGCAGCAGGCCGGCATCGACGCCATCGAGGTCCACGGCGACCGTCTGGTGGGTTCTCTGTGCTCGGCCATCCTCAACCAGCGCACCGACGAGTACGGCGGCTCGTTCGAGAACCGCGTTCGCTATGCGCTCGAGGTCGTCGCCGCCATTAAGGAGGCCGCGCCGCAGCTGATGGTGGAGTACAAGCTCCCCGTGATTATGGAGAACCCCGACGGCACGCCGCGCGGCAAGGGCGGCCTGCAGCCCGACGAGGCCTGTGAGTTTGCCAAGCTGCTCGAGGGCGCGGGCATCGATATGATCCAGGTCGCGCAGGCAAACCACACCGGCAACATGGGCGACACCATTCCGCCCATGGGCGCCATGCCCTACAACTGGACGCTGCCCGTGGCCGAGC
This sequence comes from Collinsella sp. AF23-4AC, assembly GCF_003462685.1. Taxonomy (GTDB): domain Bacteria; phylum Actinomycetota; class Coriobacteriia; order Coriobacteriales; family Coriobacteriaceae; genus Collinsella. The sequence continues at coordinate 16,604 of NZ_QRVE01000003.1, read as the reverse complement.
GCGTCAAGGCCCTGGTCTCCGTGCCGGTGGCAACCGTCGGCCGCGTTGTCTCGGTCGAGGCGGGCGAGAAGATCCTGGAAGACGGTTCGGCCGACATCGTCGCGTACGGCCGCTCGCTCATGTGCGACCCCGACATTGCGCTCAAGGCCGCCACGGGTGAGCCCATCCGCGAGTGCCTCAACTGCAACAAGGGTTGCGTCGATGCGATCCAAAACCGCCAGTACATCTCGTGCGTGCTCAATGCCGAGAACGGCGACGAGGCGACCATCGCCATTAAGCCCGGCGAGGGCGACAAGAAGATTGCCGTGGTGGGCGGCGGCATTGCCGGCCTGGAGGCCGCGCGTGTGGCGGCCAAGCGCGGCTACGACGTGACCGTCTACGAGGCGAGCGACCATCTGGGCGGCCAGATTGTGCTGGCGGCCGCGCCTCCGCGCAAGGACGAAATCATGCGCTCGGTCGAGTACTACGAGAAGATTCTGCCCGGCCTGGGCGTGAAGGTTGAGCTCAACCACACCGCTAGCCCCGCGGACCTCAACGCCGCCGACGCCGCGATTGTGGCCGTGGGCGCGCACGACGTGGTCATTCCCGTGCCCGGTGCCGATTCGGAGAAGGTCGTCTCGAGCTGGGACGTGCTGGCCGGCAAGGCGGAGCTTACGGGCCGCGTCGCCGTTATCGGCGGCGGCCTGGTGGGCACCGAGACTGCCGAGTACCTGCTGCAGAACGGCTGCGAGGTGGCGATTGTCGAGATGCTCGACAAGATTGCCGCAGGCGAGTCCGAGACCATTCTGCCGCTGATTATGAACGACTTTGCCGCCCACAACGTCGAGCAGCATGTTAAGACCCGCCTGACCGCCATTACCGACGAGGGCGTGGAGGCCATTCACACCACCGAGGACGGCACTGAGGAGCCGGTGAGGATCGCCTGCGATTACGTGGTGATGGCCGTGGGCTCCAAGGCCAACGCGTTTGACCTGGACGGCGTAACGGTGCCCGTGACCTGCGTGGGCGACTGCTCGGGCGAGCGCACCGCCGACATCGCGAGCGCCATTCGCACGGCGTATCACGCGGCCAACGAGCTCTAAGCAAGAAAGCTATCGCGTATTGAGTGGGCGGGGAGTGCCGTATCGGTGCTCCCCGCCTTTTTGCCAATGAGAGCGCCCCTGACCAGCGGGTTCAGAAAATCCGACTTCTTAGAACATGAAAATCCGAATTATATGAACACGAAAATCCGAATCGCAACCACCCGAAAATCCGAATTTGCTACAGTGGAATAGAAGAACCAGAAAGCAGGAACTGGAAATCTGCGGGGGTGGCTCATGGCGGGCGAGAGGCTACATCGGGACGGATACATCCCGCGTATCGTGGATGCGCAAATCGAACGCTACCTTCGCGTCTTTGGCGCGGTCGAGATTGCGGGCACCAAGTGGTGCGGCAAGACGTGGGCCGCGCTCGAGCACGGGGCGTCCGTCTCGTATGTCGACGAGAATCTCGACCTCGCGCGTGCCGACCCGGCGATGATGTTGCTGGGAGACCGTCCGCATATTATCGATGAGTGGCAGCGCGTTCCCCAGATTTGGGACTACGTTAGACACGAGGTTGACCGCACCCGGGGCACGCGCGGCGCCTATATCCTCACGGGTTCCGCCACGCCTGCGTTTGGCTCAAAGGCGGAGGCGCCCGCGCATAGTGGAGCCGGCCGCATCGGCCGCGTCCGCATGCACCCCATGACGTTTGCCGAGACAGGTGAGTCCAACGGCAAGGTGAGCCTGGCGGGCTTGTTTGAGCATCGTTTTGAGCCCTGCCGGTGCGATGGCGATACGCCGGGGCTTGTCGAAGCCGCCTGCCGCGGCGGCTGGCCCGAGGCGATCGATATGGTTTCGGCTGACGCCCAGCTCATCGCCCGCGAATATCTCAACACCACATTTTCGAGCAGCTTCCCGGCGGTCGGTCTCGACCCCGATATTGCTCGTCGAGTCTCCGCATCGATCGCGCGCAATCTGGGACAGGCAACCACGTATAAAACGATTCTTATGGATATGTTCGGTGCCGAGGAGGAACCCGCAGCGTTTGCCGACGAGACCAAGGTGCGTAGGTACCTGGATGCCCTCAAAGGCATGTTCATTCTCGAGGAGGTCCCCGGTTGGGTTCCCGCCGCGCGCGACAAACGGCGCTTTACCGTCAAGCCCAAGCGCTATCTGGCAGATCCGAGCCTTGCTTGCGCCTTGCTAGGTATGTCCTTGCAGGCGCTGCTTGCCGACTGGCAGACATTTGGTCTGGTGTTTGAGAATTTGGTCATACGCGACCTTTCGGTCTACGCACGTTCGCTCGACCTGCTGGATAGCACGCCCGTGCGCTATTATCGCGACGATTCGGGCCTTGAGTGCGATGCTATCGTGCAGCTAGCCGACGGACGGTGGGCCGCCTTTGAGATTAAGGTGAGTGAAGATAAAGCGAGCGCCGGCGTCGAGAGCCTCAAGCGCGTTCGCAAGAAGGTCTGTGGAAATCCTCGTTCACGCACACGCGAACCGGAGTTTATGGCCGTGATTGTGGGGGTGGGTGAGTACGCCCGCGAGGTCGAGGACGGTATCTACGTGATACCCGTGCGCGCGTTGGGGTGTTAAGGGGCGGCACGCCGTGTGCCCGCTGCCCGGTGCTGCGGATTGGTGCAAGTGGTCAGGTTTGTTTGCACCATGTCCTTGGCATATGGAAGAAGCTGCTATTCGTAATCTTTAAGACATCATTAAGGCTTGCGTTGTGGAACAAACCGCAGGTCAATGCTATTCTTTTACCTTATCGTATGGTGTTGTATTCTGCCTGAATTCTATGCCTACGAGCAATGGATAGAGCGCGACCGAGCGGAAAGGATGGCACGCCCGCTAGCAGGGCAAACGCAAATGATGAGTGGCATGGACCGACATAGCGAGCTCCAGCAGCACAAGACGGCGGCCGAGTATCGCCAAGCTGCCGACGAGCACGTGCGGACCCTCAAGGATTTCTGGAAGGATTTCCTGGTGAGCGGCCTGTTTGTGCTGGCCGCCATCGTTGCCATCTTTGCATGCCTGGCCTGGTTTGCCGCGAATAACCGAGTGAGTGCCACGGGGAGTACGATTGGGGCGAAGGGCCCGCGGTTTGTGCTCTCGGGAACGCAGGGCGGCACGGCAGGCAAGTACGACACTCGGGACAACTACGCATCGGACAGCACGAGCCTTGCCGTGAACAATCTTTTCAACCTCAATAACATGAGTGCCGATGGCAGCCTTTCTCCGGGGTCGGCCGGTCAGCTTCAGCTCAACGTCAGGCCGCTCTGCAATGACCTGCACGATATCACGGTGGAGATGACCTGGGAAATCTCTGTCCAGACGAGTGCTGTCGGCACGGGCTCCGCTGCGGATGCATCGAAAAACGAAGAGATCATCAACTCGCTTAAGAATCTGGTGCGCGGACACATTTTGGTTTTCCAGGGCAAAGACCCCTCTGGCTTTTACTCCGATCCGCTGGTTCCCACGACAACCACGGTGACCCAGGACGGAGCCAGCGTCACCGTCATTACGCAGAGCTTTACCATCCCGGCGTCGGACTTTTGCGCTGCGGACTCAAATAGCACGACAAGAACCGTACCCAAAACCCTCTACTGGATTTGGCCGGAGCAGTTTAAGAGCTATGTTCGCACGGGTAATGCCGGCTACGGCGGCAACCTTTTTGCAAGCACAGACGCCGGTTACACTGCCCTCGTCGGCGACATCAACAATAACCACGCGCGCTATTTCCGCGCCGATAGCACGAGCGTGCCAGGTCAGGCGCCCGGCAAGGTTCCGCCTGTCAAGGCCGGCATGTCTTCTGCAGATGTGGAAACCTGCGCCGGCTACTACAACAACGCCGACGAGGTTATCGGCAAAAACATCAAGTACATTCGCGTGCGCTTTACCGCCAAGGAGGCGGATAAATAAATGGACGAGCAGCTTAATGCCCGCGAGCAGGGCGATATCAAACACAACGAAGGAGCGGCAAACCCCGGCGGCAACGGGTTCGGCTCGCACGGCGAAGCGCGTCCGGCTGGCCGCATCGAGCGTATCAAGGCTTGGGTGAGCGGCCACCGTCGCGAATCCCTTGCCATCATGGGCTTGCTTGCCGTGCTTCTCGTGCTGCTGGGATTGACGCTCGGATGGTTCGTCGATGCCAATCGCGGCTCCACCGTCGGCAAGATCAAGGAGCCGGCAGAGCTCAAAGTGCTGGGCCCCAACGCTACGGCAACAGAGCAGATCGACCTGAGCTACAACCCCGAATACGGCGATACCAAGACTGGCAACACGGTGACGCTCAAGCGCGCGTTTTGCGTGCAAACGGGCGGTGACGGTTTTGAGCTGCAGCTTGCGAATACGACCAACATTACGGGTCTCACTATCGAGCTGTATAAAGCTGAGGATACGGGCCCAGGTGATGCTCCCGACGTGAGAGGCATTGCGGGCGGCAAGCCCTATAGCTGGAAAATGTATGAAACGGATCTGCTGAAGAGCTTCACGCCCATCGAAGACCCGGGCGAGGGCGCAAGCGACCCTACATTCAAGGACTATCAAAACGTCCAGCGCAACGCGCGTCCGCTCTACCGATACAAGAAATTCGGCAAAAGCGAACTCAACGCTAAGACGCTCGACGGCTCGACTGGCAACGACACGCTTAACTTCATCATCAAGCTTTCGTGGGACGAGAGCGCCAAAGAGACCGACGTGATCTACCTGATCGCGCGCAACACGAGCGGCAAGTAGGAGAGGGGGCGCACATGGAGAAGCAAGGGAAGCAGCAGGATGCCGAGCGCGAGCAGCTGGCAAAAAGCAAGAGCCTAGTCAAGAACAAGCTGGTTGTGGCGGCAATCGCACTTATTTGCGCCGTGGCGCTCGTGACGGGTGGCTGCTTTACCTATTCCGCCTACACCGCCAACGGATTTCTAAAGTCCGTCGCCGCAACGGGCACCGCGCAGAGCCTGTTTGCGAGCGATTTGCTCACGGGCTATATGAGTACGCCTAGCAACGACGACCTCGCCCGTGCCCAGCGCTCCGTTACGGTGTATCCCAGCAACGGGCAGTGCAACTTTACCTTTAGCATCTACAACTATTTGTTGAGCAACAGCAACTTCTGCAACGACAAAAATGTGACATACACCTTGACGGTCGAGGGGCATGGGCTCGATGGCACCACGTGGAGCTATTCGCCCCGGCCCGGTAACAGCGTCATGCTTCCGGAGAATCAACCTACCAAGAACGACTACACCGTGACGTTCCCTGAGGACAAGCTGGGACATGCCTACTTTGTGATTAAGGCCACGGTCGTATCGGAGAAGAGTCCCGGCACCGAGCTTACCTGCCTGGCGGCGAAAGTCGTGCCGTCAAAGAGGGCCGAGGTCAAGACCGCGGCGGTCGAGGGCGCGCTGGTCGATGAGGCTGGTAAGTTTACTGATTACGCTGCGTATAACTACCGCGTGACGGTCACGGGAGCACCGGCGAACGTCACGCTCACGTGGGGGGAGAACGTGGAGATCGACCCGTTCTTTGAGATCAACCATGGCGCGACGGTGGATGCTGCAGCTCGCAAGGCTACGTTCACCATGGAGCCGGGTTCGATGGTCGTCAACTTTTACCGAGCGGACGGCAAAACGCCCGGTGGCTGGGGTGACCTGGGCATTAGCGTGAGCGGAACTACCCTGACGGGCACGACGGAGACTCAATAACTCTGGAAGCGGAGTTTTTAGGATAAGAGGTACGGAATCGATGAGAACGGCAAAGCGCATACTCGCAGAGTTCATGACGGTGGTCATGGTGCTCCAAGCATGCTCGCCCACGGTGGTTGCTGTGGCGGCAGGCTGGCAGAACATCTCGAACGAGATTGCTGCCGCATCTGCGAAGGCGTTGGATACTGCCGAGGGCGGCGAGACCAACGGCGATGTCACGATCGGGTCTGGGTCGAGTGATACCGGTGCCGACAGCGACAGTGCTGGGGATGACGCGGCGAAGGATGACGCTGCAGCAGGCGATACCACCGATAGCGCCATGGGTTCCGATTCCACGGGCGACCAGACGGAAGGCGACGATGCCGCTGACGATGCCGCCGCTGACGACGCCGAGCAAGATGCCGATGATGCGACTTCGGAGGACGCTGAGGCCCAGGCGGGTGCGACGATCACGGATTTGAAAAAGCTTGTCGAGCTGCTCAAGGCTAATGGTGCGGAAAACATCGTGCTCAAAGAAGATAACAGTGGAATCAAAAGCCTCAATGTCAAGTCGTCGGAGGCGTTCGCCGCCCTGTCTAACGCCGACGCTTCGCTTTACTATGATGCGCAGATCAAGGTTATCATCACGGGCGATGCGAAGCTCACCGAGTCGGCTAATAACGGCATGTCTTTCCAGGGCTTTGGCAGCGATGAGCATCCGTTTGAAGGCAGGATCTATAGGTCGCTGAATGGCGCTGATAGTCCCGTCGAGCTCACGACTGATCGGACGGTTTTTAATAGCCTCAAGCTGACCGACCAAAACAATATGGTCAAGATGAAGTGGGTGGGCGCGACTAGCTATAGCGCGCCGATGGTCGCTTCGAAGGTCAGCGGTGCGGAAAACAGCGAAGAGAGTAAGACGCTTAACGCGTCGGTTGACATCGCGGGTCCCGTTGATAAGAAGGATGATACGACTTCCGTCTTGACGGCACCCCTCCTGGGTGAGACGACGGGCTATCTTGCTGCGAAAGTTACCTATAGCTTCACCGGTTCCCACAAGATTCTCAAGGTGAATGCGACGGGCAACATTGGCTTGATTGGTAACACGGTCGAAAGCGGGGCCTTGACGGTTGAGTCCGTCACGTTCCCCAACGATCTGGCCTCAGGCGGAACCGTCGAAACGAGCTCTGACAACGCTGGGCTGCTCGTAGGCGAAGTCAAGGACGGTGCGACTCTGAGCGTCGGCACCCTGACCAATGTTCCCGCCGCCACCGTCCAGTCCACGAGCGGCTTTGCCGGTGGCGTTGTAGGCCTCGTTGGCTCGAGTGCAGGTGCCATGGTCAACGTCACGGAGGCTCTCGACCTACACGCGCTCACCGTCAAGGGCACCACCGCCAGCGGCGGTTTTATCGGCAAGGCAGCCAACCTCACGCTTACCGTGGGTACGGATAACAGCGGAAAAGACGCCTCGGGCAATGCCATCACCATCAAGCCTGCACGCGCGGTTGGGTCATCATCGGCCGGCACGTATGCAGGTGGCCTTATCGGCGACGCCTCGTTTGCCGGCAAGTTCACCATCAATGGCGACATCTTCGACTTTGGCGAGGGCGTGGATCTCAGCGTATCCAACACGAGCGTCGCTCCTTCTGCCGGCGGACTGTTCGGCGAGCTCGACATCTCGAACGGCGATGTGACCGTCAGCGGCGGATCGTATACAAGTACGTTGCAAAACGGAACGGACAACAACAATAGCGTGCGCGGCAACTACGGCGGCTTGGTGGGCAAGCTGTGGGGCAGGAAGGATGGCGAGGCACTGCGTGCGTTCACGGTGCAGGATGGCGCCGCGGTGTCGTTTGGCGTGGGCTCCAACGGCAAGCTCACCTATGCGGGCGGCCTGGTAGGCTACCTTGGCGAAGGCAACGGGAGTCCCAACGAGTCTGCCGTGGTCATTGATGACGCAACGGTGACATGTGCAACATCGGGCTACGCCAGCAATAGTGGCAAGTATGGCGGTGCCGTGGGCGTCGTGGACACAAAAAACGTTCTAGAAGTGCGCGGCCTAAAGGTCGAAACCGCCGGCAACGCCACCATCGGCGGCTCGAACGGCGGCTTTGCCGGAGTCGTCGGATCGTCGTGGCGCGGCATCGTTAAGTTCAGCGGTGTCACCGATCTGTCGGACGCCAGATTCGCGGAAAACGACCACACCGCGCAGCTAGTCTATGAGAACTTCAACTCACTCATTTTTGCCGCGGGTAGCGGAAGCGACGGCGGTGCCACCGCAGGCGATATCACAAAATGGCAATACAAGCGCCCCACCACTCAGGTCAAGATTGATGACATCTACAGCTATGGTCAGGTCATTCGCCTGGGCAGTGGGCTGAGCAATGATCTCATCACCATCAACGATTCGCACCAGTGTATCTTTAAATCGAACCTCGTAAAAACTGGTGGTGCCTTTGTGCTGGCAGGCGTCGACGATTTCGCAAAGCTGGCGATCACCTGGCAAACGAGCGGGTACTTCTCCGCCGTGGAGGACGTTGCGGATGACAATTTCGCTCAGATTCCTTCGACGAACATCACGCTCTCTGCAGACATCAACCTTTCCGGCACAGGTCTTACCGGCCTTACCAAAGACCGACAGCCCAAAGAGCAAGCCGGCGTTAACGAGAACAACCACAGCTTTACCGCCACGCTCAACGGCAACGGTCACACCATAAGTCTGGCGGTGGGCGAGCCTTACGGCATGCGCGGCAATAGCGAGGTCAGTGCCACCAGTGATGGCAACGGCAAAATCTATCGCCACGGCCGCCTGGGCTTGTTCGCAGCAATCAACGGCGCAACTGTCTCCGACGTCACAATCGCCGGCTCTATGAAGTTCGATAACGGCGCGGCCATTGATGCCGGATCGCTTGCGGGCACCATTGCGGGCGGTCTGACGCTGTCTGGCGCAACGTGCAAAACGAATATCGCGTGCGATGATACGTTCGCTAACGATGTGAACATTAACGATGTGAACATTGGTGGTATTGCGGGCAGCGTGTCGACAGCTTCCACGGTTACGTTTGGGGGCAGCAGCAAGGCTCAAGCGACCATCGCTGCAACTAAAACGCTTAACGGCAATATTCGCATTGGCGGCGCCATCGGCTATGTGGGCGATTATGCCTCGACATTCAATGTTACGGGTCTCGAAGCCGGCGGCAAAATCGAAACCGGCAATTGCGCCAGCGGCAAGATTGCCCAAGTTGGTGGCCTTATCGGCTGCATCGCACAGGGTAAACAAGAAAACGTGACAAACAAGACCAATGTGGCGACCGTCAACATCGCAGGGTTGGTGTTCGATTCGTTCGCCATGAGCGTCGGCAAAAACGGCGATAAGCTCAATGGCGCGGGCGGTCTCTTGGGTTATAGCTGGGGCAACGCGGTCGTAACTATCGGAGATAACAGCGTTAACAAGGATGTAAACTCCTATGCTCTGAGAACAACCAAGGCCTCAATAACTGCGGAGAATTCCAAGGAGCTCGGCGGTCTTGTATACGCCGCTAGTGGCCACTGGGTCATCAACGACTATGCCATCGACCTTTCGGGTGCAACCATTAACGCGAGCAACGCCGAGATGTTGGGCTTGCTCGTCGGCCGTGGCAGCAGGGTAGCCGACGGAATATACGGTTCCGAGCCGTATGCGGGATTATATCTAGAAGATAAGGCTTATTGGGGTACTGCCTATAGGGTCGAAGGCATTCATGTTGCGGAAGCTAAGTCCATAAAGAAGTTTGATGAATGGGTTGGCGACGGCAGGAAGCCAGGCAGCAAGCTAATCGATGCCGAATGGAACACTGTCGTTTCACTTCACACCAAAGACGACGTTAATAATGGCAAGCTCGACATGAGCGGAAATCCGGGAAGCGATAACAGCTATCACAATCGAACGGATTTCGGCAACTCACGCAAAACCAACGCTTGGACGAGGTATTACTACAATCTTGACAAGGCGTATACGGTAGTAGGCAGCAACTCAAAAAATAGTAGTGCGAGCAGCTGGATGGACCGCCCGGAGTACTTGTTGCTTTGGTGTGCATGCCTGTATGCCCCGCCTGCAATTCAGGGCTATATCATTCCGGGAAATCGTGAGATTTTCAAAGGAAACAATATTGGTACGAACGGTTCCGAGGGCGTGGCTATCAACCTAGAGGGATACAGCTTCTACCCCACCAACCCCACCAGTAATTCCACGGTAACGGTAAAAAACGCAACCATTACGTTCCATTATTCCGATATTAAAGCTGAGCAAGAAGGCAATAAAAAGAATAACGAAGCCACGCAGCACGAGAATATGCACTGCGCTCTCATCCGAACTCACACGGGCGATCTTAAGGTTGAGAATGTCACGCTTGCTGGTACCGTGGGCTCTGTTGTGAGCGATTGGGGAAGCTCGTCTGGCGCGCTTGTGTGTCGCTATATCTACGGACCCGTCAAAAAAACCAATGTGGCACAAATCACGATAAACGGTTTAGTGCTCGATGGTCTTGCGGTCGATGGTGTGACGAACGCCACCCAATACGCTCCACTGCTAATCAACCAGATGCAGACCCTTGTAAACCTTGATGCGAAGAATATCTCGGTAACCGATTCGTACAATAACGGTACGAAAAAAAAGATTGCAGCTACAAGCTTGTTTGGCGAGCTCGGCGTGGGAGATAAGGCCAATCAGGTCATAGCGAAGTTTGAGAAAATAAGCTTGCCCAGCCAAACGGACAATTCGATTTTTACCCACGCGAGCCTGCTGGAGAGCTTTGGCTACGCGACCGGCGGCACGGGCTCGGCGGACTATACCTTTACAGCAGATGCCGCTCAAAATGACAAGGTGACCTACGGATCCGAAATTGATAGGAAAGGCACGGAGTACTCCGGCAAGCAGCTTTGGTATTACGATGAAGCGACGTATGGCACCCCTAACGGCTTGGTGAAGGCTGGGGATAAGACGGCGAATGTCGATGCCCCGGTGTTCGGTGACTATCTTCCTTATGTTTATAAGGGGAAGGCCACCGAGAGCAATGTCCAGTACCACGAAATAAAAGTCAACCAGCGTATTCCAAAGCTGATAACGGGATGTGGTACATATGGCGATCCGTATACCGTTAAGGACGCGACGGAGATGAACGCCATCGCCAACTACATCAACAATAGCGTGGCATTGGATGGCTGGGAAGTCACCATTGCCGCTGACCAGAGTGCGCTTTGCACTCGCCGCAGCGACCAATCGACCAACAATGAGGTTACGTACGTCTATAAGCAGGCAAACGGTACTGATAAAAAATGGGAGAGGAAGATCGGCGATAAGACCGATCCCGAGCAGACGCTGAGCGACGAAACCGTGCACCGCTATATACAGAGTGCGTATTACAGCATAGAGCCTGACAAAGATAGTAAGATTACCGTCGATGCGGCATCGTTTGGCGGGTTTGGCAACAAGGCCAATCCGTTCCGCGGTGTTATCGTTGGCGATCTGGGCGCCTCGACTGCAACAATTGAGATTGAAAACAACAAGGGCGAGCTTCGCGGCCTGGTTCCCTATAGCTATGGCAGCGTGGTACGCAACCTCAACATCAATTATGTGAACGAGTCGGCGGCGATTACTTATTCTGCCAAGGACGCCGACGGTGCCCCAACGGCGTTCTTTGGTGGCGTTATCGGCTGCATCCTTGGTGGCGATAACATTATCGATGGCGTGGTCGTAAATGGGGCGACGGCCGATAACCCCACAACTGGCTTTACGGTTACTGGTGGCGGAACTAAGTCACATCTTGTTCCCGTCGGCGGTTACGTTGGTGCCATTGCGGGCGGCGGTGTGATCTTCCGCAATATGTCAGGGACGTCTTGGCGCGCTGGAACCAGCGACAAGTCTCAGGGGCTTGGAACGGGCAACTTCCGGCAGTACGACAATCCCTACGTTGGCCGTGTGATTGATGGCTATGCCTTTAGCGAGGGCTGCAAAGTCGAAAACGGTAACGCTAGCTACAAGATCAACGAGCTCACAAACAAGGGAACCGCCTGCGTCACTACCACGGGCACCGACAACAAGTATATCGGCACTGATGCCGAGGCACCCGTGACCACGGTGGAAAACGCCCAGGGCCTTTTGGTGCTCTCGGCCATCATTAGCTCGGGTGCGGGTGCTGGAGCGGCACATACCGACTACGCTAATTATGGCGTGTTCCGCGGCTCCAAGGCGTACTGGGGCAGCGATAAGCAGGACCCGGCGATAAACGGCTACCTGTTTGGCAACAAGGAATATGGTAAGGTGCGAAATGCCAGCTACGACTGCGTGGGCAAGCCTGCGAGCGCTGCCGGCGATTTCGAAACCGCCAAAAACGATGACCAGAAGGCCCCGGGCAAACAGGGGTGGCACGGCCCGCTCGACCATGATGACGATGTAAATTCGCCCTACCTGGTGGCGTCCTACGCTGCCGACTACCAAACGGGCTACGTGTGCGCGTCGAAATCTATCGGCATGAGCCTGGAGTTCAAGGAAAATGCCACCTACGATATGACCGGCTACGGCACGGGATACGTGGGCCTTAGCGGCCGTTACTATTCCAATGCTTGCAGCTCGAACGAGGCGTCCACCGATCGCGACCGCATCACGCCGCACGTGGCAACGATCGACGGCAACGGGGCCACCATCACGGTAGGCGCCAAAGATGCCACTTACGGCGTCGTCGAATATGCCGATGACGACTATAAGGTCTCGGGCGTGGGCGGCCTATTCAGCACCGTGATGTTCACCTCAACCAATGTGGGGCAGAGCGTCACCGCGAATGACGGCGCTCAGGTCAAAGACCTTACCTTTAGTAACTGCAACGTATCGCTCACGTACAAAGACGCCAACGGTAGCATTGCCTCGGGACCGGCATCGAACGACCTCATCGGCACCGGCCTATTGGCGGGCGCAACGGCCAACTACGACGGCAACACGCGTGGCGTCTACCGCAACGTACAGATGAAGAACTGCACCGTGTTGGGCGCAAAGAGCGTAGGAGGGCTTCTTGGCAGCTCGGGCCGTACCAGCCGAAGGACGGATAACGACGTGACCTATATGGTCAATTTCGGCTCCGGCACGCAGGCGCCCGCGAATCTCTATGACTGCTCATACACTGGCCTTAGCGTCACGGGCGAGAAGTACGTTGGCGGCTATGTGGGTGCGATCGCCTCGCCGTGCAGCGTGTGGACAACCGCGGCCACGGGGGTATACGAGAAGACTATTGGCAAAAACTCGACCATAACCGCCACGGGAACAACACCCTACGTGGGCGGCGTGTTCGGTTATACCTCCAGTAACGTATCGGTGAACACCAAAATTGGCATCACGGAAGCCGTCGCATCGAGCACGGCAGTCATCTCTGGGGTAAATGTACTCGCCACCGGGTCGAACACCGATAAGTACATGGGCGCCGGCGGTGTGGTCGGAAGCGCCTATAGAGGCGTTATTTCTATAAGCAACGTGCGCATTGATGCCGGAGGCGATGCCAAGAGCGCCATCATCGGCGATGCCACCGGAACGAACAATAGCATCCGTAATGCGGGCGGCTTGATTGGCGAGGTCACGAGCAGTGGCAGCCCCAACACGTACTGGTTTGAGGACTGTAGCGTCGAGAATATCAACATTGCCGGCACCGACCAATGCTCGGGCGGACTTATCGGCTACTACTTCAGCAATGTGAACATAGCCTGCAACAATATCGCGATTGAGTGCGCCACGATCAAGGGCAGGTGGAGCGGCGGTCTACTTGGCGCGATTAACAGCGGTGCCGACGTCATCAACGTCACCAACACAAAGGTATCTAACACAACGTTTGGCGGAACCTCCAACGGCGGCATTGCGGGCGACGGACGCGGCCAGTTCCATCTGGTAAACGTGCTCATGGACAGCAATACCTACAAATTGGGCTCTAAGCAGGGCGTGCTCTTAGGCGAGGTTGACACAAACGGCTATAGCCTCTCCGCAGCGGGCGTGAACGTAAAGCTCGGCAACGGCAAGACCACGCGTGATCTGCCGCCGATGGTTTACACGACCAATACGGCCGCCGTAAACAGGAAGACCTACATCGCGTTCGGCGACTATAAGGACACGCTGCGCGCGCCCGACGAGGGCACCACGCTCTACGGTGCGGACGATACCGCTACCACGGCGGCAAGCCCGTACGTGACCACGAGCCCCGTAAGCACGCTGGCGGTGCGTGCCTCCGACAACGACACCACCGATCGCTACCTGTTTGGCGACGGCGCCACCATCGACACCGCGGCGACCGTCCAGAGCGAGGCAGGCACCGGTGTTGCCGATCGCTACACCTACACGAATATCGGCGGCATTAATGACAACGGCGCCTATCAAAATAAGTCGAGCTACGATGCCTCATCCGTGGCCAGTAAGTTCAATTCGAATAATGATACAAGCAGCAACCAAGCCACAACGGATTTCTCCGTTTTGGTGATCTCTGGCAACGACAACACTACGGTCAAGAGCTATCTAAACATCGTCACGAACGGCGGCTTCTCCGATGCCTGCAGATTGAATAACGAGAATGGCACCAATCCGCACGTGACGGCCAAAGCAGAGGTTTTCCAACTCAAGGACGGTGTGTTCGTTAAGGACGATGACGCGTCGAACAATCCCACGCTTCGCGTGGTGAACAACGGCAAGAACAACATGTCGTTTAGCCCAAGCTCCGATTGGGATAACGGCAAGGGTCGCTTTACGCTCCTGACCGTCACCTTTACCGAGGCGGGTCAGAGCTACAACGTTCAGGTGCCGATCATCGTTAAGCGCAAGCTCGAGATCGATTTCACTGCAACGTATGATTACGGCACTAAGTTTAAAGAAAGCGACTACGCTAACCTTGGAAAAGATGCACACGTGCTTACGAGCTTTGGCGAGCCGATGACGGGTCTGCTTACCTGGACATACAATTCTGCCAATGGGAAGGAAGTCGACTTTGGCTGGGACAGCTATATGGCTGCTGGCGGCTCGATGAAGGGGCTCGGTAAGAGCATCCTCTTCAATGGTGCCGACGGAAGGTTGCCCCAGGGCAGCCAGCTTGCGCTCATCGATGCGAACGTTGACGGCCGGGCCGGTGGCAGAGAGTATCACTATACGGTGGGCGAAGGCGGAGCAACGAGCGTTTCCCTGAGCGGAAACGACGGCTTTAAGGATTCTGCGGGCAATCCATATCAGGAGCGATGGCTGAGCGAGATTTTGGATGTGTCGGCCACACAGGATGGCGCCGGCACATGGACCGTGTGTGATAACGAGGCAGAGGCGACCGCTAAAGCGAAACTCGATGGCAAGTGGACGCTGTTTAAGGTTGCGGGTGCTGACGTTCCCAGCAACAGTCGCTATACGCTAGAGGTGCCTAAGGATAACGGCAAGGAGCAGCGTGCGTCGGAGAGCGTCTACCTAGTTGTCAACGTGCCCAAGTCGGGCGACGGCGTGACGCAAGCTAATATCAACGGTTTTACGGCTTCGTCTATTGACTCGAATTCTTCGGGTGCCCGCATATCTTGGAATCTGCATCATGTTTTACGCACCGATGGCAGCGACGATATTCAAAACAGTACGGCATCGACATACAGTATCTTGTCCAATTATGAGCAGAATGTAGTCGACAAAAAAGATGGGGCGTGCATTCCGGTTTCGAAGTCGGAGGACGGTGCCGCCTACGTTCTTTCTCTCGATGTCATGGATACGGTTACGTTTAGCCCGAGCCAATACTATACAGAGAGCGACCATCTGTTCTATCAGCTCGATACATCGCTGTGTCGCTATGGCGCCAACAACAACCTAATGGGAGTAAGCAGTTTCCCGAGCGGAACTTCGGCAATTGCGAAGTTCTATGTTGCCATCGGCGGTCAGAACTACTGGTGGAATGGCGGCGATTGGGAGCCGTGTGACGCTTCGATGCCTGCGTTCACGCAGACCGTGACGGATACAGGCGATGATTCGCTGAAGCTCACGCTCGACCATGACCTCGCCGGAATCCGCAAGATCGCAACGGACGGATCCTTTACCGTGCATACGGTGGTGGAAGAGATTCGCCTTACGCCGGACGGCTGCAACAAGGTTATCTCCCTGTCCAAGCAGTCTGGCGAGGACGCCTGTACCAAGATGTCCTATACTGCCAAGCTTTCGACGCGTAAGGAAGGCCTTAATACCTCGAGCCTGACGCAGACGAAGCCCGGTAACGTCGGGTACTATCGCATGGACACGGGTGATACGACCATTACGCTTTCTGCGCCAGATAAGTCGCAGCTTGGCATTAACGTGGACGACCTGCGTCCGATCGCGAATGGCACGATTGGTCTGGGTGCCACGTATGAACTGGGTGGACTCAGCAACGCCGCCGAGGCAATTGCGAACGCAGACTCTGTTGTGTACACGCTCTCGCTTCAGCGCCGCGGAACCGACGGCACGTATGAGAGCGTAACGGATGATATCTCAAACTACGTAACAGTGACGGAGAGTAAGCTTGCCGCGGTCGCTCCCTCCGGTAGCACGATCACCTTCACTGACTCGAAGGAGAACGGCAAGTTCAAAACGAAGAACGGTAATACGACGTTTAGCCTGCCCTTTACCGTTAAGGTCAACACGCAGGTTGAACAGCGTGAGCAGTTCTACGCGAACTATCGCTTGGTGATGACAGCGAGCCTGGTTAAGGGTGACGTGGCGAGCGCAACGCCTCAATCGCCCGACTATGTGACCTATACGCTCACGAGGGTGAACCTCAACGGCATCGACCACTAGTTCCGAAGCCAACTGGCTTCGCAAAGGGGGCGGCAACCACCCGGTTGCCGCCCCTTTTCTTGTTTCAAGACTTTAGTCTGCTGGCCGCGCAGCGGCCAGCTTTAAACC
>NZ_QRVE01000029.1:341-7870 GCF_003462685.1 Collinsella sp. AF23-4AC | reverse complement strand
CCATAAAAAAGCCTCCCATTTCTTGTGTCCAAGAAATGGGAGGCAGTTCAGTGCGCAGCGGGGGTTCTTTCATGTACGAGGACGCGCCGGAAAGGAAGGTCGCCCTCGGGCCGGACAGCTAAGACAGCTTACGCGACGGTGTAAACCCAGTTGTGCTTGTCCTCGACAGCACCAGACTGGATGCCCGTCAGGGTCTCGCGGAGCTTCTTCATCACAGGACCGATCTCGGTGTAGCCAGCCGGGAAGGTCACGGTCTCGTCGGCTCCGTAGACCTTGTTGTCGATCTCGCCGACCGGGGAGATAACGGCAGCGGTGCCGCACAGGCCGCACTCAACAAAGGTGCCGGCCTTGACCTCGGCCCACTCGACGGGACGCTGGTCGACGGTCATGCCCAGGTCCTGAGCAACCTGAACGAGCGAACGGCGGGTGATGGAGGGCAGGATGGAGTCGGTGTGCGACTGCGGAACGACGAGGGTGCCATCCTCCTTCACGAACAGGACGTTAGCGCCACCGGTCTCCTCGACATAGGTGCGGGACTCGGAGTCGAGATACAGGTTCTCGGCATAACCCTCGCGGTGAGCCTCCATCGTGGGCTTCAGGGACATGGCGTAGTTGAGGCCGGCCTTGATGTTGCCGGTGCCGTGCGGTGCGGCGCGGTCGTACTCGGAAACGCGCAGCTTGACGGGCTTGAGGCCGCCCTTAAAGTACGGACCGACCGGGGTCACGAGAATGCGGAACGTGTACTCAGGAGCGGGAGCCACGCCGATTACGTCACCGGAGCCGATCATAAACGGACGCACATACAGGGTTGCACCGGAGCCGAAGGGCGGAACCCATGCGGCATTGGCAGAAACGACCTGCTTGACGGCCTCGACAAACTTGTCCTTGGGGAACGGGGGCATCTCGAGGCGCTGCGCAGAGTTGTACATACGCTCAGCGTTCATGTCGGGACGGAAACAGACGATGCTGCCGTCCTCGGCGGTGTAGGCCTTCAGGCCCTCAAAGACCTCCTGGCAGTAATGGAAGATGCCACCGCACTCGGAGACGTGCAGGGTGTGGTCGGTGGTCAGGCCGCCCTCGTCCCACTCGCCATCCTTCCAATGGGCCTCGTAGCTGTAATCGGTCTTCATGTAGCCAAAGCCAAGGCTACCCCAATCGATATCCTTCTTCTCGACAGTCATATGTCGCTCCTTACATACACAGTTGCACACTCGCGAACCCGCATGCAAGGACCGAGGCTGACCGCGTCGCAACGTCGCACGCCCGGAGCGTAGAGCCGGACGGGACACGCGAACAGCATCAAAGCCAATGGCACGTCGATTCGCATGCACGAGATTGTACTCCCCGCACGCCTTGGATAAAACGCTTTTCTTTAACTAAGTAAAGTATTTTCATTTGCCTTCAACACAAAAGGCCCGCCATCGAATCCGATGACGGGCCTTGGAATTAACGTCCGAAAACAAGCTCGGACTACGCGTTCTTTTTACCGAGCTTTGCCTTAACCAAACCGACCACGGTCGGGATGATCGACACGGCGACGATGCCCACGATCAGCAACTCAAAGTGCTCCTGCACAAAGGGGATGCCGCCAAAGAAGTAGCCCAGCAGCGTGAAGACCGTTGACCAGGTAATACCGCCCAGCACGTTAAAGATGACAAAGTTGCGCCAGTGCATACCGCCCATGCCGGCGATAAAGGGCACAAAGGTGCGGATAAACGGGAAGAAGCGACCCAGGAAGATGGCCAGATGGCCCCACTTATCCAGGAAGTCCTCGGACTTTTTAATGCGCTCGGGCGTCATGGCCTTTACCTTGCCCGAGGCGATGATCTTGCGGCCAAAGAAGTGACCGATCATAAAGTTGCACTGATCGCCCAGGATGGCTGCGGCCCATGCGGTGGCCAGAAGCGCCACGATGTTAAAGCCGCCGTTATGGGCAAAGAAGCCCGAGGCAAACAGCAGCGAGTCGCCGGGAAGGAACGGGAAGAACACCACGCCCGTCTCGATAAAGATGATCAGGAACACGCAGCCGTAGGCCATGAGCGGGCCGGCGGCGATCCAGCTGGCGATCGCAGTGCGCGGATCCTTAAGCAGCTCGGCGATAAAATTGATGAAACCCATGAAGTAAAACCTCTCAGTTGTGGGCGCGGATACGTCCAAGTTGACCAGTATACGGTTGCGGCGCCCCCTCGTGCGCAACCCCACAAAAGCATGACTCCATTACCAGCAAGTTTGCATAACTGACACCTGTCGCCTAAAGCAAAGCAAGATTGCCCTTCCTAATCCCTAGCGAATCGCTATACTTTATTGAATCGCATTGTCACGGCGCTAAGGGAGGGCGGCCGGTGAGCTTTATCAACACCATTCGCGAGGACATCAAGACCGTCCAGGCGCAGGACCCTGCCGCGCAAAATAGCCTGGTCATCTTCCTGTCCTACCCCGGCCTGCACGCCAAGTGGAATCATGTGCCCGAGCACTGGCTGTGGGAACACGGCCATCGATCGCTTGCCCGCGTGCTCTCGCAGTTAACCCGCCATATCACCGGCGTCGAGATTCATCCCGCCGCGCAGATCGGCAAGCACTTCTTTATCGACCACGCCATGGGCGTCGTCATCGGCGAGACTACCATCGTGGGCGACAACTGCGTGCTCTACCAGGGCGTCACGCTTGGCGGCACCGGCAACGAGACCGGCAAACGCCACCCCACCCTGGGCAATAATGTCACCGTGGGCACGGGCGCCAAGGTGCTTGGCAACATCCACATCGGCAACAACGTCAAGATCGGCGGCAACTCGGTCGTCGTCAAGGACGTGCCCGACAACTGCACCGTCGTGGGCGTGCCCGGGCGCATCATCAAGCGCAATGGCTGCCGCGTGTTCGAGGAGAGCTTCGACGCCAAGCAGCATCGCGAGTACATGCCCGACGATGCCGCCGAGCAGAGCGCCCTCAACCGTCAGGGCATCACCGAAAACGCCCGTCGCGTCAAGGAACTCGAGCAAGAGGTGGCCGAGCTCAAGGCCCTCGTCGCCAAGTTCGTGGACGAGCGCTAGGGCCGCGGGCAACCGCCACAGCCTGAACGCCAACACGAAAGGAGCGCCGGGGAATCCGCTCCCGGCGCGCCTTCTTTTCGATGTGACATGCGGGACTGACCCTTTGTCACCTTATGCGAACTGGCTTAGGTAGAGGTCGGCATAAGCGCCCTCGGCAGCCAGCAGCTCCTTGTGCGTACCCTGCTCGATGATATTGCCGTGATCCATGACCAGGATGAGGTCGGCATCGACGATCGTCGACAGACGGTGCGCGATCACAAAGCTCGTGCGCCCGCGCATGAGCGCATCCATAGCACGGCCGATGGCGAGCTCGGTGCGCGTGTCCACGCTCGACGTCGCCTCGTCCAGGATGAGGATCGCCGGGTTGTTGAGCAGCACGCGCGCGATGGTCAGCAGCTGACGTTGGCCCTGGCTGATGCTCTCGGCATCGTTAGCCACACGCGTGTCGTAGCCCTGCGGCATAGTGCGCACAAAGAAGTCGACCCGTGCGGCACGTGCGGCCGCGACAATCTCCTCGCGCGTCGCCTCGGGACAGCCGTAGGCGATGTTCTCGGCAATGGTGCCATCAAATAGCCAAGCGTCCTGCAACACCATGCCAAACTGCTGGCGTAGCTCGCCGCGGTCCATGCGGCTCGTGTCCACGCCGTCGAGGGTAATGCGGCCGCCGTCGATCTCGTAAAAGCGCATGAGCAGGTTGATGAGCGTGGTCTTACCCGCGCCCGTGGTTCCCACCACGGCGATCTTCTGACCCGGCTCGGCGGTAAACGACACGTCTCGCATAAGCGGCTTGTCGGGCGAATAGCCAAAGCGCACATGCTCAAAAGCGACACGGCCTTCCACTTTGCCCGGCAGCTTGGCAGCCTCGCCCGGCTGCGGATCGGCCTCCATCTCGGGCTCGTCGAGCAGGTCGAACACGCGCTCGGCGCTCGCCAGCGCACTCTGCAGCGAGTTAAAGGTAAACGACAGCTCAGTCATGGGCTCGGACGCCTCGGAGATAAACTGGAAGAACGCCTGGAACACGCCGACGGTCATATGCCCGGCAACCAGCATGCTGCAGCCCACCAGCGCGATCACGATCTGCGCCAAACGGCCGATAAAGCGCACCGCGGGGCCGACGGCGTTAATCATAAAGTCGGCCTTGGTGCTCACGCGCGCCAGCTCCTTCGAAGCCTCGTGCACCTCGGCAGAGCTCTTGCGCTCGCGGTTAAACGCACGGATCACCAGACGGCCCGAGTAGCCCTCCTCGACCGCGCTCGTAATCTTGGACACCCACTCCTGGCGCTCGCCCGTCACATCATGCGTGCGGCGCGACACGACCTTCGTCACCAGCAGCGAAAGCGCCGTAAAGAACAAAAAGACGAGCGTGAGCGGCACGCTAAACACGAACATCACGCTCACGGCGCCCACCACGGTACCGATCGACACCAGAAGCTGCAGCAGGCCGCGTTGCATGCTCTCGGACATCTTGTCCAAGTCGTTGGTCGCACGGCTGACGACCTCGCCGGGACGATGCGCGTCAAAGTAGGCAAGCGGCAGACGGTTGAGCTTTTGTGCGATGCGGTTGCGCAGGCGCAGGTTGAGGCGCTCGGCAACGCTCGACATCAAAAAGCTCTGGAGTGCGTAGAACGAGGCAGCGGCGGTCCAGATCATAAAGTAGACAAAGATGGTCCTGCCGCAGTTCTCCCAGGTAATGCTGAAGGTGGTGTTGTTGGCAAACGCCAGCTTCATGTGCCCCCACAGCTCATCGATCACGCGGGCGCTGTAAGCCGGCGCCGCGGTGTTAAAGATGGCATAGAACACGATACTCGCGAACACGATATAGAAGCGCCAATGGTCGCCGGCGGCCTCGCTCCACAGGCGGCGCACCGTCGCCCAGGTGTCGCGGGGCGTCTCGTCCTCGTCCTCGTCGTCAACGTCGCGCATGCGCTCCGCCTCGGCGCGGGCGCGCTCGTCCTCGGCGCGCTCGTTTTCCTCGTAGAGTGCCTGGCGGCGAGCCTCGCGCTCCGCCGCTGCCTTGGCGTCTTCCTCCAGGTCGGACGTGGCGCCCGTCTCCTCGACTGTTTCTGCAGCCGCGGCGTCATCGGCGATGCTCCACTTCTTGAGCTCCTCGGTCATGCTACTCACCTCCCTTCATCTGCGATTCCGCGATAGCGCGGTACACCTCACAGGTTTTCATGAGCTCGTCGTGCGTGCCCAGGCCCACGACCTCACCGTCCTTGAGCACCACAATCTGATCGGCATGCAAAATAGTCGAGATGCGCTGGGCGATGATGAGCACCGCGGCATCGCGCGTCTCGTCCTGTAGCGCATGGCGCAGTGCCGCATCGGTCTTAAAGTCCAGGGCCGAAAAGCTATCGTCGAAGATATACAGGTCGGCGTGCTTCATGAGTGCGCGGGCAATCGCCAGGCGCTGGCGCTGACCACCCGAGAAGTTCGTGCCGCCCTGGGCCACCGGCGTATCGAGCCCCTGGGGCTGGTCGAGCACAAAGGTGCTCTGGGCAACCTCCAGCGCATGGAGCATGTCAGCCTCGGTCGCGCCCTCGTTGCCAAAGCGCAGGTTGCTCGCCACCGTACCCGAGAACAGCCATGCCTTCTGCGGCACATAGGCGATACGCCCGCGGATATCGTCTTGCGAAAGGTCGCGCAGATCGACGCCGTTTAGGCGAATGGTGCCCTTCGTGGCATCGTGGAAGCGAAGCAAGAGCTTGGCCACCGTTGACTTGCCCGAGCCCGTCGAGCCCACGATCGCGGTCGTCTGTCCACGGCGGCAGGCAAAACTCAGGTTGCACAGGGTGTCCTCGTCGGCATCGTCAAAACGGAATGACATATGGTCGAACACGGCCACCGCGTCGGCTCCATCTGCGGACTCGGGCGCCCCGTCGCCCAGCGTAGCCTTGCCGTCCACGATGCTCGGCTCGATTTCGAGCACCTGCTGCGCACGGTTGAGGCACGCCGCGGCGCGCGGAAGCGTCAGCACCACCACCTGCGCCATCATCACAAAGAACAGGATCAGGATCGCGTACTCCAACACGGCCGAGATGCTGCCGATTTGCATGGCATGGACGCCCACGCGGTTGCCGCCCACCCACAGCACCGCCACCTCGAGGATATTCATCAAAAAGAAGCTGGAGCTGTCGAGACCCACAAACAGGTGGTTGACCTTGATGGCATTGGCTGCGTAATCGCTAAACACCTCGTCCAGGCGCTGCTCCTCGTGGCGCTCCTTGTTAAATGCGCGGATGACGCGCACGCCCACGATGTTCTCGCGCAGCACCACGTTCATGCGGTCGATAAAGCTCTGCAGGCGCATAAAGATCGGCGCGGCGTTGGCAACGGTAAAGACCGCCGCCACCAGCAAGATCGCAACGACCACGCCCAGCAGCGTGCCCATGGCAGGATCGATAAACCAGGCAAAGATGATGCCCGCCACGGCCAAGAACGGTACCGGTAACACCAGCTGAATCGTCTGCAGGATCGCTTGCTGGATCACGTTGATGTCGTTGAGCGAGCGCGTGATCATCGAACCCGTACCAAAGCGCTCAAAGTCGCTGGCGGACAGCTCGAGCGACTTATCGTAGATGGCGTTGCGAATGTCGCAGGCCACATTGGCCGCCAGACGGGCCGAAAGATAGCAGCCCAGCACCGCGCCGCCACTGGCCATGCCGGTCGCGATGAGCATATACACGCCGTTGCGCAAGATGTAGTCGATATCACCCGTCGTGATACCAGTATTGACCATATTCGCCAACATTGTAGGCACCAGCAGCGTGCCGACGTTATCTATCAGCAGTACAAACAGCGTCACCGCAATCAGCCCGCGATACGGCCTCATAAATCTCATTAAGAGTCGCATGTCTCCCCTTCTCCCTTATCGTCAGCCTCGTTCTCGGCGGCCACTTGCCGTTTAAATGCCTCGCACTCTTCGTTAAGAACATGGGAGAACTTACCGACCAAGCGCATGATCTCGCGCTGTTCCCACGGCTCGAGCGCCTCGATTGCTCCGCTGGTATATAACAGGCTCTCCGTCAAGGTCGTCTTACCTGCGTCTACATGAGCAAGAATGCCAATATTGATGATTTTCATATGATTGTCCTCCATACAAGGCCCAGAAGGGCGCAAAAATCCCCAGCGACAAATACTTTTACCGCTGGGGATGATAGGTAGGACACACATGAAAACTGCGGCCAAGGCTGGCCGTTGTCTATCACGATATGAAATGAAAAGGCAAAAGTATTCTTAAATTGGGTACAAAAACCAAGCCCTCTCCTTGAGGACGTTTGTCTTTGTTCCCATTATCAAATTTTATTATAGAATACCTTGCCGCATATTGATAAACTCCTTTGCTTGGATTTTTATAGTATAGCATATCAAATTCCCAAAAGCAACCCTGTTAAGATAAATTTTTTCTGTCACTGCACCTCCTTGATTCTCATTTTCATTGCAACAGCCTCAGGACTCAGCGCAACGCGTTGCGCTGAGACC
>NZ_QRVE01000029.1:0-329 GCF_003462685.1 Collinsella sp. AF23-4AC | reverse complement strand
CTCAGGACTCAGCGCAACGCGTTGCGCTGAGTCCTGAGGCGCGAATCCGGGTAGGCAACCCCAGAGGGGCCGGAATCCCCCGGCCCGCGATGGAGGGAGGCCGGCATGTCCAGACCCAAGCCGTCCGGAAGGTCGTACGGGAGGCTCACGAGGCACGAGAGGAACACGGTCGAGAGGATGCTCGACCGCAACCGCAGCGCCCGCGAGATCGCCGCGGAGCTCGGCAGGTCGCCCTCGACCGTGACCAGGGAGGTCGCGGCGCACCGCTACGTCACCGCGCCGCGCTCGCGCTACGGCGAGCCCGCTCCCGCGGACCTGTCGGGGGCCTG
>NZ_QRVE01000028.1:11295-12032 GCF_003462685.1 Collinsella sp. AF23-4AC | reverse complement strand
AAGTGCGACGAGGCGGACGCGGAGAGGGCCGCCCGCGCGGCGATGTCCGGCTCAAAGCTCGGGACCCCCAAGAGCCAGGACGGGTGGGTCGACGGGGTGCGCTGCATGCTCGCGGCGCGCTCCGGGGCGGTGAAGGCGCGGACCTCGGCGATCAACACCGCGAGGCCGCTGCTCACCACCGCGCCGGAGGGGCTCAGGTCGAGGTTCCGCGGCATGGGAGGGCCGAGGCTGATGGAGGAGCTCCCCTCCGTGCGCGCCGAGGGCGCGCTGGGCGCCGCGCTCGGCGCGCTGGCGGACCTGTGGGCGGCGGCGCGCGACGCGGCGCTCGACATGGAGCGCGCGATCGAGGCGTCCCTGGAGGAGAACTGCCCCGCGCTGCTGGCGATGTACGGGTGCGGGCCCGTGAGCGCGGCCAAGCTCGCGGTCGCGGCCGGGGACAACCCGGGCAGGCTGCGCTCCGAGGCGTCGTTCGCGGCGATATGCGGGGCCTGCCCCATCCCCGCCTCGAGCGGCAAGACCGTGAGGCACAGGCTCAACAGGGGCGGCGACCGGCAGGCGAACAGCGCGCTGCACGAGATCGCGAGGCAGAGGGTCATGCGCGACCCCGAGACCGCCGAGTACGCCGAGAGGGCCAGGGCGCGGGGGAAGAGTGACAGGGAGGTCATGAGGTGCCTCAAGCGCTACGTGGCCAGGGAGGCGTACCGGGCGCTGATGCACCCGCACGAGATCAGGAGGCC
>NZ_QRVE01000028.1:10987-11285 GCF_003462685.1 Collinsella sp. AF23-4AC | reverse complement strand
CAGGGAGGCGTACCGGGCGCTGATGCACCCGCACGAGATCAGGAGGCCCGAGGACGCCTCGGAGCTCGTGGCGGCCAGGCGCGCGGCGAAGGTCAGCCAGGTGAGGGCGGCGTCCATACTGGGCACCAGCGAGAAGTACATCTCGATGCTGGAGAGGGGCCAAAGGGAGCTCAAGCCCATAAGGAGGGCCTACGAGGCATGGGTCGAGGCCGGACTTCCGCTCGATTGGGACAGGCAAGCCTTCGAGGCCGAGCGCAAAATGGATTCTAAAAAACACCTTGCCAAATAGGAGCGTCAG
>NZ_QRVE01000028.1:0-10977 GCF_003462685.1 Collinsella sp. AF23-4AC | reverse complement strand
GCAAGCCTTCGAGGCCGAGCGCAAAATGGATTCTAAAAAACACCTTGCCAAATAGGAGCGTCAGACCAGAAACGCCCCCGTTCATAGCTCCGAAGGAGCAGAACGGGGGCGTTTCATTGGTCGAGGACGTTTTCAGGGGTTAACCTGCGCTGCCTTCGGCGGGGATATGTCTGGCTACTCAGCCATCTGAGCCTGGACGGCGGTGATGGCCACGACACCCACGATGTCGTCGGCAGAACAGCCGCGCGACAGGTCGTTGACCGGCTTGGCGATGCCCTGCAGGATGGGGCCGTAAGCGTCGGCGCCAGCGAAGCGCTGGACCAGCTTATAGCCGATGTTGCCTGCCTCGAGGTCGGGGAACACGAGCACGTTGGCCTTACCGGCGACGGAGGAGCCGGGGGCCTTGAGCTGGGCGACGGTGGGAACGATAGCGGCGTCGAGCTGCAGGTCGCCATCGATGGCGAGCTCGGGAGCCTTCTCCTTGCAGAACTTCACGGCCTCCTGGACCTTCTTGGCGACCTCGCCGCCGGCGGAGCCCATGGTGGAGTAGGAGAGCATGGCCACGTGCGGCTCGACGCTGCCCATAAAGGTGGACCAGGAGTGAGCGGAGGCGATGGCGATCTCGGAGAGCTCGTCGGAGGACGGGTTGATGTTGAGGCCGCAGTCGGCGAAGATCAGCGTACCGTCGGTGCCGAACTGCGGGGTGTCGGTGCACATCACGAAGAAGGCCGAGACCAGCTTGGTGCCCGGGGCGGTCTTGAGGATCTGCAGCGCGGGGCGCAGGGTGTCGGCGGTGGAGTGGCAGGCGCCGGAGACCAGGCCGTCGGCGTCGCCCATCTTGACCATCATGGTGCCAAAGTAGGTGGCGTCCATCACCTGGGCGCGAGCCTGCTCGATAGTGACACCCTTCTTGGCGCGGAGCTCGGCAAACTTCTGCGCGTACTCCTCGTGCTTCTCGGCATTGCGTGGGTCGATGACGGTGGCGCCGGGAACGTTGATCTCGTCGGGGTTGCCCAGGATGACGATCTTTGCCAGACCTTCCTCGATGATCTTGGTGGCCGCGACGATGGTGCGCGGATCTTCGCCCTCGGGCAGGACGATCGTCTTAAGGTCGGCCTTGGCGGCAGACTTCATACGGTTAAGGAAATCGCTCATGTTACTCCTTACAAGCGTTTCGCTAAGCTCCAGGCGCCCGGCTGTTCACGAATAAACCCGCTGCTAGCGGGTTTACCTTTCAAATTTGTACGCCGCGGTGCTTGAGCTTTCCTTGTGTGGCAAGCTCATTATAGGACGCATTAGCGCTATAATCGCTCTGATAAATATGTCTCGAAGAATGTTCGAGAAAAGCCCAGCTAACGAGCCCGTGGCTTTTGACAAGGAGTATCGATGCAGATTACCTCAGGCCTGCCTGAAGGCTTTAACGCCGGCGCGTACGACATGATTGTCGTCGGTGCTGGATATGCCGGTGCCGTTTGCGCCCGCCGTCTTGCCGAGACTATCGGCTATCGTGTTGCCGTTTTGGAGCGCCGTAGCCACATTGCGGGCAATGCCTATGACTGCACTGACGAGGCCGGAATCCTGATCCACGAGTACGGTCCGCATATCTATCACACCTTTAACGAGCGCGTGCACAATTTCCTGTCGCGCTTTACCAAGTGGACGGATTATCAGCACAAGGTGCTCGCCAACATCAACGGTACCCTTATGCCCGTGCCCTTCAACCATGCGAGTCTCAAGCTCGCCTTTGGTGATGAGCGCGGCGAGGAGCTGTATCAGAAGCTCGTGGAGACCTTTGGCAAGGATGTCAAGGTGCCCATTATGGAGCTGCGTAAGAAGAACGACCCCGACTTGGCCGAGGTCGCCGATTACGTCTACGAGAACGTCTTTTTGCATTACACCATGAAGCAGTGGGGCCAGACGCCCGACCAGATCGATCCCTCGATCACCGGTCGCGTTCCCGTCTTTGTGGGCGACGATGACCACTATTTCCCGCAGGCTCCCTTCCAGGGTATGCCGCAGGACGGCTACACGGCGCTGTTCGAGCATATGCTCGACCACGACCTGATCGACGTGTTCTGCGACGTGGACGCCCGCGATCTCTTTGAGATCGACGAGACCACCGTCAAGATCGGTGGCAAGGTCTACGGCGGCGAGATCGTCTATACCGGTCCGCTCGATGAGCTGTTTGGCCTTGATCTGGGCGCTCTTCCGTACCGTACGCTCGATATGAAGTTCGAGACGCTCGATATGGATCAGTTCCAGCCCGTGGGTACCGTCAACTACACCACGAGCGAGGACTACACGCGCATTACCGAGTTCAAGAACATGACTGGTCAGGTCCTGCCCGGCAAGACCACCATCATGAAGGAGTACTCCAAGGCCTATACGCCCGGCTCGGGCGAGACGCCGTATTACGCCATTCTTGAGCCCGAGAACCGTGAGCTCTATGAGCGCTATCTTGAGCGCGTCCAGAACCTGACAAACTTCCACCCGGTGGGTCGTCTGGCCGAGTATCGTTACTACGATATGGATGCCGTGACCAATTCCGCCCTCGATCTTTCGGATGAGATTATCGCCTGCCATGCATAAAGTCATAACATTCGGTATTCCCTCGTATAACGCCGCTAAGGACATGGACCATTGCATCACCTCCATCTTGGAGGGGAGCAATTATGCCACCGATATCGAGATTATCGTGGTGGACGACGGCTCCAAGGATGAGACGGCCGCCAAGGCCGACGAGTGGGAGGCCCGTTATCCTGGAATCATCCGCGCGGTGCACCAGGAGAATGGCGGCCACGGTATTGCCGTCCTTTCGGGTCTGCGCGAGGCGCAGGGCACCTACTACAAGGTTGTCGACTCGGACGACTGGCTTGACGGCGCTGCCCTTTCGACCATGCTGTCGATTCTGCGCGGCTTTGAAGAGCGCGACCAGCGCGTTGACCTGTTTATCTCGAACTACGTGTACGAGAAGGTTTACGAGGGTACGCATACGGCCATTGGTTACAAGTTTGCCCTGCCTCGAAAAAAGATCTTTACCTGGGACCAGATCGGCCATTTCCGTTTGGATCAGAATCTGCTCATGCACAGCCTGTGCTATCGCACGGATGTGCTGCGCGAGTCCAACCTGCCCATGCCGCCGCACACGTTCTATGTGGACAACATCTACGCCTACGTGCCGCTGCCGCGTTGCAAGACCATGTACTACGCCGACATCGACCTCTATCGCTACTTTATCGGTCGCGAGGGCCAGAGTGTCAACGAGGCCACGATGGTCAAGCGTCTGGACCAGCAGTTCCGTGTTACGCGTATCATGATGGAGTCGTACCACCTGTACAGCGATGTCGAGTCGTCGCGTTTGCGTTCGTACATGATGGGCTACTTCACCATGATGATGGCGATCTGCTCGGTGCTCACCAAGCTTTCCGACGAGGATTGCGCCGACGAGCGCCTGAAGACGCTGTGGAATGATTTGAAGGCCTACGACGAGCGCATGTATCGTCGTGCCCGCTACGGTGTGGTCGGGTTCTTCACTAACCTCCGCGGTCGTGCCGGAGACAAAACCACACTCGGCCTATACCGTCTTGCCTCAAAGATCTTCAAATTCAACTAGCTGCTGAGTAATCGCTGCTGATAGGTTGACTGGGCCCCTTGGCCTTTAGTTTGCTACTGCGAACAGTCCTGCTCGCACGGAAAGCACATTAAGTGCTTTCCGGCTCGTGCGGAACTTGTAGCAAACTAAAGGCCAAGGGGCCTCTGCTATAAGAATCGATTGTCAGGTTATTTGAATTTGAAGATCTTCGACGCGCGGTACACAGGGCCCTGGGCTGAAAGGGATCTAGTTGAGTAGGTTGCCCGGTGGGCTTGGTTATGTTTGTCGCGAGTTCCGCACGAGCCGAAGAGCACTTAATGTGCTCTTCGTGCGAGCCAGGACTGTAGAGCAGCAAACATAACCAAGCCCCACCGGGCAACCGGTCAGGTTAGGCTACTTCGCGGCGCCGGGGATGCCGTGGGAGGTTTTGGCGGTTTTGGCTCCGTTTACGATGGCAGTTTCCAGGGCCCTTACGGCGAGCATGCCCAGCAGGTCTAGGGGAACGGCGGCGCTTGCCTGGGCGCCCAGTTTGCCGCTGGCGAGGGTGTAGATGGTGTCGCCGTCGTTGGTGGTGTGCGTGGGACGGATGGCGTGTGCGTAGGCGTCTGCGGCCATCTGGGAGACCTTGGTGGCTTGTGCCTTAGTGAGTTCCACGTTGGTGACGATGCAGCTGATGGTGGTGTTGGTGCGGTCGAGCGGCATCTGCATGGATCCGGCGGCGGCAAAGGCTGCGAGTTCCATGTCGACGATCTGGTCGCTATCGGCTGAGGCGCGCATGCCGGCGACCCACTCGCCGGTGAGGGGGTCGACAACGTTGCCGCAGGCGTTGACCGAGACCACGGCGCCCACCTTGATGGGGCCGAGCGCCACGGCGGCAGCGCCAAGGCCGGCCTTCATGCAGGTGGCGGGGCCCATGAGCTTACCCACGGTAGCGCCCGTGCCGGCGCCTACGTTGCCCTGTTCGAGCTTGGTGGGGGTGTGGTCGAGCGCCTCGCGCACGGCGGCGATGCCGGCCTCAATGTCGGGGCGAACGGTGGGGTCGCCAAAGGCAAGGTCGAAGATACAGCTGGAGCACACGATGGGCACCTGCGTGGGGCCGACGGGCAGACCAATGCCGCGGCTCTCGAGTTCGCGGGCCACGCCGCTTGCAGCCTCGAGGCCAAAGGCCGATCCGCCCGAAAGGCAGACGGCGTGGACCTTATCGACGGTGTTTTCGGGACGCAGCAGGTCGGTCTCACGCGAAGCGGGGGCGCCACCACGTACGTCAACGCCGCCGGTGGCACCCCCGGGCGCCACGATTACGGTGCAGCCGGTGCCAGCCTCCTCGTCCGTATAGTTGCCAAAGCAAAAGCCATCGACATTGCAAACATCGATGGCTTCGAGCAGTGTGTCCATGTGTTCTCCTATCGGTTTTCCGCCGGGCCTTATGCCCGGTCGGGATCCGTACGGTACGGCAAAATTGTAGGCGCTGGGGGATACCCAGCGCCAGATGCAATTACGAGAGTTTTTGAATCGCGCGTGCGACGCGAGCGATGGGCAAGCCCACCACGTTGTAGAAGTCACCCGAAATATCGTGCACAAGCATGCGGCCGCCTGTGCCTTGGATTCCGTAGGCCCCGGCCTTGTCCATGGGCTCACCCGAGGCGACGTAGTGCTCGATCTGCTCTTCGGTAAGCTCATAGAACGTCACGTCGGTCACATCGACAAACGACAGGCTCTCGGCGGCATGCGGAGCGGCCGTGTCGCCTGCCTTAACGATGCAGACGCCGGTTGCGACCTGGTGCGTGCGGCCCGAAAGCTCGCGGAGCATGGTGCGCGCCTCGTCCTCGGTTGCCGGCTTGCCCAGAATCTTGCCATCGAAGGTGACAATAGTATCGGCCGCGACGGTCAGTTCGTTGGGCTCGGCATGCTCGGCGGCAACGGCGGCGGCTTTGGCGCGTGCTAAGCGTTCAACGAGCGTAAGCGGGGCCTCGCCATCAAAAGGCGTTTCGTCGATATCTGCGGGAATCACGCGAATGTCATAGCCTGCCTCGCGCATCAACTCGATGCGGCGCGGTGATTGCGAAGCCAAAATCATAGCTGAATGCCCTCGGCGACCTTCTCGACGGCCTTGTCGCCGGCGAGTGTGCGCAGCAGCTCAAGCGCAAAGGGGAGCGACTGGGCCATGCCACTGGCGGTGATGATGTTGCCGTCTTGCGTAACCTTCTCGCCGGTATAGGCGCCTTCGGGGAAGCTTTTCTCAAAGCCAGGGAAGCACGTGGCGTGGCGCCCCTCGAGTAGGTCGAGCTCGCCCAGGATAAACGGGGCGGCGCAGATGGCGGCGACGTGCTTGGTCGCGGCGAACTCGCAGACCACGTTGCAGACGCGCTGATCGGCGCGCAGGTTGGTGGCACCGGGTAGGCCGCCGGGCAGCACGACGCAGCCGTACTCGTCAAAGTTGATCTCATCAAAGAGCGCATCGCAGGTCACGGGGATCTGCAGCGAGCTTACGACCTCACGCGTGGGCATGATCGAGACGAGCGTGGCACGCACGCCGCCGCGACGCATGACATCGACCATGGTCAAGCATTCAATAGTTTCAAAGCCATCGGCGGCGAGAACGGCAACGCTGGGCATGAGGGTTCCTTTCATAGGCGGCATACAATTAGCCGTCTTATACCCCGAAGACCTCCGCTTGCCACGCTCGATTTCCCAATGATTTTTCTGAGCAATGATTAAGTGGCTAGTTGCGCCTAAGGTGGACGACGGTCTCGCAGTGGAAGGTTTGTGGGAACAGGTCGACTGGCGTGATCTTTACGGGGGAGAAGGTGCCTTCTTCGACAAAGCGTTTGAGATCGCGCGCCAGGGTGGCCGGGTCGCAGCTCACGTAGGCGACATCGCGAGCACTCGTGCTGGCGATAAGGTCGATCGCCTCGGGGGCGAGGCCTGCGCGCGGCGGGTCGACCACCAAGACGTCGGCATCCTGGTCGGGGAACTCGCGCACTGCGTCTCCGCCGATGACGTCGACGTTATCGAGCTTGTTGATCTCCAGGTTACGGCGCAGGTCGCGCACGGCGGGGCCGTAGGCCTCGACGGCGGCGACAAAGTCGCAGCGGCGGGCGAGCGGCAGGGTAAAGGTTCCGGCGCCGCAGTACAGGTCCACGGCAAGCTCGTCTTCCTGCGGGTCGAGCGCTTCCATGACAAGCTCGATCAAAATCTCGGCACCCTTGGTGTTGACCTGGAAAAAAGACGGGGCAGACAAGCGCATCTGGCCCTCGGCGATGTTCTCGGTCCACGAGCCCTCTCCGGCGAGCATCTCCACCTTGGAAACGCGGCGGGCCTTCTTTTCGCCCTTGCTCATCACGCGCACGATGCTCGTGGGGTGAGCGGCGTCCGCCAGCACGCGGGAGACCTGCGAGCGCGGAAAAGAGCCTGTGGGCGTCCAGAGTGCGACCTCGAGTGCCTTGGTGCGGCGCGATGCGCGAATGCCCACGCGTTCGAGCCCCAAGTCATGGCTGCCGCTTAGATAGTTGAGTGCGCCGACGACCGATTTGAGCGCCTTGGGAAAACGCTTATCGAACAGCGGGCATGCATCGACGGTCACGATTTTGCTGGGGTCGACACCGTGCATGCCAAGGCGCACGCGACCGTTGACGACGGTCGGTTCGAGCTCGATTTTATTGCGGTAGCCCCAGTCGTCCTTGGTGTGGCAGATGGGCTGTACCAACTTATCGACCTGCTCAGGAGCGAACTTGCCGATGCGCTCGAGCGTGGAGCGCAGATTTTGCTCTTTGGCGGCAAGCTGCGCCGTGCGTGAGAGATTGCCCCACGAACAACCGCCGCAGATGCCAACGAAGGGGCAGGGGGACTGAATACGATCGGGGCTCGGCTCCAGAATCTCGGTCGTGCGGGCGCGCATGAACGACTTGCCGTCCTGTACGACCTCGGCTTCGACGGTGTCGCCTGCCACGGCGCCCTGCACAAAGACGGCCTTGCCGTTGTCGGCGTGCGCCAGCCCGTCGGCGCCGTAGGTCATCGATTCTATAGTGAGCTTCATATCCCTGCCTGTCATTCGTGTTGTTGTTCGCACCATGGTAGCAGGGAAAAGCGCCCCGCATCCGAGGCTTTCCTCAAATGCGGGGCGCTTCTACAAACTGCTTCTACAAACGACTATTTCGTCTTGCCGGTAATGAGCGTTTTAAGACCCAGGCCGATCAGGCCCAGGCCCATGCGCACACGACCGGGGCGATGGCGCTCGATGGCCTTGGTCTTGCCGGCGGGCTTATCGCGACGAGCGCTCGTCTCGGGCGCGGGCTTAGCTGCCTGCGGCTCGGGCTGAGGTGCAGGTGCAGGCTCGGGCTCAATGACGGTCGCCTGGACCTCTTGGACCTTGGGTGCTACCGGCTGCGGCTCGGGCTCGGGGGCGGGTTTCGCCTCAATGACGGGCTCGGGCGTGGCCTCGGCGTTGCGATAGGCACGCTCCAGCAGGGCTTCCTGCGAGTTGAAGGGTTTCTCACCCTCTGCACGCTCCACGGGGACCCAGGTGCCGTCGCTCGTGAGGCTGCGGGCCTTCACGTTGTCGCGCAGCTGCATGCCCATGTACTCGTGTACCAGGGCGCGGCAGGTGGGGTCGAGCACGGGGAAGGCGATCTCCACGCGGTGCTCGGTGTTGCGTGTCATCATGTCTGCCGAGCTCAGGTAAATCATGTCCGAGTCCACGCCAAAAGCGTAAACACGGGCGTGCTCCAAAAAGCGTCCGACGATGGAGCGGACATGCACGTTCTCGGTCTTGCCCGGAACACCGGGCTTGAGGCACGAGATGCCGCGGATGATCATGTCCACGCGGACTCCAGCGCACGATGCCTCGGCGATCTTGTCGATGACCTCGCGGTCGGTGAGCGAGTTGAGCTTAAAGAACACGCGGGCGGGCTCGCCAGCGAGAGCGCGCTGAATCTCGCGGTCCAGGCCGCGCATGATGAGCGGCTTGAGGCCTACGGGCGCCACGCCCAGGAAGCGGTAATCGCCGCGCAGATTGCCCAGCGACAGGTTGCGGAAGAACAGGTTGGCGTCCTCGCCGATGCCGGGGTGGGCGGTCATGAGCATAAAGTCGCTGTAGAGTTTGGCCGTCTTCTCGTTAAAGTTGCCGGTGCCCAGCAGCGTCAGGCGTGTGAGCGCCATGCCCTCGCGATAGGTGAGCTGGCAGATCTTGGAGTGGCACTTAAAGCCCTCGGAGCCGTAGATGACGGTGCAGCCGGCCTCTTCCAGGCGCTCGGCCCACTCGATGTTGTTCTGCTCGTCAAAGCGCGCGCGGAGCTCCATGAGCACCGTGACTTCTTTGCCGTTCTCGGCGGCATCGATCAGTGACTCGCACAGGCGGCTCTGCTTGGCCACGCGGTAGAGCGTGATGCGCAGCGAGATGCACTCGGGGTCATAGGCGGCCTCGTGCACCAGGTCCAAGAACGGATTCATGGCCTCGTAAGGGTAAAAGAGCAGCTTGTCGTGCTGCAGCACCTGCTCGCGGATGGAGCGGGTCATATCGATGGTGGGGTTGGGCTGCGGCTTAAACGGCGTAAAGAGCAGCTCGTTGCGTAGATGCTCGGGAATCTTGCCCTCAATGCCGAAGACGTAGCCCAGGTCGAGCGGGATATCGCAGGTAAAGACCGAGCGGCGCGAAAGCTCGAGCGCCTTGCGGATGGTCTTGAGCGTCGCCTTCTCGAGCGATCCCGAGACCGCGAGCACTACCGGCTGCAGACGCAGGCGCTTCTTGAGGATGCGCTTCATGTGCTGGCGGTAGTCCTCTTCCTCCTCGACGCCCTCGCCGTCCGGATCGATGTCGGCGTTGCGGGTGACGCGGATGAGCGCGCGGTCGAGCGGCTTATAGGAGCCAAAGCAGCTGTCCAGGCAGGCGAGGATGACGTCCTCGAGCAGAATGTAGGAGTAGGTGCCGGTGGGCGAGGGGATCTCGACCACGCGGTTCATCGAGGCGGGGATCTCGATAAGGCCCAGCAGGCTCTCCTCGTCGGTGACGCCGTCCAGGCCACAAGCCAGATAGAGTGCACCGTTGCGCAGGTTGGGGAAGGGATGGCGCGGGTCAATGACCAACGGCGAGATGACCGGCGACACGTAGGCCTGGAAGTAGCGGGTTACAAAGGTGCGCTCCTCGGGCGTAAGCGAATCGATGCGGGCGCGGTGAACGCCCAGGGTGTCGAGCTTGCCCTCGATGCTCTTAAAGATGGACTCCCATCGGGTAAGGAGCCCGGGCATTTCGGCCATGACAGCATCGACCTGTTCGGAGGCGGTCATATTGCTCTTGTTGTCGACAGGCTGTTTTTTGAGCTCTGCCAGATCGGACAGGCCGCCCACGCGCACCATGAGAAACTCGTCGAGGTTAGACTCGAAAATCGACACGAACTTTAGACGCTCGAACAGCGGAACGGTCTCGTCGAAGGCTTCGTCAAGCACACGGTTGTCAAAGCGCAGCCAGCTGAGCTCTCGGTTCTGCGTGTACGAGAAGTCGCGCGGCGGTTTGCGCAGCTTTGCGGCGGCTTGCTTTTTTTCGATTTTGCTCGGCATATGCATCTGTCCGTTCAGTCCCCGCAGGGGACGGTTGCCTAACACTATTCACTATTGTCTCAATTTAGTCGACCTATGGCACGGACGTATCGCGTGAACGGTATCTTTACCTACTTCTTACGCTGACAAGCCATAGAGCTGACGCCCGTCGCGTTGTGAAAAACGGTCTATATCCTCACTCAACTGGTGAGTATGTGTGAATAAGAATGATAGGCAGCTGAATATCATCGAATACAGACAGAAACACGAACAAGCGTCATTTATATACATAAAACAGTTATAGATATGCAATTCTTAAGCGAAAGATTGGAGTTGTAATTGCGAATGATTTTTGAGAAAAAAGAGCGTTTACCTTAGAAAAGTTACTTTAGAACGCCGAAGTACATCATGGGGGAATCACATGCGATATACCGTTCATCGCACTTTGTTGACCGTTCGGGGGCGAGGTGGAATTGCGGGTGGTTTTTGGATATAACTAGAGCTGTCAGCAAGCAGCGTCCCATATGGAGGGGCGCTGATACATTCGGCCAGTAAGGCCCGAAAGAAAGGTAGGAGGCCATGACGAAAGGTCTGCACGTGCCTTCCGAGATCGGCAAGCTCAGGAAGGTCTGCCTGCACCGTCCCGGCGACGAGCTCCTCAACCTGCCGCCCGACGAGCTCGAGCGACTCCTGTTCGACGACGTCCCGTTCCTGGAGGTCGCACAGCAGGAGCACGACACCTTCGCCCAGATCCTGAGGGACCAGGGCGTTGAGGTCCTCTACCTCGAGAACCTCGTCGCCGAGGTGTTCGACCAGGTCCCCGGCGCCCGCGCCGAGTTCACCGACCAGTACAT
>NZ_QRVE01000027.1 GCF_003462685.1 Collinsella sp. AF23-4AC | reverse complement strand
TATACGGGTGCATCATCGACGTCTTCAATACAGAAGATATCAGTGCGGAGTGTCCGCGAAGGTTAGCCCTCAGATCCTGCTACGACTACGTCCTCGGATTGTGGGGCTGAATGAAGGACGTGGCTGTGGGGGTGCCTTGTCCCGGTCGCTGTTTCGCGGCGTGGCCGCGAAACCACGCGCCACTTTGGGCATGGAGGGCTAGCTGATTGTGGCCTTCTGCTGCCCCAGTGCTGTTTCGCGCTTTGCGCGAAACATCGCAGCACTTTGGGCATAGTGGGGGAGTTGGTTGTCGCTGCCTTCTATCCCCTTGCTGTTTCGCGCCTTTGGCGCGAAAGGCGCAGTACTTTGGGCGTGGGGGCTGGCTTGCGGACTCAGATGACCTAGAGAGATATGGGTGCAAACGAGAAATCGTTGTTGGGGTCGTCCTTTTCCATAAACTCATCGAGACAGAATGTCATATAGATTGGAACGTAAAGGATCTTGCCCTCTTTGCAAAGGTTTTCGTGGCTCAGCACAACGGCCTCGGGAATTTTGTACTCGCCCACACTCATCAAACGGTCGAGGGCTGCATGTGCTCGAACTTTCTTGCCCGATTTGACTTCGATTGGGACAACATGCCCGCGGGCACCTTCGATTACAAAGTCGACTTCACCGACCTCACGCGTTTGGTAGTACCACGTATCTGCTCCGAGGGCAACGAGTTCCTGTGCGACCACGTTCTCATAGAGGCCGCCGAGGTTGGGGGTTTTCATGTCAAGGTAGACGGCGCGTGCCGTGCTGCCGGGATACCGCGATGCGAGCATACCTGTATCGGACTCGTATAGTTTAAAGGCCGTCGTTTTCTCCGTCCTCTTGAGAGGACTTCGTGCCTCCGTCACCTGGGGGACCATCAATCCAACGCCTGCGTTCACCAGCCATAGGAAATCCTGCTCGTATTTTTGAAGACGAGCTCCCTCGCCTAGAGACGAGACGATAAAGCGATGGGACTCCGCCTCAAGCTGAACGGGAATTTGCTCGAAAATGGAGCGAACGTTAAACGCTCGAGTCGATGCATATTTAGAGATATCGCTTTTGTACTGATCGACTAGCTGAATTTGAAGCTCACGCGTTCTCACGAGCGAATAGCCCGAATCGATATAGTTCTGAACGACCTCCGGCATGCCGCCGCAAACGATATAAGCTCTAAAGTTTTTGAGCATCGCCTCATGAATAAAATTTTCGACGGGACGCCTCTCGACAAGGCAGCTGCGGATGTCTGCAAGCACATTCTCGCTGATGCTGTTTGCCCAACAAAACTCTTCAAAATCCATTGGCCGCATAACAATGTGCTCGACATACCCCACCGGGAAAGAAGAGATCCCCTTAAACTCAGTCCCAAGCATAGACCCCGAGAAGACATAGCTAAAGCGTCCGTCCTCGACCAGCGCCTTCATAAGTGTAACGATCTGCGGATACTCCTGAATCTCATCGACAAAGATAAGCGTATCTCCCTCAATAAGCGGTGCATCCGCAAGAAGGGCCACACGGTTGATGAAGTCAATGGAGTTCTTAGCGCCAACAAGTACGTCTCTTGCCTCGGCATCAAGTAGCAGATTGACCTCATAATACGAAGCGTAGTTGCTCTTTCCAAACGCGCGAATCGCATAGCTCTTGCCAATCTGACGCGCACCGGTAACAAGCAGGGCCTTATGGGAGTTATTCTTCCAGCTCAAAAGCCTATCAGTGACTTTGCGACGTAGCATTAAAACACCTCATTGACAAAAATTGGCAAATAGATTTGCCCCTAATCATACAAAAATTGACAAATAGATTTGACCCAAATCATACAAAAATTGGCAAATAGCAAAGCTCACTTAGGCCTCAAAGCCAGCGAGCCAGCACGGTACTTTGCGAAAAGGCTGGCGGCGCCGTTGTTGAGGGTGGCCAGGTTGACAGTGGCGCCGTTAGCGTTCTCGGCTGCTTGGGCGCGCAGGAGCGAAAGGGCGTCGGTAGCGTTCATGCAGAAGCCGACGGTAAAGTTCCATACTGCGAACTCGCAGTCGCTTGCCGCGGGGT
The DNA here is from genome assembly GCF_003462685.1 of Collinsella sp. AF23-4AC. GTDB lineage: Bacteria > Actinomycetota > Coriobacteriia > Coriobacteriales > Coriobacteriaceae > Collinsella. The sequence goes on along the minus strand of NZ_QRVE01000027.1, from coordinate 14,677 downwards.
GAAGCGCGATCGGCTATCCCTTATGTTGGATGAAAAGCCCCATGTTTTTGCAGGGGTGCATACTCGTCAAATTAATGTATAGAATCGCGTATAGTGCGAGTAAGATATTGCGCTGTCCGTTTTGTGTTTAGCAAAGATATAGTTTGCATAATCTGGTCTAATCCCTGCTCTATTTAAATAAAGTTGCACGTAAATGGCGTAGATATGCCTGAACTGGGCTTCTTTACGCTGAGCGGGTAAAATCGACCGTTCGCCGCTTAGGTATTTTCAAAATGAATAAAATGAGCGATAAAGAGAATATAAACCTTAATAAACTCGCGTATCGCACGGACGCGGGTTATTAATGGGTTGTAGGCCTTTTACAGAAAGGATTCCAGCAATGTCTAAGCCTCTTGGCAAGCCCGATCGTATTGTCGTCGCCCTCGGCGGCAACGCCCTCGGCAACAACCCCGTCGAGCAGATCGAGGCCGTGAGCAACACCGCCCACGCTCTCCTTGGTCTTATCGAGCAGGGCAACGAGATCATCATCACCCACGGCAACGGCCCGCAGGTCGGCATGATCCAGAACGCCTTCGCCGCTGCCCACGACGCCATCGGCACCCCCGAGATGCCGCTGCCCGAGTGCGGCGCCATGTCCCAGGGCTACATTGGCTATCACCTGCAGCAGGGCATCGGCCGCGAGATGCACAAGCGCTATAAGCGTTGGCACGCCGCCACCGTCGTCACCCAGATCGAGTGCGACCCGGACGATCCCGCGTTCAAGAACCCGACCAAGCCGATCGGTCCCTTCTACACCGAGGAGCAGGCCAAGGAGTTCATGGCCGAGGATCCTTCCAAGGTCTTCGTCGAGGATTCCGGCCGCGGCTGGCGTCGCGTTGTCGCTTCCCCTGATCCCAAGAAGATCGTCGAGGCTGACTCCATCCTCAACCTGCTCGACAACGAGTTCATCGTCATCGCCTGCGGTGGCGGCGGCATCCCCGTCGTCCGCGACTACGAGAACAAGGGCTGCTACAAGGGCGTTCCCGCCGTTATCGACAAGGACCTGGGCGGCGAGCTGCTGGCCGAGGACTGCGACGCCGACGTTCTGTTCCTGCTGACCGCCGTTGAGCATGTCGCCATCAACTTTGGCAAGCCCAACCAGGAGGAGCTCGAGGACATCACCGCCGACGAGGCCGAGCGCCTGGCCGACGAGGGTCAGTTCGGCAAGGGCTCCATGGAGCCCAAGGTCCGCGCCGCCATCAAGTTTGCCCGCTCCCGCAAGGGCCGCACCTGCATCATCGGTGCCCTGGACAAGGCCGCCGAGACCATGGCCGGTCTCTCCGGTACCCGCATCCACGAGTAGTCTCTACTCTGTTGCCTCTCTCGTGGGCGCCAGGCAAAGCGCCCACAAACTAGCCTCTCTTCATGAGCCCCGCAGTCCGCTCCGGCTGCGGGGCTTTTGCTATTCACCTAGTCATTGGGGACATTCTTAAACGACTAGTAGTAGGCCCACATGGCTTCGACTTCGTTGAGGACCTCTACGACGCCCCAGCGACGGGCGCTGCGGCTGGCCGAGTTGGGGTCGTAGACGCCAATCTGGCTGGCATCGTCGATGCCGTAGAGCACGATGTAGTGGCCTACGTTGGTAAACGTACCGGGGCGCACTGCGGCGATAACGGGCGCACCCGAGCGAAGTGCTTGGGTAATCGATTCGCGATCGTTATAGAGCTGTGTTCCGTTGAGTCCCAGCTGCCACGCACCGCCTGTCATAAACGACCACTCGGTGGCACCAGTGGGGGCGTAGTTGCCGGCTTCGGCCAGTGCGCATATATCGACCGGTGTCTTATCGGCGTGGCCAGTCTTAAAGATATAGACCATGGTGAGACAAGTGGGGCCGCAAGCGTTTTCGCGAATAGTGCCGCCGGCATAGGGCAGCTCCGACCATGCGGGGTCAATTTGGTAGATGTGGGGCATGGTGCCGGCCTGCCATTGCGAGCGTGGGGTCGAGAACGCAAAGGAGTAACCGGGCGCGATGGGAGCTTTAAGCAGCTTGTCCTCGGCAGTGGGCTCAAGACCGGCTGATCCGTGGGAGATACAGGATCCCAAAAACACAAAGACGAGGCAGGCGGCAATGGAGCAAAGCGCAAGGCGTAGGCGGCGGGCCGGAAGCACGTGGCTTGTGGTATGCGACGCGGGGCGAGGGGCGGAATTGCCGCGATCGCGTTGAGGTCGCGAAAAGGAACATTTAACGTAGTAGTCGGTCTTACGGCGATCGTAGCGGCGCGGCTGCGATATGTCGGTCTGACGTTGGCGTGTGCTCGTACTCACGCGGTCTGACTGCTGCACGGTACGGTTCTGTTGCCGCGAAGAAGCCCCGGTCTGCACTTGGGGGCGCTGCGGGTTGTCGTTGTCGGAGGTGCTTCTGGGCGTTGGCGTGGTGCGGCCAGCAAGGCGAACGCTTTGTCGCCGTTGATCACCGTCGTTGTATCCGTATGCCATTCGTACCGCCTTGTCTCATGTATAACCTGTCTATCCTACAAAAAAGATGTGCAACAAATGGGTCCGCGCGTCAAAAGCTCGGTAAACGGTACGAAAGGCGCAAAACACACGGCCTCAAAAACATCTCTATATGCGTCCGATGAGCGTACGCCCGTCGGACGGGCGACAACAATGAGCGGCAAACCGTGCCGTTCGTCCCAAAAACGGCGCCGCTCGTTTTGCAGTTCTGCCCTCGGTCGAGCCACAAGCGGCGCTGCTGTGCCAAGGCCGTATTGTAAAGCCACGAAATAAAAGCGCGCGGCAAAACAGACCGCGCAAGGGGTGACGCCAAAGAGGCGTCAATAAGGAAAGGAGGGGAACAATGGCGGACAAGAACGCAGAAGTTGCAGTCGAAGGTAACGGCGGCATGAAGAAAACGCTTTCGCTCTGGAACTTCTTCACCATCGGTTTCGGCGCCATCATCGGAACTGGCTGGGTTCTGCAGGTCGGCGACTGGATGGTCGTGGGCGGCGGTCCCGTTCCCGCTATGATTGCATTCCTCTTGGGCGCAATCTTCCTCGTGCCCGTCGGAGCTGTTTTCGGTGAGCTCACGGCTGCTATCCCCATTTCGGGCGGCATCGTCGAGTATGTCGATCGTAGCTTTGGCCGTACGATGAGCTACATCACCGGCTGGCTCCTGGCCCTGGGCAACGGCATCCTGTGCCCGTGGGAGGCCATCGCCATCTCGACTCTCGTGTCCGAGATGTTCGGCAGCCTGCCAGGCCTTGAGTGGCTGCGCGCCGTCAAGCTCTACACCATCCTGGGTGCCGACGTTTACCTGTTCCCGACGCTGATCGCGCTCGGCTTTGCAACCTACGTCATCTTCCTCAACTTCCGCGGTGCCAGCTCGGCCGCCAAGCTGCAGGCCTTCCTGACCAAGGCCCTGCTCTGCGGCATGCTGCTCGCCATGGGCGTCTCGCTGTTCACCGGTTCGCCGGACAACGCCATGCCCGTGTTCTCCCAGGTCACCGGTGCTGGCGGCGGCAAGCCCGCTACCGAGGGCACCAGCCTGTTCGCCGGTATCGTGTCGGTCCTGGTTCTGACCCCGTTCTTCTACGCCGGCTTCGACACCATTCCTCAGCAGGCTGAGGAAGCAGCCGAGGGCCTCAACTGGAACAAGTTCGGTAAGATCATCTCCCTGGCCCTGCTGGCCGCCGGCGGCTTCTACATGGTCTGCATCTACTCGTTCGGCACCATCCTCGACTGGCATGAGTTTGTTAAGAGCCCGGTTCCCGCGCTTGCCTGCCTCAAGGGCATCAACATGCTTCTGTACCTGGCCATGCTCGTCATCGCTACGCTTGGACCCATGGGCCCGATGAACTCCTTCTACGGCGCCACGAGCCGCATCATGCTTGCCATGGGCCGCAAGGGCCAGCTGCCCGAGAAATTCGCCGAGGTCGACCCCAAGTCCGGCGCTCCCAAGCTCGCCTGCGTCGTCCTGGGCGTCATCACCGTCATCGGTCCGTTCCTGGGCAAGAACATGCTCATTCCTCTGACTAACGTGTCGGCCCTCGCCTTCATCTTCTCCTGCGGCATGGTCGCCCTCGCTTGCCTGCGCATGCGCTTCACCGAGCCCGACCTGCCTCGTCCCTACGAGGTGCCCGGCGGCAAGTTTGGCATCTGCCTCGCTGTCGCTGCCTGCGCCGTCATCATCGGCCTGCTCGTAATCCCGTTCTCTCCCGCCTCCCTCAACATGGTGGAGTGGAGCATCGTGATCGGCTGGCTGGCCATTGGCCTGGCTCTTATGGCCTTTACCAATTCTCGCAAAAAGTAGCGCCTAGCCGGGGCGGATCGGGTGCGCGGGATCCTCTCTTTCGCGCACCGAACCCGGCACCACTTGGGTAGTTTTGTGAGGCCTTAACCCAACACGGCCTCGCCCACTATATGGATCCATAAGGAGGAACCATGTCCACTAAGTATGCAATCGTTGGCGGCAAGCTCATCGACGGTACCGGTGCCGAGCCGGTCGAGAACTCCCTCGTTCTCGTCGACGACAACGGCAAGATCGAGTACGCCGGTGTCATGCAGGACCTTCCCGAGGGCGTTGAGGTCATCGACGCCGCCGGCAAGACCGTCCTTCCCGGCCTGATCGACACCCACCTGCACTTCTCGGGCAACCTGACCGACGATGACACCGACTGGGTCATGCAGCCGCTCCTCGAGAAGCAGGCCGTCGCCGTCAAGCAGGCCTACGACTGCCTCACCCACGGCCTCACCACCGTCTGCGAGATCGGCCGCTTTGGTATCCAGATCCGTGACTGCATCGACAAGGGCGTCTTCAAGGGCCCGCGCGTTCTGGCAACCGGCCTTGGCTTCTGCCGCGTTGCCGGCCACGGCGACTCCCACCACTGCAGCCAGGAGCTCAACAAGGAATCGCACCCCTGGGGCGATCAGGTCGACGGTCCTTGGGATCTGCGTAAGGCCGTCCGTCGTCGCCTGCGCGAGAACCCCGATGCCATCAAGATCTGGGCTACCGGTGGCGGCATCTGGCGCTGGGACTCCGGCCGCGACCAGCACTACTGCTCCGAGGAGATCCAGGCCGTGGTCGAAGAGGCAAAGATGGTCGGCATCCCCGTGTGGAGCCACTGCTACAACAACCACGCCGCTGCCTACGATTCCGTTCGCTTTGGCTGCGAGCAGTTGATTCACGGCTTCGATATCGATGAGCGCACCATGGACCTCATGGCCGAGCAGGGCACCTTCTTCACCCCGACGATCGCCTTCCTGCCCACTTGGTACGCCACCTATCCGCCCGTCTACGTCCCCGAGCTGCACGACAAGTACGAGGGCACCCTGGTCGAGAAGGAGCTGCAGCGCAACTACGACTGCCTGCGCGAGGCCAAGAAGCGCGGCGTCGTCATGACGATCGGCTCCGACTCCTTCTCTTTCGTCACCCCGTACGGCACCTGCTCTATCGAGGAGATGTACGAGTTCGTCGACAAGATCGGCTTCACCCCGGTCGAGACCATCACCTGTGCCACCCTCAACGGTGCCAAGATGTGCCACATCGAGGACGAGACCGGTTCCATCGAGGCCGGCAAGTGCGCCGACCTGCTGGTCGTCAACGGTGACGTCGCCGCCGACATCCACGTGCTCAACACCGACAACATGGACGTCATCATGAAGGACGGCTGGATCGTCGAGGCTGGCACCTTTGGCGAGGCCAACAAATACAGCGCCTAAGATACCGTTTGTCGATGGCTGGATGTAAAACACAGTTTTTGATTGCATAATGCAATGGAGAGGGTCGCTTGCGGCCCTCTTTATTGCTATGAGGTGCGTCAGTAAGAAGGAGATGACGGTGGATCTCAATAGGCTGATTCTGGGCAAGAGCTACAACTCTACCAAGGTCTTTCGTACGGCCCAGCATGTGGTCCAGGCCATCCTGCTCGGTGTTGTCGTTCCGGCGCTTATCCTGTTGCTTATCTGGGATTTAACCGATAATCCCAATCCCGTTCCGGGCGTTGTCGTTATTGCCGGCCTGGTCATGCTGTGCTTCTTTTTCTCGTATGTCTTTGTGGTCCCCGACGACCTCACATCGAGCGCAACCGACCGTACACTCGCCATCGCATCAAAAATATTCGCCTACACGTCGCGTGGCCTTACGCCCGAAGCTGCCCTGGGCGCCTCCAAAATCATTCTGTCCGAAACTATCGCCTCGGCCATCTGCTTCACCGACGGCAAGCAGGTGTTGGCAAGTTGGGGCGAGGATTCGACAAAGTGTCCCGCCGGCACCCCGGTCGTGCTCGAGACCACGCTCAGTGTGATTGAGACGGGCGAGCAGAGCGTGTTTTCGCGTGACACCTCCAATGAGACGGGTGGCTATTTTCCCCGCCTGCGCGCCGGTATTGTCGCACCGCTTACCGTGCGCGGGCATTGCGTGGGTACGCTCGAGCTGTACTATCCCCGCCTGAGCAGCATCGATATGCGCCAGACGGCGTTAGCCTCGGGCTTTGCCGATCTCATTTCCACGCAGCTCGCCAGCTTTGAGCTCGAGCGCCAGGACGAGCTTACGGCCCGCGTGGAGCTGCGCGCCCTACAGTCGCAGGTCGACCCGCATTTTCTGTTCAATACCATCAGCACTATCGTGTCGCTCGTGCGAACCGAGCCCGACAAGGCGCGATCGCTGCTGATCGACTTTTCCAATTACTATCGTCAGACGCTTTCTGACTCCGATACGCTCACCACGCTCGAGCATGAGGTGGAACAGGGCACTCGTTATATCAATCTTATGCAGGCCCGGTATGGCGACGGCCGTCTGCGCGTTTCGGTCGACATCGACTTTGAGGTGCGCGACAGCATGGTGCCGCCGTTTATCTTACAGCCGCTGCTCGAAAACTGTATCAAGCATGCCCAGCGCGAGACCGAGCCGCTTTCTATTCGTGTTGGGGCTTTTGAGACCGATGACGGTCTGGAGATCATCGTCGAAGATGACGGCATCGGTATGAGCGAAGAAGTCTGCGCGCACCTGTTTGAGCAGCATCGCCGAGAGGAGCCCGAGAGCATTACCGCCGACGGCTCCATCAAGCGAGGCTGCGGCCTGGCGCTCTTCAACGTGCTTCAGCGCATCCATTTCTTTTACGGGGAAGATTCTGGCATGCGCGTGAAGTCCCAGGAGGGCGTGGGGACGCAGGTCATCGTCGAGCTGAACGGCGAGCCGCATGAGCCGGCGCCGATGAAGGTGTAGCGCGCGGTTGGATTGAGAGAAAAAAGAGGGGAAGCGCATATGTCCGAGGGATGGAACATCTTGGTGGTTGATGACGAGCCTCCTATTAGGGCTGAGCTACGTTATCTGCTGGAAAAGGATGCACGTGTGGGACAGATTGCCGAGGCGGGCAATGTCACCGAGGCCGTGGAGTCGATTCTGTCGAACAAGCCCGACGTGCTGTTTTTGGATATCACGATGCCCGGCCGCTCGGGAATTGAGCTAGCCGAGACCCTGCAAAACCTAAAGACGCCGCCGGTGGTGGTGTTTGTGACGGCGTTTGCAGAGTTCGCGGCCGACGCGTATAACCTCGATGCTGTCGACTATGTCGTCAAGCCGGTCGAGGATGCCCGCCTGTCAAAGGCGCTCGACAAGATCGAAACCGCCCTGGGTGTTCGCCGCGCTGTCCATACCCCGCGCCAGCCCCTTCGCCTGACGGTGGACCGCGGGGGTAAAAAGGTGTTCATCCCCGTGGCGGATGTCTGCTACTTTGAGGCGCGTGCCGATTTTTGCAACGCCGTCTGCGCCGAGGGAACATATCTGATTAATGAGTCGATCTCTTCGCTCGAACGTCGCTTGGGCTCCGAGGGCTTTATCCGCGTCCATCGCAGCTATCTGGTCAATTTGGAAGACGTGCACAATGTTGAGATTGGCTCCACGGGGTTGATGGAGCTCAGGCTCGACCGCGTGAGCTCGACGGTGCCGGTGTCCCGCCGTCGTGCCGCCGAGGTCAAGTCGCACCTGGGGCTTGCGTAAGAGGCTTGCGTGCCGTCGTTTACCATCGCAGGTTTGGTATGGGCGCGCGGTGGGCATAATGGGTGGCATCGAATGAAATCGAAAGGATCATTATGCCCGCGCTTATCACCCATCATCTGTTTGGCGAGGAAAGCATCGACCGTCTTCCGCAGGGCGTCATCACGTCCGATGAAGAGCGCATTGCCTTTATCTTGGGCAACCAAGGCCCCGACCCGTTTTTCTTTCACATTCTGACACCGCGTGTTTCCGACTGCACGCTGCTGGCTCAGGTCATGCACCGCTCGCGCATGTCGCGCCAGTTCTCGTGCCTGCGCGATGGCGTGTCGCACCTGCAGCCGCGCGATGCCAATCTGGGTCGCGCGTTTGCGCTGGGCCTGCTGTCGCACTATGTGCTCGACCGCAATGCCCATCCCTTTGTCTACGAGCAGCAGTTTGGCATTGTTGAGTCCGACCCCGAGCTCGAGGCTTCGGGCAGTCAAGTTCACGCCGTGCTCGAAAGCGACCTGGACGTGCTGATGCTGCAGCTTAAACGTGACGGGGCCACGGTCGAGGATTATCCGCCGGCGGGCGAGATCGTCACTACCGACCGCATCAATCGCGTTGCCGGCGTGCTGATGAGCTACGTCGCCGGGCGCGTGTACGGTATCGACATCCCGGCGGGGGAGTACGCCGGCGCCGTAGCCGACATGCAGCTGCTCTACCGTACTATCGAGCCGGCTGGTTCGGCCAAGACGCGCGCGATTGCCCTGCTCGAGGGCTTGGTGCACGATTATTCGCTGCTCGACGGCCTTGCGCACCGCGTGACGACCGAGCTGCCCGAGCGTACCGGCAACCTGGGCCACTTGGCATGGAAGAACCCCTTTACTGATGAAGTCTCGACCGAGAGTTTCCCCGAGGTCTTTGACCGCGCGCTGGTCGATTACGAGTGCACGGTCGCCCGCTTTATCGAGACCGGCGATATGGAAGCCGTGACCAACCACGTCAATTACAGCGGTCGCGTGCTCGGCGCCGACGAGGAGTTCGACCGCGAGGAGTAGGGCTCGTGCGTGCCCCCTTTGCCGAATCCTTACCGGCGCCTCTGGACAATTGGGGTACGATGAACTAACTGCATATCGGGCGAATACGAAGGGGCCCTGTCCATGAAATACACCAAGCTCGAGCGTAACTGGGTTATGTACGATGTGGGCAACTCGGCCCTCGTGCTGCTCAATACCTCGGTGGTGCCCATCTACTTTAACGCCATCAATACCGGTGCTTCCTCGGCAGACCTGGTGGTCGCTTGGGGCAACGCGCAGACGATTGCCTCGCTGGTCATTGCCATGCTCATGCCCATTCTGGGCGCGCTTGCCGATTACGCCGGCAACAAGATCAAGTTCTTCTTGGGCTTCTTCCTCACGGGCCTGGTGCTTTGCCTGGCGCAGGCTATCCCAATGTCCGCCATGGCATTTTTGACCGTGTACGTGCTGTGCACCATCGGCCTTAACTCTTCTATGACATTCTACGACGCTATGCTGCCCGACATTACCACCGACGAGCGCATGGACGCCGTGTCCAGCTCGGGTTATGCCTGGGGCTACATCGGTTCCACCGTGCCGTTCATCATCTGCTTGGCGCTTATCATGGGTGGCCCCGCTCTTGGCGTCCCCACCATGCTGGCAACGCGTCTGTCGTTTGTCATCACTGGTGCCTGGTGGCTCATCTTTACCCTGCCGCTCATTCGCACCTATAAGCAAAAGTACGGTCGCGAGCGCGGTCCCCAGGACACCATCGGCCACATCGTGGGCGGTGTGTTCTCCGAGGTCGGACACACCATGCGCGAGATCGCCCACAACAAGACCGTGCTGGTCTACATGATCGCGTTCTTCTTCTACATCGACGGTGTGCACACGGTCATTTCCATGGCAACCAGCTACGGATCGGCCTTGGGCATCGATTCGACCCAGTTGGTCCTGGCGCTGCTCGTCACGCAGTTCGTGGCCTTTCCGTCCGCCATCATCTACGGCAAGCTCGCCGGCCGCGTGGGCACGCTCAACATGATCTTGGTGGCAGTCGCCGCCTATATGGGCATTGTGCTGTTCGCCGCGTTCTTCCTAAAGACCGCCTTTGAGTTTTGGGTGCTTGCCATTATGGTCGGCCTGTTCCAGGGCGGCGTGCAGGCGCTCAGCCGCAGCTACTTTGGTCGCATTATTCCCAAGGAAAAGTCCAACGAGTACTACGGCTTCTTTGACATCTTTGGCCGCTATGCAAGCGTTATGGGCACCTTCCTGGTGTCGATCGTCACCTCGCTGACCGGCAACCCGTCGCTGGGCGTCCTTTCCATTGGTGTGCTGCTGGTCGTTGGCTTTATGCTGCTGGTCCGCCTGTCCCGCATGACTCGGGCGGCAGAGCATGCCGCATAGGAGCGAGCGGCTATTGTGCCTGTCCACGGTACTCTTTTGGGGTTATCCGCAATAAACATTGCGACTTGCGAGCAATGATTTGCCCAAGTGGGTATGATGGAATCAGCTAGGTCGCGGGGCGTCGCCTGTGTTTGGCGGCGTCCCGTTTTTGTGTTGCAGGGAGGGTAAGGCATGAACGCCACGGTCGTGATTCCAACGTATTGGGCGGGCGATGACGCTTGCGCAAACGCCCCTGGCACCTATGACCATTCGACGCGACTCAACGCCGACAATCCCGAACTCGACCGCTGCCTGGCCTCGCTTGAGCAGGTACGTGACATCCCGCGCATCATCCTTTTGGTGGTCTGTCCCGTTTCTGCCACAGCCGATGTGTCGCTGCGCGTGCGCGAGATTGTCGACGCGCATCCCACGCTCAAGGTCACCGTTGTCACCAACACCCAGGCCTCGCGCATCGCAGACCGGGTTGCTCAGATCGCGCCCAAGGGTTCGGGCGAGTGCGTGAGCCTGCGAGGCTACGGTGCCATCCGCAACATGGGGCTAGCCTGTGCCGCTGTGCTGGGGCATGACGCGGTTATCTTTTTGGATGACGATGAGACTGTCATCGACGCCGACTTTATGAAGCGCGCGACCTATGCGTTGGGGCAGCAGACGCGTCAGGGCTTGCCGATCTTGGTCAAGAGCGGCTATTTCTACGATCGCGACGGCTCGCCGCTGGCTCCCACGGACAAGGCGGGCATCTGCCATCGTTGGTGGACCAAGCGCATCGAGTTCAACCGTTGGATGAAAAAGGCGCTCTCGGGCACCCGCATCTCGCGCTCCAACTACGTGTGCGGCGGCCTGATGGCCCTGCACGCCCGCGCCTTTACGCGTGTGGCCTTTGACCCGTTTATCACCCGCGGCGAGGACTTGGATTACCTCTTTAACATGCGTATGTTTGGCTACGACGTGTGGTTTGATAACGAGTGGACCGTGCGCCATCTGCCTCCGGAGTCCGAAAAGCGCTCACCGCGCTTTATGCAGGATGTATACCGTTGGTACTACGAACGGGCCAAGTTGACGTTCGCCGCGCATCAAAAGGAGCTCATTCCCGTTACGGCGGCATCACTCATGCCCTACCCGGGCCCGTGGATTTCGCGCGAGCTCGACGACCGCGTGCGCAAGACCGCTATGGTCCGCAGCGTGTTTACCCGCGAGCATGAGGGCTACCTGCGCATTTGGCGCCATGGTATCGGCGAGGCAAAGGCCTATGCGCGCCAAAACGCTGCAAGCTACCTGCGTTTCCAGAGCTTTTGGCCCAAGATCATGGACGGGCTTTGGCGTGACGCACAACTGATCAGTATCCTGGAGGGGGCCGAATGATCGACCGCCGCGCCCAGCGCGATAGTTCAATATCAATCTTTCGCATCATTGCCGTTGCCTGCGCCATTTGCGTGCTGGTGTACTTTATTTTTGCCTTGGTGACCGGTATCGAGCCGATCGCCACGGTGATTGCCTGCGCGCTGCTGTGCATCTTTCTGTGCATCTTTATCTTTTTGACGCTCAATCCCGATTCGGTGCGCTCCCAGTACACCGAGGAGACGCTCTCGGTGGCCTCGGCCATGCTCGAGGACATTAAGGGCGGTCTGACGCAGGAGTCGGCGCGTTTGGTGTGCCGGCGCATTTTGCCCGAGACGCGCGCCATGACGGTGGCCATCACCGACGAGGGCAACGTGCTTGCCTGCGCGGGAGAGTTTGAGGAAAAACTACTGCCAGATTCTCCCATCCACACGCTTGCCACACGCTACGTTATCGAACATGGCATCGTGCAGTCGTTCAACCGTATGGTGGATGTCGTGGGCTCGGACGGCTCGCACAACCAAGTTCCCGCCGGCATTATCGCCCCCATCAAGGTAGGCGATCGTACCGTCGGCACGCTCAAGTTCTACTACAAGACCCCGCGCGCCGTCGACCGTACCCAGTACGCGCTTGCCTCGGGCTTTGCCGAGATCTTGTCCACGCAGCTCGCCATCCACGAGCTCGAGGTGCAAAAGGAACTCACGGCGCGCGCCGAGGTGCGTGCGCTGCAGGCGCAGATTAACCCGCACTTCCTGTTCAACACGCTGAACACCATTGCATCGTTTACGCGCACCGATCCGCTGCGGGCCCGCGAACTGCTTCGTGAGTTCTCATCGTTCTATCGTGCCACGCTCGACAACTCGGGATCGCTTATTCCGGTCTCGCGCGAGGTTGCACAGACCAAGCGCTACCTTACCTTTGAGAAGGCCCGCTTTGGCGAGGACCGCGTGCTTGCGACGTTCGATGTGTCCGAGGACGTGGAAGATACGCTGGTGCCGGCGTTCGTGATCCAGCCGATTGTCGAGAATGCCGTACGTCATGGTATGGGCGATGACGACGCCCTGAGGATCGACGTGACCGTTCACCAAGACGGCGAGGATGCAATCTTGATTGCCGTGGCCGATAATGGCGTGGGCATGGATGAGGGTACCGCCGCCAGGCTGTTTGACGAGCGCTCTGCCCGTCCCGACGCCAGCTCTCCCCAGGGTGGCGGCGCCGGTGTGGCCATGCACAATATTTCGGAGCGCATTCACCGCTTTTATGGGCCGCATTCCTATACGCGTGTCGAATCGGCGCCGGGCAAGGGCACTAAAGTGCTCCTTCATCTTGATTTGTCAGAGAGCATCTTTGACATTCAAGAGTAAAATAAAAGGCTACGGGTTCAACGTCATGCGACGGATGCCCGGCGTAGTTAGTTGACGAAAGGTTTTATCCCTATGCTGCGTGCGATGATTGTGGATGATGAGGCGCCGGCTCGCTCGGAGCTTCGCTTCCTGCTCGAGCAAACGGGCAAGATCGGCACGATCACGGAGGCGTCGAGCGTTCGCTCCGCCATCGAGATGCTTATGGAAAGTCGCGTGGATGTCGTGTTTCTCGATATCTCGATGCCCGGTGCCTCGGGCCTGCAACTTGCCGAGGCGCTGCATAAGCTCAAAAATCCGCCGGCGATCGTGTTTGTGACTGCGTATAGCGACCATGCGGTCGAGGCATTCGACGTGGATGCCGTCGATTATCTGATGAAGCCGGTCGAGGAAGCTCGCTTGGATCGCGCGATCGAGAAGGTCATGCAACGCGCCAAGCCGGTTACGGACAGCAAGGTGACCATCGAGCGTATCCCGGTGGAAAAGGGCGGCCGCAAGGTGCTTATTCCCGTGGACGACATTCGCTTTATCATGGCCAAGGACGATTACTCCTGCATCTATACCGTCGACGATCGTTTTTTGTCGACGACCTCGTTGGCGCAGTTTGAGGCTAAGCTCTGCGACTTTGGCTTCTTCCGTGTTCACCGCCGCTATATCGTCAACTTGGCGTGCGTCACGGACGTCGAGACGGTGCCCTCGGGTGCCATCCAGCTGGGCATTACGGGCGTCGACGAACGCGTGCCGGTTTCGCGCCGCCGCGTCGTGCCGCTCAAGAAGGCTCTGAGTCTCTAGCACACTGGCCCCGCAGCCCTGTAGACCCATCGTCTGCGGAGCCGTGGGGCCTTTTTTGTATGTTTCTGCCGAATCGTTTTTTGCGGAAGGGATCCCATGAACAGTGCAAGCGCCAAGCGCATCGACATCATCTCGGACACCCACGGCTATCTTTCGCCTGCGCTCCTGGATGAGCTTGAAGGCGCAGACCTGATTATCCACGCCGGCGACCTTACGTCGGAGATGGACTACGAGCACCTATGCACCATCGCCCCCGTGCGGGCCGTACTGGGCAACAACGATTACTACCGCGACTACGGCCCCGATGTAGACCGTCTTGCACTCTTTACCTACGAAGGCCTCAAATTCGCCGTAGCCCACTACCGCGAAGACCTTCCGGTGGGATCCGTAGACGTAGCCATCAACGGCCACACCCACGTAACCAAAGAAGCCCAAGTGGGCCGTTGCTTAGTCCTCAACCCGGGTAGCGCCAGCTCCCCCAGAGGCACCCGAGGCCCCACCATGGCCAGAATGCTAGTAAAAGACGGCAAGATCATAAGCACCAAGTTTATTGACCTAGACTAACCGCAACAAAAACGGGGGATGCACAATGCATCCCCCGTTTTTCTTTAAGCCAAAGGCCAAAGTCCAACAAGATCCATAAGACCACCCCCGCCGAGGAGCACGCGGGCTAGCCGCGCAGCGGCGCACGCCCGCAAAACTGGTTGAAGAAAGTGACGGCAGGGAGGGCTTCCGGGGCTGAGGGCGGGGGTTAAGTTTGTCGCGAGTTCCGCACGCAAAGGAAAGCACTTAATGTGCTTTCCGTCTTGCGC
>NZ_QRVE01000026.1 GCF_003462685.1 Collinsella sp. AF23-4AC | reverse complement strand
GCAGCTGGTCGAGCTCATTTTCGATAATTCTAGTGTAGTACTTCTTTGGCATAATTATCACCATTGTTTACCAGCGCGTTTAACCGAATTTACAGTTACTATTTAACCAAACTTTAACTCTTTGACTAACCATATTTACGCATTTCAATTAACGAAACAGATTAAACATCTACTGTCTGAGTTGGCACTTGGGGACGTTCTTAAACGACTAGCCGTCGGGGACACTCTTTGCCGAATGTGGACGCCTCCTGCTGCAGGAAGTTCGTTCAACGCTTCCTTAGAAATGGTCAATAGAGGGCAAGTCTGACTGAGGATATGCTGAAATATGTCAAATTCCACTTAGAATTTTGCGGTTATCCCAGCTAAAATGGGCAGAATCATTGGGGACGTTCTTAAACGACTGGTCGCAGGTATTTTTCTCCTCTGGGAGCAGTTCAGCGCAAGGGGCGCCACCTGGATATTCCGACGGCGCCCCATTTTGCACTCGGACGTTCTTGTTTGACTAGTCATTTAAGAACGTCCCCAATGAGTGTCCGCAGAATGAGAGTGGATAATCTCCCATTTTTGGTCTGTTTGCGGGCCCAAAGTGGGAGATTATCCACTCTCGTCATTTGGGTGTCCTAGGCACTCATTGGGGACGTACTTAAATGAGTGGCAGTTGGGGACACTCCTTGCCGAATGTGGCGGCTGTCGAATGTGGACGCCGTCCTTGCTATGCTACGGTCACGGCGACCTGGGCGTAGCGGCTGCAGGGGCGCTCGGTGCGCGTCTGCACAGTGAGGGTGAGCACGAAGCGATCGCCGGGCCGTGCGTCGGCGGGCACGACGAAAGTGGTGTCTACTGTGCATTCTTGCCACAGCGACAAGTCTTGGGCGCCTGCATAGCTCGACGGGTCCACGGCGACATCCCAATGTGCATCGAAGCCCTTGTCGTCGGGGTCGACGATGGTCACTGCAAGGGCGACGCGCTCGCCGGCTGTGGCACTACGGTCGGCCGTGACCTCGGCAACATGCGCCGGATGCGAGCAGGCTGCCGGATCGTGGGCGCACCATTGCGCGCGGGCGGCAAAGTCTTCCTGATAGGCGCGCAGGTAGGGATTGGGATTGTCGTCTGCGGGCGTGCTGATGGCGGCAAAGCCGGCGGGTGCGTTTGCATCGGGATGCCCATCAAGAAACATGCGGCCGAGCAGCGTATCAAAGCCGCGGTCGTCGATGCCGCGCAGGCCAAACGGCAGCAGCGGAATATAGGTCATGCTGTCGCCTTCGGCCATAAAGTCGCCGCGCTCAAACTGCATCACGGGCATGTCCTCCAAGCCCCAATCCAGACGGGCGTGCTTGCCAAACTGAAAGCGCTCGGGCTCGTTTTCGTAGACCTTGCCATCGCCATAGAGCATATAGCGTGCCATGAGGGGGCCGTTGTCCTGCGTGAGGTTCTGTGCAGGCCAAGGAGCCTTAAACAGCGGCAGCGTATCGGGTTGAGCCATCTTGGCGTCGACATAGCCGCCATACCTATAGGGCACACGCCAAAAGACGAGCTCGGGAAAGAGCTCATGCCCATGGTCGAGCCATGAGTTGTCCTGTCCCACGCCATCGGCAACACCCATCACGCGCACCTTCTGATGGACCCTCTGCTGCACGGCGGGCCACTCGGGTGTGTTCTGCCATTGTTCGGCGATGGACATGAGGGCGCGGACGATAGTGTTCATACCGCCCCAGGAAAGGAGCCACAGCGTGCGGGGGTCGTCATCCATGATGGCGTTGGCGATGACGCGCGAACCGGGCGTTTCCTCGCGCACGTCGCCCTCAAAGGCGGCGTTGCCCATATAGGTGCGCTCGATCATCTGAGCGGGCGTGGGGAAGGACGGCTCGCCGGCGGTAGCGGCGTTGGCCTGCAGCTGCGGCCAGGCCTGGGCATACTCGTTGCTCCACAGGCTTTCGATCCAACCCTCGGAGAATGGGCGGTACTCCATGAGCGAGCCAGCTTCGGGGTCGGGCTCGTGCGGAACGACGTCCCAGGTATAGGAGCGCACGCCTTTGGTCCGCCAATGCGGATTTACCTCGCCCAGCGTATGAACACCATCGCCAAGAAAGTGATATTGCGAAGCCGTGTACACCACAGCCTGCACATCGAGCACATTGAGATACAGAGCCAAATGAACCAGAGAGTTCATATCATCGACTTCCATATCGGTGGTGACAATCACCCGAGTCAAATTCTGAGACATAGGAACAGCTCCAACCACGATTTTTTCAGCCAGTTACGCGCAAGGCAAGACGGGACCCACGCCCGCATCGCCACCGACCCGGCGGCCCGCCGGAAGCGCTCGGCCAGGGCCAATGACAATGGAAACGCAGCGGGGACCGGGGTTTAGTTTTGCAAACATTCCGCAGGGGGCATGGGGCGGCGCAGCGCGAAGCGCAAAGCGCCGGCCCATGCATGCCCGAGGACGTTTGCAAAACTAAGCCCCGGCCCCCGCGCTGGAACAGATTACCGTTCGACCCTGGCCGACCACTCCCAGCAGCCCACCGGCTCGCCGTCGATGAGTACGTTGCCCCCGTCGAAGTCTTGATAACACAGGTCGTTGAACTGGTGGATCCACACGCCGTGGTTGAATATCTTCTTGGCCGAGCCGTCGGCCTCGCGATACACGCCGGTCAGGTCCTCGACATGGCTAAAGTAGGTGAGGTGCACGTTGGCGCCGGCATCACGCAGGCGCGCCGTGAGCGGCAGCACCGTCTGCTGCGGGCACACGAGCTCGTCGCCCTTGGAGTGCGTAAACCACAGCGGCGTCTTGGCGAGCGCAGCCACGTCCTCGTCCGTGACGTTGTACCACGGCGCGCAGCAGGGAAGGCCCGCGGCGAAGAAATCGGGGTAGTCGGCGCACAGGCGCAGGGTCATAAAGCCGCCGTTGGAAAGGCCGGCGACCACGATGCGATCGGTGTCGATGCGGTCGGCATGCTCGGCGACAAACTCGTCGATGAGCGCCTTGAGCACGGGGGAGTAGATGCTTTGGTTGGAGCGGCCGAGTTGCTCGACGCCGTTGTCCATCCAAAACGTGGGCGATTGCGGCACGAGCACCCAGGCAAAGCCGCCAAAGTAGCGCTGGATCTGCTTTTGCGAGAGCGCTGTCACGCGGTTGCCGGTGTAGGCACGCGTGGCGCCCTCGCCCTGCGTGGCGCCCTTGCCCTCGCCGGCGCCGTGCAGGTACACGACCAGCGGCGCCTTCTCGACGGCGGGGGTGTCCTCAGGCGCAAACGGGTTGAAGAGCGCGGAGTCAGCGGGCTCAAAGCTCGGCTCAAAATAGCCGTACTCGAGCGCGATGCCGTCGACGGGCGTTTGCTGCACGGCGTTATGCCAGCCCTTGAGCGCGGGACAGATGTCGCCGCGGCTGCGATCGAAGACGAGGCCCGCGGTGGGGTCGTCGCCGTCTTCGCCCGGGAGCGCCACAAGCTGCGTCACGCGCAGGCGGTTCTCTATATAGCGCGAACCCAGCACGCCACCCTCGATCTCTTTGGTGAGACGTACCTCGGGCGTCTCGAGCGCTACGTGTGTGCCCTTGGGCAGGCGCTGGCCGTTCTCATCACAGGGGTAGGTGGCGAGCACCGGCACGTAGCCCACAGAGGGCGCCGCGTGATCGGCGCCGTGCTCCTTGCGCATCAGGACCTCGCCGGCGCGCTCGTGGCGGGCACAGTAGATATTGAACGTGTGCTCGTTCACGTCGTTGGCGCGCACAACGCACGGCAGGTCGAGCACCACTTTGTTGATCCAGGGGCCAAAATCGCCCAGTGCGATGACGGTTGCGTAGGTACACGATTTGAGTTCCATGAGCTACTCCTTTGTGCCGCAGGTACTAAACAAGGGCGGCAATACAGACTAAACATGTTTAGTTTAATGCAGAACTGTAGAATGAGCAGATGAACTCGGTAAACGGTAAAACTGAACACGCAATGAACTACTAAACAGACGTTTACTATTAACTAGCAGGACTTTTGTTGATGAGCCAGCTCGTTACAAAGGTGTTTATCAAAATAAAAGCCCACGTAAATAGCCATATATCAATATCGGGTCAAATAGACGATCTTCTACCGTCTAAATACGCTTACCCCCGATTTCCTACCGTTCACCGGACTGCAAACGGCAAAAGTGCCACAAATTCGACGCTGCGTGTAAACTAAGCGCTGTAAACGTTCAGTAAACATATTGTTTACGACAGCGTATCAAAGGGTTTGGCAGCCGTAAGGGGTTATAGCCGCCGGACCAAAGGCGTGCCTACGTCCAACTGGGTAGGCACACGAAGATATGGGGAGGGGTCCCATGGCAGTAGATAATAAGCAGATTGCCACCGATGTCCTCGAGCTCGTGGGCGGTGCGGAGAATGTCACCGTCGCCACCAACTGCATGACGCGCTTGCGTCTGACGCTCAAGGATAACAGCAAGGCCGACGTGGAGAAGATCAAGAAGGTCAAGGGTGTTCTGGGTTGCCAGTTCGCCGGCAGCCAGCTCCAGGTCATCATTGGCCAGAACGTGCCCAAGGTGCTCGCCGAGTTCGTCGCCATCTCCGGCGTCAAGCAGGGTGAGGCCGTCAACGAGAACCTCGACGCTCCCAAGGAGAAGTTCGAGCTCAAGAACCTGCCGAACATCATCCTCGACTATCTGTCCGGCTCCATGACCCAGCTCATCCCGCTGCTCATGGCCGGCGGTCTGTTCCGTACCATCGCGGCCGTCCTCGGCCCCACCATGCTCGGTGTGCTCTCGGCCGACGACCCGACCTATACGTTCCTCTACACCACGCTGTACGAGGCCACGTTCACCTTTATCCCCATCTACCTGGGGTATGCCGCGGCTAAGAAGCTCGGCGCCAGCCCCGTGCTCGGCATGCTGCTCGGCGGCGCCCTCATGGCTCCGTCCGTTGTGACGGCTGCCACGCAGGAGGGTGGCGGCATCATCTCCGTCTACGGCATCCAGATCGCTGCTGCCAACTATCAGCAGTCCGTCCTGCCGATCATCCTTTCGGTGCCTGTCCTCTACTTCGTCGAGAAGTTCTTTAAGAAGGTCATGCCCGACGTGCTCTCCACGGTCTTCACGCCGTTTTGCACCATGATCGTCACCATCCCCATCGCCTTCATCGTCCTCGCCCCCATCGGCAACGAGATCGGCAACCTCATCGCCAACGCCCTCTTTGGTCTTGCTGACCTTGGCGGTATCGGTATCCTGATCGTCATGGCCGTCCTCGGTGCCTTCTGGCAGCTCTTCGTGGTCTGCGGCATGCACATGCCCGTCATCCTGCTCGCTCAGGTCCAGATCATCGCCGCCGGCTACGATCCCTTCGTCTTCGTTTCCACCAACTGCGCTATGGCCGCCGTCTGGGGCTGCGCCTTCGGTGCCTTCCTCAAGATGAAGGACCCCGACGAGAAGGGTCTTGCCCTGGGTTACGTCATCTCCGCCATCGCCGGCGGCGTCACCGAGCCCGCGCTCTTCGGTATCCTCATGCGCTTCCGCCGCACCATGCTTGGCATGTTCATCGGCGGTGCCATCGGCGCCGTGTTCTCCGGCCTCATGGGTGTTACCTATTACCTGGCCGGCGGTGCCGCCAACTTCCTGGTCTTCACCAACTACCTGCAGGGTGGCCAGATGAACACCGTCTGGGCTATCGTCGGTATGGCAATCTCCTTTGTCATCGCAGCTGCCGTCGTCTCTGCCACTGGCTTCTCCAAGGAGGAGCTCGCCGAGATGGAGGCCTAAGGCCAAGCCATTCGGTCGCATAAGACCTCACCTACACGACAGGGCCCCGTCAGGCGTAAGCCCGGCGGGGCCTTTCTTGCAAGGTAGACTGATTAGGGGCGCGTGGCACCTACTCGCCGGGGCTTGCTAAGCGCCAGGTGCTTTCGCGCGGGGTTATCGCGAAAGAATCTGCCGGTTCGCAACTCCTTTATCAAACGAAAGGACATGCAGATGAGTTTGGGAAAGCTGACCGTTAACGGTCGTCAGGACAGCTTTTTGTGCGAGGGCAAACCGTTCTTTTGGTTTGCCGATACGTGCTGGAGCGCGTTTACGAGTATTACCGAGGCCGATTGGGACTACTATCTGACCCGTCGCGCCGAGCAGGGCATGAACGTGCTGCAGATCAACACGCTGCCGCAGTGGGATCGCTGCTGCCCCGATCTGGGCATTTGGCCCTATGCCAGCGAGGACGGCGTGCATTTTGATTGGTCCCGACCCAACCAAGCGTACTGGGATCGTGCCGCCGCCATGTGTCGCGCTGCCGTCGAGCACGGCATTCGTCCGGCACTCGTGCTTATGTGGTGCAACTACGTGCCCGGTACCTGGGGCGCCAAGATTGCCGAGCATTGCGGTGCCGAGGTTATGCCGCACGAGGAGGTTCGTGCCCACGTTGCCCGCGTCGTCGAGAACTTGGGCGAGTTCGACCCCGTCTACGTGGTGGCGGGCGATACCGACTTTACCAGCGACGAGGCGATTGCCTACTACGAGGACGCCCTCGACGAAGTCGTCAAACGCGCGCCCGAGGCCCTGCGCACCATGCATATCAACCGCGCTAACCGCACCATTCCGGCACAGTACCTAGACCGTCTGGACTTTTACATGTTCCAGCCCGGCCACAACTACGAGGGCCAGCCCGAGGCCTGGCGCCTGCCGCGGGACTTTACCGCCAACTATCCCAAAAAGCCGATGGTCAACTCGGAGCCCTGCTACGAGCAGATGGGTGCGTCGCGCAACGTCTACTGGCGCTTCACCGCGCAGGATTGCCGCGCGAGCGTATGGTCGAGCATTCTTGCTGGCGCCAGTGCCGGCGTGACCTACGGTGCGCACGGCGTTTGGAACTGGCAGACCAGCAAGAGCCAGGGCTCGGTGCTGGGAGAGGGCTTTGATATGCCGTTCCGCTGGCAAGAGTGCCTGCAGTTTGCGGGCGTGTGGGACTTTGGCGCGATTGAGCATGTGCTTGCCGGCCTGGGTGCCACGGCTGCCGACGACGCGCTTGCCGTGGTTCCGGCGCAGGAGCTCCTCGATGACGCGCGCGAGGCCATCCGTGTGGCACGTGTTGGCGATCGCGTCGTCACGTACCTGCCGCGCACCACGGCGCTCAAGTTTAAGCTCGACGGCGCGCGCGGCTGGACGGCGACGGCCCTCGACATGGAGGACAAGCGCATCGCCAGACTGCCCGTCCGCGATAACGGTGACGGCACCGTGCGCGTGGCTCAGCATCCCTTTGAGCACGACGCGCTGGTGATCCTGGCCCCCGGGCGTTAGCGTCCGTCTCGTCCGCTACCCGGGCTTCGCTCGGTTGCCAAACAACCCAGTCTCTTACTAAGTTGCGGTGGAATAGTCCCTAAATCAAAGTCGCGGGACTTTAAACAGGAACTATTTCACCGCAACTGCTGAGGGGATAGGCTGCCGATGTCGACAGCGGTGTCGATATCGGCAGCGGCAACGGCAGCTGGCAGGGTGTTTTCCGTCTACTTGCTACAGCAGCTCGCCGTGGCGGGCAATGTAGCGGCGCTTGGCCAGCTGGGTGAGCGCGATGTAGGCGGTGACGATGCCGATGAGCAGCGCGAAAAAGCTCGTGGGCAGTGTCATGAGGCCGAGTGCATCGGCGATGGGGCTTGCCGGTAGCCAAGTGACGAGCGCCAGGCCCAGTATGGTGAGAACGCACAGCGCGGGCGCGGCGTGGTCGCGCGGGCTCGGCAGGCGCGGGGAGCGCAGCATGTGGATCACGAGTGTCTGCGACCACATGGACTCAACGAACCAGCCGCTCTGGAAGAGTGCTGCAAAGGCCGTCATGCCTGCGACGTTGCCCGCGGCGGCAAGCTCGGACCAGCTTGCGCCCACGGCGGCGGGGCATACCACAAAGAAGAGCGCGGCAAAGGTCACGATGTCAAACAGCGAGCTCACGGGGCCCAGCTCGAGCATAAAGCCCTTGATGGACGCGGCGTCCCAAGCGCGCGGACGGGCAGTCCAGGCGTCGTCGACGGTGTCCCACGGCAGCGCGATGCACACGATCTCGTAGACGAGCGACAGCAGCACCAGCTGCAGGGCGCTCATGGGCAAAAACGGCAAGAACAGGCTCGCGACGGTCACGGACAGCACGTTGCCAAAGTTGGAGCTCACCGTGGTCTTGAGGTACTTGAGCAGGTTGCCGTAGGTGCGGCGGCCTTCGATGATGCCGCGCTCGAGCACGCCCAGGTCCTTCTGGAGCAAGATGATATCGGCGGATTCCTTGGCGATGTCGACGGCCGAATCGACCGAGATGCCGCAGTCGCTCGCGCGCATGGCGGCGGCGTCGTTGATGCCATCGCCCATAAAGCCCACGGTGTGGCCGAGCAGCTCGCGCATGACGCGCACCAGGCGCGCCTTCTGCAGCGGCGAGAGCTTGGCGAACAGATGGGTTTTCTCGGCGCGCACGGCAAGCTCGGCGTCATCGAGCGCATCGATCTCGGAGCCCAGCAAGACATTGCTCGCGTCGATACCGATTTGCTCGCAGACGGTGGCGGCGACGCGATCGTTGTCGCCGGTCAGGACCTTGACTGCCACGCCCTTGGCCTCGAGGGTGGCGACGGCGCCCGCGGCACTTGCTTTGGGTGGATCGAGGAAGGCCAAAAAGCCCATCAACACCATGTCGCATTCGTCGGCAATGCCAAACTCGCCCACGCAGCGCGGATTGGTTTTCTGCGCCACGGCAATCACGCGCAGGCCCTCGGCATTGAGCCCAGCGACCTGCTGGCGAATCTGGACGAGCTTATCTTCGGTGAGCGGCTGGGCGGCCCCATCGACCTCGACAAAGGAGCAGATATCGAGCATTTCCTCGGCAGCTCCCTTGGTGACCATCTGGGTTTTGCCTTGGGCATCGGCGACAACTACGCTCAGGCGACGGCGCGAAAAATCGAAGGGAACCTCGTCGACCTTGGTATAGCGGTCGCGCAGGCTCTGGCCCAGCATGGAATCGGGCACGACGGTCGAGGGCGTCATATCGGCACGGTCGATAACGGCCAGGTCGATAAGGTTTTTGAGGCCGGTCTGGAAGAAGCTGTTCAAAAACGCATGACGCAGCACGCGTGCGTCCTCGTTGCCGTCGGTGTTGAGGTAGCGCTCGAGCACGATGCGGTCTTCGGTGAGGGTGCCGGTCTTGTCGCAGCACAGGACGTCCATCGCGCCGAGGTTTTGGATTGCCGGCAGCTCCTTGACGATAACCTGACGACGGGCGAGGTCCTTGGCGCCCTGCGACAGGCTCGTGGTCACGATGACGGGAAGCATCTGCGGCGTGATGCCCACGGCCACGCTCGTGGCGAACAGCAGTGCGTCGATGACGTTGCCCTTGGTGGCGGCGTTGATGGCAAAGACGGCCGGAGCCATAACGAGCATGAGACGTACGAGCAACATGGAGACGCTCGAGACGCCGCGGTCAAACGCACTCTTTTCGCCGCGCCCGTTGAGCATCTTGGCGATGCCGCCCAGGTAGGTGTCCGAGCCGGTGGCAATGACAAGCGCCATGGCGGTGCCGTTTTGCACGGAGGTGCCGGTAAAAACGATGTTCTTGCAGGCAGAGAGTGGCAGTGCGGAGCTGTCGGCACCCTCGGCGACGGTGATGGCAGCGGTCTTTTCGACGGCCTCGCTCTCGCCGGTGAGTGCGGACTCGATCACAAACAGGTCGCGCGCGGTGATGATGCGGGCATCTGCCGGCACCATATCGCCGGCAGAGAGGCGGATCATATCGCCGGGAACGAGCTCGTCGAAGGGGATCTCGATGCACTTACCGTCGCGCAGGGCGGTGCAAGTGTTGGAGGCCAGGTCCTTAAGGGCCTCGGCCGCATTGCCGCTGCGGGCCTCTTGGATAAACTTCATGCCGCCCGATACCAGCAGCATGATGCCAATGACGATGACCGTGGAGGGGTCGCGCTGCGGCTCGGGCACGGCGAGCACGTCGATGTAGAGCGAGACCAGTGCGAGGGCGGCGAGGATGCCGGCGAAGGGATCGACGAACGCGTCGGCGATGCGGCGGGCGAGCGTCTTGGTCGGCGCCTCGATGGTGTTGGGGCCGACGGCGTTCAGGCGCTCGGTTGCCTGCGCGGCGGTGAGGCCGTCGGCTGTGGCGTTGAGCAGCGCGAGGGCGTCCTCGGCGCTATGGGTGGCGGCGAAGATGGTGTTCTTGGACAGGCCGGTATGAGCGGCAGGGCGCGCCGTGCGGCGGCGCTTGGAGATGGCTTCGAGAACCGTGGCGGTTTTGAGCATCAGCATAGGGTCCTCCTTGTTGAAGGGAGTTAGCGTACGTGTCGTATTTGCTTCAAAAAACCTAGATGTCGCTCACGTCATGCTCGCGAATCCCCGTAAAGAGGACAGGCAGCTTTGTGGTGAGTTTTATGGTGCTTGTGCTCGTGAATGAGTGACAGCGATCGGCTGCTGGCGTTTATGCGAGCGGGGAATCCTCGTGGCGTGCCGAGGGCGACATGCAGGTTTTTCGACTATGACTGCCTTCCATGGCACACCTCCTTAAGGCCGGGCGCAGGGCGCGCTCCAGGCACCTTGTACCCGTTTCAATCCGCCCGTATTTTTGACGAGGGGGTTTACCGTGTCAACCCCATGCAAGCTTTCTTCATTTTGCGTCACCGTCGCCGGCGAACGGTTGATTTTCGCCTGTAAACGGTAGTTAAGTTCAGATTAAATCAAATAGTATCAAGAATGGTCAAACTTGATTAACAGCAAAACCACAAGGTAGATGGCCATTTGCAGTGAAAAACTCTGACACAATGAGAAAAAGAATGAAAAATATTGATTGAAAATGAACTTACGTGGCAGTAATCTACATGTCACAGGGTAAGCCCCGGCGCGCAGGCGGCGGCCCTTATCGAATTACGGATATAGATCAGGTGCTCGAACGAGCAGAAACGATTAAGGACGAAGGTAAAGGACGTAGAAGCATGAAGCTTGCAACTCGTATCAACTCCTATTTTCGCGATGGCGACAAGAATCTTGATCGCGTGTTCGCGGAGTTCCAGAGCGTGGGCCTCACGCACGTCGACCTCAACTACCCCGAGCACTGCACAGGTGTCACGGCGGAGGACATGGCCGCCAAGCTCGCAGCTCACGAACTGCAGCTGAACGGCTGCGCGCTGCGCTTCCGCAACGCGTTCCTCAACGGTGACCTGGGCAATGCCGATGATGCCCTTGCCGCGGAAGCCCTTGAGCTCTGCTACGAGGCGTGCGACTACTGCCGCACTGCCGGTGGCAACACGGTGACCATCTGGCTCGGCCACGACGGTTTCGACTACAGCTTCCAGATCGCCTATGCTCGCGTCTTCGACCAGCTCGTAGCCGCATTCCAGAAGGTCTGCGATTATGCGCCCGACCTCAAGATCTCGATCGAGTACAAACCCTACGAGGAGCGCGCGTACGCGTTCATCGACTCCATGGGCATGACCGGCATGATCCTCAACGCTGCAGACCGCCCGAACCTGGGCGTCACGCTGGACTACTGCCACATGCTCATGAAGCACGAGAACCCCGCCATGGCCGTCGACCTGTTCGGCCGCGAGGGCAAGCTCTACGGCATTCACCTAAACGACGGCAACGGTCGCTTCGATGATGGCCTTATGATTGGTACGTCCACGCCGGTGAAGACCCTCGAGTTCCTCTACTACGTGAAGAAGCACGGGTACGACAGCGCGATCTACTTCGACACGTTCCCGGTCATCGAACCCGCTGCCGGCGAGGCTACGCAGAACGACCAGATGATTCATCTGCTCAACGATGCAATCGAGACCGTAGGCATGGAGAAGATCCAATCCGTTATCGATGCAAACGACGCGATTAAGGCAGCCGAGCTTGTCCGCGAGCTCTTCTGCGCAATGGGGAGGTAACCAATGAAACGCGACTGGAACGCGATGGCTCAGGGGATTCTGGACGCCGTCGGTGGTCCCGAGAACATCTCGGGCATGACGCACTGCGCGACGCGCCTGCGCCTCAATCTCAAGGACGATGCGGCTTGTGACGACGCTGCGGTCAAGGAAGTCGAAGGCGTTGTGAACACGCTGAACAAGGCTGGTCAGTATCAGGTTCTCATCGGCACTGAGGTCCCGAAGCTGTACGAGAAGTTTGAGCCGCTGGTCAAGGGCTCGGGCGTGGAGATCTCCGCTGCTACCAAGGACGAGGGCGAGAGCATCGTCAGCCAGATCTTCTCTGCGATCTCCGGCATCTTTGCCCCGCTGCTGCCCGCCATGGCCGGCTCCGGTATCCTGCGCGGCTTCGTCATCCTGGCTGCCCAGCTCGGCATCATCGCCGAGGGTACGGGTACCTACACCATCCTGTACACCCTGGCCATGAGCGTGTTCTACTTCCTGCCCGTGCTGCTCGGCTTCTCGGCCGGTAAGCGCTTCGGCGCGAGCCCGTACCTGTCGGCGCTGCTCGGCGCGTGCCTGCTCTACCCGGACTTCATCGCCCTCATGGGCGACGCGGGCAACGGCGCCATGACGGATTTCTTCGGCATCCCCGTTGTTCTCATGAGCTACAACTCCACGGTTATCCCCGCCATCCTGTCCGTCTGGGTCTACTCGTTCCTGTACAAGTGGCTCGATGAGCACGTCTCCGAGATGCTCAAGCTCGTCGTGCTGCCCGCCATCTCCCTGATCGTTATGGTTCCGCTCACGATGCTCGTCATCGGTCCCCTGGGCGTCTACGCCGGCGAGGGTATCGCCTTCGTGGTCAACTGGCTGATCGAGCGCAGCTCCTTGCTTGCCGGCGTGCTGGTTGGCGGCGGCTGGTCCGTGCTCGTGTCCATGGGTATCCACTGGGCCGTGAACCCCATTATGATCAACAACATCGCCCAGAACGGCTTCGACTACATCTGCCCCTTCACCTTCGCCTGCAACTTCGCCGTTATCGGCTGCGCCTTCGGCGTGTTCCTCAAGGCCCGCGACCAGAAGCTCAAGAGCTTTGCCATGACCGGCGTCGTGTCGATCGCCCTGTCCGCCATCATCGAGCCCACGCTGTTCGGCATGCTCGTGAAGAACAAGAAGGTCTGGCTTGCGCAGATCATCGGTGGTGCCGTCGGCGGTGCGTTCCTCGGCATCATGAAGGTCGTCACGACTGCCTTCACCTTCGGTTCCGTTACCACGTTCCCGGCTTTCGTGAGCTCCGACCCCATGAACTTCGCTTGGGCCATGGCCGGCATGCTCATCTCTGCCGTCGTGGCCGGCGTCCTCGCCTTCATCTTCACCGGCAAGGAGGACCAGCTTGCCTAAGAGCTTGAGGTGCGCTTCCCTTGGGTGCTGTCTCACTTGAGGCGCGGTGCCTCGCCCGGGGCTCGTTATCCTTGCTCAAGGAGCGTCGCCCTTACGTGAGGACGTCAACCTCGTTCAAATTGTGAACGAGCGGGTTGGTCAATCGATTAAAACGGCCGTTATCGTTGCGGATGGCGGCCGTTTTTCTGCTCGTGCGTTACACTTCTCGAGAAGAAATGAACGAGCGTGAAGCAAAGTGGTTTGGAGAGGTTCCCGATATGATCCCGTATGAGCGCCAGGAGCGAATTGTAGAGTGCCTGCAGAAGTCGGGCCTTGTGAGGATTTCTGAGCTGCAGGAGGAGCTGCCGGGCGTTTCTATTTCGACGCTGCGCCGCGACCTCAAGGAGCTGGAGGCGCTCGGCAAGGTTGAGCACCTTTCGGGCGGCGCGGTGAAGTTGGTCTCGGCCGTTCACGAGGTGAGTATCTCGACGCGCTCGGGTTTGCATGGGAACGAGAAGGATCAGATTGCCCAGGTCGCCCTGCGTCTGGTTGAGGACGGGGACACGCTCTATCTGGACTCCGGTTCAACCTGCACGGCCCTGCTGCGCCTGCTGCTCGACCGCGACGTGACGATCTACACGACGGACGCCTCGGCGTGCCTGATTAAGAGCGAGACGCGCGCCCAGCTCATCGTAGTGGGTGGCGAGTTCAACCACGTGAACTCCTCGTTTTGCGGCTCCATGACCGAGTCGATCCTGCGCGATCTGTACTTTGACAAGGCGTTCATCGGGACCAACGCGATTGACGAAGACCGGGGCATCATGACGCCCTCGTATGTGGAGGCAACGAAGAAGCGCATCGTGCGCGAGAACTCGAATAAGGTGTACGTGCTGTGCGACAGCTCGAAGTTTCATAAGTTCTCAAATGTTCGGGCTTTTGGGTTTGATGGCGTGGCGATCATCGCGGAATCCTATGACGAGAAGATCGCCCAACATGCGCGCCTGATCACGCCGGAGGCGTAGGGTTCAAGGCCCACGCCCGTGCGAGCACGGCCCATGGTGGCCAGCTGAATGGCGGGGCCTCTTTCTAGGGAACACAACGGCTTTTCGCCGTACGGAATCCGTATGACGCCAGCTAGATAGACAAATATGACAACGTTGTGAATCTAGAGAAACCTGTAGGTTAACAACGTGGTTAAACGATTAATCAGCCAGACTTTAGATACAGGTTAAACGATTAATTATCAACGAGTAGATAACCAATGAGCAGATAAGGAGTTCACCATGTTGCTCTGCCCCAGCCTCATGTGCGCCGACTACGGCAACCTGCGTGCGACCGTCGAGGAGCTCGACGCCGCCGGCATTGATATCTTCCATTGCGACGTGATGGACGGCAGTTTCGTTCCCAACTTCGCCATGGGCCTCGAGGACATTAAGGCCGTGCGTGCTGCTACTAACAAGCTCGTCGACGTGCACCTTATGGTCGAGAACCCCGCCAGCAAGGTGGAGCTTTTTGCCGCCGCGGGCGCGGACATCATCTACATCCACCCGGAGTCCGAGCGCTACGTGGTCAAGACCCTCGCCGCGATCAAGTCTCTTGGCAAGAGCGCCGGTATTGCCGTGAACCCCGACACCTCGATTTCCGAGGTTGAGGAGATGCTGAACCTCTGCGACTACGTGATGGTCATGACGGTGAATCCGGGTTTTGCCGGCCAGAGCTTTATCGAGTTCACGAACGACAAGGTACGTCGCCTTGCCGCTCTTAAGGAACGTTTCGGCTTTGAGCTCATGATCGACGGCGCCTGCTCGCCCGAGCGCGTGCGCGACCTGTCCGCTATCGGCGCGGACGGCTTCATCTTGGGTACCAGTGCGCTGTTTGGCAAGGACGCCGGTTACGAGGAGTGCCTGCGCCGTCTGCGCGCCGGCGAGGTGTATTAGACGCGAAAAGGCAAATTAGGACGAAATAAGCGCGCGACACGCGCGAGCGGATTTGGAAAGGGGTCTCTTATGAAGATCGGTATTGGAAACGACCACGTTGCGGTTGAGTACAAGGAAGCCATTGCGGCTTATATCCAGGAGAAGTACGGCTATGAGGTCGTGAACTTCGGCACGGACAGCACCGAGCGCTTTGACTATCCCATCGCGGGTGAGGCCGTGGCGAACGCGGTCGTGGCCGGGGAAGTCGATCGCGGTATCGTGATCTGCGGCACGGGAGTGGGCATTTCGCTTGCCGCGAACAAGGTGCGCGGTATCCGTTGCTGCACCTGCTCTGAGCCGTATTCCGCTCGCTTGTCACGCGAGCACAACAACACCAACATGCTCGCATTTGGTGCTCGCGTGGTAGGCATCGAGCTGGCCAAGATGATCGTCGACGCCTGGCTCACCGGCGAGTTCGAGGGCGGCCGTCACCAGCGCCGCATCGATATGATTCGCCAGATCGAGGCTCGTCAGCTCGTGCGTGCGGAGGAGGCACGCGGCTGGTAGTGGAAAAGCCCGTCACCCGTGTGGTGGCGGTCTTTTTGCATATCGCGCGTGGGATAGAGCGCATGCGAGAGGAAAGCTCGGCTGCTTCGGACGGTGTTGGAGGGGGTGCCTGAGAAGACCGAGATCATGCACATCGCCTAACTGTGGTTTCTTCCATTGTCATCCATCCGCTACTCAGCAGGTCGTCCCTAAACCGTCCGAAACAGCCGAGTTTTGGAAACCGACTCCCTCGGGGGATAGGCTGAGCATCACGTTGGGACCATTTACCACCCGCGGTCTAACTGCTCGCGCGCTGCACGAGCTTGACAGGGACAAGCGTCTCCATCTCGGGTTTCTCGCCGCGCAGCAGGGCGAGCAGGGCCTGACATCCCTCGTGCGCGAGGCGCTCGGGGAAGCGGCGAATGGTGCTGATCTGCGGCGTCGGGATCTGCGCGTACACGGAATCGTCGAAACCGATGAGGCGGACGTCCTCGGGTACGCGCTTGCCGCCCGCAACGAGCGCCCGCAGCGCACCCACGGCAGCGTGGTCGCTATGGGCAAAGATGCCGTCGACGGGGCAACCCGTGGAGAGGAAGTCGGTCACGAGTTCCTCAGACTCGATGATGCTCGGCTGCTTGCCCGAGACAAACAGCTGGTAGTCGCGGCACAGCGGCATCCCATGCGCGGCAAGCGCCCGCTCGTAGCCCATCTGACGCTCGTTTCCGGGGTAGTTGGCCGTAAAACTCGAGATGCTCAGGATGTTCTTGCAGCCGCGCTCGATGAGGTGCTCGGTTGCCATGTAGCCGCCGCCGATGTTGTCGGAACCCACGTGCGGGAAACCGAGGTCGTTTTCGGGCGCGCGGTCGATGCAGACCACGGGAATGCCGTGGGGGACAAATTCGCCGTCGAGCCTGCGCAGGCCGGAGATGCAGATGATGCCATCGGCTTGTTTGCTCGCAAGCGTGCGGAAGTAATCGCGCTCGCGGGCGGGGTCGTTGGCGCTGTTGCAGACAAAGACCGAGTAGTCCTCGGTGGCGAGCTCGCGTTCCACATGCAGGGCGATCTTGGAAAAGAAGTCGTTCGAGATGTCCGGCACGATCATGCCGATGGTCCGGGACTGGGCCATGCGGAGGCTCTTCGCCGCCATATTCGTGACGTAGCCGTATTCCTCGACGGCGGCTTCAACACGCTCGCGGGTGTCTTCGGAAAAACGGCCACTGCCGTTGATGACGTGGGAGACCGTGGCGACGGATACGCCGGCCGCTGCGGCAATCTGGCGCATGGACGAGCGCTTGCCGGGTGTGGGCATGGGGCCTCCTGCTGTTTGCGAGTGGTTAACAGGTTAACTGAGATTGTAGCGCATGCGCGATGCCGCGATGGACTCCATGTGCCCAGCCTATAAACTACGCCGCTGAACAGGCAATATTATCCATATGTAGGACCTGAGTAACAAAACGCCGCCGTTTGCTCGACGGTATGGGACCGCTTGTCGCCAGCGGATATAAGGGCTCTCAGTCCAATGTGGATAAACGTTTAACCTACAAAGCGTCAAAACATCGGCGCTCAATACGTCAAACACGAACCCTCAACGGGGGAGTGGCGTCGAGAGCGCTATGGAGGTGTGCAGAGAACGGTTAATAACACTCCGGAGAGCGATCACATAGAAGCAGGGCAGGCACCTCAGTGGCATCGGTTCGCTGAGGTGCTTTCTGGTAAGCTAAGAACCGGATTCACACGCGCCCGTCCAAGCTGGACGCGCCTATTGGAAGGGAGACCCATGGAGGCTTACAAGCAAGAATTCATCAAGTTCATGGTCGAGTCCGACGTGCTTAAGTTTGGCAGCTTTACGCTCAAGAGCGGCCGTCAGTCCCCGTTCTTTATGAACGCCGGCGCCTACGTGACGGGCTACCAGCTCAAGAAGCTGGGCGAGTATTACGCCCAGGCCATCCACGATAACTTTGGCGACGACTTTGACGTGCTGTTTGGGCCGGCCTACAAGGGCATTCCCCTGGCCGTCGTGACCGCCATTGCCTACCACGAGCTGTACGGCAAGGAGGTCAAGTACTGCTGCGACCGCAAGGAGGCCAAGGACCACGGCGCCGACAAGGGCAACCTGCTGGGCTACGAGCCCCAGGACGGCGACCGCGTGGTCATGGTCGAGGACGTCACTACCAGCGGCAAGTCCATCGACGAGACCTATCCCAAGGTTAAGGCTGCTGCCGATGTCGAGATCAAGGGCCTCATCGTGTCCCTCAACCGCATGGAGGTCGGCAAGGGCGGCGTGACCACCGCGCAGAAGGAGATCGAGGCCAAGTACGGTTTTCCCGTCGCGAGCATCGTTTCCATGGCCGAGGTCGTCGAGACCCTCTACAACCACGAGATCGACGGCAAGGTCGTCATCGACGACGAGCTCAAGACCGCTATCGACGCCTACTACGAGCAGTACGGCGTCAAGTAGGTTCCGCCGTTCTACCGAACGGCGGACCGGCCGACGCTGCGCGCCGCCCAGGACGACAATTTGTCATTCAAAAGGCAAGGCATGACCAAAAGGTCTATGCCTTGCCTTTTTCATGCCAACTTGTTCGTCCTGGACGTCGCTCGCTGTCGTTGCCAAAACATCGGGGCTGGTACCGTCAAGATTCTTTCGCAAATTGATTTATTCGGCCTCAGCCCCGTCC
>NZ_QRVE01000025.1 GCF_003462685.1 Collinsella sp. AF23-4AC | reverse complement strand
GGACGGGGCTGAGGCCGAATAAATCAATTTGCGAAAGAATCTTGACGGTACCACCGACATTTAGGCTGCCCCGCACCAAACGCAACGCTTCAACCGTCGCCAGCTCGCGTACGGGCTCGGCACCGCCAAAGCAATCGCTCACGACCACGTCGTAGCGACGATGGCCCACGCTCGTCACACCCAGATACGAACGCGCCTCGGCGGTAATCATCCGCAGGCGATCGCCCGCCGTACGCTCTAGCTCGTCTAGGTAGAACCAGCGGCGGGCCAGACGCGTAATCTCTCCGTCATACTCGATGACGTCCATGCGCAAGCCCTCGTGCGACATCAGGGCGAACTTAGGATAGGCAAACCCGCCGCCGCCCAGCATAAGCATGCGGTCGATACCGTGACCATAAGCATCAAGCATTGCGTCCTCGGCCTCAAACACGTCGTCAAACGCACGATAGTACGCAAAGACGGGCTCCGCCCAACGTTCGCCAACGTAGCTTGCGCTTTGGTAGACGCCGCCTTGCACCAACACGCGAATCTCATCGCCACCCTCATCGTGCACGCGTTTCACACGCGCCAACCCATTACGGGTTCGCGCAACCTGCAGACAGGCAGCACGAACAGCGACGGCGGCCGCACCAAGCGCCGCGGCTCCCAGAGCAACGCCGGCAACGACGCCAGCAGAAACACTCGGCTTGTTCATCTAGAGCTCCTTTTGCAGATAGAGGCCATGGTCATAAAATCCAAGATGGCGATAGTACTCGCGCGTGCCAATCGCGCTGATCACGTTGATGCGCGCATAGCCCGCGTCCCGAGCAATCTGGCACGCACGCTCCACGAGCAGACGCCCCAGGCCGTGATGCTGAGCCGCCTGGCCCTGATCGCCCACACGTGCCGCCATACCATAGACGTGCACCTCGCGAATCATCGCTTCCTCCGGCCTGGTCGGCAACTCGTCCGCATGTGCAGTGACAAAGGCGCGATCGGGCAGAGACAGGCGCAAAAAGCCCGCGATCTTGCCCTGCGGCGTTACCCACTGCAAAAAGCGCTCGTGCGTCACCGGCGTCTCGTACGTCACTTCCTCGTCAAGGGCCAACTCGTTCAGGTCGGCACCCGCCGTGCTGATCTCGCGATAGCGGATCTCGCGCACCGTCGCGCCTTCCCCACGAGCCGCCAAGCGGTTTTCGACGAGTTGACGCAGGTTGGGCTTCTTGTTGCCCACCATGATGTCGTCGGAGCTAAAGTCGCGGATCATGCGACTGATGCGGCAGAACGCCGGCGTCACCACGATGTCATCGGCCAACACATCAAGCAGCTCTTCCTCGGTATAGGGGCGCCACTCGCCACGCTCATAGCAGCCCACCAGACGCGAGCCCTCGATGAGCGCGCACGGGTAGACCTTGACCTCGTCGGGCATAAAGGCCCCTTCGGTCATAAAGTGCTCGTAGTCGCGCTTGTCCCCCTCGGGCGTGGCGCCCAGCAAGTTAAGCATAAAATGCGCGTGGATCTTAAAGCCAAACAGGCGCGCAAGCGAAAACGCCCGCTCGATCTGCGCCACCGAAATGCGACGCTCGTTGATATCGAGCAGGTGCTGGTCGAGGCTCTGGATACCCATCTGGATCTTGGTGCAGCCCAGGCGGCGGATGAGCGTAAGCGCCTGCGGCGTTACAGCATCGGGGCGCGTCTCGATAACGAGTCCCACCACGCGATGCTTCGCCGTCTCGTTGATGCGCTGCTGACGCTCGAGCTCCTCCATCGTTGCCGTCTGCCACTCAGTGACCTCGCCCCACGGCGTACCGGGACCGTACAGACGACGCACCGCACGGTTATAGCCGCCCACGGCAGCATCCACACGCCCCTGCTCGTCGGCAACGCCGGCAGCAAGCTCGACCTCGTCTGTCGCAATGCCGGCGGCCCGATAGCGCTCGCGGCGCTCTGCTACCACCGGCGGCAGGGCATCGGCGGGAGCGTCATCGAGCAGACGCCCCGCCTCGGCACGACTGATGCCCGGACGCGCCAACATGGGGTTAGCCGCCACACCAGCCACGGCATCGTCATTGAGCGCGCGGAAGAGCTCCGACATAAACCACGTCTGATACCCTTGCGGATAGTCGCTCCAGGTACCGCCGAGCACAATGAGCTCAATCTTGTCGGTCGCATGCCCCATCTGCGAAAGCGCGGTCAGACGAGCGCTCACCTGCAGATACGGATCGAAGCAATTTTGCTCCGCACGGGCACACGCCGGCTCAGCGTGCAGATAGCTTTTGGGCATGCGCAGATCGTTGGGGCAAAACAGGCAATCGCCCGAGCATGGCCAGGGCTTGGTGATGACGGTAATGGTCGCCACGCCCGAGGCCGTTCGGCGCGGCTTCATACGCAGCACCTGCAGCAGTTGACGTTCCAGATCGGAATCGACATTCCACGCAGCCCACCGAGCCGGCTCCTCACGTTTAACCCGCTGGTAGAACGGCAGCAGACGGCGCTTGGCCAAATCGCGTTTGTCGGCACCCTCGCGGCGCGCCTCGGCATGTATCAATTTGACGAGCGCTTTGTCGTCCACAGTCTCGCCGCGACGCAGAGCCTCGAGTATGTTCAAGATAATCTGTTCCATGCCCCCATTGTAAAGGCAAAGGCGCCGAAGCCGACCACGGCCCCGGCGCCTCCATCAAAGAGCATGCCTATATGTACCGATCTCCGAAAACCGCATGTCACTCCGGATCAAACGACATGTCGCCCGAACCGACCTCAAAACGATATGTAGCAGACTTATCGCCGTTGTCGAATTCAAGATTCAATATGGTCTCGCCATCGTAGCCAAGCGGAAGGAAATCGCTCTCGAAGTCACCGCTGCCCACGGTGAGACTCGCCTTAAAGCCCGCAGAGTTCGGAACCGCTATCTCCACATCGCCCGAGTCCACGCTTACGTCCATCGACTTCGCGGGGGCCTGGTAGAGCTCGAACGTCACATCACCCGAACCGACCTTGGCATTCAGGGTGTCGGTTACAGTGCCCGCAAACTCAACGTCTCCCGAGTCCAACGTCAGGTTGAGGTCATGACACGCAATGTCCGTGACCGTCAGATCGCCCGCTCCTACATTCGCTGTAATGCCCACCATGTTATCGGCAACTTCGCGCGGCAGCTCGACGGTAACCGTGCGGTCAATGGCGCGCTCGTCATCGCAATCGAACTGGCGAATCTTGAGCGTAGAACCCTTAACCTCGGCCAGATTTTGGGTTGCCGCATCGAAGGCGACGGTCCCCGTTGCCACGCGACCGCTTTCAATTACGCGCACCGGCCCGCCGGAGACGTGTTTGACCTCGACCGTGCCCGACGTCACGTCCAAGTCAAGCGATGTGAACGCGTCGGCATCAAACGTTTCGCTCGAAAGCTGTTGAGGCCGAGCGGAATAGTTACCGCTATTCAAGGAATCGTCCTCGTCAAACGCATCGCCCATACCAGACAAGCCGGATACAACATCGTCGAAATCCCACGGTCCATCAAAATGAATCAAAGTCCGCGAAATGCCAAAGACAAGCCCGATGATGAGCACAAACGCTCCGATGCCAATACCCAAGCGCCTCTTAGACTCATGCGAGAGCTTCATCATTCATCACCTTCTTTGGCACTCGACTCAGCGGTGGTCGCGGCAGCCATGTCAGCGTCAACCGCTGTGGAAACGTCCTCCCCCTTAGTCCTAGCGACCGCCGGCGCCGGACCAACCTGAATATCCCCGCGCGCCCAATCGCCATCAAGCGCACGCGCCACCCAGTGATAGATGGGAATCGTGAAGAAGATCAGCGCGGCAAAGGGACCGGCACCAAACAGGAACATCAGCAAAAAGAACAGTAGCCAACACACGGCCCAATACGGGAACGACTGGAACGGGCCCTTCACCGGAGTCGAGCCAACCGCGGTGCCACTCGTCGCCTGCGCCGTAGCGGCATTGGCGGCCTGCGCACTCCAGCTTGCCGCTTGCGCCGCCTTGGCCGCGGCATCACTTGCCTGTGTAGCTGCCTCCGTGGCGCGTGCCGCCGCCTCATGGGTACGGGCGCGCTCTGCTGCCTCGGCCTCGCGCTGACGGGCGCGGTCCTCGTTCTCAAACTCGATATCGTCCTCGATCTCGTCGCTCGGATTGAGCAGCTCGTCCAAGCTCACACCGTAGAGCTTGGCAAGCGAGATCAGGTTCTCGGTAT
This sequence comes from Collinsella sp. AF23-4AC, assembly GCF_003462685.1. Lineage (GTDB taxonomy): Bacteria > Actinomycetota > Coriobacteriia > Coriobacteriales > Coriobacteriaceae > Collinsella. The sequence goes on along the minus strand of NZ_QRVE01000025.1, from coordinate 15,757 downwards.
CGGGTGAGCTCTCCGCGCGCTCCCATTTACTGACCGCCTGGCGCGAGAGGCCCAGCTTTCGCGCCAGCCCTTCTTGGCTAAAACCCTTGCTGCGACGAAGGTCGGCGAGCCGCTGCGCAGTTTCTACATTCATGGTTCCTCCTATGTGATGCCAGCCGTGCCGCCGGACCGTTTTTGTTCTTAAGGCGCCTTGCACAGTTAAAAATCTATCCGCCACCGCCAAAAGCATGCCACCTATTCTAGTGAGATTTTTGACAACCGGCGGTTGCGGGCACATATGAGCTGCGGAAATGTGTCCAAACAAAGCAATGACCCGTAGCTCGGTTGTCCCCGTTGCGGCGTTAACGGTAGTATGGTCGTACTGTTTATTCCGCACCGCCAACGGAGGGAGTTCCGCGCCGTGAACCGCGATTTCGCCTCATCGCTCATCCAGCTCAACAACACGTTCTATCGCGAGCACTCCGCCTCCTTCTCCGATACGCGCCAGGCCCCGTGGCCCGGCTGGGTGCGCACCATGGACATTGCGCTCGAACAGCTCGACGTCACCACGATCGAGCATCCCGTCCGCGTCTTCGACCTTGCCTGCGGCAATATGCGCTTCGAGAACTTTGCCGCCGGCGGCGCACTTGCCGCCAAGGGCGTCGACGGGGCAAACCCCTCGGCGGATGCCAGCTGCCCGTTTGAGTTCTATGGCGTCGACTCGTGCCAAGACCTGGCCATCGATGCACATGGCCACGCGCTGCGCATTCCCAACCTACACTTCCAGGAGCTCGACGTGCTCGACGCCCTCATGAAGCTCAACCCCGCCGAGACGCCCGACGTGCTTTTCGACGCCCCGCTCGCCGACATCTCGGTCTGCTTTGGCTTTATGCACCACGTGCCGTCGTGCGAGTACCGCGTACGTGTGCTCGACGCCTTGGTGCGTCAGACGCGCCCGGGCGGCATCATCGCCATCAGCTTTTGGGAGTTTATGAATGACGAGCGCATGGCACGCAAGGCAGTTCGTGCCGAGGCTCGCGCCGAGCTCACCCCACCGTTTGAGGGCTACGATTCCGCGCAGTTTGAAGCCGGCGACCACCTCATTGGCTGGCAAAACGACCGCCACGCCTACCGCTATTGCCATCACTTTGACGATCAGCAGATCACCGACCTGGTGCGCGGCGTGCGCACGTTCTACAAGAGCGGCGAGGTCCCCGTGCGCGAGCTTGAACGCTTCCATGCCGACGGTCGCAGCGGCGAGCTCAACCGCTATGTGATTCTCAAGCGCCTATAGGCACCGACGACTCGCCGCCGAGCCGCACCGTATCTTTCGGGCAAACTATGCCCACCCTTTTCAACCCATTGACGGAACGCACAGCTATGCGTTCCATACTTATGACCAAGGAGCCTCATGGGAGCCGTCCACGTTCGCACGCCTAAGAACTTTGTGCTCGAGGAGCGCCTGGAGCGCTACGCCGATGCGATTGAGACGAACCCCGGGGCCTATGTCGGAGATTGGCGCGCGGCTTGCGCGCCAGTTGGCAGCAAGCCTTTCGAACACCTGCACCTGGATCTTGGCTGCGGCAAGGGAACCTACCTTGTAGAGCGCGCAGCCAACGAGCCAAACACGCTCTTTATCGGTATGGACCAGGAGCCCATCTGCATCGCCTATGCCGCGCAGAAAATCTGCGAGCAGGAATTGACCAACGCACTCGTCCTGCCCCGAGGCGCCGCATCGCTGCCGCAGCTGTTTGCCGCAGGCGAGCTCGATGCCATCACCATCAACTTTCCCACGCCGCAGCCCAAGGCCAAGTACGCCAAAAAACGACTCGTCCATGTCGGCCATCTGATGCTCTACCGCCCGCTCTTTTCAGCCGGCGCCACCGTCACGCTGCGCACCGACAGCAAGCCATTGCGCGACTACGCCCTGGGACAGTTTGCCGCGGCGGGCTACGACACGCTTTGGGTAAGTGACGACGTCCGCCGCGACCATCCCGAGCATCCCGAGACCGAATATGAGTGCCGTACGCGCGAGATGGGCGCCGTCGTCTATGGCATTTGCGCCACACCCGGCGCGCAACCCACCGACGAACAGCTCACAGAGGGTCGCATGCAGGAGCAAAGTCTTGCCTGCTACCTGCCCGATAACCTCGATGAGCTCACCTATGTGCCTCTGGGCATGGAAGAAGCCGTCGAGAACTTTAAGAACCGCGCCCGTAAAGGCAAGAAACGCCTGCCTCAGGAACGCTAGCACCGCGCGCCCATTTCCTGCATTTTCTCGCGCGCTGGCGTCCCGCGCCGTCGCTACGCCATAATAGTTGGCGAACAAACGGCGAGAGAAAGTAACCACATGGCACAGACCACGACAGATACCGCCGCCAGCACCGTCTCCGGCGCCGGGGCCGCCAGCTCATTCTCGGGCGGCACGGGAACCGAAGCCGAGTTCGGCTCGCTCGGCGCGCTCTCCCCCACCTGGTGGGAGCCCGAGGACGGCAGTGAGCCCGAACCATGGCTCACGCCCGATCAAGCCTTCGAACGCTTCTTTGAATGGACGAGCGATCGCGGCATTGAGCTGTGGGATCACCAAGAAGAGGCCCTCATGGACCTGGCCGCCGGCGATCACGTCATCTTAGGCACGCCGACCGGCTCGGGTAAGTCACTTGTCGCGCTGGGCATGCTCTTTATGGGCATGGCGCAGGGCAAGCGTTGTTATTACACGGCTCCCATTAAGGCCCTGGTCAGCGAAAAGTTTTTCGACCTGGTGCAGGTGCTCGGCCGCGATAACGTAGGCATGATCACCGGCGACACGCATATCAACACCAAGGCACCCGTCATCTGCTGCACGGCCGAAATCCTTGCCAACGATGCGCTCCGCGAGGGCGAGGACGCCGACGTGGGCTGCGTGGCCATGGACGAGTTCCACTACTTTGCCGACCCCGACCGCGGCTGGGCCTGGCAGGTGCCGCTGCTCACCCTGCCCCATACGCAGTTTATGCTCATGAGTGCCACGCTCGGCGATGTCACTGCCATCGCCACCTCACTCGAGGAGCACACCGGCGCTGCTTGCGACTTGGTCATCGACGCCCCGCGCCCTGTTCCGCTGAGCTACGACTATGTGACGACCTCGCTCGAGGGCACCGTCGAGCTCGCAATGCGCCGCGGCGAGGCCCCACTCTACATCGTGCACTTTAGCCAGGACGCCGCACTTGCGACGGCGCAATCCCTCGCCAACTTTGGTATTGCCAGCAAGGAGCAGCGCGAGGCCATCAAGGAGGCGGCCAAGGGCACGAGCTTCTCGACGGCCTTTGGCAAGATTCTCAAACGTCTGCTTGGATGCGGCGTCGGCGTGCACCATGCTGGCATGTTGCCGCGCTATCGCCTGCTGGTCGAGCGCTTGGCGCAGCAGGGCCTGCTGCCCGTCATCTGCGGCACCGATACGCTCGGCGTCGGCATCAACGTACCCATCCACACCGTGGTGCTCACCGCGCTCGCCAAGTTCGATGGTTACAAGATGCGTCGTCTGCGCGCCCGTGAGTTCCATCAGATCGCCGGTCGCGCCGGGCGCTCGGGCTTCGATACCGAGGGCATGGTCATCGCCGAGGCCCCGGAGCACGAGATCGAGAACGCCAAGCTTATGGCCAAAGCGGGCGACGACCCCAAAAAACTCCGTAAGATTAAAAAGAAAAAGGCCCCCGAGGGCTTTGTAACCTGGAACAAGCAAACCTTTGAGCGCCTGATCGAGACGCAGCCCGAAACGCTCAAGCCGCGCCTGCGCATCACACACTCCATGGTGATTAGCGTGGTCGAGCAGGGCGGCGACGCTCGCGCCCGCGTGCATGACCTCATCGAGACAAGCCTGCAAACGCCCGAGGAAAAGGCCAAGCTCGAGATTCGCGCCGACGAAATCTTCGCCACGCTCATCGATTCCGGCGTCGTCGTTCGCACCGAGGTGCCGCCCGCGCCCGACGCTCCGGCTGACGCCGCGCCGGACATCGACTACGCGCTGACGGTCGACCTGCCCGAGGACTTTGCGCTCGACCAGCCGCTCTCGCCGTTTTTGCTTGCCGCGCTGGAGCTGCTCGACCCCGAGAGCGAGACCTATACCATGGATCTTATCAGCATGGTCGAGGCAACGCTCGAAGATCCCAAGCAGGTACTCCGCGCCCAGGAGCGTGCCGCGCGCGACCGCGCTATGGCCGAGATGAAGGCCGACGGCGTCGAGTACGAGGAGCGCTTGGAGCGTATCCAAGACGTCACGTACGAAAAGCCGCTCGAGGACTTGCTCGATGCCGCCTTCGACAAGTACTGCCAGGAAGTACCCTGGGCCAACGACTACCAGCTCTCGCCCAAGAGTGTCCTGCGCGACATGTTGGAGAGCGCGAGCGATTTTAAGGGCTATATCCAAAAGCTCGGTATCGCCCGCTCCGAGGGCATTTTGCTGCGCTACTTGGCAGAGGCCTACCGTTCGCTCGACCGCACCGTGCCCATCGAGAAGCGCGACGAGCGCCTGCGCGACATTATCTCGTGGCTGGGCTTTGTGGTGCGCTCGGTTGACTCGAGCCTGGTGGACGAGTGGGAGAACGCCGGCAACCCGGCAGCCCTCGATGCTGCGCCGCCGCAGGGCATCGACGAGGTCGTGGCGGACCGCCGCGGCTGCACGCTGCTGGTGCGCAACGCCCTCTTCCGCCGCGTGACCCTTGCCGCCCGCGAGCATGCGCGCGACCTAGGCGAGCTTGACGACGGCTGGGGCATGAGCGAGGTCCGCTGGCAAAAAGCGCTCGACGCTTACCACGAGCAGCATGAGGAGATCCTCACCGACGGAGATGCCCGCAGCTCGGCAATGTTTTCCATCGATGAGTCCGACGAGAAAACCGCGCACGTATGGCACGTGCACCAGATTTTTGCCGACGAGGATGGCGACCACGACTTTGGCATCATGGGCGATGTCGATCTGGACGCCACGCAAGACGGCGGCGAGGTCATCTTCAAAAACTACCGCGTCGGCTTTATCGAGGACCTGCTCGAGGACTAGCCGAACATACTGGAACGAAACGAAGCGGGGCCGTTGGCAATATCGCCAGCGGCCCCGCTTTTGCACTATACGCTATGCCTTACTCGGCATCCTCAACCTCATACGAATCCGCCTCGGCGGGCTCATCGTTTGTCTCTGGCGTAGCCCCGCGTGCCTCGTCAAACGCTGCCTTCATGGTCTTGTTACCCCACGTGAGCTTGCGAATGGTAAGATCGTCGGCTTTCTTGTTGGCTAGGCGCAGATTGTTCTCGGAGGACAGCAACGCTTCCTTGGTTTTCTGCAGATGGCTAATCGTCTTGTCGATCTCATCGATCGCCGTTTGGAACTTGCGGCTCGCGATCTCGTAGTTGCGACCGAAATCATTCTTGAACTTTTCCATCTTGGCTTCGAAGTTCGTGACGTCGATATTCTGTTGTTTGTACTCCGCCAGCTCCTGCTTATAGCGAAGCGAACCCATGGCGGCGTTGCGAAGAAGTGTAATCATGGGAATGAAAAACTGCGGACGGATCACGTACATCTTCTCGTAGCGATAGCTCACGTCCACGATACCGGCGTTATAGAGCTCGCTCTCGGGCTCGAGCAGCGTGCAGAGCACCGCGTACTCACAGCCTTTCTGGCGACGATCGTGATCGAGTTTCTTAAAGAAGTCCTCGTTTTTATGCTTGGTCGCGGTCTCGTCGTTCTCGTTTTTCATCTCGAACATAATCGAAATGACCTCGTTGCCGCTCGCGTCGCACTCGCGGAAGATAAAGTCGCCCTTGGTGCCCTCGGACGCATCGTTATCCTTCTCGAAGTACGCGTTGGGAAACGCCGTCATGCGCAGACGGTTGAACTCGGTCTCGCAGTGCTGCTCGAGCGACTCGCCCACCATCTTGGTGGACAGGCGGACCTTCATGTCCTTAAGGCGCTCAATCTCTTCATCCTTGTAGCGGATCAACTCGTCGCTCACGCGCTTGGCCTGCGCAAGCTCGAGCTCATGTGCCGCCTTGGCCTGCTCCTCGCGAGAATCGCGCACCGCCAGCTCGCTCGTCAGTTTGGCACGTGCCTCATCACGCTCACGCTCCGCCGCGGCGACCGCCTTCGACAGCTCCATTTTTGCAGAAAGTTCTTGCTCACGAAGCTGCGCGCGAAGGCCCTCAGCCTCGCGCTCGGACTGAGTCTTTGCGGCGGAAAACTTCTCTTGTACCTTCGCGCGATAGTCAGCAAGCGCGCGCTCGGCCTCGCTGCGAGCGGCATCGAGTTCGCGCTTCGACTCAGCCGCAGCAGCGGCAAGCGCCATCTCCTGGGCTTTATCCGCCGCGGAGAGCCTTGCCTGCAATTCTGCAATCTGTGCATCGCGTGCGGCTAAATCGTTTTGAGCGGCATTGCGCGCCGCTGCCTCAGCGAGTTTGGTTTCGTCATCCTTGCGACCAAGTTGTGCACGTAGATTGTCGATCTCGCGCTGGAGCTCTGCGTTTTCCTTCTGCGCATCCGCACGGGCCTCAACCGCCGCGCGCTGGCTTGCACTCTCACGCTCTGCGGCAGCGCCCTCGAGCTTGGCGCGCAGCTCGGCAAGCTCGGCATCGCGCTTGGCGACTTCTTGTGCCAGCTGCTGAGCTGCGGCGTTCTTCTGCTCGACAAGCTGAGCGTTGCGCTGGGACTCTGCCTCCTGCAAAGCAGCCGTCGAACGCGAGCGCTCAAGCTCCAGCGCCTGCTCGCCCTCGCGCTGGACTGCCTTCACACGCTCGTCCAGGTCGCGCGAAAACTCGGCATCGCGCACCTGTTTGACGATATCCGCATAGCCGGACGCATCGACCTTAAACACTTCGCCGCAATGCGGGCACTTGATCTCGTTCATGGCAGCTCCTCGATGGACGCAAATTTCAACCGTCTACACTCTACCGCGCCGCGCGGACAAAAAAGGCGCTGCTGCCATAATGGCAACGGCGCCAGAACCACGGCAAAGGTGCCTGGCCCATCTTGTGGTGGTTCGAGAATTACAGTCCAAAAAAGCCTAGGATCTGGTCTCGGCTTACGGGCTTGTAGTCGTTGGCGTCGAGGCCCACATCGTAGCGAAGAATGGGACGTTCGCGATCGCGGTTGCGCGCGTTGGTGCGGTCTCCCCTGCTGTGGATATGCCCGTGCAGCATGATGGCGCCGCGCGCCTTGCCATTCCAGCTGAGCATGGGATAGTGGCTCATCACCAGGCGATGGCCCTTGGCGTAACCGGGAGCAACCTCCAGATAATCGCGCACCTCATCCCAAATGCGCGGCGCGTCCGGATCTTCCCAGTCGCCGTCATGGTTACCACGGATGAGCGTCACGTTCTGGCATTCGATGCGCTCGCGCAGGCGCACCGCCTCCGCCAGGGGCAAACGATAGGTAAAGTCACCCAAAATATAGAGACGGTCGTCCGTCGCCACGCACTCATTGATGGCATCGATGACCTTACGGTTCATCTCCTCGATCGAACCAAACGGTCGATCCATGTCGTGCAAGATATTCGTATCACCCAGGTGCAGGTCGGCGGTAAACCACATCATCGTCTACGTCCTCATTTCGCAATGCGTCAAACTCGTGCTAAGTATACAGGCGGCGGTTAGCCAAAGAGCCCGCCGAACAGGCCGCGGCGGCGCTTGTCTTGCTTTTTCGAAGCGTCACCCTGAGTCTTCTTACCCTGCCGTTTCCTACGGTCCTGCTCCAACTCATCGTCATCGAGTAGCATATCCCACTCAAACGGATCGTCTGTCAGATCGAACAGGTCATCGTCATCAAACATGGCAGCCTCCCTTACCGATTAGCGGGCATCCACCACATAGAGGCCAACGCGCACCTGATGCCACGGGCTGAGCTCAGGGGCAACCTGCTGCACGCGGGCCTCAAATACGTCCTCGTGGCCGTAATACATCATCAAGGACAGCGGGCCGACCTCATTTCCCGGAACATAGCCAAGCTTGGTGTTGCCGTAATAAATCGCAACCGCCTCGGGGTCATGGGGATTATCACGCTCCGCACACAGCGTCAGCTTATCGCCCGCTTTAAGATCGCCTAGGACCAAAGCGCCGTCGGCATACTGAAATCCCGCAATGTGAAACGACAGAAGAAGGCGTGAAGGCTCGTACATGGCAACTCCTCTAACGGCCGGATAAACCGGCATGTAACCTTATTGAGAAGTCTACGGGCCCGTGCGGACATAAATTCATCCTTATCTGATTCTAATGCACAAACATGCGCACGAACCTGTGCTTCCAGCTTGCATAAGGGGCATAGCGGAATGGCACGTCCAACCACGTTGCCTTGTTCACGATGCTCTTCTTGTGGCTAAACGTATCGAAGCTCTCGCGTCCATGGTACTGCCCCATACCGCTCGCTCCCATGCCGCCAAAGCCCATATGGCTCGTAGCCAGATGCATGATGGTGTCGTTGACGCAGCCACCACCAAAGGGCACGTAGCGCACAAAGCGCTGCTGAACCGCGCGATCCTGACTAAAGATATACAAGGCCAGCGGCGTCGGGCGATTCGTGATGAACGCCTCAGCCTCATCCAGGCTCTCAAACGTCAGCACCGGCAAGATGGGGCCGAAAATCTCCTCCTGCATCACAGCGTCATCGGGGGCCACGCCGTCCAAAATTGTCGGCTCGATCTTGAGCGAAGCCTCGCGCGCGACACCTCCAAGCACGACCTTATCGGGATCGATCAGCCCGCGCACGCGCGCAAAATGCTTGGCGTTGACGATATGCCCGTAGTCCTCATTGTCGAGCGGATGCTCGCCAAACATGCGGCGGACCTCCTCCTTGATGAGGCCCAGCAGCTCGTCGTGCACGCTCGTATCGACCAGCAGGTAGTCGGGTGCCACGCAGGTCTGCCCCACGTTGAGCCATTTACCAAAGGCGATACGCCGTGCCGCAACCTTCAAGTTTGCCGTCGCATCCACGATGCAGGGGCTCTTTCCGCCCAGCTCAAGCGTCACGGGCGTAAGGTTTTTACTTGCGCGCTCCATGACGAGTTTGCCGACCGGAACGCTACCGGTAAAGAAGATCTTGTCCCAGCGCTCATCGAGCAACGCTTCGTTCTCGGCGCGCCCGCCCTCGACAACCGTCACCAGGCGCGGATCAAATGCCTCTTCACAGATTTGCTTGAGCACCGCACTCGATGCCGGAGCATATGCGCTCGGCTTGATGACCACGGTATTGCCCGCGGCAAGGGCGCCGGCGAGTGGCTCGAGCGTCAGCAAAAACGGGTAGTTCCACGGAGCCATGATGAGTGTGACGCCATAGGGCACGGCCTGCGTCTTGCACACACTCACGGCGTTGGCGAGGTCACACGGACGCAGACGCGGACGACTCCATCGAGCCACATGCGCAATCTGATGTCGAATCTCGGAAAGCGAGGTGCCGATCTCGCACATATACGCCTCGTCATGTGACTTTCCCAAATCGGTCTTGAGCGCATGGGCAATATCGGCCTCGTGAGCCCGTACCGTATCGCGTAAACTCACAAGCGCACGACGCCGAGCATCGACATCAAACGTGGCGTGCGTCTTAAAGCAGGCGCGCTGGTCGCCGATGATGCGCGCAATTTCCTCGGTGTTCATGGACCCTCCTAGTTCTCGTCCTCAAACATACCACCCGCAACGACCTCGTACATACGCTCGAGCTCCAAACGGTCCATCAAAAGTGGAACGGGGTATAGCGGATTGGCCTCGGCATCGGCATGGGCCGCCATTTGCGGAATATCGGAGCAGCGAATACCCGAGACATATTTGGGGATTCCCAGGGCCTCATTCATGCGGTCGACCCAATCGATAAAGGCCTCGGCCGCCAGGCTGTCCTGCGCGGTAGCCGGCGCAATGCCCGCCATGCGAGCCAGATCGGCAAGCTTGGGGGCGGCGGCGTCACCATAGGCGCGAAGCATATGCGGCAGGATGATAGCGTTGGCCAAGCCGTGCGGAATCCCGTAACGCCCACCCAAGCTGTGTGCGATGGCGTGAACGTATCCAACATAGGAGCGGGTAAACGCAACGCCCGCCTTATACGCCGCCGAAAGCATATTGCGACGCGCACGCATGTCGTCGCCATGCTCATAGGCCTCGAGCAAATTGTCGTGGATGAGCTGCACCGCCTGTCGCGCCATCTTACGCGTATAGGGCGTGGTGCTTCGCCCGATAAAGGCCTCGACGGCATGCGTCAGGGCGTCCATACCCGTCTGCCCCGTAATGGAGGCGGGCAGACCGCGCGTAAACTCGGGGTCGTGCACCGCAAAGCGCGGGATAAGCACAAAGTCGTTAATGGGGTACTTGTAGTGCGTCTCGTCATCGGTGATAACCGCCGCGAGCGTGACCTCGCTTCCCGTGCCTGCCGTAGTGGGAACGGCGATAAGCAGCGGCAGGCGACGATGAATCCGCAGCAGGCCGCGCATCTTGTTGATGGGCTTGCTTGGCTGCGTGATGCGTGCACCCACGCCCTTGGCGCAGTCCATGGCCGATCCTCCGCCAAAACCGATAATGGCCTGGCAGGCGTTCTCTCGATACAGGGACGCCGCTTCCTCCACGTTTGAGACCGTGGGGTTCGCTGATGTTTTGGCATAGACCGTAACGCCAATCCCCTGAGCCGTAAGCGCACGCTCGAGTGATGCCGTGAGTCCCAAACGAGCGATACCAGGGTCTGTCACGATAAGGACCTTCTGGATCGAGCGCTTTTGAAGCACCGCGGGCACATCCTCGGCATGCTCCAAAATGCGCGGCTCGGTATAGGGCAGGATTGGCAATGCAATGCGAAAAACCGTCTGATATGTTCGGCACCAGGCACGACGGGCTAGATGCATAAAGGAAACTCCTTCATTTGTTGATAGGTCAACATTTGCTCGACCGATTGTACTCAGCGGAGATCGCAGACGGCCTGCCAATCGTTAATCAATCAACATCTTCACATCTCAAAATTGTTTTATTAAAAATCATTCCTAATAGGCTTCACATTTGGTTGCATTTATGGATAATAGAACCCGTCAAGACGCACGTCCGGAGAGGGCCCTTACGGGACCGGACGAGCGCGCCATCGCCATCGATCGAAAGGATCGAATCATGAAGTTTGTTTGCCCCGTTTGTGGTTATGTGGAAGAGTTCGACGGCGACCAGCTGCCCGAGGACTTCAAGTGCCCCCAGTGCGGCGTTCCCGGTTCTCGTTTCCTGAAGCAGGAGGAGGGCCAGCTCGAGTGGGCTGCCGAGCACGTCGTGGGCGTCGCCAAGATGGAGGGCGTCTCCGAGGACATCGTTGCCGACCTGCGCGCCAACTTTGAGGGCGAGTGCTCTGAGGTCGGTATGTACCTGGCCATGGCTCGCGTCGCTCATCGCGAGGGCTATCCCGAGATCGGCCTGTACTGGGAGAAGGCTGCCCACGAGGAGGCCGAGCACGCCGCCAAGTTCGCTGAGCTCCTGGGCGAGGTCGTGACCGACTCCACCAAGAAGAACCTCGAGATGCGCGTTGAGGCCGAGAACGGCGCCACCGCCGGCAAGACCGATCTTGCCAAGCGCGCCAAGGCCGCTGGTCTCGATGCCATCCACGACACCGTGCACGAGATGGCTCGCGACGAGGCCCGCCACGGCAAGGCTTTCGCCGGCCTGCTCAAGCGTTACTTTGGCTAAGCCAACCGCCTGAGACATAACCTCTAGCTCGAAGAAGGCCCGGACCGTATTGGTTCGGGCCTTCTTCGTGGGCTTATTGCAGCTGCTCTTGAAGAACATTGAGCGACTGAGGGCTCAGGTCGTCGTATTGTATGAGGACGCGAGATGGAGCGTTCTTAGTCGATGCCCGATCAGCCGTCCACAGGCAATCGGCGATGTTGACATAGGAAATACGAGCGTCAGCGAGAGCCTTCGCGAAACTCTCCTCCGCCTTGTCCTCGGCCAGGGCAACAGTGCAGTAAAGGCCCGCGTCTGCATGCTCGATCGAGACCTCCCCTGCCGGAAACGCTTTCCGTACAAGCGCTGCCAGGCCATCGCGTGCCTCGCGAGCACGCACGCGCACGCGGTTCACATGCCGCTCGTAATCACCCGATTCCAGCAAGCGCGCTAAAGCGACCTGGTCAACAGAGCTCACCGACGAAGCGTAAAAACCAAGGTCGCGCCCAAACCGTTCCATCAGCTCATCGGGCAACACCATGTACGCCAAACGCAACGCCGATGAAAGGCTCTTCGAAAACGTGTTGGTATAGATGACCGATTGAGCGGCATCGATCGACGCGAGCGCGGGAATCGGCTTGCCGGCAAGGCGAAACTCACAATCAAAGTCGTCTTCGATGAGATACCGACCCGGCCGCTCGGCAGCCCAGCTCAGCAGCGCATATCGGCGCGCGATGCTCGTCACCAAGCCGGTTGGATATTGGTGAGACGGCATCAGGTGAAGGACATCGGCCCCGGTTTTCTGCAGAGCGCTCAGGTCCACGCCGTCGTCATCCAACGGGATATGTCGAACTTTGCACCCCATAGCCTGATAGATGCGCGTCAAGCGCAAATAGCCTGGATCCTCGACGGCATACACCTTGTCCGCGCCAAGCAACTGAACCAACATGGTATCGAGCAGCTGGGCGCCCGCACCGATAACGATATTGTCGGGATTGACATTCATGCCCCTTGTCCCGCGCAGATGGTGCGCAATCGCACGTCGCAGTCGAGCGGTGCCCTGCGCCGGTGCGGGCGAAAAGATTTCACGCTCGTCTTCGGACGTCAGCGTCGCCCGTAGCGCACTTTGCCAAAGCCGCGCCGCCTCCAAAGCGGAAGGAGAAAGTGCGTCGAATCGCTCTGCCTGCCCCATGGCATCATGCGCGCTGGGACCAACAGGAACAGCATCTCGGTCGATATCCCCCGCAGCCAAAGCCAAAACCGGCGCATCCGGAAGCTCGCACGCGTAGTAGCCGCGACGCGGCATTGAGCAAATATAGCCCTCGGCAAGCAACTGGCTATATGCATTCTCGATGGTAATGACACTGATACCCAGATGACTCGCAAAGGCGCGCTTAGACGGCAGATGCTCCCCTGCCGCAATGCGCCCGGCAACAATATCATCGCGAATTTGCTGGTAAACATACTCATAAAGCGATGCTTCGCCGCGATTTTCCAAATTGTAGTCAAGCATGGGTCTATCACCTGACCTTATCGAATCATTCAATCTGGCATTAGTCTGACCTTGTTATTATCTCGAAAACTGAGTATTTCGCCATACCCAGCTCCCCGATAGGATGTTCCGTCAAGCAATGCACATGCCAACCAAGGGAGCAACCATGGCAGAACAGACCAACAAGGCCGATCGCGTCAAACTCAATCGCGAGCTCGCGCAGATGCTCAAGGGCGGCGTCATCATGGACGTCACCACGCCCGAGCAGGCACGCATCGCCGAGGAGGCGGGCGCCTGCGCCGTCATGGCGCTCGAGCGCATCCCGGCCGACATCCGCGCCGCAGGCGGCGTCTCGCGCATGAGTGATCCCAAGATGATCAAGGGCATCCAAAAAGCTGTCTCCATCCCCGTTATGGCCAAGTGCCGCATCGGCCACATTGTCGAGGCGCAGATCCTGCAGGCCATCGAAATCGACTACATCGACGAATCCGAGGTCCTCTCCCCCGCCGATGATGTCTATCACATCGACAAGACCCAGTTTGACGTGCCGTTTGTCTGCGGCGCCCGCGATCTGGGCGAGGCGTTGCGCCGTGTTGCCGAGGGCGCCACGATGATTCGTACCAAGGGCGAGCCGGGCACGGGCGACGTCGTTCAGGCCGTGCGCCATATGCGCAAGATCCAAAAGCAGATCCGCGACGTTGTTGCTCTGCGCGACGACGAGCTCTTTGAGGCAGCCAAGCAGCTGCAGGTTCCGGTCGAGCTGGTGCGCGAGGTCCATGCCACGGGTAAGCTCCCCGTCGTAAACTTTGCCGCCGGCGGAGTCGCGACCCCCGCCGACGCCGCGCTGATGATGCAGCTGGGCGCCGAGGGCGTCTTTGTTGGCTCGGGCATCTTTAAGAGCGGCGACCCAGCCAAGCGCGCCGCCGCCATCGTCAAGGCCGTGGCAAACTTCACCGATGCCAAGCTCATCGCCGAGCTTTCGGAGGACCTGGGCGAGGCCATGGTGGGCATCAACGCCGACGAAATAGAGATCATCATGGAGGAGCGCGGGCGCTAGTCCAGCAGAAGGGATCGCACATGAGCGATTATGCAGACCAAACGGTCGCCGTGCTGGCGGTCCAGGGCGCTTTTGCCGAGCACGAGGCAAGACTGTCCGAGCTGGGCGCACGTTGTATCGAGCTGAGGCAGGCGGCCGATTTGCAGCAGAACTTTGACCGCCTGGTCCTCCCCGGCGGCGAGTCCACCGTTCAGGGCAAGCTACTTGCCGAACTCGGTATGCTCGAGGGGCTTCGCACACGCATTGTTGAAGGCATGCCTGTATTGGGAACCTGCGCCGGCTTGATTCTGCTGGCGCGCGACCTTGCCGCCCACGACGATAAGGGGACGCCGCGCCTAGCAACCATGGATGTGTTCGTTGAGCGCAATGCCTACGGCAGGCAACTCGGCAGCTTTCGAGCCAAGGGGCAGGTAGCCGGCATCGACGGTGAAGTGCCGCTGACGTTTATCCGTGCGCCCCGCATCGTCGAGGTCCACGGCGACGCCAAGGCCTTAGCGAAAGTCGACGGGCGCATCGTCGCCGCCCGCCAAGGCAACCAGCTCGGCGTAACCTTCCACCCCGAACTCGACGAAGACACCCGCCTCCACGAACTGCTCCTACAAATGTAGGAAGAACAGAAACGAGAGTGGATAATCCCCCACCTTGAGCATGAATATGGGCTCATACCAGGAGATTATCCACTCTCATACTATGTAGTCGTTGGGGACGTTCTTAAACGACTACTCAAACAAGAACGTCCCCAAAGGGTCACTATAATAAGGATAGAAAGGTCGTGAAAATACAAAACAGGAGGTTACACACATGAGGAAGCAGGAGCAAAAGGGTAAAATCACAGCATTGTACGAAAGGTTATCTCACGACGATGGGCGGTCTGACGAGAGCGTGTCCGTAGAAAATCAAAAGCGCATCCTGGAGGACTACGCCCGAAAAAATGGCTTCACTAATGTCCGCCACTTCACCGATGACGGGGTGCGGGGAACGACCTTCAAGCGGCCCGGCCTGGACGCTATGGTGGACGAGATACGGGCCGGAAATGTGGCTACGGTTGATTTTCAATCTCAACGCAACAGCCTGAACGGACCCCGCGTTTCCGCAGCTAGCGCAACGCGGAAATAGCCCCCGGCGCCTGGCCGTCGCCTCGTTTCCGCAGGTGGAGAGGCTGTGGAGGCCGGTGCCCCCATGCCGCCGCCGCATGCTCCGCCAGCCCGCCGCGCAGCCGTTCCGGACTCAGCGCAACGGGCCCTCCGGCCCATGTCCCGGCCCGCCGCCTATCCCGCCAGCGGCCCCTCGCCCCTCGCGGCCCTGGCCCTGTCGATGCAGCCGGGCGTGAGGTCGAGCTCGCCGGGCGCCAGCTCCTCTATCCCGAACGCGTCCATGAGGGCGGAGGCGTCCTCCCCGAGGGCCATCCGCAGCACGCGCGCCGGCGTCAGGAACCCGAGCGCCCCCCTCGGCTCGGAGTTCACCTGCGACATGAGCAGCGCGCAGTCCGCCGCCTCCAGCCGGTCGAACCTGGCCCCGGCGCCCTTGGGCAGCAGCTTCCTGATCTCGACGTGGTTCTTCTCGCACGCGCCCTTCTGCTGGCTCTGCCGGGGGTCGCAGTA
>NZ_QRVE01000024.1 GCF_003462685.1 Collinsella sp. AF23-4AC | reverse complement strand
GAAGCCGGTGCGGATCCGCGCAGCGGATGCGCGGAATCCTATACGCCGCACCATTTGAGATTAAAGCTCCCGGCAACGGGAGCTTGTCTTTTACGCCAGCTTGAGTGCTTTCGTCCAAAGGGACGATTTCCTGTCGACTCGTGTAAGATTCCGAGTAGATGTCGCGGCCCATCCGCGACCACTCCTTCTTCAAGCGACCGATCAGGGTGATATTTCGTGGCAGAGCGTCCGACATACAAGCTCAGGTTTCTCGATCCCAAGAAGCGCTTTCCGGCGATGCCCGAGCAGCCAGCGGGACGCTCATATGGCGTGGTCTGGAAACTCTTTGGCGAGGATCAGCATGAATCTTGTTATGTCGTCGAATTCGTTGGCAAAAGCCATGTGTCGCTTTTGGGCTACGTAAGCGTTTCGGGTGAGGTGTACAAGGTGGACCGCCCCGTTAGCGAGGCTCCGCTGCCGAACGATCCCGACATGGAACTGGTCCTTGATGAGTCGGATTCCAGTATTGGTGAGATTATGGTAAGGGGAGCCAACGGTGCAATGCGCGCGTGCGCGCAAACTGCCGGCTCTCCCGAAGGCCCCATGCGCGAGCAGTCCGATCACGAGACATGGAATTCAACCCGCGCCCTTCCTTACGGCGAGTTCATGGCATCGATGTTTCTGCGCTACGTGATATTCGCTGACTCCGAAAATACCATTGCGAGCATGGCGGACGCCGACGGACTCGACGAGGGTATGCAAAACGTTGTCGACAAGATCAAGCTCGTAAAGTTGCCCGAGCCGGTCGAGGTGTTTTTGGGCTTTAACACGACACCGCTCCCCGATGCTATCGAGACGCTGCTCTACCGCGTTGACCATGCCGAGAATCCGAGCGGTATCGAGCGCTATGCCGCCGCCCTTATGAGTGAAATTGACTTGCCCCGCTTGCGCACCATTGCCGCTAAGTCCGAGATGAGCCTGGCTCGCATCGATCGCTCAAAGCTTTTCTATCTCAATTTTGATCGCAGCCTGCTGGACCAGGACGAGATTGACACGCTGCTCGCCATCGAGTGCCGTCTCAACCGTCTCTCCGGCATCCTTGAGCACATCGGGGCCGGATTGGTCCCTGCGGCATCCTCGCCGAGCCTTGAGGGCTGTGCGCTCTTTGATTCGTGGCAAATCGCCAAGACGACCAACGATGTTCCCCGACTGCTCGATACAACCTCGAGCGACAACCCGTGGTCCAAACCGGGAACGGTGGCTTGTCAGCCGGGCGGTGAGTGGGATGTGCGTACCCGCTTCGCGCGTATTGTCGAGGCACTTAACGTGGTCACGCGGCTCGACTATACCTATCGGACAAACGTTGCCGAGGGGATCATGCTCGTTCGGTTTGGGCAGTCTGTCGTTGATGCCATGCCGCAACGTGAATACGACGCTCAAGATGACGCCTGGCGCGAGTTGGACGAGGACACGCGCGCGATCTGGGCCGCGGAGCACGATGCGCGCGTGGCACTCACGCTTGCAGCAGCGTGTTTTGCCGCGGGCACCTGCATCACGCGCTGCTATGTGCAGATTGCTGCTCCCGACAGTGAGCAGGGCGAGCGCGTTGTCGCAACGTATTTCTTTGGGCGCGCGGCCTATTTGGCCGATTGCGTGCCTGTCGCCAAGGATCTTGAGAGCATGGACATGGACGATATGCCGTGCAAGCGTGTACTTGAGGCGTATGAGTCAACCGCTCCGGAGACGATTGAGCCGGCGGAGGTTCATGCTCGTCCGCGTGATGATCATCGCACGCTGCCGCCGGCGCTGCGCGATCTGCTGCTTGCCGATACGGCTGACGAGTTGGAGGTCATGGAAGAGGACGACGACCCATACGTGGCCCGTGTTGTTGAATTGCGCGAGCAGGCAAAAGTCGACCGTACAGGTGCTTTTGAAGGCTTTTCCCGTCTTGTTGAGGAGTTGGAGGCTAAGTGCGCCGTCGCCGAGCTTTTGGCGACAGGTCCGGTTCAAACGCAGTTTTGCGATAACCAGCTGGTGCGCATGGTGCTACCGGTGTTGGAAGAAGACCGCTCTGTGCGAATCCTTCGTGCGCCCGATGCGCTGTACTTTGCCCAGCACGAGATCTGCAGCTTTTACGCCGAGCAAGAGGACTTTGAACGAGCACTGCCCGAGGTGCGCCATCTTTACGATCTGGCGCGCTCGTCCATGCAGTCGCACTTTGCGCTCATCAACGTGCTCGCGCGTCTGGAGCGCTTTGACGAGATTATCGAGGTGGCGCGCCACGGCCTACGTATTGCCAGCGATCGTTCTGCAATCGGCTACCTGTTCTATCGCTTGGCGTTTGCCTATTGGAATTGCGATCAGCTCGACCTGGCGCTGGCTTGTTACCGTCTGGTGCCGCGCGGCGAGGAGTCGGGCAGCAGCGCGCTGGAAGAAATGCAGGGCCTTATGAACGAGATGGGCGTCAGCGAGCCTCCGACGTTCGAGGAAGCGGTCGAGACCATCCACAAGGCTGGACTCGAGCTGCCGCCAGTGTCCGCCGTGACGAATCAGCTGGCAGATGCCGCTGTGCAACTGGTCGACAACGGTTTCTTTTTCCTAGCGCGCGGTTGTATCTTCCAAATGTGGCGCACCATGGGCAACGACGAGCTCGGCTCCCTCAACCGCTCGCTGGGGTAGGCGAAGCTTTCAAGAAGGAAAGGCTGCTAGGCAATTAGAAAATTTCCTCTTGCTCATCCTTGGCTGTTTGGTTACTATAGAACGGCTGTTACGGAGAGCTGACCGAGAGGCCGAAGGTGCTCGCCTGCTAAGCGAGTATGCCCCAAAAGGGCATCTGGGGTTCGAATCCCCAGCTCTCCGCCAGTTTAAATTTAAAGAAGGGTTCCATTTGGGGCCCTTTTTTAGTTTCAAGAGCGTTAGCTGGGGATTCGAACCCGAGAGGGCACGGGCGTTAAGCAAACGCGAAAGCGTTTGTAGCCCGTGGGCGAAAAGCCGCCAGGCTTTGAAGCCGGAGGGCATGCGCAGCATGCCCGGACATCCCCAGCTCTCCGCCAGTTTAACTTTAAAGAAGGGTCCCATTGGGGGCCCTTTTTTATTATCGAGAAAGGGCACTGGGGATTCGAACCCTCAAAAATGAGGCGCCCCGTTGGACGCCTCATTTGGTTCGATGTGAAATCGCTCCGGCCCTACACCTCGGGCGCCTTGGCGACGGTCTCGCTTTCTGCCGTGAGCGGGCGGTTGTCGATGCGACGGCCCAAGCGATCGAGCTTCACGAGTAGCCATTCAATGGGATTCGGCCCTGCGCCTTCCTCGTCGGCAACCAGGTCCATGACGGCGATCTTGGTGCCGTCCTGCTTGAGCGTGACGCTACCCACCTTGTCGCCCACATGCACCGTGCCCGAAAGATCGTCGTAGCTAACCTTTTCGGTCACCTCGCCGGCAAGGGAAAACACGGTCGCTTGCGCCGTAGGATCGGCGAGTGTGGCGTCGATCGTCTTATCCGTCCAGTCGGTTTGACCAATGCGCGCCATAAGCGGGTTGCCGTTGGCGGTCTTTTCCTGTGTGTTGGCGATTGCGACCGTCACCTTGTGACCGTAGTACCAGTTGGCAAGGGTGGCGGTATCGGTAAAGCGCTGGTCGGTGGTGGTGGAGTTCAAAACGACGGTGTAGATCTCGTCGCCGTCGCGGTTGTAGGCGCTCGTGAAGCAGTAGCCCGCGTCGTCGGTGGTGCCGGTCTTGCCGCCAATGTTGCCATCTTGGCCCAGCAAATAGTTATGCGTGTCCATGGAATGCGAATGGTCGGTGCCGTCGGCGCCCGTGACCTCGATCCAGGAATCCTCGCTCGCTACGACCTCGCGGATCGTATCGTTTTTCATGGCCTCCTGCATCATCATCGCTACGTCGTGTGCGGTTGAGTGCATATCGCCAGCCCACTCATCAAAGTCCAGACCATGCGGGTTTTCAAAAAGCGTACCGGTGCAGCCGAGCTTCTTAGCGCGCTCGTTCATGGCTTTCACAAATGTGGCCTCGGCGTCTTTGGTCTTAGGCTCGATCTTCTTGCCCACATATTCGGCGAGCACGACGGCGGCGTCGTTGCCCGAGGGAATCATCAGGCCGCGCAGTGCCTGCTCCACGGTAAGCTCGTCGCCTTCGAGCAAGCCGGCGGTCGAATTACCCACGGTGGCTGCGGCGTTGCTCACCGTGACCTTCTCGTCCATCTTGCAATTCTCGACGGTTAGGATTGCGGTCATGACCTTGGTGATCGAGGCGATTTTGACCTGCTCATCGGCGCCGCGCCCGTAGTAGACGGTGCCGTCTTTGCCCATGACGAGCGCATTGGTCGCATCGATATCGGGCAGATTTTCGGCCGTGATGCCGCGCGCATCGGCGGTTTTGCCGCAGACATTGTCGGTCGTGAGCACTTGGGCGCCGGCGACGGTGGGCACGCCAGCGGCAAGGGCGATAGCGCAGACAAAGCCGGCGGCAAGCTGGGCTGAGCGCTTTGCAAAAGAGGTGAGGGACTTCACAGATTTCGCTTTCGACGGGATGGTCTCTTCTGGAACTAGAGTATATCGTTTGCCGGTGTCGGCGATCATCGCGTGCGTGCGTGGCCCACATCCGCGCCCGAACGGGCACAAGGGTGCTTAAGGCCGACTTAATCACCCACGCTTGTTGTGTGTGGCATGCGCCCCCTCGGGCATAATGGAGCGCGAGAGGAGCACGCATGAACGAGCGCATTTTGGTAGTTGATGACGAAAAGGCCATCGCCGACTTGGTTGGTATCTACCTTACAAAAGAAGGCTTTGACGTACAGGTCGCCTATAGCGGGGCCGATGCTGCCAAGGCAATCTTGGAGCAGGAGTTCGATCTGGCGCTGCTGGATGTCATGCTGCCCGATATCGATGGGCTTGAGTTGCTGCGTACGATCCGTTCCAGCCATACCTATCCCGTGATCATGCTGACGGCGCGCGATGCCCAGCAAGACAAGATCGAGGGCCTTTCGCTCGGCGCGGACGATTACGTGGTTAAGCCGTTCCGCCCGCTGGAGCTCATCGCGCGCGTGCACGCTCAGCTTCGTCGCTACACCAGCTACGGTAGCCGTGCACAGGCGGCCGAGTCGCCGACCATCCAGTTCGACGGCCTAGAGATCAACCGCGATGCCCGTTCCGTAACGGTGGACGGTGCGCCGGTTCGCCTCACGCCCATCGAGTATTCCATCTTGCTGTATCTGGTCGAGCATCGCGGCAGTGTGGTGGCCGTGGAGGATCTGTTCCGCGCGGTGTGGAACGAGGATTTTATGCCCGGCTCCAACAATACGGTGATGGTGCACATTCGCCACCTGCGCGAAAAGATCGGTGACGACGCTCAAAAGCCGCGCTTTATCAAAAACGTCTGGGGCGTCGGCTACATAATCGAATAACGCCTTTGATGGTGGGGAAGTGGATATGACAAAAGACGATAGGCAGGCATTCGAGGTGTCCGATCGACTCTTTGAATACGTGAGGTCGGTCGTCGACAACCGCGCGCTTGCAACGGTGCTGCTCTTTTTGCTGAGCCTGCTGCTGATTGGCATCGATAACATCGCTGGAATCTTGGCGGTGCTGCTTGTCGGCTTTTTGCTGATCGATCGATTTGAAATCGTACGCCGCTGCGTGGTGATTGGCGGTGCCGCGTGGGCCATGACGTTGGCGATTGGCGCCATGGCACTCAGCGGCATCGAAGGGCCGGTGCTGTTCGATGCCGGCTTTGTATTCAACATGCTTGGCTTTGTGCTGGCGTTTGCCGTGTGCGTGCTGTTCTTTTGCGGCCGCGCCCTGTACTACCAGGGCTACGAGCAGGGCGAGCAGCATGCCGATTGTGTGCTGGCCGCTCGTATTCAAGATCGCCTGATCGATCACCCCGACACCTGGGACAACATCGACGGCGACTTCCTGGAGGTCGAGGGCGTACTCAACCGTGTGCGCGATCGCGAGCGCAAGGTGCAACAGGCCTTGCGTGACGAGTCTCATCGCAAGGACGATCTGGTCACGTATTTGGCACATGACCTACGCACCCCGCTTGCCAGTGTGGTGGGCTATCTTTCGCTGCTGCAAGAGGCTCCTGAGCTGCCGGTTGAGCAACGTTCACACTTTACGGGCGTGGCGCTCGACAAGGCGCACCGGCTCGATGCGCTCATCGAAGAGTTCTTCGATATCACGCGCTTTGACTTCCACGATATCGTGCTCACGCGCGGCTATGTTGATCTGGGGTTGCTGCTGGCTCAGGTGGCTGACGAGTTCTATCCCATCCTCAGCGAGCAGCATAAGGAAGCCCAAGTTGATATTCGCGAGGACCTGACGGTGCTCGTGGATGGCGACAAGATGGCCCGCGTGTTCAACAACATCATGAAAAACGCCGTCGCCTATAGCTATGAGGGCTCGACTATCACGATTGAGGCCAGGCGCCAAGACGATGGCGGCGTGCGCGTGCGCTTTATCAATCAGGGTGATCCTATCCCTGCGGCTAAGCTCAAGGTGATCTTTGAGAAGTTCTATCGCCTGGATGCGGCGCGTGCGACCAATCGCGGTGGTGCCGGCCTGGGCCTTGCTATTGCCAAGGAGATCATCGCGGCACACGGCGGTACCGTTGCATGTGAATCGACGCCCGAACACACGATATTCACCATCGAGCTGCCCGCCGCATAGCCAGTGTGCCCTTACAAACACTTGACAATGTGCTCACGTGCGTATGAGCCGCGATTCCTACTATCGATACTGCTGAATTGATATCGATATGGAGGTATGCGGTATGACGGCTGCTGCGGCTGTGGAGCCCACGGAGCTTGAAGAACTCATGGAAGCGCAGGCCGAGGCCGCGCATGAGCGCGAGGTTGGGGACGCGACTCGCCCCACGGCAGAGGATCTTGCCGCCTCGCCGACGCGCATCGACGTCGAGGGCCTCGACCTGTTCTATAGCGACCACCATGCGCTCAAGGACGTGAATATCAAGATCCGCGACAAGCAGATCACCTCGTTCATCGGGCCTTCGGGCTGCGGAAAGTCTACGTTGCTGCGCTGCTTTAACCGCATGAACGACGGCATCAAGGATTGCCGCATCGAGGGCAAGATTGCGCTCGATGGTCAAGATATCCTGGGCGATTACGACATCTGCCGTTTGCGCCAGCGCGTGGGCATGGTGTTCCAGCGCCCCAACCCGTTTCCCATGAGCATCTACGACAACGTCGCCTACGGTCCTCGCGGTATGGGTGTGCGCGACCGCGCCGTCCTCGATGAGCTGGTCGAGGACTCCCTTCGTCGCGCTGCGCTATGGGATGAGGTCAAGGACAAGCTCAAGGAGACGGGCCTGGGTCTTTCGGGTGGACAGCAGCAGCGCCTGTGCATCGCCCGCGCACTTGCCGTGCAGCCCGACATTCTGCTGATGGATGAGCCGACCTCGGCACTCGACCCTGTGTCGACGCTCGTGGTGGAGCAGCTTGCCTGCGAGCTCAAGGAGACCTGCACGCTGGTGGTCGTGACGCACAACATGCAGCAGGCCGCGCGTATTTCCGATTCGGTTGCGTTCTTTTTGCTGGGTGAGCTGGTGGAGCACGCGCCCACCGCGCAACTCTTCAAGAATCCGTCCGATCCGCGCACCGCGGATTATTTGACGGGGCGTTTTGGCTGACGCTGTCTTTTACAGGTGCCTTTAGGGTTAAGATGCGGTCATATCGGCCGCAAAGGGGTTCAACATGATCTATTACGTCGAGGACGATGACAACATCAGGGATTTGACAGTCTACGCGCTGCGCAAGCAGGGAATCGAGGCCGAGGGCTTTTCGTGCGATGGCGAGTTTAAAGCTGCCGTGGCGCGACGGGTGCCCGATGCTGTGCTGCTCGATATCATGCTGCCCGACACCGATGGCTTGGCGATTATGCGTCGCCTGCGTGCCGATCGCCTGACGGCGACGGTGCCCATCATGATGCTTACCGCCAAGGACACCGAACTCGACAAGGTGATGGCGCTCGATGGCGGTGCCGACGATTACCTGACTAAGCCGTTTTCGCTCATGGAGCTTGCGAGCCGCTGCCGCGCACTGCTGCGTCGCGGCGGCATGGTCAAGCAAGCGAGCGATGTGCTCAGCGTGGGCGACATCGTGCTTTCGCCCAGCCATCGCGAGGTGACCGTGGCCGGCGAGCCGCTTAAGCTCACCCTGCGCGAGTTCGACCTGCTCGAGTACCTCATGCGCAAGCCCGGCGTGGTCTTTACCCGCGAGTCGTTGCTGCAGAGCGTGTGGGGCTGGGACTTCGACGGCGGTTCGCGCACCGTCGACGTGCACGTGCAGACGCTTCGCCAAAAACTGGGCGAGCATGCCAGCGCCATCGAGACCGTGCGCGGCGTGGGCTACCGCTTGGCCGAGCCTTCTGCCGGTGATGGTGCCGAAGGCGACGACACCGCGGCCACCGCATCTGAGGAGTAACCCGTGGTCTTCGCCCCCCAGGGAAAACATACGCTGTCGCACCGCGTTTTTGTGACGATCTTTGTCTGCGCCATGGCAGTTATCGTGGCGTTTACGGTGCTGGGTGCGTTCTTTGTGCAAAACACTTTGGCGGATGCCACGAGTGCCAATCTGGCGCAGGAAACCGAGCTCATTGCTGCCGCCCTCGACGAGCAGCAGGAGCCCATTCCGTTCTTGCGGAGCCTCGATCGCGAGGATCTTCGTATCACGCTGATCAATAAGGACGGATCTGTTGCCTACGACAACGAGGCGTCGCCTTCCACACTGCCCAACCATGGCGATCGCCCCGAGGTCATCGAGGCCTTTGAGAGTGGTTCGGGTTCCGCGGAGCGCGCAAGCTCTACACTCGACGAGATTATGCTGTATCGCGCCGTCACCCTTGATAACGGCCAGGTCGTTCGCTTGGCGCAGGCCCAGCCTGGCGTTGCGGCGATTTTGCTGTCGATGCTGGCGCCGATGCTGCTTATCGCAGCAGCGGGTGCAGTACTCTCGTTTTTTATGGCGCGCCGTGAGTCCCGTGCCATCATCGCGCCGTTGCAAGAGGTGGATTTGGATCACCCACGCCGTAGCTATGAGCACGCCTATGCCGAGATGGTCCCCATGCTTGAGCGTATCGAGTCGCAGCGCCAGGAACTCAAGCGCCAAATGGCGGTGCTAGCGGACAACGACCGTATGCGCCGCGAGTTCACGGCGAATATCACCCATGAGCTCAAGACGCCGCTTACGGCGATTTCGGGCTATGCCGAGCTCATCGCAAATGGCATGGTCGAGGGCGAGGACGACCTGCGCAACTTTGGCGGTCGCATCTATCGTGAGGCGGGCCGCTTGGCAGCGCTTGTCAACGACATCCTTACGCTGTCTAACTTGGACGAGGCCGAGCGTGCGACTGAGGGCGAGGCGGTGCCCATTGGGTCCACGGAGCCTATTGAGCTCTCTCGTGCCATCTATGCGGTTGAGCAGCGTCTTGAACAGGTTGCCCGTCAGGCGAATGTGACGATAAGTCATGAGACCAAGCCTGTGGTCATCGAAGGCGTGTCGCGCTTGATCGACGAGCTCATCTATAATCTGGCAAGCAACGCCATCCGCTACAATCGACCCGGCGGTACGGTTACGTTGCAGTGCGGCACCAACGACGAAGGCCATCCGTTCCTCGCTGTCGCCGACACGGGAATCGGTATCGCGCCTGAAGAACAGGGCAAGGTATTTGAGCGGTTTTATCGCGTGGACAAGAGTAGGTCCAAGGCACGCGGCGGAACCGGCTTGGGGCTTGCCATTGTCAAGCATGCGGCCCTGTATCATCACGCCACGCTCGATCTGTCGAGCGAGTTGGGCGTGGGAACCACCATTACGGTGACGTTTCCCATACAGCAGGACGAGCCATTCGCATAGCGATACAACATAGATATTGATGTAGACGCCGCATTTGACTTTCGGGTGCGGCGTTGTTGTGCAATTTTACGATTGCTTCCGACATTTTTACAGGAGAGCCTGTTTCTTATGTATAGAGTTTGGTCTCGGTAAAAAGATGCGATAACATACGGACAGTTTTGTCAATCCGAACTGGGGAAATGAAAGGCAAGCTGCATGACCCTTCTCGAACTGTTCCAGCTGCTGAAGAAGCACCTCAAGCTGGTCATCACCCTTCCGGTGGTCTGCGCGATCGCCATGGGCATCGTGTCCTTCGTTGCGATGGACAACACCTATACCGCGACGACGAGCATGTACATTCTCGCCAAGACCGACGATAGCGGTCAGATGAGCTACAACGATCTCTCGGCGAGCCAGATGCTTTCCAACGATATCGCCACGCTGCTGGATAGCGATAGCGTTAAGAGCGGCGCCGCCAAAGAACTGGGCCTCACCGATCTGGATGACTACAAGGTGTCTGTTTCCTCCGAGACCACCACGCGTGTCATTACGCTTTCGGTTACCGGCACCGATGCCAAGGAGACGGCTGAGGTCGCAAAGGCCATTGCCAGCTCGGTGAGTACGGTCGCTCAGAACGTCGGCGCTGCCCAGAGCATCAACGTTATCGACGAGGCTAAGACCCCCGAAGCCCCCAGCGGCCCCAAGCGCACCCTGTATATTGCCGTCGCGTTCCTCGCCGGTATCTTTATCGCAGTTGCCTATGTCGTTTTGGCAGACATGCTCAATACCCGCATCCGCGGTGCCGAAGAGGCAGAAGAGCTCCTGGGTATTCCCGTTGTTGGCCGAATTCCGGCTATGAAAGGTGGTAAATAGGCATGGCTAAGGCAAAGAACACCGATAAGCTCGTTGTACAGAATGCCGCCAAGACCCTTCTGGCCAACATCCGCTTTGCGAGCGTGGACGAACCCATTCGCACCATCACCGTTACCTCCTCGATTCCCAACGAGGGCAAGTCTACGGTTTCCATTAACCTTGCTCAGGCAATCGCCACGAGCGGCAAGTCCGTGCTCCTGGTCGAGGCCGATATGCGCCGCAGGTCCCTTTCCGATATGCTCGGCGTTCGTTCGCGCGGCGGACTCTATGCGGTCCTTTCCGAGCAGATTTCCATTGACCAGGCAATTGTCGAGACGGGTCAGAAGAACTTCTACTTCCTCGATGCCGAGCCGCACATTCCCAATCCTGCCGACATCATCGTCTCCCATCGCTTTGCCAAGCTGGTAAAGGCACTGTCCGCCAAGTTCCAGTACGTCATCTTCGATGCTCCTCCGGTCGGCACCTTCATCGATGCTGCCGAGATTGCCAGCCTGACCGACGGCACGCTGTTCTTGGTGCGCGAGGACTTTACCAAGCGCGAAGAGGCGCTCAACGCCATCGGTCAGCTTAAGAAGTCCGAGAAGGTCAAGCTCATCGGTACCGTCATGAATTACTGTGAGACCGAGACCAGCGAGTACTACTATTCTTACTACACCAAGGACGGTAAGAAGGTTAAGAAGGGCTCCGACGATCAGGGCACTTCCAAAAAGGGCATCTTCACCAACCGAGCAAACGTTTAGTTGATTAAGGCTGACCTATGCGTGACATTCATTGCCATATCTTGCCGGGTGTAGACGACGGCGCCGCCGATCTCGAAGAGAGCTTGGCGATGCTCGAGGCTGCCAAGCGGGCCGGTGTAACCAGAATCGTTTGCACTCCTCACTGCCGTGATCCCTATTTTGATTACGACAAGATGTGGGATGCCTTTGAGCTGCTGCGCGATAACGCTGACGGTTTTCCGCTCCAAATGGGCTTCGAGGTCAACCATCGAAAGCTCGTTGAGCTTGGTATCGATGCCGCGGATCACTTGCATTTCGATGGGACCAACGAGTTTCTGCTCGAGCTTTCGACGCATGCCGATGCGTATGCGTTTAGAGAGTACGAGAACACGATTTACGATTTGCGGTGCCGTGGCTACCAGGTGATCATCGCTCATCCTGAGCGCTATCGTGCGGTTCAAAAGGATGTAAGCGTGGCGGAGCGCCTGGTCGATATGGGCTGCAAGCTGCAGGCTTCGGCGGACTTTATTGCCGGCGGTCGCTTTGGTCGCGAGAAAAAGCCGGCACAGCGCCTGTTCGACCAGAACCTGTACAGCTTCATCGCGAGCGATGCCCATAACGTGGGTCATTACGACTGCCTGGCGAAGGCTCGCGCGAAGTTTAGCGTGCGCGGAGCTCATTTTCGCTAAAATCTGTCCCTAACGTTCGCATTGAATGAAAGGGCAGCCATGGATATCCAACTTAAGACGGGATGCTTTGATGACGTGGCGTTGGTGCGCCGCGTCGTTTTTATGGACGAGCAGGGCTACGAGAATGAGTTCGACCAGATCGATGAGGCTTCTGACTGCATTCATGTGACGCTCTATGTAGACGGCGGGCTTGCCGGTTGCTCGCGCGTGTTTCCCGAAGAGCTTGAGCGCGCGGCTGACACAGAGGCTCCGGTGTCGCCGGCGTGCGATTTGGACGAAGGCGTCGCGGCGGGGGAGACCTACATTATGGGGCGCGTCGCCGTGCTGCCGGCTATGCGTCGTCGCGGACTGGCGAGTGCGATCGTCGAGGCCAGTGCTGCGTGTGCACGCGATGCCGGCGCTAAGCTTATTAAGCTGCATGCGCAGGAATACGTGCTGCCGCTCTATGCCAAGGCGGGCTACGCGCAGATTGCCCCGGTGGACTACGAAGACGAGGGCCAGCCCCATGCCTGGATGGCCAAGCGCGTAGATGGCAGATAGGGACGTTCCTTTTCTGCCGGCAGTTTGGGACACTCCTTGCCAATTGGCGCATTGGAGCGCTCGGACATACAGTTTTTCGATTCCGTATGTATATATGCGCGCTAATGGGTTATAAAATCTAAGTCTGAACATAGCAGGTCTGCGATGCGGCTCGGGCAACCGGGCCGTTTTTGCGGACGGGGGTAGCGCGAAAGGACTGCACATGCGTCAATTTAAGACCGAGAGCAAAAAATTGCTCGACCTCATGATCAACTCCATCTATACCAATAAGGAAATCTTCCTGCGCGAGCTTATCTCCAACGCGAGCGATGCCGTCGACAAGCTCAACTTTAAGAGCCTGCAGGACCCGAGCGTCAAGATCGATCAGGGCGACCTGGCCATTCGCGTCTCCTTCGATAAGGATGCCCGCACCATCACGATTTCGGATAACGGCATCGGCATGACCGCCGAGGAGCTCGAGCGCAATCTGGGCACCATCGCCCATTCCGGCTCCGAGGAGTTTAAGACCGAGAACGCCGAGCAACAGGGCTCCGATGTCGACATCATCGGCCAGTTTGGCGTGGGCTTCTACTCTGCCTTTATGGTTGCCAGCCACGTAAAGGTTGTCAGCCGCGCCTATGGCGAGGACACCGCTCACGTGTGGGAGTCTGATGGTCTTGAGGGTTACACCATCGAAGACGGCGAGCGCGCCGAGCACGGCACCGATGTCATCCTGACGCTGCGCGAGAACGAGAAGCTCGACGCCGACGGCGAGGCCGAGACCTACGATCGCTTCCTGACCGAGTGGGGCCTCAAGAGCCTGATTCAGCAGTACAGCAACTATGTGCGTTACCCGATCCAGATGATGGTGTCCAAGAGCCGCCAGAAGCCCAAGCCCGAGGATGCTGGCGACGATTACAAGCCCGAGTACGAGGACTACCAGGAGCTCGAGACCGTCAATTCCATGACACCGATCTGGAAGAAGCGCAGCTCCGATGTTGAGCAGAAGGACTATGACGAGTTCTACAAGTCTACGTTCCACGACTTTGACGATCCGGCGCGCACCATCAGCTTCCACGCCGAGGGTACGCTCGAGTACGATGCCCTGCTGTTTGTGCCGGGCCGCGCCCCGTTCGATCTGTACAGCAAGGACTACGAGAAGGGCCTGGCGCTTTACAGCTCCAACGTCCTGATCATGGAGAAGTGCGACGACCTGCTGCCCGACTACTACAACTTTGTCCGCGGCGTCGTGGATTCCGCCGACGTGTCGCTCAACATCTCGCGCGAGACGCTGCAGCAGAACCGTCAGCTTAAGGCCATCGCCAAGCGTGTGGAAAAGAAGATTACCGCCGACCTTGAGGATATGCGTGACAACGACCGTGAGGTCTACGAGAAGTTCTTTGAGAACTTTGGCCGCGGCCTTAAGTACGGCATCTACTCGAGCTATGGCATGAAGGCCGATGAGCTCGCCGACCTGCTGCTGTTCTGGTCTGCCAAGGAGCAGAAGATGATTACCCTGGCCGAGTATGCCAAGGACATGCCCGAGGATCAGAAGGCCATCTACTACGCCGCCGGCGACTCTCGTGAACGCTTGGCCAAGATGCCCGTGGTAAAGGGCGTGCTCGACCGCGGCTATGACGTGCTGCTGCTGACGCAGGATGTGGATGAGTTCACGTTCCAGGCCATGCGTGAGTACGTTGCCGCCGATATGCCCAAGCTTTACGAGGACGACGCTGCCCGCGAGGCTGCCGAGAAGGCCGTGGCCGACGGTGCCGAGCCCGAAGTCGAGGATCGTCACTTGGAGCTCAAGAACGTCGCGACCGGCGATCTTGACCTGGCGACCGAGGACGAGAAAAAGGAGGCCGAGGACGCCACCAAGGAGAACGAGGACCTCTTTAGCGCCATGAAGGAGGCGCTCGGCGACAAGGTCGAGAAGGTCGCCGTCTCTGCACGCCTGACCGATGCTCCCGCGTGCATTACCACCGAGGGCCCGCTTTCGCTCGAGATGGAGAAGGTGCTCCAGAAGGGTCCCGAGGGCGCGCCCGACGGTATGCCCAAGAGCCAGCGCGTGCTCGAGCTCAACGCCAAGCACCCGGTCTTTGCCAAGCTCGTCGCTGCTCAGAAGGCGGGCGACGCCGACAAGATCAAGCAGTACTCCGGTCTGCTCTATGACCAGGCTCTGCTGGTCGAGGGCATCCTCCCCGAGGACCCCGTTGCCTTTGCGGCGGCTGTCTGCGAGCTTATGTAATCGGTTCCGCCGTTCTACCGAACGGCGGACCGGCCGACGCTGCAAGCCCGCCAGAGCGGCAATCTGCCTTTCAACTTCGGCGGCATGACCAGAAGGTCAATGCCGCCTCGTTTCAAGGCACCTTGCTCGCTCTGGCGGGCTTTCGCTGTCTGCGCCAAAACATCGGCGTTTTTGTTGTTGGTAGCCGTTGGCGATGCGGCAGTTAGGGACGTTCCTTTTCTGCCGGCACCTGGGGACACTCCTTAGTCGTTGGGGACGTTCTTGTTTGACTAGTCCGTTTAAGAACGTCCCCAATGACTATTTATCCGGACTGCTAATTTGTGCAGGCTGTGGTTTTGTGACCTGCTGAAATTAAAGATACTGTACAACTGTACGCTAACTCATCTTCGTAGTATATTGCTACCCGCAAAACTCGATACCATTGTGCTCTAAGACGCTAAAGCGCCTACGTACAATGGTTGTCGATAGTACGATTTGATTCAACGACAGGATGGATGGTCCAAGCGTGAGTCTCGGCAGCAAACTATCCGATGCAAAGGTCTCCTTTGCGATATTTAAGCGCGACATTAAGCGACTGCTTGTGAACCCCGTCGCCTTGGTGGTTACCCTCGGCGTGTGCGTTATTCCCTCGCTGTATGCCTGGTACAACATCGTGGCAAATTGGGATCCGTACGGAAATACCCAGGGCATCAAGATTGCCATCGCCAACAACGATCGGGGCACCCAGAACGACCTGGTGGGCGAGCTCAACGCGGGCGACAAGGTCGTCGATCGGCTCAAGGAGAACGATCAGCTGGGCTGGACCTTCGTCGATTCGGCGGCTGATGCCAAAGAGGGTGTCGAGAGCGGTGAGTACTATGCGGCCATCGTAATCCCCAAGAACTTCTCGGATAACCTGGTTTCGATGCTCGACGGCAACTACCATCAGCCCAAGCTTACGTACTACGTCAATGAGAAGAAGAGCGCTATTGCGCCCAAGGTTACCGACACCGGTGCAAACACCATCGAGGAGCAGATCAACTCGGAGTTCGTCTCCACGGTGGGCGAGACCGTTGCCAGTATTGCCAAGGATGCCGGAGTCGATTTAAAGGACAAGGCAACCCAGACTCAGGATTCGTTGGCCGGTTCGGTATCAGAGGCATCCGGTACCTTGGGCGAGGTGCGTGGTTCGATTGGCGACATGAATGCCGCCATCGATAAGACGAGTGGTTCCATTGCCTCGGCAGATGCAGCACTTGCCGGTCTGCAGGGTCAGGCGCCGTCGCTGACGCAGGCGATCTCCCAGGGCAACGACCTGCTGGGCGAGGCTCGCGCCACGGCGGGTAACTCTGTCGCCTCGCTCTCCAAGGCTCTCTCGGAAGGCAGCCTTGCGCTCACCAAGACGTCAGCCTCCGCGAACGCTGCGATTGGCAAGCTGACGGGTGCGGTCACATCTACGACCACCCGTATCGACAACTCGCTTGAGTCTCTCCAAGCGACGATTGACCACAATAAGGCCGTTATCGGCCACTTGGAAATTCTCGTCAATGACACGTCGACAGGTTCCAAGGAAATTGACGCGCGCATTGTATCGACCATCGATTTGCTCCGCGAGCAGAATGAAAAGCTTCAGAGCATCAAGGACGGTCTGTCTGCGCAATCGAGCGCCATGGCGAATGACGCCGCGGCTATCTCGGGTGCCAGCGATGCTATCAATAACGCAATTCAGACCGGTGCGACCAACCTTGGCCAGACCCAGACGGACCTGGGTCAAAACGCGCTGCCGAAGGTCTCGAGCGCGCTTGATTCATTTGCCGCCGTCTCGGGTGATCTGACGGGAATCGTGTCTGGCCTCACGCCTACTATTGCAAATGCGCGCGGTACACTTTCGCAACTCAACGCTACGCTCGGTCAGGCCAAGACCACGCTGTCCCAGACCGATGCCTCGCTTGCCAAGGTCCAGGACAAGCTCGCAACCGCCGCCAACGACATCGCGGCGCTACAGACCTCCGAGTCCATGGGCGAGCTGGCCGACCTGATGGACGTCGACGTCGATGACGTTGCAGACTTCATGGCATCTCCGGTCGAGCTGACCTCAAAGTCAATTTACCCGGTCAAGAGCTTCGGCTCGGGCATTGCCCCGTTCTATACCAATCTGGCGCTGTGGGTGGGCGGCTACGTGCTCATCGCCATCTACAAGCTCGAGGTCGACCGTGAGGGTGTTGGCAGCTTTACGGCGCGCCAAGGCTACTTTGGCCGCTGGTTGCTCCTGGTGATCCTGGGCGCGTTGCAAGCCATCATCGTTACGGTGGGAGATCTGGTCATTGGCGTACAGTGCGTTAGTCCGCTGCTGTTCGTGCTGGGCGGCATCGCCATCTCGTTCACCTACGTCAATATCATCTATGCGCTGTCCACCACGTTTAAGCATATCGGCAAGGCTATCGGCGTCATTCTCGTCATCGTGCAGATCCCGGGTTCGTCGGGCATGTATCCCATCGAGATGATGCCCGGCTTCTTCCAGTGGCTGCACCCGCTGCTACCCTTTACCTACGGCATCAATCTGCTGCGCGAGACGGTCGGCGGCATGTATTCGTTCAACTACCTGTTTAACCTGTGCATTCTGGGCGTGTTCTTGATCGTGGCGCTCTTTATCGGCCTGCAGCTGCGTCCGCTGCTGCTCAACCTTAACCTGCTCTTTGATAAACAGCTTTCCACGACCGGTATGATGATTTGCGAGTCCAACGACCTGCCGCGCCAGCGCTACTCGCTGCGCACGGCCATGCGTGTCATGCTCGATTCCGATTCGTACCGTCGCGAACTGCTCGACCATGCGGTCGCCTTTGAACATCGCTACCCGTACTACATCAAGGGCGGTTTCGCCGCTGTAGTCGGCGTGCAGGTGCTGCTCTTCGTTCTGTCGACGGTTCTCGATATCGACAATAACGGCAAGATCATCCTGCTTGTCATTTGGATCATCTCGGTTATTGCCATCTGCGGCTGGCTTATCAATATCGAGTACATCCGCTCGAGCCTCAACACCCAGATGCGCATTTCGGCGCTTTCGGATGAGGACCTGCGCCGCGAGATGCGCGAGCACACGGCCGCCATTCCGGCCGCTCGTCGCATGTTCGGCTTGAATGCGAGCGAGCGGGGGTCTGAACCCAAGACTCAGGCTGTCAACCAATGTGGTCATCGCGATGCGGTCCATGTGCCCGAGAACGGGGATGACACGTTTGTGATGAATGAAAAGAACGCCCCGCTCGGCAAGCACTCCAAAGGAGGTGAGGCATAAATGAAGAACATCCTGCATCTGTTTAAGCGCGATGTCCAAAACGTGTCTCGCTCCGTAATCGGCTTGGTTGTCGTGATGGGCCTCATTATCGTACCGTGCCTGTACGCGTGGTTTAACATCGCCGGCAGCTGGGATCCGTACGGCAACACCGGCAATCTTAAGATCGCCGTGGTCAACACCGATGAGGGTTACGAGAGCGATCTGATCCCCGTCGAGGTCAACGTGGGCGAAAACGTGACCGCCACCCTGCGCGGCAACGAGAACTTCGACTGGGTTGTGCTCAACGATCGAGAAAAGGCCATCGAGGGCGTCAAATCGGGCGCATACTATGCGGCTGTCGTTATCCCTAAGACGTTTAGTGCCGATATGATGACGCTCTTTTCGACCGACGTGAAGCATGCCGATATCGAGTTTTACGAGAATCAGAAGGCCAACGCCATTGCCCAGATCGTGACCGAGAAGGGCTCGAGCGCCGTCCAGAACCAGGTTAACGAATCTTTTACCGAGACCATTACGAGCATCGGTCTCAAGACGGTGTCCAGCCTGCTCGATTACATGAGCACCGACCAAGTCAGCAACTTTATCGCCAACCTGTCCTCGACGCTCGGCGATTCGATTGAGGACCTGCAAGACGTTCAGGCTAATGCTTCGTCGCTGGCGGGCATTTTGAACTCCACGTCCGATTCGTTGACGTCGGCGAGCGGTATGCTCAAGCAGACCGGTGCCATCGATGAGTCGACAAAGCAGCTCATGGAACATGCCAAAAGCGGCATCGATGATTCCAAAGAGGCGCTTAAGGCGGCAAACGATGCCATCGATGCCGCGATCGATGGAAGTACGGGTTCGTTCGACAATGTGTCCGCCGAGCTCGCGAAGGCGTTCGATGCCGCGAACCAGCATGTCGACCTTACGGTGTCCCAACTCAACGATGCCGCTGCGGCCCTCAATGCGCGCGCCAAAGATATCGACGCCACTGCCGACCAGCTCCGCGGCTTTGCCGAGCAGGTCAGTGACGAAAAGCTCCAGGACAGTCTCAAGTCCGTGGCAACATCGCTGAGCAGGATCGCGGTGGAGTATCGCAACAACGCCAAGGACCTGACGGCAACCGCTAAGTCCCTTTCTGACAGCATGGCAGAGGTCAACAGCACGCGTGCCGAGGTCGACCAGGCCATCGCTGATGCCAAGGCGGGCATTTCGGGCGCCAAGTCCGACTACGATTCCGCGTTCTCGGTTAAGGCCAAGGAGCTTAAGAAGACGGTTTCGGGCATTCTGGATTCGCTCAACGGTATCTCGGGCGATCTGGATAGCGCCGTAGATGGCCTGACCGACGCATCCGGTTCGCTGGCAAAGGGCCTCTCCAAGGCTGCAAAGCTGGTCAACAAGGCTTCCGATCAGCTGGGCGAGGCGTCGGACAAGATCAGCGCGTTTAAGGACGAGCTCGACGGTGCCTTGATGTCGGATGACCTCGCGACGATCAAGACGATGATCGGCAACGATCCCGAGGGTTTGGCCGTGTCGCTTTCCGGCCCCGTCGCGCTCGACCGCAAACCGGTCTATCCGATCCGCAACTACGGTTCGGCCATGGCACCGTTCTACACGATTCTGTCGCTCTGGGTCGGCTCGATCGTGCTGGCGGCCATGATGAAGGTCTCGGTTGACGATGAGCTTATCAACGAGCTGATCCCCGTGCGCCTGCACGAGATCTACCTGGGCCGCTACCTGTTTTTTGGAGGTCTGGCCCTGCTGCAGGCGACACTCGTGTGCGCGGGCGACATCCTGTTCTTTGGCATCCAATGCGACAACCCGCTGCAGTTTGTACTTGCCGGCTGGGTCGCGAGTCTCGTGTTCTCCAATATCGTCTACACGCTCACCGTGTCGTTTGGTGATATCGGTAAGGCACTCGCCGTCGTGTTGCTGGTCATGCAGGTCGGCGGTTCGGGCGGTACGTTCCCCATCGAGATGACCGGCCCCGTGTTCCAGGCGATCTATCCGTTCCTGCCGTTCACCCACGGCATCAACGCCATGCATGCCGCCATGGCCGGCGCCTACCATATGGAGTACTGGATTGAGCTGGGTATCTTGGCGAGCTACCTGATTCCGTCGCTGGCCCTGGGCGTCGTCTTCCGCCGCCCGGTCATCAAAGCCAACGACTGGATCATCGAAAAGCTGGAGTCGACTAAGTTGATCTAGTTCAGCCAGGTAAACGCCGTCGGAACATCGAGATCTTCCAGTTTGATACTTTATTATGCTGGATTGCGATGCAACACCGGTTGTTGCTACAGTAGCGGGGCGTGCCGGGGGTCCGGTGCGCCCTGTTTTTATTTGACCATGAGGCGGCACGCAGCCATACGCGTGCGGACACCACGCCCAGATTGAGTGCGAGGATGTTCCATGGCCCAATACGCTGCCAATGAAATCGAAAACTTGCCCGATAGCCCTGTAGCCCGTGAGGATTTGGGCGCCGGCGGCACCTCCCGCGGCGCCGGCGCGCGTTCTCCGTTCTTCTGGAAGTTCTTGCTGCTTTCGGTGGCGGTCATCTGGGGCTATTCCTTTACCACCATGAAAGATGCGCTCGACACCATTCCGGCGTTCGCGCTGATCTACGTTCGTTTCCTTCCGGCTTCGCTGGTTATGTTCGCCATCTTCCACAAACGCATCATCGCGCACTTTAATGCTCGCAACCTTATCGTCGGGCTTGGTATGGGCGCACTTATGTTTGGCGCGTACGGTTTGCAGACGATTGGCCTGGCACAGACCACGGCGGGCAAGAGTGCATTTTTGACGGGTACCTATTGCATCCTCGTGCCGTTTGCGAGCTATGTCCTGGGCGGAGAAAAGCTTACCCGTTACAACTTGGGCGCCGCATTGCTGTGCCTGGCGGGCATTGGCCTGGTGGCGCTCGATAGCGTCGAGTTCAATATCGGCGATGCCATTACGCTGGGCGGCGCGGTCTTCTTCGCCATCCAGATGGCGGTGACCGCCAAGTACGGTCGCAAAATGGACATCAACGTCATCACGTTTTGGATGTTTGTGGGCAATGGCATCCTAAGCCTGGTCTCGTCGCTGCTATTCGAGACCCAGGCGCCTCTGTCCGTGTGGACGCCGAATTTTATCTGTGTGATGGCGTTTCTCTCGGTGGGCTGCACATGCGTGGCTCTGCTCATCCAAAACGTCGGCTTGGCGCACGTCCCGGCCTCGACGGGTTCATTGCTCCTATCGATGGAGTCCCCTTCGGGCGTGTTGTTTTCGGTGCTGCTGATGGGGGAGGCGCTCACCTCGCGTCTGCTCGCCGGTTTCGTTCTCATCTTCTTGTCGATCATCTTGAGCGAGACACATTTCGATTTTTTGCGCCGAAATAATTGCGCGCAATTGTAAACAACTTGTTGCGCTGCCCTCCTGGGGCGGCGTTTTTTATGTAACGCCCTTACAGTTATACCTTGCACTTTAGACCATCAAAGTGTTTGCTGCACAAATAATACTGGAGGGCATCTATGGCACCAGCTCAGTCCGATTTTCAACCGCAACCAGCGCCCAAGGCCACCCCGGCAGCGCAAGCCGCTATCGGTGACGGTCTTGTTGCCGAGGCTCAAGCTTTTGCAGACAAGCTTGCTGCGTGGCGCCACGATCTGCATCAGACGCCCGAGTTGGGTAATTGCCTTCCGCAAACCTCTGCGTATATCCAGGCACGTCTGACCGAGATGGGCATCCCGTTCGCCACGCTCGTCGACGGCTCCTGTGTTGTGGGCCTCATCGGTGCCGGTGCGGCCGTGGCGGCCCAGGGCAACGGTACGTGCACGGACGATCAGGCCGGCACGGTCATCATGCTGCGCGGTGACATGGATGCCCTTCCCGTCGCGGAAGAGTCGGGCGAGCCTTTTGCCTCTGTCAACGGCTGCATGCATGCTTGCGGCCACGATATGCATGCGACGGCCCTGCTTGGTGCCGCCCGCCTGCTCAAGTCTCGCGAGGCCGAGCTTGTCGATGCCAACGCCACGGTGAAGTTGCTGTTCCAGCCGGGCGAGGAAACCTTTGAGGGTGCCCGCGCCGCCATCGCCGACGGTCTGCTGCAGAACCCGCGCCCCCAGGCTGCCTTTGCCATGCACGTTAACAGCCAATCGCCGCTCGGCCTGGTGCTCTATGGGAGCCCGGCGCTTTCGGGCGTGTACGGTTTCCGCATCACGCTCCAGGGCAAGGGCGGCCATGGCTCGAGCCCCGAGATCTGCATCGACCCCATCACGGCCGGCGTCCATGTGCACCTGGCGCTCCAGGAGCTTATCGCCCGCGAGGTGCCGGCGGCCAAGGAAGTCGCGCTTACCGTTGGCAAGTTTGCCGGCGGCTTGGCGGCCAACGTCATCCCCGACACCTGCGTGCTCGAGGGAACGCTGCGCGGCTTTGATGTTGAGCTCATGGCTCACCTCAAGACCCGCATCGCGGAGGTCGTCAACGGCGTTGCCGCAACATATCGTACGCCGGCGACCATCGAGACGCTTTCGGATGTTCCGCCGCTTGTGCTCGACAGCGATATGACTCAGGCGTCGCTTGGCTACGTGGGCGCAGTGCTGCCCAAGGCGGCTTTCTTGCCGCTTTTCCATGCCATGGCGAGTGAGGACTTCGCGCTTATCTCGAGCAAGATTCCGAGTGCGTACTTTACCGTGGGCGCGGCCGTAACCGACACGGACGAACACTTTGCCCAGCACCATCCCAAGGCACGTTTTAACGATGCCGAGCTTCCTCTCGGCGCCGCGGCTTATACCGCCGTCGCTTTGGGCTATATCGCCGACCACCGGTAGCACCCAACCTTGCCTTTCAAGCCTGCGGGCATGGCCGTAAGGCCTATGCCCTTGTCTTTCAAGGCAATCTTGGGCACTACCGGCGCCCGGCGCCGGCTATTCGTTTGTTAAATAAGGAGCAGTATGTCCCAGCAACGTAAATTCTTCCCCGGCTGGCTCGTGGTGGCCTCCGGCTTCGTGATCATGGCCACGTGCTACACGATTTTCGTCAACTGCATGAGCCTGTTCCAGCCGCTCATCGTCAGCGACCTCGGGATTACGCTTGCCCAGTACAACATCTCCAACGCTATCTCCACCGTGGTGAGCGTTATCGGTTCACTTGTCATTGGCCATGTCGCCGATAAAGTAAGCGGCCGCGTTTTGGGCTCCCTCACTGTAATCGCCACCTCTGCCGTTCTTGCTGGCATGAGCTTTGTGGGTGAACTTTGGCAGGTCTACGTGCTCTTTGCCGTTTCGGGCTGCTTCGCTGTGGCCTCGACCCGTCTGCTCATTAGCCTGGTGACCGCCAACTGGTTTACCGCCAAGCGAGGCCTTGCCATCTCCATCGCACTTTCGGGCTCGGGCTTTGGCGGCGCTATTCTCTCGCCGATCGTGAGCTCGCTTATCGTGAGTGTGGGCTGGCGCTCTGCGTTCCTGGTACTCGCTGCCGTCTGCATTGTGGCGGCACTGCCCATCACGGCCTATTCCTTCCGCACCAAGCCTTCCGAGATCGGCCTTAAGCCGCTCGGCGAGAACCCGGGCGATCCGTCCGTCTCGACGGCTGGCGACAAGGACGAGCAAACGGCGCCCGAGGTTAGCGTCGGCTGGTCTCGTATCAAGAAGAGCCCGGCATTTTGGCTGCTCGTCGTCGCCTTCCTCTTTATGGGCCTGGTCAATGGCGCCATCCTGCCCAACCAGGTCACCAACATGACGAGCGTTACCGTCAACGGCGCCAAGATCGTCACGGGCGGCCACGATTCCATGTGGGCAGGTACTGTGCTTTCGGCCTACATGGTCACCGTCGTTATCGCCAAGATTTCGCTCGGTGCGATCTATGACCGCTTCGGTCTGCGCTTTGGCAATATCCTTGGCTCCGTTGCGTGCATTATCGCCTGTGTCGCCCTGTGCTTCCCGACGACGGACCTCGGTCCTATTGTCGCCGCTGTGAGTTTTGGTATCGGAACGTGCATGGGCACCATCACGCCCACGATCGCGGCTTCCAAGCAGTTCGGCATGGCCGATCTCGGCAAGGTCACGGGCACCATCACCTCGCTCGAGATGGTCGGCGGCACCGTGGGCGCCATTGTCTCGGGCGTGCTGTTCGACGCCACGGGCTCCTTTGCGAGCACCTGGATCGTGTGCTTGGCGTGCTCCGTGGTCATGCTCGTGTTCCTGCTGGCATCCGAGCCCATCGCCGCCAAGCTGCGCGCGAGCGTGGCGGGGGAGTAGGCGTCCGTCGCTCTTTTCTGTTCGTCCCGTTCTGTCCGTGGCCGCCTTGGAAGCCGAATGGATGCTCGTACCATCATTCGGTTTCCAAGGCGGCCA
>NZ_QRVE01000023.1 GCF_003462685.1 Collinsella sp. AF23-4AC | reverse complement strand
CGTGGGTTATACCCTAAGAGCAAACCACCCTTTTTAAGGGTGGTTCTGATTTATGTTGCTCGGACCTGCTTTGAACTTGCAGCTGAGCGAGCGTTTCGCGCGGGGCATCTTGAAAGTTGTAACT
The DNA here is from genome assembly GCF_003462685.1 of Collinsella sp. AF23-4AC. Taxonomy (GTDB): domain Bacteria; phylum Actinomycetota; class Coriobacteriia; order Coriobacteriales; family Coriobacteriaceae; genus Collinsella. The sequence goes on along the minus strand of NZ_QRVE01000023.1, from coordinate 26,542 downwards.
TATTTTGGGCATGCGGACGTTTCGGGCGTTTGTTCATATAGGGGAGGATTATCCGATGAGGGTATTCGATATCGTGTTTAGCCCGACGGGTGGAACAGAAAAGGTGTCTGGCTACATCGCCAATGCGTTGGATGGAGAAACCGTTGCTGTGGATCTGGCCGATAGCGGGCTGGGGTTTCGCACGGTTGCGATGACAAAAGAGGATGTAGCCGTAATCGCGGTGCCCTCGTATGGCGGGCGAGTCCCAGCTGTGGCCGTGGAGCGCTTGGGTATGGTGCGAGGGAACGATGCACGAGCGGTTCTGGTTTGTGTTTACGGAAATCGCGCGTATGAGGACACGCTGGTCGAGCTTGAGGACGCGGCGAAGGGCGCGGGTTTTCGGGTGATCGCGGCGGTTTCTGCCATCGCCGAGCATTCTATTGTTCGCCAGTTTGCCGCCGGCAGACCAGATGCGCAGGACGCGGCACAGCTCGCTGGGTTTGCGGATCAGATTCAGCAAAAGATATCTGCAGGAGATGCTTCTGAGCCGGCTATTCCGGGTAATCGTCCCTATAAGAAGACCGGGGGCGCCGGTATGGTACCTAAGACCACAAAGGAGTGCACCGCCTGCGGGGCTTGTGCCACAGCGTGTCCCGTTGGCGCTATCGACAAAGACGATCCCAAGCGGGTGGACAAAAAGGCCTGTATCTCTTGCATGCGTTGCGTTGCCGTGTGTCCGCATTCCGCTCGCGCGGTAAGCCCCATCATGCTCTCTGCGGCTACCAAGATGTTGAGTAAAGCCTGCTCTGATCGAAAAGTTTGCGAGCTGTTTATCTAGCGCAAGGGCATTGAGTACTTTTCATTTTATAACGGCAAAAAGAACGAACCCGTCGGACCTTACATCCGGCGGGTTCGAACATTTTTGAGTTGGTGCCCCCAGCGGGATTCGAACCCGCGATATCCACCTTGAAAGGGTGGCGTCCTTGGCCGCTAGACGATGGGGACAGCGGGAAAGAGTATAGCAGACTTTTTTGCCGGCGCGTATATCGTTGGCAAACTGGAAAACCACCACACAGGAGCGGGCTTCTATCCCGATTTTCAAATATCTCAATCTGTAATATCTGAGCGGGTAAATCAGCTCTACCTGTTACAGATCGAGACAAAAGGCAGACGTCGGGACGAATATCTCAATCTGTAACAGCAAGACGACTTTTAACGGTCTAGATGTTACAGATTGAGACAAACGCTGTGACGGGTCAAAACTACCACAAAGGTGCCTGTCCCCTTTGTGGTAGTGGGGCGTTAGGGGAGGAGCTTCATCGCGGCGTCGTGGGCGGCGTGCTCGTAGGTGTCGTCGAGGGGTTTGAGCGGCAGCAGGGCTGTGGCCTGCGCATCGCCGCGGCGCTCGAGGGCGTGGGTAATGAGCCAGTCGGCAAGCTCGGGGTTCTTGGGTAGTGCCGGTCCGTGTAGATACGTGCCGATGACGCCCTTGTAGATGAGGCCCTCAAAGCCATCGTCGCCGTTGTTGCCGGTACTCGTGACGACGGACGTTCCGAGCGGCGTGGCCTCTGTATCGAGCAGGGTGCGGCCGCCATGGTTCTCGAATCCCACAAAGGGCTCGGGTGCCAGGTCAGTCTTGACGGCGACGTTGCCGATCAGGCGGTCGGAGCCGCGCACAGTCTCGGCGGCAATGACGCCCAGACCCTCAATGCGATCGTCGCCCATATAGTACGAACGGCCGAGCAGCTGATAGCTGCCACAGATGGCAAGCAGCGAGCCGCCATCCTCAACATAGGCCGCGACCTTGTCTTTTTGGGTGAGCAGCTCGTGTGCCACGGCTAGCTGGTCGCGGTCGGAGCCGCCGCCCATCATGACGATATCAGCATCATGCAGATCGAGCGTCTCGCCCATACGGACCTCGTCCACGCGCACGGGAATGCCGCGCCAGGCGCAGCGGCGCTCGAGGGCGATGACATTGCCGCCGTCGCCGTAGAGGTTGAGGGCATCGGGGTACAGATAGACGATGCGCAGCGGGCGCAAGAGCTCGACCGGCGCGACGCCGACGGGGACGGCACTGCCATCGGCGCATGTTGCAGCGTGGGCGGCAACCGTGGTTGCATCGGCACCCTTCAGCCCGTCGAGCTCCTTGACCAGCGGCGGAAAGGCCGTGTAGTTGGCGACGGCGTAGAAGGTGTCATCGGCGGCCTCGTCTGCCACGGCGCCGATCGCCTGCGCGACGTCCGAGATAATCGCGGCATCGATGCCGGCGTACTTGAGGCGTACCTGCATGTCATGCGCACGCGTGCCTCCGGCAAAGGCGACAAGACCCGGCGTGTCGGCGATGCGCTCGAAGTCGACATCGTAGATCCACGAGACATCGTGGCCGTCGGCATCGTTATCGTTTAGGAAGAAGGCGCAGAGCCTGCCACCTGCCGTTTTAATGGACTGGATCTGGCGATCGAAGCCCACGGGATTCTTGGCCAGGTTGGCCTCGACGGTGCGGCCGGCAATATCCCAACGGCCCATGCGACCACCTGCTGGCACGTAGGCATCGAGCGTGGGCTGCAGATGCGCCGCGTCCACGCCCAGCTCGTGCGCCGCAAAGAAGGCGGCGGCGACGTTATAGACCATGTACAGGCCGTTGTAGCGCGTGGCGATGTGCACGGCGGGCGCGTTGGCCTCGGGTCCAAAGGCCAGGTCAAAGCCGTAGCCGTCACAGCCGAGCTCAACGCCCGTCACGCGACGGACAAGCGCAGGGCGGGCCCAGCCGCACGAGGGACAATGGTAGGCGCCGAGCTGGCCGTATTGCACGTAGTCGTATTCCAGCGGGGCGTTGCACTGCGAGCAAAAACGCGAGTCGCTAATGCGGTCGGACTCGGTGCCCGTGGCGCCGTCGATGCCAAAGGCGATGCTCGTATTGGGGACGCGCGCGGCGATCGAGGCGCACAGCGGGTCGTCGGCGTTGTAGATGAGCGTTGTCGTCGGAGAGAGCTCCAACGCATGGGCGATGACCTCCTGGGTGTGGTCGATCTCGCCGTAGCGGTCTAGCTGATCGCGGAACAGGTTGAGCAGCACAAAGTACGTTGGCTTGAGCTTGGGCAGGACGCGCACGGTGTAGAGCTCATCGCATTCAAAAACGCCCACGCGCTTGCCGCTGCTGGTGTGCTTAAGGCCGCCGCGCGCCTCGAGCAGAGCACCCACCACACCGGGCTCCATATTGTTGCCGGCACGGTTGCACACCACGGTAGCGCCGCTGGCGGCAACGGCGTCGGCGATGAGGTTGGAGGTGGTGGTCTTGCCATTAGTACCGGTGATCACCACGCTGCGGTCGACAAGGCCGGCGAGGTCGCTCAGCAGCTCGGGGTCGATCTTCATGGCGATGCGGCCGGGGAGTACGCCGCCCTGGCGCTTAAGGACGGAGCGCAGCCCCCAGCGGGCGATATCGCTCGAGGTGCAGGCAAGAGATGAGCGGAGGTTCATGAAGCCGTTCCTAACATAGATGACATGGTCGGGGCGATCGCGTCGCTAAAAGCCGTAGCGGCGCGCAAAATCCTGGGCAAGCTGCGAAACGTCTTCGCAGGCATTGGCCCAGGGGGCAAAGTCGGGGGTGTCCGAGATAATACCGTCCGCTTCCCAAACGGCTTGGTGCGAAAGATCCCAGGGATCGTGTGGCTCGGGCCGGCAGGGAAGGTACGGTGTCTGGTACATGGGGTTCAGCAAGAAGAACGCACCGCCCTCGCAACGGTTGGCAAACTCGCGCAGCGCGCGTGTCGCCGGGCGCATCTTGTTTGTTTTGAACAGCAGAATCGTGCGGGCGAGCAGATACCAAGGAGAGTTCTCGAGCGCGTCAGCCCCCATCTGTTCCTCGAGCTGATGCGCCAGGGCAAAAAAGCCGTCCTGGTCTTCCAAGCGGGCGAGGGCAAGCAGTACGGTGCCGGCGGCCCGGGTGGGATAGCCCTCCGCCTTAAGGACACGGCGAGCATAGTTGGCGGCGGCGCGGTAACGAGCGCTCGCCATGCACAGCTGCGAGATGGCCTCGAGTGTGTGAAGCCATCCGATAAGGGCCGGCTCGCTCACGGTAAGGTCCGCTGCGGTGACACCGTCGGCCAAAACGTTATTGGTCCAGTAGTGAGGGGCCTCCATATCAAATCCGGGCACGCTCCGTTGCAGGTAGTCGGCCGTGCTCGTCTCGAGCTTCATCAGGTCGCCCAGGCAGGCGTCGACGGGCGTGTCGGCCAGGATGATGGCGAGCAGCTGTGCGTCGACGGCCAGTGCATCGACGCGGACGATCTTGAGCAGCTCATCTCGCATATCGTCGAACAGGCGGTTGCGCGTCTGCTCAAACTCTTCGTCGCTGCCCATGTCCTCAATGCGATGGAGCTCGTCGAGCAGGTGACGATGAACACCGGCATAGGACAGCAGCGCCTGGGCATGCTCGGACTGCGCATACTTTTGGGGATTCGCACTAATGTCGTTATGGACAAGCTCGCGTGCTGCATCGGTGAGCTCGGGGTGCGACGCCAGATAGGTGCGCTCCAGGTAGGCGGGGATGTAGACGCTCGGATCCATTAGAGGTCTCCTCCCTTAAACGGCAAACCCTGCTCGGCCGCCCGCAGTATGCGCTCATCGATTTGGGAACGCACGATATCGTTGGTGGCGACCCAGGCGGCAAAGCTGGCGTTGTCGGGGGCGCCCAGGCCCTCCTGCAGTACCGGCGTCGCCTCGGACAGCGCAAGGACAAGCTCGTCGGTGGAGCCTGCACCCACGTTGACGCGGGCATAGACGCCATCGGGAAACTCGGTTTGGAAGTAGAGCGCCTCGGCTGCGTGCGGACACGAGCGCGCAAGGATGCGCAAGTAGTGCTCGGCGCCCTCGTAGTCCAGCTCGCGCCAGGCAGCGCTCATCAGCGCGATGAGCGTCCACGGGTCCAAGTCACGCTCCGCATCTTTGGGGCGGCGGCGCAGCGGGGTATTCGCGAGGTACGGCACGGAGTGGGCAGAGCGAAAGCGCTTGAGCTCCTCAGCGGGGTATTCGAGCTTTGCCATGGCGAGCATTGCGGTGTGGCGGACGCCGGCAGGATCGTTGGGGGCAAAGTCGAGGCTGCGGTTTGCGGCTTCGAGCGACATGCGGTAGCGGCCGCTAATGAGCGCGCGCGATGCCAAGGCGGCAAGCCAGCGCAGGTAGGGACGGCGGGTCAGGTCGCCTGCGGCCTCGCGCTCGTAGGGGTCCTGCGCCGAGGCGATCTTGAGCGCCAGGTCGTGTTCGACTTCATCGCACTTGGATACCAAGTACTGTACGTATTCCTCGTTGGAGTCAGCGGTGAGGGCGGTCAGCATGCGCTGGGCATCCCAGTTGGCGGGGTCGAGCGCGGCTGCCTCGCGAAGCATGTTCTCGGCAGCGGCCTCTTCCCGCTCGGCCTGGGTATCGTCAGGGATAAAGGGAATGCGGTAGTCGACAGCCTCGACTACCTTGGCAATGAGGTGCCCGGCGCGGTCGCGGTCGTGCACGATGAGCGGTGCGGGGTTGCGGGTGAATTGTTCCATCAGACGCTCTACGGCGGCACCGTCGGTGAGCGGGATATTGTCGCGGCGCAAGGCCTCAAGAACGAGGCGATGGCAATCCTCTTGAATGGGATCGAATGCCATGGGGCCTCCTTTGCTGCGGTTAGGGTTCAAATATCTCTATATAAGGTTCTAGTTTACCCGCATGTGACACACCGGGGGTGCCGCACTTGGACTTGCACCTTTGCACCACGAAGACGGATGTCGCACAAATGTCGGCACCTTGGACGACCGAGTGGTATCACGGTGCCGCAAACGGTCGATTTTTGGCGGCGAACGGTGCATATTTTGGAGGGGCACCGTCCTGCCCGGGATATGTAGTCAACCTTGATAAAACGTTTGCCCAGCTTGGGAGTATGAATGCCGCACAAGGGTCTTCAGGGATAGAAAAAACGTTTCATCATTGGCGTCTTTAGGTGAATAACTGACCAACCAGAACGGTAAAATAGTGTTTGTCTGAGCGTTGAGACGTTTAGACATCGCGCATTGTCATCGCCGGCAACGCGCAAACCGGTCCTAACGGAGCCAATTGGGTGCTCCGTTATATACGCAAGTCTAAGAGGGGCTTGTTTAGGAGGCACAGTATGGGACGTTTTACCAATCCTCGCGATCTGTACTTTGGTGAGGGCGCTCGCCACGAGGTGAAGAACCTCAAGGGCAAGAAGGCCATCATCGTTTCTGGCGGCAGCTCTATGCGCCGTGGCGGGTTCCTGCAGGACGTTGAGGCCGACCTCAAAGAGGGCGGCTTCGAGGTCAAGCTGTTCGAGGGCGTCGAGTCCGACCCGTCCATCGAGACGGTCATGAAGGGCGCCGAGGCCATGCGCGAGTTCGAGCCCGACTGGATTATCGCCATCGGCGGCGGCTCGCCCATCGATGCCGCTAAGGCCATGTGGGTCTTCTACGAGTATCCCGAGGAGTCCTTCGACAACATCATCCAGCCGTTCAGCTTCCCCGAGCTGCGTCAGAAGGCTCATTTCTGCGCTATCTCCTCTACCTCCGGTACCGCTACCGAGGTCACCGCGTTCTCCGTCATTACCGACTACGCCAAGGGCATCAAGTACCCGCTGGCCGACTTCAACATCACCCCTGATGTCGCCATCGTCGACCCCGAGCTCACCTACACCATGCCCGCCAAGCTGTGCGCTCACACCGGCATGGATGCTCTGACCCACTGCATGGAGGCCTACGTTTCTACCTTCGCCTCTATGTTCACCGACGCCAACGCTCTGCACGGCATCCGCGAGATCGTCGAGTGGCTGCCCAAGTCCTATGCTGGCGACCATGAGGCCCGTCAGCACATGCACGAGGCTCAGTGCATCGCCGGCATCGCCTTCTCCTCGGGCCTGCTTGGCATCGTTCACTCCATGGCTCACAAGACCGGTGCTGCCTTTGAGAACGGCCACATCATCCACGGTGCCGCTAACGCCATGTACCTGGGCAAGGTCATCCAGTGGAACTCCAAGGATCCCCGTGCTGCCGAGCGTTACGCTTACGTGGCCAAGGAGATCCTGCACCTTCCCGGCGAGACCAACGAGGAGCTCATCGCTGCGCTCGTCCAGAAGATCCGCGACCTCAACGACCAGCTCAACATTCCGCAGTCCATCAAGGATTACGCGAATGGTGGCGTGAAGGTCGACGCCGAGAACCCGCAGATGGTTTCCGAGGAGGAGTTCCTCGCCAAGCTGCCCGAGATCGCCGCGAACGCCGAGCAGGACGCCTGCACGCCCGAGAACCCGCGTGAGACCAAGGCTGCTGACTTCGAGAAGATCCTCAAGGCCTGCTACTACGACACCGACATCGATTTCTAATCGACTCTTGTTATCGTAACGAGGGGCTCCGCACGTATCCGTACGGGGCCCCTTTCTTTTTTAGAGAATGGGATAGTTATGGCTGCAATTTTCAATAGCCCCAGCAAGTACATCCAGGGTCCGGACGAGCTCGCCAAGCTCGGCTCCTATGTCGAGCCGCTCGGCGCTAAGGCCCTCGTCATCGTGACGCCTTCGGGCAAGAAGCGCGTCGGTGCCAAGATCGAGGGCGGCTTTGCCGAGGTTAAGGCCGAGCTGCTGTTTGAGGACTTTAACGGCGAGTGCTCCAAGGGCGAGGTCGATCGCCTGGTTGCGCTCGCTCGCGACAACGGTTGCGACATCATCGTCGGCGTCGGTGGCGGCAAGATCCTCGACACCGCGAAGGCCGTCGCCTATTACCTGGAGTCTCCGGTTATCATTTGCCCCACCATCGCTTCGACCGATGCACCGTGCTCGGCACTTTCGGTGCTCTACACCGACGACGGCCAGTTCGACAAGTACCTCTTCCTTAAGGCAAACCCCAATATCGTCCTTATGGATACGACGGTTATCGCGGCGAGCCCGGTGCGCCTGACGGTTTCCGGTATGGGCGATGCGCTCGCAACCTATTTCGAGGCTCAGGCAACGCACGATGCCGACGGCGGCACCTGCGCCGGCGGCAAGGGCGGAATGGCCGGCCTGGCGCTCGCCAAGCTCTGCTACGAGACGCTCATGGCCGATGGCGTCAAGGCCAAGGTCGCGCTGGAGAAGGGTGCGCTCACGCCTGCCGTCGAGCACATCATCGAGGCCAATACGCTGCTTTCGGGCATTGGCTTTGAGAGCTCGGGCCTTGCTGCTGCTCATGCCATCCACAATGGTCTGACGATGCTGCCCGAGTGCCACAGCATGTATCACGGCGAGAAGGTCGCCTTTGGCACCATCGTCCAGCTGGTACTCGAGGATGCTCCGACTGGGAAACTCGAGGAAGTCTTGGGCTTCTGCATTGAGCTGGGCCTGCCGGTCACGATGAAGGAGCTTGGCGTTGCAGAGGTTACGCGCGAGCAGGCCATGGTCGTTGCCGAGGCCGCTTGCGCGCCCGAGGACACCATGTGCAACATGCCGTTTGAGGTGACGCCCGAGATGGTCGCAAACGCCATCCTGGGTGCCGACGCGCTGGGCCACTACTATCTCATGGATGAGTAAATCAAGCTAAGGAAGGGGCAAAGCCAACAGATGGCTTTGCCCCTTTTGCTATGGTGCAAAGGGGTCAGGTTACTTTGCACCAGTTGTTGTTTGATGAAGGGCGGATTCTCGTATGGCGCTTCCTATGGTTTATGGCGGTCCCGGCCGGTATGTTCAGGGGCCGGGCGAACTTTCGCGTCAGGGCAGGTATTTGTCATGGTTGGGCTGCGCTGCCTATGTCTTGTTTGACCAGGGCACCGAGGATCGGCTGTGCAGGCAGATCGTCGATGGATTTCTGGACGAAGATCTAAGCGAGCCGTTCTTTAAGATTTATAACGGTCCGTGTACGGAAGAGGCCGTTGTCGGAATGGCTCAGGAAGCCCAGGCCGAGTATTGCGACATGGTGGTGGGCATTGGCGGCGGCAAGATGCTCGATATCGCCAAGGCAGTAGCGTTTTATGCTGAGCTGCCGTTGTGTGTATGCCCCACGGCGGCTTCGATGGACGGCCCGTGCAGTGCGATTTCGGTGCTGTATCACGAGGATGGGTCGTTCGACCGCTACTTGATACTCGACAAAAATCCCGATCTGGTCGTGGTTGATACCAACGTGGTTGCGGCAGCACCACTGCGGATGACGGTCGCTGGTATGGGCGACGCACTGGCAACGTACTTCGAGGCGCGTTCGTGTGCCGCGGCGCACGGCGCTAACGAGCACGGTGGCGCGCCGGGGCACTTGGCCCTGGTTGCGGCCCGTGCCTGCTATGACACACTTATGGAGTGCGGTGTCGCTGCCAAGCGCGATCTCAAAAAGGGGCGTACATCGCCGGCGGTTGAGCGCCTGATCGAGTGCAATATTCTGCTCTCGGGCGTCGGCTTTGAGAGCGGTGGCTTGGCGTTGGCGCATGCCATCGCCAACGGTCTAACGATTCTGCCCGAGTGCAAGGCCATGCATGGTGAGGCCGTGGCATTTGGCCTGGTGGTTCAGCTTCGTTTGGAGCGTGCGCCCGAGCTTGATCAGGTGCTCGAGTTTTGCCAGCGCGTTGGTCTGCCGACGACGCTCGAGGAGCTGGGCCTTGGCGAGATTTCCGATGCCGACCTGCAGGGTGTTGCAAATGCGGCCTTTAGAAACGAGCGTAACATAGCCAACGAGCAGGCCAAGGTGACCAAACAAAAGCTCGTGCAGCTCATGTGCGAGGCATAGCTTGGCGCTTGATCGACCTTGTGCAATCGGGGCGGCGATAGGCCATAGGCTATTCGCCTCAAAGGTGCTCCGCGTGTAATTTGCCCGAGGCGTGGGCCGATAGCGTATCATTATCTCTTGCTTGTTTGCACTGCTCAGGGAGGGGCCGCGCATGGCGCAGGAACACGATCTATTTGATGACATTATCGAGATCAGCAAGGGTTTCGACTTTCTTAAAAACCCGCTTGGCGGCGTGACCGATGCACTCGATCCATCGGCGCCGCAGTGGAATCCTGCCGACTATAAGGAGCGTCCGCGCGGCAACACCATTCCGTGCCTGACCTGCAAAAACGAGAAGAGCGGCTGCACCGCGTGCATGGACGTGTGCCCGGTGGACGCCATCGAGGTCGAGGAAGACGCCATCGAGATCCTCGATACCTGTCGCAAGTGCGGCCTGTGCGCCGCTGCCTGTCCGACCGAGGCGATCATCTCGCCGCGATTGGCGCCCAAAAACGTCTACGACGACATTGTCTCGGCAGCTACGAGCCACGAGACCGCCTACGTCACCTGCACGCGCGCCCTCAAGCGCATGCCGCGCGAGAACGAGGTCGTCGTTGCCTGCGTGGGCGATATTACGGCCGAGACCTGGTTCTCGGTACTGGCGGACTATCCCAACGTGAGCGTGTACCTGCCGTTGGGCGTGTGCGATAAGTGCCGCAACACCGGTGGCGAGGATATTCTGGGCGAGGCCATCGCCACTGCCGAGGAGTGGGCCGGCACGGGCATGGGCCTGGAGGTCGACCCCAAGAGCCTCAAATGTCATAAGCGCCGCGAGTACGAGCGCAAGGAGTACATGGATAAGATTGCCCGCACCACGGGCCTTACCGTGACCAAGCTCAACCCGGCGACGGCGGCGCTGGCCTCGGTGACGCAGAAGCTCAAGGCCCATCGCCATCAGATTACCCAGCTGGAGCGTACGCTCAACACCATGTGCGGCACCACGACGACCAAGCGTCGCCGTACGCTTACGCACGGGCGCCAGCTGGTACTCTCGACGCTGCAAAACCATCCCGAGCTTGCCCAGAACATGCAGGTGAGCACGCCGGAATGCGATTTTGACAAGTGCACGTCGTGCGGCGAGTGCGTCAACGTGTGCCCCACGTTTGCCTGCGATCTGGTGGGAAGCGGCCGCTTTGCGTTGGAGTCCACGTATTGTTTGGGCTGCGGTGCCTGCGTCAAGGTGTGCCCCGAGCATGCGCTCAAGTTGGTTGAGCATGACGCGTCCCATCTGGTCGTCGTCGATCCCGAAGCTGAGGAAAAGGCCGCTCAGAAGGCCAAGGCCCACGAGGAGGCCGAGAAGGTCAAGGCCGAGGCAAAGGCCAAGCTCGATAAGATGCTCGATCAGGTGGAAAAGCTCGCAGACTAGTCAGCGACCCCTATCTCTGCTTCATTTGCGCCGCCGTGGCGTCCGGGTTCGCCCAGATGCCACGGCGGCGCTATACTTATGCAGTTTGAAGTACCTGTACCAAAAGGAGCTGTCGTGTCCCTTTCCATCGGTATCGTGGGCCTGCCCAACGTGGGCAAGTCGACGCTGTTCACCGCGCTTACCAAAAAGACCGGCCTTGCCGCCAACTACCCGTTCGCCACGATCGACCCCAACGTGGGTATCGTCGACGTGCCCGATAGCCGCCTGCAAAAGCTCGCCGACATCGTCAACCCGGGCCGCATTGTGCCGGCTACGGTCGAGTTCGTCGACATCGCAGGTCTGGTGAAGGGCGCTAATGAGGGCGAGGGCCTGGGCAACCAGTTCTTGGCAAACATCCGCGAGACCGATGCCATCTGCGAGGTCGTGCGCTACTTTAAGGACCCCAACGTCATGCGTGAGGTGGGCCGCACGGGCGAGTTCGTCGATCCCGCCGGCGATGCCGACACCATCATGACCGAGCTCATCCTGGCCGACATGGGCACGCTCGAGAAGCAGCTGCCCAAGCTCGAGAAGGAGGCCAAGCGCGACAAGGAGCTCATGCCCAAGTTCGAGGTGGCCAAGCGTCTGCTTGCCTGGCTCAACGAGGGCAAGCGTGCCGCATCCATGGAGATGACCGACGAGGAGCGCGCCGCTGCCAAGGGCCTGTTCTTGCTCACCATGAAGCCCATCCTGTATGTGGCCAACGTGGACGAGGATATGCTCAACGACGACCTGGCGCCCATCGATGGCGTCAAGCCGCTGCCCATCTGCGCCAAAATCGAGGCCGAGCTTTCCGAGCTCGATCCCGAGGACGCCGCCGACTACCTGGAGAGCCTGGGCCTGGAGCAGCCCGGTCTGGACGTGCTCGCGCAGGCCGCTTACAAACTGCTCGGCCTGCAGTCGTTCTTTACGGCCGGCGAGATGGAGGTCAAGGCCTGGACGGTTCGTCAGGGCGCGACCGCCCCGCAGGCCGCTGGCGTCATCCACACCGACTTTGAACGCGGCTTTATTAAGGCCGAGGTCATTGGCTATGACGACTACATCGAGCTCGGCGGCGAGCAGGGCGCCAAGGCCGCCGGCAAGCTGCGCATCGAGGGCAAGGACTATGTCATGGCCGATGGCGACGTCGTGCACTTCCGCTTTAACGTGTAAGGACGACGTGCATGTTTAAATATGGTAAAAAAGCCGGCTACATGGGTATCGCGCTGCTGGTGCTTGCGGTGATTCCGCTGGTGGTAGCGGCGTTTGTGATCCCCAACATTGGTCCCGAGGTGGCAACGAAGTTTAACGCCGCCGGCGAGGTGACGCGCTGGGGCAAGAGCTACGAGCTGCTGGCACTGCCGGTGCTCAACCTGCTGCTGAGCGTGGCGACGTATTTTACTGCCGGTCGTCAAGCAAAGAACAACGAAGACTCCGCTGTGATGGCACGTCTGACGTGCGAGCGCTACCTGCGCAACGGTTGCATCACGGGTGTGTTCCTCAACGTGATCAACGTTTACTTTATGTACTCGGCGATTACCGGAACGGGTTTTGGCTTGGGCTTTTAGCTTGTCCTTTTAGGCAACGAGCCTGCACGCATATTCAATGGCTGCTGCGAGGCCGCCGCTCGATCGTGGTTGAAAGACTACATCGGCGGCGGCCTCGTTTTCGTATCCGGCGCCGCGAAGGGCGAGTGCGATACCGGCTTCTAAAAGGAGCGGCAGGCCGCGTTGGCTGGTTGCGATTACGGCAGCCTGATTGAGCGAGCAACTGTGCGCCTGGCATTGGATGGCAAGTTCACCTTGCGCCGGGCAAGGGACCAGAACGGCGGAGACGCGACTTGATAGCAATGCAAATGCTGTGCGCTCATCGGGCGAAAGACATTCAGCTTCAACGACGACGAGCTTGGGCGGCGCGCTGTTTGTGCGAAGCGTGGCTCGGTACATGCGGACCGAAGAACCCGACATAGAAAACTCCTGTGTATTCGGGAAAACGTAAACTATAGTTTACGTTTATGTTCGGCTCCATTTCAAACTCGGCTGCATGGACGAACGTGCGAAACAGATTCTTGGCAGGCGGGTCGAAGAGACACGCAGGGACCTTGGTATCTCCAAGGTTGATTTTTGTGTGGCGACAGGAATCAGCCGACCCTACCTCGACCGAATCGAAGATGGGACGGCAAATTTCACGCTCAAGGTTCTATTTAAGATCGCGCCCGCACTCGGCATGACGGTGTCAGAGCTTCTCGAGGGTATCGAATAGGGGATACCCGTCGACAACTGAATTACGCCATTGGGACGCGGTCGTGGTTGACTTGGCTGTAGAACAGGCGCTGGATCTCTGCCGCATCACGTGACTGGCCGAGCGCCCACATGGTTTTGGCCACGAGCGTCTCGGTGGTCATGTCGTCGCCGCGCAGAATGCCTGGATGATCGGCGTAGGCACGGCCGACCTCATAAACGCCCAAATCGAGGCCCTCTTCGGGGACCTGCGTGGTCATAACGACGGTGCGGCCCGAATCGACCCAGCGGAAAATCGCCTCTTGGAACGACTCGCCTGACTCGCCAAACTCGGGGATACCGCCAATGCCAAAGGTCTCAAGAATTACAGCATCGTAGCTATCGGCTAGGGCGTCCAGGATACCCGGGTTCACGCCGGGCGTCAGCTTAAGGACAAACACGCGCGGGTCGATACTGTCGTAGAAACGCACCGGGTTTTCGCCCTGATGCGTGCCGTGAAGCCCGTTGCGCACGATGCGGTCGTTGCGGATATAGGCGATGGGCGGATAGTTGACGCTGATGAACGCGTTAAAGCTCATGGTGCGCTGCTTGCGGGCACGCGTGCCGGCAATGGCGACGCCACCAAACACGATCGAGACGTCGTGCGAGTGCTCGTCGAGCGCATAGAGCAGGCTCTGGTACAAGTTGAGCTTGGCGTCGGTAAAGGGGTTGCCCATGGGCTTTTGCGAGCCGGTGAGTACGATGGGCTTGGGGCTGTCCTGAATCAGATAGGAAAGTGCCGCTGCTGTGTAGCTCATGGTGTCCGTGCCGTGCAGGATCACAAAGCCGTCGTGGTCGGCATAGCCTTCGACGATGACGTCGCGGATACGCATCCAGTCACTGGGGCGCATATTGGTGCTGTCAATGTTCATGGACTGCACCACGTCGAGCTCGCAGAGGCCCGAGATCTCGGGGACGCTCTGGGCGAGCTCCTCACCGGTCAGGGCGGGGGAGAGGCCATTGCCGTCCTCGGTCGATGCGATGGTGCCGCCCGTGGCGATGAGAAGGATGCGCTTCATGCTGGTATTCCTATCGTATTTGCCGCCACAGAGGCGGAGTCGTTCGGCAGTATTGTGGCACAGGGCGACGAATGTTCAAACGTATTACATCATCTGTAACGTTTGGTAACACTTCAAATGCCGTCAAATAGGGGCCATGGTCGTGCGTTTGCCGTGCGCTGATGGCTGCGAGGGACGAGAAACCCAGCATAACGTGTACACTATGGAGGTTATTTTCGTTCATTCACGCGGGCGGGCACCGGCTCCCCGCCAACAGGAGGGGGAAACCATGGATCAAAAGGCTTCCGCAAAGGTCCTCGTACTCGACTTTGGTGCGCAGTACGGTCAGCTCATTGCCCGTCGCGTCCGCGACCTCAACGTGTATTCCGAGATCGTTCCCTGCGACATCTCGGCCGATGAGATTCGCGAGATGAACGCCTCTGCGCTCATCCTTTCCGGCGGCCCGGCCTCCGTGTACGCCGAGGACGCTCCGTCCATCGACCCCGCCATCTTTGACCTGGGCCTTCCCGTCCTGGGCTTTTGCTACGGTCATCAGATCACGGCCGTGACGCTCGGCGGCAAGGTCGGTCACTCCGAGGTGGGCGAGTACGGCCGTGCCACTATTACGCGTACTGCCGGCGCCAAGCTCTTTAACTCCACGCCCATGGAGCAAACCGTGTGGATGAGCCACCGCGACGCCGTGTCCGAGGTGCCCGAGGGCTTTACCGTTACCGCCAGCACCGACGTGTGCCCGGTTGCCGCCATGGAGTGCGTCGAGCGCAAGATTTTCACCACGCAGTTCCACCCCGAGGTCAAGCACTCCGAGTACGGTCAGCAGCTGCTGAGCAACTTCCTGTTTGAGATCTGCGGCCTGGAGCCCAACTGGAGCATGGACAACCTGGTCGAGACCATGACGGCCGAGTTCCGCGAGAAGGTCGGCGACGACCGCGTGATTTTGGCCCTGTCTGGCGGTGTCGATTCCTCCGTCGTGGCTGCACTGGGCGCCCGTGCCGTGGGCAAGCAGATGACCTGCGTGTTCATCAACCACGGCCTGCTGCGCAAGGGCGAGCCCGAGCAGGTGGAGGAGGTCTTCACCAAGCAGTTTGACGTCGACTTTATCCACGTCCACGCCGAGGACCGTTATGCCGAGCTTCTGGCCGGCGTGACCGAGCCCGAGGAGAAGCGCCGCATCATCGGTACGCAGTTCTGGAAAGAGTTCTTCGCCGTGGCGCAACAGCTTGAGATCGATGGCAAGCCGGTCAAGTACCTGGCTCAGGGCACCATCTACCCCGACATCATCGAGTCCGGCGCTCGCAAGACGGGTGGCAAGACGGCCACCATCAAGAGCCACCACAACCTGATCCCGTTCCCCGAGGGCGTGCACTTCGACCTTATTGAGCCGCTCGACCACTTCTTTAAGGACGAGGTCCGCGCACTTGGTCTGGCGCTTGGCCTGCCGGGTCATATCGTGTTCCGCCAGCCTTTCCCGGGCCCGGGTCTGGCCATCCGCATCATCGGTGCGGTCGACAAGGAGAAGCTCGAGATTCTCAAGAATGCCGACGCTATCGTGCGCGAGGAGCTCGACGCCTACAACCAGCGTCTGTTTGAGCAGACCGGCGAGCGCAACTCCGAGCACAGCTGCTGGCAGTATTTCGCGGTCCTGCCCGACATCAAGTCCGTCGGCGTTATGGGTGACGAGCGCACCTATCAGCGCCCGATCATCCTGCGTGCCGTCGAGTCCAGCGATGCCATGACCGCCGACTGGGCCAAGCTGCCCTACGACGTGCTGGCTCGCATCTCCGGCCGCATCGTGGCCGAGGTTCCCGGCGCCAACCGCGTATGCTACGACATCACGTCCAAGCCGCCCGCGACCATCGAGTGGGAATAGAACGTACGTTCTGTATAACGTTATAGCACCCGGTGGCAGGCGTAGTTTCAATTGAAACTACGCCTGTTGCAATATAGGAGTCGCTACCGTAATCAGTGCCCGCGATACTCTTGCTTGCACTGCCCGAAGCTCGTCGCCTGGGGTTTCTCGCCAGCGGTCTGCCTCCTCGCCGAAGGAGAGGCGATCGCTTCCTTGTGGGGTTGCGGAACCGCCTATATCCGCTTGCTGCGGGCTTGCTTGAGCCAGCTCCTCTTGAAAGAGCCGATACCTCCGAAGAACTTGTTGTACGTCTCACCGTTCTCCTTGGCCTCGTACTTGACCAAGGCGAGTTCGATGGTGCAGAGATAATCCGCCGCTTGCTCGAGGCGGTAGTCGGTCATCGAGGTCTTGCGGCGTCGGACTACCCCTTTTGAGAGAACCTTGCCCACTGAGCGGTCGAGCGCTTGCTTGACGATGTCCTGACCGTTATCGTAATAGACCTTCACATCGTCGAAGGACTGGAAGAAGTCCAAGTGCTCAACCATGGCGGAGGAGATGTCGCGCCCCATGCGCTCCATTAGCCTTGCCGGGTCTTCGAACTGACTGCGGCGGTAGACGAACGTTGTATAGGAGATGGGAAGCCTGCGGACAAACGAGGAGAAATAGGCGAGCATGGCCTTGCGCTGGTCGATGCCAAGAAACTCATAATCCTTGTGCCCGTTCATGAGGGGCTCGGAGTGGAACGGGATATTGGGGAGATCGGCCCTAGCGAGCTTGGCCTCATAGCCCGTGACCGCTTCGGCGATGCTGTCTGCCTGGTCGTGAAAGACGAGCGTGAGCAGATAGTAGCGAGCCTTGCCGCCACGGTCGCCGCTCTCGTCGACGAAGATGCTGAGCTCCTTAGCCAATGGGGACTCCTAAGGGAATGGATAAAAAAATAGCCGGGGGACTCCCCCGGCACTTGGAGGTAGCTCAATGAGCCACCAATAACCTTATAACATGCGCTGGCGGTGAATGCAAGGGGGGCGAGCCAGTACATGGCGTCGCAGCTTATGCGCAGCATCGCGCACGCCTCGTCGGCTCCGAATATCGCGTTGGTCGATGCTATGAGCCTCACCTGGCTCCTGCTAGTGCTCTTGGTCATGGTCGTCCTCGAGCTCCTTTCGTCTCGAGGCTCCCTCGCGTGCCCGGCCGCGGGCGGCTCCCGGGGCGGTCGCCGCCGTCATTTCCTGCCGCTCCTCGACTCGATGTAGGCGTCCACGGACGCCCTCGAAACCAGGAGCTTCCTTCCGAGCCTGTACGAGTCGACCTCGCCCGACCAGATGAGGTCGTATGCCTTGTTTCGGCTCGCCCTCATGTACTCCTGCATCTCGATCACCGTCATCCACTCGTCGCGGGCCCGGTCGCCCTCGGGCGCGGCGCATTCGGCTGTGCGTGCCATGGTTCCTCCAATCTTCCCGTGCGGCACCGTGCGGGCACGCCGCGCGGCACAGCGTCCCTTTTCGTCTGCGCGACGATTGAACCGCCTGATGGCGATTGGCGAGCACGGCGGGAGCGGGGACGGGTCGAGGTGGGTCGAGGTGGTCGGGCCTTCACGAAACGGCCATGAGCCGCATGCCTTAGCTCGCAGCTAAGTCCCTGAAAAGTAAAAGGCGCCCATGCGGGCGCCTGCCTAGTAGCTGGAGTTATTCAGTTTTGGTTGGATTACTTCTCTTCCGCGGTGCTGTCGTCCGGGGTCCGGCATCTGTCGTTCGCCTCTTCTGTCGTGTTTGATGTTGCGTGTTCTGCGAGCGACCTTGCGCGGGCCTGCCAGCCCGTTGCCCCAGGTGCACCCGGATAAATGGTACCCATCCGTTGGGACACAGAGACTGCGGGAGGGCCGTCTGGGCAAGCTGGGATGGACGAGCGGCTGGCTCAATTAGCAATAAGTCGAGCTAAAGGGCCTTGTGCTCTATTTTGTAAAACGCGAGGGCGCAATCAACTCGACGATTTCCCCGAACCTTTTCTGAACCATATAGCGACTTGCGCTCTCGTCTCGAACCAGGCGGTTTTCCTCGTCGTAGCAGTCGTCGATGGCCTTGCTGATCGCCGCCGCCTCGATGAATCACGGCCGCTCCTCAGGCGACACCCCGGCCGACTCGAAAACGGCCTCGTTGATCGCTTCCGCCTCCCGGAGCTCTTCCTCAGGCGCGTCGAGCCCGGGTGCGACAAAGTCGTCGCAATACCTAAGGGCCCTGTCGACGAGCTCCTCCCCGTATTCGGCAACGACGGCCTCCTTTATATCGTCTCTCTTGTCAGTAAGCCGAACCAAGCGCGCCATTTCGTCTAGAAGCTCTGGGAGGATGGGCGATTTTAGGATTTCGCTCATCATGGCACTGTTCGAGCCCCGGCTTTCTCCAAGGTGGTACTGAAGGAGTGGTGGTTCTACGCCAAATGCGTCTTCGCCGACCCTGCTACCGTTCACAAGCTCGTACGCAAGACCAAAAAGGTTGACTAATACCGCGCCGCTGTCGAGCGCGTCTTTCGCGAGCAGCCACTTGCGCCCATAGCCCGCTTCCGCGGCTAGTTAGTCGTTGGGGACGTTCTTTAACGACTAGTCATTTAAGAACGATCCTAATGACTATGTTGCTTGCCTTCGTTATCTGACGGCCTGGACGGCAAGTGCGCTCAACTGGATAAGAAAAAGCTGGGGAAAACGTCCCCGGCACTTGGAAGCCTTCCTTGCGGAAAACCAATTATTTTAAATCATAGGCTGCGCGAAAAGGCAAGTACACGAAACGACCGCGCCAATGGCGAAGCCCCAGCCTGCGCGCCAGCCCATAGGCAAGCCACCTGAGACCACTCACTTTGCTCACCGCTGACGAAGACTTGCGACCTGGGGTTTGCGAGCTGCTCGCAGAACCCAGGTCGCATATCAAGCTTTAGACTGGCTCAGCCAATCACCTCTTGTCAGGCATGTGATCTGCTCTGTGCGGGTGTCGCCCATCAGCTCGCAGCAGACATCCTTGCGGGTGCGGTGCCAGGTGAAGCCGCATTTTTCCTGAACGCGTTTCGATTTCTCGTTCCCGTCGAAGTATCCGCACCAGATTTTGTCCAGTTTCAAGTCCTCGAAACCATGGCGGACGAGCTCTCGAGTCGCCTCCGGTATCAGCCCCTTGCCCCAGAACGGGACGCCGATCCAGTAGCCTATTTCCCCCTCGGTGTCCGGAATCTCCTTGTCGGACCGCGCGCCAATCATCAACCCTATGCTTCCGATGGCCCTGTTGTCTTCCTTCAGGCAAACGGCGTACGTCTCCGGCGCGGAAAACACGGTGCGGATGATTTCGGCGCTGTCGCCAACGCTCGAGTGAGGCGGCCAGCCGGCAATCGGCCCCACCCTGTCGTCCTTCGCGTATCTGTATAGGTCCTCTGCGTCCGTTTCGGCCCATGGGCGCAGTATCAGCCGCTCGGTTGCCAGCTGCATATCCATCTCCATCGACTACTTTCGATTGATGCTCAGTGCCCATTGTATTCGCTACGATTAAACTCGGCACAGGGGATACTGGTTTTCCGTGCGAAAACGCTCATGCCGCTAAATTGAGCGACCGCCTGTACTGCAGCGGGATCATCCGCCCGAGCGATCCCTTAATCCGTCGCCCGTTGCGCCAATCGGCAGAAGCCACGCGTGGACGCTAATCGCTCGAGCGAATCGTCGTCGGTTTCCGTTTAACGATTTCTTTTTCCGCTATTATCCGACCCTCGGACTTCCTCGTGATAGAAGTAGTCCACGATCACCGGATGCCCCTGGGGGACTCTGCCATAAGGCATTTCGTTGTCCACAAAGGGGCAATCGTACTTCTTGGCCATTTCCTCGGCTTTTACTTCAAGCGCTTCAAAATAGCTACGGTTGCGCTTGTTATAGATCTCATCGTAAAGCGGTACGAGATCGGGATGTTTCTCGGCGATATAATCCAGGATCGCTTTTTTGAAACCACCCCGAAGATTGAGATTTTCAAGCCAAAACAAATCGCACCGATCCTTTACTCGCTCAAAAATCATCTCAAAATCCGTGATGCCGGGAAATACCGGGGACACGAAGCAGATCGTACGGATACCTTCGTCATACACCTGCTTCATAGCAGCGATACGACGCTCGATGCTCGACGCGGAGTCCATATCGTTCTTGAAGTTCTCATCCAGCGTGTTGATCGACCATGAAACGGTCACTCGTCCAAGCTTCTTCAGCAGATCGATATCCCGTACCACAAGATCGGACTTTGTGCAGATCAGAATATCTGCATCGCTGCCAATCAGCTGCTCCAGGAGTTTCCTGGTATTCCCGAATCGCTCCTCCTGTGGATTGTAGCCATCCGTCACAGAACCGATAACCACCCGCTGTCCAGCGTATTTCTTCGGATTCTTGATTTCCGGCCAATGCTTCACATCAAGAAAGGTGCCCCATTCCTCCTTGTGTCCGGTAAAGCGCTTCATAAAGGAGGCATAGCAATACTTGCAGGCATGCGTGCAGCCTACATAGGGATTGACCGAGTAGCCGCCTACCGGCAGGCTGGACTTGGTCATGATGTTCTTTGCATCCACCTCATTGATGAGGATTCCATCGATCACTTCCGCCATGTTCTCTGCACCTCCAGCACTCTTTCGAATTCTTCCGGCAATTCCTGAATCATGTTTTCGTCCCCTATGACAGAGACGAGGTCTTCCTTCATAAATATTGGAATGCCAAGCGCGTGCGCCTGGTCCGTCAAAGACCATGCCCACTCCGGTTCCGTATGAACCTTCCTGCTCTGCGCCCCGGTCATGGTACCGACGACGATCCAGTTGATTCCGGAAAGGTCGACCGTACCGGGATCGTCGAATAGCGGCTCAAAAGTAACGAAGAAGTGATTTGCTTTGACGTTTTTCCGAAGGGCGTCGATACGCCACAGCTCCGCTTTCCTCGTCACCGTAACGCCGAACCATGCGTTTTCCAGGTCGGTATCTAAATCCAGCAAATCGGGTCTCTTGGTCAGGAACAGGAACTGATGCTGTGGATTCTCATGGATCTTTGCAAATACCTCGTCTCGCCATTCCAGCTTCCACCCGGAGAGATCGCTCATGCCGGTAAGGAGAAAGTTCTGCGGGCGTTTCTTTTCCATCATCTTGAGCTTGCTCGGGAAGAACGCAGGATCAGCGAAGTCGTCGATCATATGCCAACGTTTCACATTGTTACGGGCATAGCAATATGGACACCCCACCGTGCAGCCGATGACGATATTCATATTCTGAATCTGATTTTTGATGCAGATGCTCATAACGCCTGCCTACCTGCCTCTCCCGTAAACACGCAATCAGCCTCCCCCACCTTGCGGGCAAAAGCCTCGATATCTTGCTTGCAAGCAGCAGGCTCGCAATCGCTCAAATCGTATGACGTGCCGCCGTTTCGATAGACGGCCCAATGGGAAAACGATCGGCTGACAAGCCCGATGCCGAGCTTCTCGCACAGGGTCATCCGTGCTCCCTTTCAGCTATAATAAACAGGTGTCTATAAACAGTATCCTTGTTGATTTTCGCAGGGGCAATGAACAAACGCGTGCACCTGTCGATAAACGAACAGCTACTGGACATTGTCAAACGACTCAGATTGGAGAGGCGATGGGAGAAACCAAGATCGACCGCCGGCGGCGCTACACCCTCTCGGTCATACAGGAGGCGTTCTTCGCGCTGATTGCCGAGGTCGGCTTCGCGAAGATGACGGTGGCGGACATCTGCCGCCGCGCTGATATCAACCGCGGCACGTTCTATCTGCACTACGAGGACAAGTTCGCGCTGCTCGACGCGCTTATCGACGAGGCCCTGGCGGCGGCACCCCCACTCGGAGGAACGGAAGCGGGGGCCCTCTGCCAGCGCCCGCCGGCAAACGAGGACTATTATCTGCTCTACTTGGATGACGACGCGTATGCCCGCGTGGCACAGCACGTCGTCGAGCGCGGCACCGAGCAAATGGTTCCCTCGATCATGGAGAAGACCGGGCTTTCGCACGAAGACGCCTTCCTGCTCTTCGTCCACAACGTCCAGGGCAATCTGGCCGTCAACCGCCTGCTCGGCTGGAGGCGAGGGCCTGAGTTCGCCCATGCACAGGAGCTGCTCGGCGCCTATTCCGAAGGAGGCATGCGAGCGGTGTCAAGTCGCCACGATTCCCGTAGCTCATCTTAAGCGTAGGCCCATTCTGGGCAGGCGGCGCGTATCTCCAACTCCATGCGGGCCTTCTGCTCCTCGAACACGGCCTTGCGTCAAGCGAAAACCCGGCAGGGCCCGAGTTTTGCGCAGCAATGCCCAGCTTCGTGCGGATATACGGCAAGAACGCATCGGAGAAACCCATCCCTGCAAAAGGCAGAGACAACGACGATGATACCGTGGGCATTGTCAAGGTAGAACACCTCAAAGATGGGGTTAGTAGCCTTGCCGTATTCCCGAATCAGAATTAGCACATAATGGCGTCGTCGGCGGTGAAGGCGCCGAGGGAGCCCTGCTTGACCTGGATGCAGACGTAGGTGATGCCCGAGTCGGCCGCGGCGCGGAACCTGCGGCGCGCAGCGGGGGAGATGCGCAGCCAGTCGCCGGCTGCAAGCTCGATATCCTCATCGTCGATGGTGGCCGTGCCAGCGCCCTCGAGCACGCCGTAGATTTCCTCGTTTTCCTTGTGCGCATGGACGAACGGAACGTCGGCGCCGGCGGGAAGCTTGTTGATGCTCACCTCTGCCCCGGTGAGGCCGAGCGCCTCGTGCAGCTCGACGCGACCTTCGTCACCAGTGCTGGTCTTCGCGTAGTTAACCATAGTATTTCCTCTCTCAGAGAACCGATTTGCCTTGCGGGCATATCCCGCTTGAGCTATATTTCACGTGATAGTGCATGCAAAAGCGAGTACGCACTTATATGTAACTACGTACTTTTTTGTGAAACCGGCACGATCAAGAAGGAGGGCCTCCCGTGATGGCCAAAGAGGAACTTCCGGAGTGTCCGGTAGCGACGGCGGTGGCGCTCATCGGCGGCAAGTGGAAGCTGCTCATCATTCGCAACTTGCGCAAGCGGCCCTGGCGCTTCAACGAGTTGCGCCGCGACCTTGAAGGCATCTCTCAGAAGGTGCTTACCGACAGCCTGCGCCAGCTGGAGGATGACGGCCTCGTCTTTCGCCACGACTATGGTGAAAACCCTCCCCGCGTTGAGTACGGGCTCACCGAGCTCGGCCGGCAAATGATGCCCGTTATAGACTCGCTCGCAGACTTCGGCGCCTATTACAAGGCGATTGTTCCGTAGCAGACGCGTCACTCGGCGGCACTCGCTTCACGACGACGTGGGAAACGAGGCGCTGCTGGAGCGGCAAAATGCCGAACATCCGCCCGCCCGATTTCGTCACCCGAGAGGACTTCGATTGGGCCGTTTCGGAAGCTGCCGCCAAGAAGAAGCTGGACTTCTCGGCGGTCGAGCTGCTGAGGGTCGGCGAGGGCCTTTGCGTTCAGTGCATGCACACCGGGCCTTACGACGGCGAGCCGGCGACCATAGACGCCATGCGCGCATTTGCAGCGGAGGAGGGCTACGCCCCCGATTTCTCCGAATCCCGTCTCCATCACGAGATCTACCTCTCCGACCCGCGCAAGTGCGCGCCGGAGAAGCTCAAGACCGTAATCCGCCATCCTATAAAGTTGATTTAGCGAAACGAGCGACGCAATAGATAGCGGTGTCGGTTCAAATGGAACCGACACCGCTTCTGTATGAGGCTTGCTGCAAATGGCGATCAATGCCCGCGATGCTTCCGCTTGCGCTTCAGCTTTCGCTGCTCGAAGCGCGCCTCCGTCTCGTCCGCGCGACGCTGGCTTCTTGCTTGGGCCGATTCCCGCTTCATCGTCTCCCGCTGATTCGCGAGCGCCTGCTGCGCCTTGGTGCTCATCGCCGGCTGCTTAAGTGCTTTCGCCGCCTCGCGGGCGCGTTTCTTGGGGTTCTTCGCGGGCTCGCTCGCCTCGGACGGATCGTCACCGAAGAACGCGAGCTTCGCCCATTTGCTTGTAACGAATCGCAGGATCTCCTCATCGGACGGCTCCGCGCCGAAGACGATGCGGGCGACGCCGTACCTCCCGTCCTCGACGCGCTCCGCCAGCCCGACCCAAAACCGGCCGTCGTGATATACGGTCAGGGTGGACGACACGCTGATCTGCATGGCTGGTTCCTCCTTTATGTAGATGGCCATGCAGAGAAGGGACAACCAAGGAGGCAGGTTACTGATGCGGACTCCCGCACGCCCACGACTACCCGACGGGGACTGTGTTTTCATCTCTGGTGCCCGCATTGTAGCACGCGCGGATTTACGATGTTGATTGCCGGCGCCTAGACGGAGATGAAGGCGGTTCGATCTAGGTCAAGCCGGTCGCTCGTTCATGAAGCGGCCGATGGCTGCGTTCATGAACGAGCGACTGATTCCCTGAAGATAAAAGGCGCCCATGAGGACACCTACAGGCTATCTTCGAACTACTTGGTTGGGGCAGACGGAGGAAAAAATAGGGCAGAGTCGCTCTCACGATCCCGCCCCGCAAACCCGAGGGTTTCTAACTGGCTCCATTATTCCGGGCTTCTCAGTTCTGTCATTGACCCAGGTATCACCCGTCTCCTATAGCGAGTGAATATAAAAATAGGGCAGAGTCGCTTGCGCAAGTCCGCCCCTAAAACCGTGAAGGTTTTGCTATCTGCAGGCTATTCTACCAACCCGAGCGATTCTGTCAACCTGCGAAGGAACTCGAGCGCGGAGCGAGCTGCGGCGTCGGGCCCCTTGTCGGGCAGCGCCTCGGTTTCGCCGTCGGCCCTGGCGAACATCTCGGCGAGCTCGGATGCGGCGCGCGAGCGCGAGGAGCCCTCGGGTACCAAGCCGGAGTGCGCCACGAGCACGGTCGCGACCTCCTGCATGGCCGTGTTCCCCATCCACTTCCTCCTGGTCGCCTTGGGAATCCCCACGGCGGCGACCCTTCGGGAGACGCCGCTGGACGCCGAGCCCCGGGCGGCGCCCCTCTCGGCGAAGCAGTTGATCAGGCACGAGCCGTGCGCGGCGCAGTTGCGGACGGACTTCACGCGCTTGAGGTCGTAGTGGGAGGCCTCGAGGCGCCTGTCGCCCCATCGCCTGGCGCAGAAGCGCACGAAGTCGATGAGGGTGCCGAACGAGGTGAGCTCAAGGAAGGCCCAGGCAGGCATGTCGCCGGAGTACTTCGCGTAGAGGCTCGAGCTGTAGGGGCTGCGGCCGCTCATCTTGAGCTCGCGCAGGCGGTACTCCCTGTTTGCAGTGGTAAGCGATGCCATGTAGTCGGCCACGATGGCGTAGCCGTCCTCTCCGCGGTCCTCCATCTCGCGAAGCAGTGTCACCTTCTGGAAGTGCTCGATGTCGAGCGTCATGCCGAGCAGGGCGTGGCGCAGCTCCTGGTCGAGCGCCGCGAGCAGGCGCAGCTGGCCGAAGTCGAGGTCTACGTAGCGGCCGTCGCGCGGGCCTCCCTCGTATTTCGAGAAGAGTTTGCGGTAGGATGCGAGCTTGAAGAAGTTGCACTTGTCGCGCAGGTAGTCCGCGGCCTCTTCCTCGGAACACAGCTCGAAGGCTACGCCCTTCTGCTTGAGGTGCTCTATCTGCTGCTCGATCGTGAGGATCGGCTTCCTATCGTGGGGTTCGGCCATGCTCGGTCTCCTGTCATAAAAAGTATGGCCTATTTTACCAGCATGTTCTCGACATTCGGTGGAGGCCTCATCGTCGACTCATGGGCAAGCCGCCTGATACGACTCCCTTTCCCTGTCAGCAGCGCAGTCGCCTGACCTGCGGATTTGGAATCGCGTTGGAAACCGCCCGCGACCAATCATTTGCGATTGCAGCTGGCGGCTTGCAGGCTGAAGGGCGGTTGAGTTTCGAAACGGGCGTTTTCGGCGCCATCGAGCCTCCAAAGGCGGCCCGCCGCGCCCTTTGGGACAAAAACAAAAACTCAAACCCCTGAGTTTGAAAAAAGTTTTTGAGGTTGTCCCAGCTTTTGTCCCCGAAGCCGACGAAACGCGACATCGCGTCATTCGGCGGCACGCGTTCCGTGTCGATGCCGGAAACTGGGTGCAACTGGAATGACGGGACGACAGAACCAAAGCCATCGAGTGGGAGTAGCCGAGGGTCTAATGCGGCACGTCACAAAAGGTAGTGAATAGCAATGAAGCCCCAGGTAGAATTGAACTGCCTCCCATTTCTTGGACACAAGAAATGGGAGGCTTTTTTATGGCTG
>NZ_QRVE01000022.1 GCF_003462685.1 Collinsella sp. AF23-4AC | reverse complement strand
AGTTCCGCACGAGCCGGAGAGCACTTAATGTGCTCTCCGTGCGAGCAGGACTGTAGAGCAGGAAACCTTGTATACGCCCGCCCGCTTCCGAGGGGCATCTCTCATGCAAAAACTTTTGTCGGGTAAAGTCCGAGGTCAGTGGC
This sequence comes from Collinsella sp. AF23-4AC, assembly GCF_003462685.1. GTDB lineage: Bacteria > Actinomycetota > Coriobacteriia > Coriobacteriales > Coriobacteriaceae > Collinsella. The sequence goes on along the minus strand of NZ_QRVE01000022.1, from coordinate 28,184 downwards.
GTTTTATACCGAGAATTTCAAAAAAGTTGAAAATTCATTACAAATTTGCGTTGACTTTAGGTAACTAAAGTTTCATACTCCTTTTCAACCACTGGGGGATGTGAGCACGCACGGATCGTTCACATCATGATTGAAGAGGATTTCTTAGACATGTTCACGCATCAGCTAAACATTATCAGCGTAGTAATTATCTGATGCGGGTTAGCACATACAGCTAGCCCGTACGATAACGGGCGGCTGATGAAGATGAGGGCCGTCGAGCGCAACCGACGGCCCTCATTTTTTATGTCTAGGAAGTTCTTTTTAGAGGAGGAAATGTAATGAACGGAGTTTTGCTCATGGTTGTGGCCGCGGCGGTGCTCGCCTGCGGCTATCTGGGCTATGGCCGATGGCTGGCCAACAAGTGGGGCGTTGACAAAGAGGCCCTCACGCCGGCCAAGCGCATGAAGGACGGCAAGAGCTTCTCGCCCGTTTCCGCCTTCACCGCGTTCTCTCACCAGTTCAGCTCGATCTGCGGTGCTGGCCCTGTTACGGGTACGATCGTCGCCATGGCCTTCGGCTGGCTTCCCGTCGTGCTCTGGGTCCTCATCGGCGGCATCTTCTTTGGCGCCGTCCACGACTTTGGTGCCCTGTACGCTTCGATGAAGAACAACGGCAAGTCGCTCGCTCAGCTCATCGAGAAGTACATCGGCAAGACCGGTCGTCGCCTGTTCCTGCTGTTCTGCTGGCTGTTCTGCATCATCGTCATCGCCGCCTTCACCGACATGGTCTGCAAGACGTTCATGTTCACCCCGGCCGTTGACGCTTCTGGTGCTGCTACCGGTGCCATCGACTTCACCAAGTCCTATGCCGCCGGCTGCGCTGGTACCATCTCCATCCTGTTCACCTTCGTCGCTATCGCCTTTGGTTGGGCCCAGAAGAAGTTCAACCTCACCGGCGCTGCCGAGTTCGTCACCGGCGTTGTCCTCATGGTTCTCATGTTCGCCGTCGGCATGCAGTTCCCGGTCTACCTGGATAAGTTCCAGTGGTTCGCCGTCGTCATGGTCTACCTGGTCTTCGCTGGCGCTATGCCCATCCAGATGCTCAAGACCCCGCGTGACTACCTCACTTCCATCATGATGATCGTCATGATCGTCTGCGCTGTCCTCGGCATCGTCGTCCTGGGCGTCAACGGTCAGGCCACTATCACCGCTCCGGTCTTCACCGGCTTCTCCACTGCCTCCGGCATGATGTTCCCGGTCCTGTTCGTCTCCGTCGCTTGCGGTGCTCTCTCCGGTTTCCACAGCCTCGTTTCTTCCGGCACCTCTTCCAAGCAGGTCGAGAAGGAGCAGGACGCCGTCAAGGTTGGTTACGGCGCAATGATCGTCGAGTCCTTCGTCGGCATCCTTGCCATCATCGTTGCCGGCATCATGTTCTCCGATATGAACACCGCCGGTACCGGCGCCCTCAACGCTGGTGTCGCTTCCACCCCGTTCCAGATCTTCGCCGCTGGCATCTCCCGCGGTATGCAGGCCTTCGGTGTTGACGGCACGCTCGCTACCGTCTTTATGACCATGAACGTCTCCGCTCTGGCTCTGACCTCGCTCGACGCCGTCGCCCGCATCGCCCGCACTTCGTTCTCCGAGTTCTTTGCCCAGACCAACGATGCCCTGGCCATCGAGTCCAAGGCCGGCTATATGAAGGTTCTCGGCAACCCCTGGTTCGCCACGGTCGTCACCCTGCTTCCCGGTCTCGCCCTTGCCTTTGGTGGCTATGCCAACATCTGGCCGCTCTTTGGTGCTTCCAACCAGCTGCTCGGCGGTATGACCATGATCACCCTCGCCGTGTTCTGCAAGTGCACCGGCCGCAAGGGCTGGATGCTCTACGTGCCCGTCGCCTTCCTGCTCTGCTGCACCTTCACCTCGCTGGTCCAGAGCGCCATGGGCTGCATGACCGCTGTCCAGGCTTACGGCTTCTTCGGCACCATCCCGGCTACCGCCACCACGGCCGCCGTCTCCGTCGCCGCCACCAAGGGCCTGCAGCTCGTTTTCGCCGTCCTGCTGATGGTCCTGGGCCTCATCGTCGCCGTCAACTGCCTCAAGGAGTTCTTCGGTAAGGAGGCCGGCTCCATGCCTGACGAGGAGCCCGAGTGGTCCGAGATGGGCAAGGCCGAGTACGGCCGCGCCGCTGCCGCTGAAGCTCCTGCCGACGCCGAGGCCGCCAAGGCCTAGTCGGTCGGACGGGTTGAATCTCCCATCTATTTGACTCGGAAAGACCGGGTCCGCAATCAAGCGGACCCGGTCTTTTTTCTTGTGAGAGCAGGTGGTGCAAGGGCGTTCTCGCAGATGTTTTGCGTGGATAGGCTCGTGCGTTGTACCATATGGACGTATATGTGTGCATATGAAAGGGGCCCCGTGGCCAAGACGGTATATTCCGATAATCAAAACAATGTCGATGCTCTGGCTGAGCGCCTGAGCAGCCAGACGTCGCTTTCTGCTGAGCGTGCCAAGCTGGTTGCCTACGATCTGCTTTGCCGCAAGGCGCTCAAGATTAAGTCGAGTGCGCTGGCGCAGATTTTCCGCTCCGTCGATAAGGAATGCGACACCAAGGCGATGCGCGATGAGCTTATCGCGGCAAATATCGTGACCAAGATCGAGGGTAGCGGCATTAACGGACGCCCGGCGTTCTATACCATCAATGTCGAGATCCGCGATGCCCAGGAGCAGCCTGCCGAGTCCGTCGAAGATTTTGTCGTCGAGGATTCCGCTGACGTGCCTGCTGTGGAAGAAGTTGCTCCGCGTGAGCATGTCGATACCGATGAGTTGCTCGATGAGAACGTCGTGCGCGCCTTTACGGCCAAGGCAGGACGCGGCGGTTTTGGCGGGGGTGGCAAGCGCGATGCGCAGCGCCGCGCCCAGCAGGAGCGCTTCCGTCGCGCCGTTGCTCAAAAGGGTGAGACGGATGCCGAGGCTGTTGAGAACGAGGTTGCTGCCGAGTCGCAGAAGCCCGCGAAGGAGCAAAAGCTCGTGGAGGCCCAGGAGCCCCAGCGTCGCCGTGGTGCCCACTTTAAGGCTGCGCAGCAGGATGTCGCGCATGAGGTCGAAGAGCCTTCCGAGGCTGCAGACGATGTTGAGGAGTCTGCCAAGAAGGCTCCGGGTTCATGCCGTCCCGGACGTGGTTTTGCGAGGCGCGCGTATCCCGTAAGGCGTCAGGAGAAGGGCGAGCCGGCTTCGACCGCTCAGGCCGAGAAGGCCGAACAAACCGAGAAAACTGTTGAGCCGGCGACTCGCGAGCAGAAGCCTGTTGAGCCGCAGCTTGAGGTTGATGCCGAGGCCAAGGGCCAGCAGCCTACTGATGAGCGGACGGAGCAGGGCGCGTCGAGCAAGCCTCGCCGCCGTCGCCATCGCGGGGGCCGCAGTTCCCATGCCGAGATTGCAGCCGAGAAGACCACGCCGCAGGACGAGGATGCGAAGGCCGAGGTTTCTTCGGGGCAGCCTAAGCGCCGGCCGGCGAAGGAGAGCAAGTCCGATCGTCCGCAGAAGCAGGCGTCTATGCCGAAGCGCGAGCGCAATTCCCAAGGCGATTCTAAGCGCAAGGCTCAGAAGAAGCCGGAGTCTGCCGCAGCAGATACTGCTGCCCAGCAGCCCGAGTCGGCCGTCCACGGCGAGGTATCGGCGTTTGCCCTTGCCCGCGTTTTAGGCAGGCAGCTGCTCAAAGTTGTCCCTACGCCTACGGCGCTCTCTAAGATCAAGGAGCAGCAGACACAGATCGTAAAGGTCGAGGGCAAGGACGGCAAAAAGGCTCCGCAGCGCACTCAGCACAACGAGATGTCCAACCGCAAGATTGCCGAGGAAATCGCAATCATCCAGGCTTGGATCGAGCAAAACCGAGGTGCCGATACGCCGGTTGCCTCGCGCCGCCAGCGGGCCTACCAGATTTTTAACGACGAGAAGGCTTTTGACGGCAAGCACGGTGAGCGCCTGATAAGGCGCATGACCGAAAAGGGCATCAGCATGCAGGCGATCAAGGTCGCCCCCAACCGCCCCGTGCACTTTACGGGTTTCTTTACGCTGGGCGCCGATAAGCCGTTCATTATGGTCGAGAACCTGGACACCTACGACGAGATCGTCAGGCTGCTGCGTGGCCGCAAGCACGCCAAGCTCTTTGGCATCAAGGTGGGCGGCGTGATTTTTGGCGGCGGATGCAAGGCGAGCGTCTCGCATGCCCTGGACGATTATCTGGCCGAGATCGGCTATCGCTTTAACTACGTCTACTACGTGGGCGACATCGACCGCGAGGGCGCGCGCATCGTCGAGCAGGCTCGCAATGCCAATGTGGTTGAGATTCGCCTGCATGCCGGCATGTACCGCGCCATGCTCGCCGAGCACAAGCGTCGCGTGAAGGCCGGCGGAGAGTGCGAGCCCGCGGCTGCCAACCAGGGCGTGCCGCAGAACTTGGCGGCGACGATCAAGGATCTGCCCATGGTCACGCGTGTGCAGTTCCGCAATGTGCTACGTGAAGGCGGGCGCATTCCGCAGGAGATTCTGATGACCGCCGACTATCGGGATGGCGACTCGGGAAGCTTCGACCGCATGCTGAACAACTAAAGTCCGCTCTCCTGGGGCCTGTGGTTACTTGGTTGGTGCATACGGCTCGCTTTTCGGAGCGGGGCTGAAGATTCTAGATGTAAGGCGCTCTTGGTCCTAATGGGCTTGGGGCGCCTGTCTTTTGAGGGTGGATTTTTGGGATATGCCTGAAAAACTACTTGAACTTCTCGTCCTGCAGGAGAAGTTATGGCCGGCACTTTAGGAACGTCCCTAAGTGCCGGTTCCTAAGTGTCGGTTTGGCTGGAAAGTCGAGATGCGGGGAGCCCGTTGCTGGTATGGGACGGAGGGATTCCGCGTCCGCCTCTTCGGCGGCCGCGTGCCGCTGCGTCGCTTCGCTCCTTGCGTGCTGCGCTGGAAAACGCTTCGCGTTTCCTCAGCTCCGCACCCTTGCGGGTTCGAATCCCTCCGCTTGCCCACGAAAAAGCGCTCCAAGTTCATAAGAGCCTGGAGCGCTATGTTCTTTAGGGCTGGGACGGAGGGATTCGAACCCCCAACAGCCGGCACCAAAAACCGGAGTTCTACCGTTGAACTACGTCCCAATGTGTGGTGTTGCCCAAAAGCAACTCGTCTAGTTTACCTAATCTGCGAGGGCATCGCAAACGCCGTCGAGTAGGCGTACGGCGAGCGTCTGCGCGTCGCTGGCCGTGAAGGTGCCGTTGTAGCGCGTCATGCCCGTGAGCTCAATGCGAATGCGAGCCGGCTTCTGCTGCGCGGCGACATTGGCGGTGCGGATGCGCTGGGCCAGGTTGTGGCACTCGGCGAGGGCAATCGTGGCGCGTGGCGCGGCGTCGGCGGGCAGCTCGTCGCTTGCGATCTCGAGCACCAGGTCAACGTCGGTTGGGACCTCGGAGTCGCAGAGCATCATGCCGCTGTTGTCGGTCGTTGCCGTGGCGATATTCCACATGCGCGACGCAACACTGCGCGCGATGGGGTCCTCGCCGATAACGGCGATCTGGAAGCGCTCGAGCACGTTGGCGGCGCGAGCAAAACCGATGCGGGACTCGGCTTCGGTGACCGAGGGCTTGCCCTCCCACACATGGTGCAGGCGGTTGATGTAGGCGTAGGTGTCCTGGAAGGCCATGCCGTCGGCAAACAGGCCGACATTTTCCTGGAACTGCTGCAGGGCGGCCTCGGTATGCGGACCAAAGTAGCCGTCGTCCTCGCCGCAGGCAAAGCCCAAAACGTTGAGAGCGCGCTGCAGGGCCTGCACATCGGCGCCATGGAAATTGGGCATGCGCAGATACAGAGTGCGGTCGCCCAGCTTATACGAGGCGTCGACCAGGGCGCTCCAACAGGGGATATCGACGGCATGACCGGCAGCAAGGCCGCTGTCGAGCCTGAAGGTGCTGACGGCCTGCTCGGTGGTGGTGCCAAAGCGCTTGTCGGCAACCTCGGTGTCATCGATTGTATAGCCGAGCTGCAGAAGGCGGGACTGGACGTCCTCGACGGCTGCTCCCTGCATGCCCGTTGTAATAGGTTCCATGAACGAACCCCTTTCGGCGTACCATTCGTACTATTTGAGCGTGTGTCGGATAGACAACGCGAGACAATTTATAAACATGCACTCAATAGTGTAGCAACTTGTACCCAAACTCGCTGCCCACAGGTTTTATGACCCCCGCTAGTTAAGACGCTCCACAAAGAAATCTGCCATTGAGAGGAAGAGCTCGCGCGCATGCGGGTCGAGCTCGACGCCTTCGATAGCGGCCTTGGCCTTAGCGGTCAGGTCGAGCGCATAGGTGTGGGCGTAATCGATGGAGCCGGTCTCCTGGAAGATCTCCACGGCGCGTGCGAGCTGCGCGGGGTCCTCGGTGCCCGAGGAAAGGATTGCCTCGATCTCGTCGTGATAGCGCTCGTCTGACAGGGCATGCACGGCAACGAGGGTGCGCTTGCCCTCGGTGATATCGGTGCGGAAGTCCTTGTTGGCGGCCTCCTTGGTGCCGATCAAGTTGAGCAGGTCGTCTTGAATCTGGAAGGCAAGGCCCGTGTGCAGCCCAAAGGCGCGCAGTGCCTCAATCTGCTCTTCGCTGCCGCCGCCGATAATGGCTCCGGCGGCAAGCGGCGTCGCTCCGCTGTAGTACGCGGTCTTGTGCGTCGCCATGTCCAGATAATCGTCGACCGAAATGTCAAAGCGCTCGTCGCGGACCCAGCCCAGGTCGAGCGCTTGGCCCTCGATGGTACGGACGATCATCTCGGTAAGCTCGTGGAGCACGTGAAGCTTCACGTCTGCGTTGAGTGTGGGGTCGTCGAGAACCGTCTTGGTGACCATGGTGAGCGCCAGGTCACCGCAGTTGATGGCAAGACCGGTGCCCTCGGTAAGGTGCATGCAGGGCTTGCCGCGACGAATCTGCCCGTTGTCGGCGATGTCGTCGTGGATGAGTGCGCCCGACTGAAAGTGCTCGATGGCCGCCGCTGCGCTGCGGGCGCTCTCAAAGCTGCCGCCTACCGCAGTGGCGGCGAGCATGCAGATGAGCGGGCGGTGGCGCTTGCCAGCGTTTGCCGTAAATGCCGAGAGCGGGGTATACAGGTAGCGCTCGATATCGGCGGAAGTCGCCTGTCCGTCAAAGAACGTGGCCAGATAGTCGTTAATCTGGTCAAAGTGCTGGGCTAAAAAGCTGGTAAACGGACTGGACACGGGTTCTCGCATTCTTTGATAGGTTGCATCGTTGCATTATGCAGACAACATATTGCCACATTAGGGCGTCGAGCGCGGCGGTTGAAGACGATTGGTCCATGCGGCCGCAAGTGCGGTAGGGGCTTGGCTAGATAAGCCCAAAGTGTTCGAGCGCGGTGACGACGCCGTCGTGGTCGATGCTGTCGGTGACATAGTCGGCCTTTTCCTTGAGGAAGTCCGGTGCGTTGCCCATGGCGATGCCAACGTCGACGGCGTTCATCAGCGAGATGTCATTGCTGGCATCACCGATGCCATACACCGTTCCATGGTTGGGGTCGAGAGCGTCGAGTACGGACTGGATACCCTCGCGCTTGGTACATTCGCGAGGCGAAATCTCGGTCACTTCGAGCTCGAGCTCGTTAAAGCAGAGCAGCGGCTCAAACGTTTGATCCTGAGCGATGCGGTTGGCAAGCGACGTGGACATTAAGATCTTGTAGGCGCTGTAATGTTGCAGCTGCGTAATTGCATCGCCCACGGTGCGGGCATATCCGGGGGCGTCGGGCGCATCGGCACTCATGCGAACGACGCCATTGAGTCCCTCAAAACGAATCACTTCGTCCGATTGCTCAAGAATGGGAGCAAGGCGCTGCAGCATGCCGGGCGTCATCGCCAAATCGCGAATCACGTGTCCCTCAAGTTCGACATAGCCACCCGCGAGGCAGACGATGCCGGTCCAGGGCAGCTCGAGCAGCTTTGGATGGATGCAGCTCAGCGTGCGCCCTGTGCAGATAAACGCCATATTGCCCTTGGCGACAAAATCACGGATGGCTTGCGAGACCGCTTCATTGGGATAGGGGGAGAGGTCTCGCTCGCTCTCGGGAAGCTCTTGTGCCACTCGAGGGTCTTGCCAGGCGAGTGTTCCGTCGATATCGAAGAAGCAGATATCGCCGCGCTTATGGGCTGCGCTGGCGGCAGGGGAGGCCGAGGTGGTGGACACAAATCCCGGCTCGAGGCCCATGATCTGGTCAAAATGCTCTTTAACGCGGGGAACGGAGATGCCAATAATCACCTGGGCGGTCTTGCCCGTAATGATGAGGCCCTTGGCGCCCACCGCGACAAACGACGCATTATCTGCAACGATGGAAGGGTCTGCGACCTCGACGCGCAGGCGCGTGGCGCAGTTGGTTGCGCCCACGATATTGCCAACGCCACCTAAAAGCTGAATTACCCGCTCAGCGAGGACGTGATCTTGATCGGATTGAATACTGACCTCGCCATTGGGAGATTGCTCTTTGGCAAAGCCGCTTCCCGTTAAACGATCGATTGCCGCGCGATTGGAGACATGATCCTCGCGGCCCGGCGTCTTAAGGTCATAGACCAAGATGAGTGCTCGAAAACTAACAAAAAAGATGAGGCTAAAGGCAAGACCGATACCGAGCGCCAAAAGGTAGGAGCCGGCATGCATTCGCATGAGTGGGATGAAGTTGAAGGCCGTCATTTCCATGAGACCGCCCGAGAAGATGCCGACGATGCCAAAGAAGTTCATGGTCATGGCAAGGCAGGAGGACAGGACGGCGTAGAGCAAAAAGAGTCCGGGATAGGTGAACATAAAGAGAAACTCGAGCGGCTCGGTGACGCCGCAGACCACCGAGGCGACGATGGCGGGCAAAAGGATGACCTTAAGGCCGGCGCGGCGTTCGGGTTTGGCGGTGAAATAGAATGCTGCCGCGATGGCGGGAAGGCCAAAGAGCTTGCCCCAGCCGGTGGCGGTAAAACCTGCCCAGGGCGCAAGTTCATTTAAAGGGCGCGTGCTATGGGAGAGAATGGGGAGCAGGTTGGTCCACGTGGCGTAAATACCGTCGTGAATGACCAGATTGTCGTAATAGATGGGCATATAGAGCAGATGGTGCAGCCCCATGGGCTCGAGCGCTCGCTCCAAAAACACAAAGATGCCCACGCCGAAGGGGCCGACGCCCGCAAGTGCGTGGCGCAGCGTTTCGGTCACAGCGTATGCGAAGGGCACGATGGCGGCCGAGATGGCGGCAAGGGCAAACACGGCAAAAAAGCTGATGAGGTAGACGAGCGAGGAACCCGAGAACGTGCCGAGCCAATCGGGAACCTTGGCATCGTAGAAGCGGTCATGGATGGCAACGACGGTTGCCGACACCGCCAGCGGGCCGATAATGCCGGTGTCGAGCGTCTTGATGCCGTCGATGACGGTGATACCGCTGGCGGGGGTCAAAGATGATGGGTACTTAAGCCCAAGGTTGTCTCCGCTCAGCTTAATGATCTCGCTCAAAAAGAAACAGTAGGCAAAATAGGCCACGAGTGCCTCGAGGCAGCAGCGCGCCGGTTGCTTTTGGGCAAGACCGATAGGCAGCGCTACGGCAAAAAGGAGCGGGAGACGTTTAAAGACCGTCCACGAGCCGCGCTGGATGATGGTCCAGAAAACGTACCAAGGGGTTCCGTATACGGCGAGGTCACCGACGATGTCTACGGTCGTGGCGAGGGCGGAGATGCCGACCATGAGGCCTGATATAGAAAACAGCATGGCGGGCGCGAACATGGCTCCGCCAAAACGTTGGATTTTCTGCAGCATAATATGCCTTCCGGATGCAACATGCTGTGCGAGCAAGAACGTTTAAACAATGAACTCATTGTAGAGGACTGGCTGCTTGCCGCATTGACGGTTTTGATTCGGTCCGATTTGGGTTTCGGGGGAACCGTCGACGGTAAATAATCCGTACTTTACCGATAATCGGTTTAAACAACTTTAAGAAATGCTATCGTGCCTAGCCATACATATTCATTAGAGGTGAAGTCATGCCAAAAGCGATTTACGAAGGAATCTACCGCGAGATCCGTTCGCGCATCATCAACGGGACCTATGCGTTTCAGGAGATGCTGCCAACCGAAGCCGAGCTGACCGCGGAGTTTGGCTGCACGCGCAATACCGTTCGACGCGCCTTGAGCATGCTGGCCGACCAGATGTTTGTGCAGCCTATACACGGCAAGGGCGTGCGCGTTATTTGGCTTAAGGGCGAAACCGATATGCTGGGCGCACTCGAAGAGGTTGAGTCGTTTGGCGAGTTCGCAAAACGCAACAATGCCGTCGCATCGACCGAGGTCAAGTCTTTTGAACATTTGATTTGCACTGAGCAACTCTCTCGTCGCCTGGGCTTTAAGGTGGGCGAGGAGCTGATTCGCGTCGTGCGTGTCCGAAGCCTCAACGGCAGCGCGCGCCAAGTGGACCACGGCTACTTTTTGGCGTCGATCGCCAAGGGCCTGACCCCCGAGATCGCGGCGGATTCTATCTACGGCTATCTGGAGCACAAGCGCGGCATCAAAGTGATGGCGAGCCGCCGTACGGTGAGTGTCGAACTCGCCAACGATGAGGACTGCAGCTACTTGGACCTTGGCAAGTACAACTGTGTCGCCGTCATGGAGAGCCAGTCGTACACTTCGGACGGCATCTTGTTCGAGGTCACGCATGCCCGCACGCATCCCGAGATCTTCCACTACCGCGTCAACTCCAAGCGATAGCCGGCTAGCTCGCAGCCTGACGAGACTCATGCCCTCAAAGCGAAAACGCCCGGTCAAACCGACGATGCATCGGCTTGATCGGGCGTTTTCTCTGCATTCGATAATAAATAATTGTTTATACAAAACTTGTCAAGTATCAAGTTGAAATTACCGTTCACCGAAGTTTTTCTACCGCTCTAGTAATACTTGTTCAAACAACTAGCCAAATAGCGTATTGTACAAGTCAGCAAAAGGGGCAAAGTCCCCGAGCCAATCTCCGAAGGCGGCGGCAAAGGGTGCCGCCACGGTGTGAAAGGGTGGATTGTAATGAAGAACGAAATGAGCAGAAGGCAGTTCCTGGGCTTTGCTGGTTCCGCGGCTGCGGTTCTTGGTCTGGGCCTCGTGGGCTGCGGTGGTTCTGCCGGCTCTGGCTCCTCTGCTTCTGGTGACGCTGCCGAGGTCTACTTCCTCCAGTTCAAGCCCGAGGTCGACAAGGAGTGGAAGGAGATCGCCAAGGCGTACAAGAAGGAGAAGGGCGTCGAGGTCAAGATCGTGACCGCCGCCTCCAACACCTACGAGGAGAAGCTCAAGTCCGAGATGTCCAAGAGCTCCGCTCCGACGCTGTTCCAGGTCAACGGCCCCACCGGCCTTAAGAACTGGAAGGACTACTGCGCCGATCTTTCCGACACCAAGCTCCGCGGCGAGCTCATCGACGACTCCCTGGCGCTGCAGTCCGACGGCAAGGATCTGGGTATCGACTGGGTTCAGGAGAGCTACGGCATCATCTACAACAAGGAGCTCCTCGAGAAGGCCGGCTACAAGGCCGAGGACATCAACTCCTTCGACAAGCTGAAGGCTTGCGCCGATGACATCCAGGCCCGCAAGGACGAGCTCGGCGTTGACGGTGCCTTCACTTCCGCCGGCATGGATGACTCCTCCAGCTGGCGCTACACCACCCACCTCGCCAACCTCCCGCTCTACTACGAGTTCGAGAAGGAGCACAACCAGGAGGACGACGAGATCAAGGGCGAGTATCTCGACAACTTTAAGCAGATCTTCGACCTGTATATCACCGACTCCACCTGCGATCCTTCGCAGCTCGCCTCCAAGACCGGTGACGACGCCACCAACGAGTTCGCAACCGGCAAGGCCGTCTTCTACCAGAACGGCTCTTGGGCCTACGCCGACCTCACCAAGGCCGGTATGACCGACGACCAGCTCGGCATGCTGCCGATCTACATCGGCGTCGACGGCGAGGAGAACCAGGGCCTGTGCTCCGGCGGCGAGAACTACTGGTGCGTCAGCTCCCAGGCTTCCGAGGACGCCCAGAAGGCCACCGAGGACTTCATGTATTGGTGCGTCACTTCTGACACCGCCACCAGCATCATCGCTGACAAGATGGGCCTGACCGCCCCGTTCAAGAGCGCTAAGGAGACCACCAACGTCTTCTCTCAGCAGGCCGTTGCTATGGCCAAGGACGGCAAGAAGACCGTCGCTTGGGACTTCGTTTACATCCCCTCCGAGGAGTGGAAGAAGAACCTCAAGCAGGCTCTCATCGCTTATGCTGCCGACAACACCAAGTGGGACGGCGTCAAGAACGCCTTCGTCGATGGCTGGAAGACCGAGAAGGCTGCTTCCGAGTAAGCAGTTGCTGCCCAAGCTATCTGATTAGCGACAGGGGGCGGGCAGACGTAGGTTTGCCCGCCCCCTGCATATTGAAAGGACCCTTCTATGGGCAAAGCACTCAAGCGCTGGTGGCCGCTCTTTATGCTGCCCACGTGCCTGGCGTTTATGATCGGGTTCGTGATTCCCTTTATCCAGGGTTTCTATCTCTCGTTCTGCCAGTTTATTACCATCAATAACGCGCACTTTGTCGGTATCGAGAACTACGTGCGCGCACTGACCGACCCGCAGTTCTCCACGTCGTTCTTCTTTACCGTGGCGTTTGCCTTCCTGTCGACAGTGCTCATCAACGTGATCGCGCTGGCCATTGCGCAGGCGCTCACTCGCAAGGCGCTCAAGGGCACCAACATCTTCCGTACGATTTTCTTTATGCCTAACCTGATTGGCGGCATTGTACTGGGTTACATTTGGCAGATTCTGATCAACTGCCTGCTCTCCAACGTGGGTGCCCAGCTTATCGCCCTCAACTCCGCCGCTGGCTTCTGGGGCCTTATCATCCTGACCCTGTGGCAACAGGTCGGCTACATGATGATCATCTACATCGCCGGTCTGCAGTCCATTCCGTCTGATTACATCGAGGCCGCCAAGGTCGACGGCGCTACGGCATGGCAGACGTTTTGGAAGGTTAAGATCCCCAACCTGATGCCGACCATCACCATCTGCCTGTTCCTGTCCATCACCAACGGCTTTAAGCTGTTCGACCAGAACCTCGCCCTTACCGGTGGTGCCCCGGCGCACTCCACCGAGATGCTCGCCCTGAACATCTACAACACGTTCTATTCGCGTGCTGGCATCGCATGGCAGGGCATCGGTCAGGCCAAGGCAGTTATCTTCTGCATCCTGGTTGTCGCTATTTCTATGATCCAGCTTAAGGCCACGAGGTCCAAGGAGGTGCAGCAGTAATGAAACGCGATAAGGCTATTAACCGCGCGCTCTCGATCTTCTTTACGATTCTGTCGCTCGCGTGGATCTACCCTGTGTTCATGATTGCGCTCAATTCCTTTAAGAAGGGGACCGCAATCAGCACCACCACGGCGTTCGATCTGCTCACGCCCGAGACGTTCAACGGCCTCGCAAACTACGTGCATGCTCTTAACGAGCAGGGCTTTGCCTCGGCGTTTATGTACTCGCTCATCATCACAGTCACGTCGGTCGTGCTGATTCTGGTGTGCTGCTCCATGTGCGCTTGGTACGTGGTTCGTGTCAACAACAAGATCTCGAACTTCTTCTATTACCTGTTCGTGTTCTCGATGGTCGTACCGTTCCAGATGCTGATGTTCACGCTGTCCAATTTGGCGGACCGCATCGGCTTTAATACGCCGTTCAACATCTGCTTTATCTATCTGGGCTTTGGCGCGGGCCTGGCGGTCTTTATGTTCGCCGGCTTTGTAAAGAACATCCCGCTCGAGATCGAGGAGGCGGCCATGATTGACGGCTGCAACCCGGTTCAGGTGTTCTTTAAGATCGTTCTCCCCATCATGAAGCCCACCTATCTTTCGGTCGGCATCCTCGAGACCATGTGGGTCTGGAACGACTACCTGCTGCCCTACCTTACGCTCGACTCCACCAAGTACAAGACCATTCCTATTTTGATCCAGTACTTCCGCGGCGGCTATGGCCACGTCGAGCTCGGCCCCATGATGGCCTGCATCATGATGGTCGTTGTCCCCATCGTCATCATGTACATCTTCTGCCAGAAGTACATCATCGACGGTGTGGTGGCAGGTGCCGTCAAGGGCTGATGCCGTAACTGTTTTGCAAGTTTTGGCGGCGCCCCTCAGCGCGGCGCCGCGTATCGAAAGGTAGAGACATGGCCGAGATCGTTCTCAAACATGTTCAGAAGGTGTATCCCAACAACGAGTCAAAAAAGAAGGGCTTCTTTGGCAAAAAGAAGAAGACCGAGGAGAAGAAGCACAACCTCAAGGTTACCGAGGACGGTGTGCTCGCTGTAGAGGACTTCAACCTCACCGTTCACGACCAGGAGTTCATCGTCCTCGTTGGCCCCTCTGGCTGCGGTAAGTCCACGACGATGCGCATGGTCGCCGGCCTAGAGGACATCACCTCCGGCGACGTGCTCATCGACGGCAAGCGCGTCAACGACGTGGCGCCCAAGGACCGCGACATCGCCATGGTGTTCCAGAGCTACGCTCTGTACCCCAATATGACGGTGTACGAGAACATGGCATTTACGCTCGAGCTCAAGAAGGTCCCCAAGGACGAGATCGACCGCAAGGTTCGCTCTGCTGCCGAGATCCTGGGCATTACCGAGTATCTCGACCGTAAGCCTAAGGCGCTTTCGGGTGGCCAGCGCCAGCGTGTCGCCATCGGCCGCGCCATCGTGCGTGACCCCAAGGTCTTCCTGATGGACGAGCCCTTGTCCAACCTGGATGCCAAGCTGCGTAACCAGATGCGCGCCGAGCTCATTAAGCTGCGTCACGAGATCAAGGGCACCTTCATCTACGTTACCCACGACCAGACCGAGGCTATGACCCTCGGCGATCGCATCGTGGTCATGAAGGACGGCGTCGTCCAGCAGATCGCCACCCCGCAGGAGGTCTTCAACCATCCCGCGAACATCTTCGTCGCCGGCTTCATCGGCGTGCCGCAGATGAACTTCTTCGATGCCCAGCTGGTGCGCTCGGGCAACGGCTTTACCGTCAAGACCGAGGATATGAACGTGGCGCTCGCCCCCGAGACCTGCGCTCAGCTTGCCCTCAACTGGGACGGCGGCGACGTGAAGGAGATTACGGCCGGCGTGCGTCCCGAGCAGATTCTGCTTGCCGACAAGGGCGAGGAGGGTGCGCTCCAGGGCACCGTCGAGGTGACCGAGCTCATGGGCTCGACCGAGCATGTCCACGTGACTGCTCCCGACGGCCAGTTTGTCCTGATCATTCCCGTCGTCGACCTCGAGGCCAAGGGCGCGCTCAAGGCGGGCGACCCCATCTGGTTCAAGTTTGAGAAGAACGCGACCCACCTCTTCGATAAGGTCTCTGGCAAGAACCTTATCTAGGCCCGGTGCAACCAGGCCCTTCCTTTGGGCGACTGCGGTATTGCCATCCTTTTGCCGCGGTCACATATAAGGCTCCCCTCCCGTCCACTGGGCGAGAGGGGAGCCTTTCTTTGTGTTGGGACTGTCTGACCGGTCGTTTGTCTCGATCTGTAACGGATAGGGCCGATTTCGGACGTTAGATGTTACAGATCGAGACAGTTCCGCTGAGCTAACCATTTCATCTAAATCTGTAACACCAAAGGCGAATTTCACCTGCTAGATGTTACAGATTGAGATAAACCCAAGGGGAGGGGCCGGTATGTCTCAATCTGTAACAGCTGGGACCGTTTTGGTTGAGTAGTTGTTATGGATCGAGATTGTTTGGCCGAGTCGGATCACAGGGTAACGTGCGGGCACAAAAAACGGAGCCGCGTTGCCGTGGCTCCGTTTTCAAGAGGATGGGTAAGGGAAGCGAAATTAGTTCAGGTGCCAGATCTCGTCGTTGTACTGGGAGATGGTGCGGTCGGACGAGAAGGTGCCAGCGTTGGCGATATTGATGAGCGCCTTGCGCATCCAGGCGTCCTGGTCCTCGTAGTCGGCCAGTACGCGCTCCTTGGTCTGGATGTACTCCTCAATGTCGAGCAGGGCCATAAACCAGTCCTTGCCCTTAATGTCGTCGTGCAGGCGCTGCAGGCGCTCGGCGTTGCCGGTCGCCATAAAGGCGGGGTTGGTGATAAAGTCCACCAGCAGCTTGATACCGGGCTTGCGGTAGAGTGCGCTGGCGTTATAGCTGCCGTCGGCGTAGAGCTGCTCGACCTGTTTGGACGAGGCACCAAAGGTATAGATGTTCTCGTCGCCCACGAGCTCGGCAATCTCCACGTTGGCGCCGTCGAGCGTGCACAGGGTTAGGGCGCCGTTGAGCATGAACTTCATGTTGGAGGTGCCGCTCGCCTCCTTGGAGGCCAGGCTGATCTGCTCGGAGATGTCGGCGGCGGGGATCACGCGCTCGGCGGCGGTGACGTTGTAGTTCTCGATCATGACAACCTGCAGGTAGGGAGCCACGTCGGGGTCGTTTGCAATCCACTGCGACAGCGTCAGGATCAGATGGATGATGTCCTGCGCGATAGTGTAGGCAGGGGCCGCCTTGCCGCCAAAGATGATGGTGACGGGGTGCTTAGGCTTATTGCCGTTCTTGATGTCGAGATACTTCCAGATTATGTAGAGCGCGAGCATCTGCTGGCGCTTGTACTCGTGGATACGCTTGACCTGAACATCGATGATGGCGTTGGAGGGAATGGTCACGCCTTGCTCGAGCGCCATGAACTGGCGCATGATGGCCTTGGCCTCGGTCTTGGTGGCGGCCAGGCGCTCAAGAACATTCTTGTCGTCGGCGAACTTGGCGAGTTTGCTCAGATCGCCGGTGCTGCGCCAATCGCTGCCGATCACATCGTCGAGCAGGCTGGCGAGCGCGGGGTTGGCCCCATGGATCCAGCGGCGAAAGGTGATGCCGTTGGTCTTGTTGGAGAACTTCTCGGGATAGATCTCGTAGAACGGATGAAGCTCGGTGTCCTCCAGAATCTTGGTGTGGAGGGCGGCTACACCGTTGATGGAGAAGCCAAAGTGGATGTCCATGTGGGCCATGTGGACGGTGTCGTGCTCGTCAATGATGGCGACGCGCGGGTCATCGTGCTCGGCTTTCGCGATCTCATCGAGCTTGACGATAATGTCGGCGATGGCAGGGGAGACCTTCTGCAGGCTGACGAGCGGCCACTTCTCGAGCGCCTCGGCAAGAATCGTGTGGTTAGTGTAGGCGACCATGGAGCGTACGATGGTCACGGCCTCGTCAAACTCGATGCCATGCTCGGTGGTGAGCAAGCGAATGAGCTCGGGGATGACCATGGTGGGGTGCGTGTCGTTAATTTGGACCACGGCGTAGTCGGCCAGATCGTGCAGGTTGCTGCCGCGCTCGATGGCCTCGTCGATCAGGAGCTGGGCGGCGTTGCTCACCATGAAGTATTCCTGGTAGATGCGAAGCAGGCGGCCCTGCTCGTCGGAATCGTCGGGGTAGAGGAACAAGGTGAGGTTCTTGGCGATCTCTGTCTTGTCGAAGTCGATGGAGCTGCCGGGGACCAGGCCGTCGTCGACGCTCGCCAGGTCGAACAGGCGCAGACGGTTTTTGGTGGGCTGGCCGTAACCGGGCACGTCGATGTTGACGAGCTTGGAGGTAACGGCAAAATCGCCGAACTCGACGGTGTAGGAGCGGTCGTCGTCGACTAGGATGTCCTGCTCACCGAGCCACTCGTCGGGGACGGCCTTCTGCTGGTTGTCGACAAAGCGCTGACGGAACAGGCCGTAGTGATAGTTGAGGCCCACGCCATCGCCGGTCAAGCCCAGCGTGGCGATGGAATCCAGGAAGCACGCGGCCAGGCGGCCCAGGCCGCCGTTGCCGAGCGACGGCTCGACCTCGAACTCCTCGATCTTGTTGAGGTCGTGGCCTGCGGCGGTGAGCTGGTCCTTAACCTCGTCGTAGATGCCGAGGTCGATCATGTTGTTGATGAGCAGCTTGCCGATCAAAAATTCGGCGGAAATGTAATAGAGCTTTTTCTTGCCGTTGTTGAGCGGGCAGGCGGCGGAGCGCTCCTGCACGAGTTTGACCAGCAGCTTGTAAATGCGACGGTCGTCGAGCTGCTCGAGCGAGGTGCCAAAAGACTGCTCGGCGAGTTCCATGAGGTTTATTTGGGGCATGTTTCCTCCTGTAATGGGTTGATTACATGTCTGCAATTCATAAGAATCCCGCGCGAGGGGATTGGGGTGGCCTCGCGCGGGTAAGCAAGCGCGTCCGCACGGTGGGGAGGGGTCGGGCGCGGTAGCTCCTATTGAGGAAGCTCGATTTCAGCTTCCGACGGGATGCGGAAGTAGGTTTCGGTCCAGTCGGTGAGTTTGTGCTCGAGCTCGCGGGTGATGGCGCCATCGAGCATGCGCCAAGTCCAGTTGCCGCCCAGCGTGGCAGGGGTGTTGATGCGCGCCTCATTGCCCAAGTTGAGCAGGTCCTGCATGGTGTAGATGCACGTGTCGCTTACGCTGGCGGCGATGGTGCGATTGAGTGCATCTGCCATGGGTTCGCCGGCCTGCTGATGGGCGTACAGGGCTGCCTGCTCGCGCTGACGTGGGGTGGCCGTTCCCTCAAACCAACCACGCGCCGTTTCGTTGTCGTGGGTGCCCACGTAGGCGACGGTGTTGGCAATGTAGTTGTGCGGCAGGTAGTACGAGTTGGTGCCCTCAAAGGCAAACTGCAGGATCTTCATGCCAGGGAAGCCCAAGTTGTCGCGCATGTCGATGACACCGGGAGTGAGGAAGCCCAAGTCCTCGGCGATGATGGGCAGCGTGCCGAGCTTTTCCTCGAGCGCTTTGAAGAGCTTGAGGCCGGGACCCTGCGTCCACGAACCGTGGGACGAATCGGGCGAGGAGAACGGCACCTCCCAATAGGCCTCGAAGCCGCGGAAGTGATCCAGGCGGATGACGTCGTACATGTCGAGGGCAGCGCGAATGCGGCCCTCCCACCAGGAGAAGCCGCACGCCTCCATGGCGTCCCAGTCGTAGATGGGGTTGCCCCAGTACTGGCCGGTGGCCGAGAACTGGTCGGGCGGCGTGCCGGCGACGCTCACGGGATTGCCGGCGGCGTCGATCTTAAAGAGCTCAGGTGTCGCCCACATCTCGACGGAGTCGCGCGAGACATAAATGGGCAGGTCGCCGATGATGAGAATGTCGCGCTCGTTGGCATAGGCCTTGAGGCGGCTCCACTGGCGATCGAAGAAGTACTGCGTCATCTGGTGGTAGAGCATGCGCGCCGGATGGTCGGCGCAGACCTTGGCGGAAGACTCGCCGCGGGTGCGGAGCTCCGCGGGCCACTCCCAAAACGCCTTGAGACCGCACTCCTCTTTGACGGTCATGAACTCACAGTAGGGGATGAGCCAGTCCTCGTTGGCCTGGATAAAGTCATCGAAATCGGCCGGCTTATCGGCGGCAAAGCGCTCGGCGGCGCGGTCGAGAATCTGACGGCGGCCGCCAAAGATAGCACCGTAGTCGACATTGCTGGGGTCGGATCCCAGATACGCGCCATCGATATCGCGCTGCTCAAGATACCCTGCCTCGATAAGCTCGGCAAAGTCGATGAAGTTGGGGTTGCCCGCACGGGCCGAGAACGACTGATAGGGCGAATCGCCATAGCTGGTCGTCGTAAGGGGCAGAATCTGCCAGTAATGTTGTTTGCACGAGGCGAGAAAATCGACGAAGTCGTAGGCATTCCAGCCAAAGCCGCCGATTCCGTATGGTCCGGGCAGAGATGAGACGGGCATGAGGACGCCGCTTGCACGCTCCATGAATGCGCTCACCAACCTTCTTGTTGTGGGGTCGGCCTGCCAATGGGTGTGCAGTCCGCCTCCGGTGTTCTGATTCGATATGCCTATTGTAAAACATGTTGTTTAAACATGTATAGGCAAGATAAAAAAGTTGGTCGATTTTCGGCGAATGGCTATATGCCATGAAAAAAGCCCCGACCTCACAACGTGAAATCGGGGCAAGAGCGGTATGTAGGTTTTTGCTACTCGGCGTCGGCGAAGCCGTTGGGGTTGTGGCTCTGCCAGTTCCAGCTATCGCGGCACATGTCCGCGATGTCGTACTGGGCCTTCCAGCCCATCATGCGCTCGGCCTTGGAGGCATCGCACCAGTTGGCGGCGATGTCGCCGGCGCGGCGCTCGCGGATCACGTAGGGTAGCTCCTTGCCACAAGCCTTGGAGAAGGCGGCGACGACCTCGAGTACCGAGGTGCCGGTGCCGGTGCCCAGGTTAAAGATCTCGACGCCGGTCTTGCCGTTCATCCAGTTAAGGGCGGCAACGTGACCAGAGGCCAGATCGCACACGTGGATGTAGTCGCGCACGCCGGTGCCGTCGGGGGTGGGGTAGTCGTTGCCGAAGACCTGAACGGCCTCGAGCTTGCCCACGGCGACCTGGGCGACATAGGGCACCAGGTTGTTGGGGATGCCCTTGGGGTCCTCGCCGATCAGGCCCGACGGATGAGCGCCGATGGGGTTGAAGTAACGGAGCAGCACGACGTCCCACTCGGGGTCGGCGGTGTGGACGTCCATAAGGATCTGCTCGATCATCCACTTAGTCCAACCATAGGGGTTGGTCGCGGGCTTCTTAGGATCCTCCTCGGTGACGGGCGGGTTGTCCGGGTCGCCGTAGACGGTCGAGGAGCTCGAGAAGATGATGGACTTGCAGCCATGGTTGCGCATGACGTCGATGAGCACCAGGGTGTTCTCGATGTTGTTGTGGTAGTACTCGACGGGCTTGCTCACCGACTCGCCGACGGCCTTAAAGCCGGCAAAGTGGATGACGCGGTCAATCTGATGGGTATCGAAGATCTTGTTTATCGCATCGCGGTCGAGCACGTTGGCCTCGTAGAAGGTGAGGTTCTTGGCGGCCTCGTCGCCCACGATGGTCTTGACGCGGTCGACGGCGACGGCGCTGGAGTTGGAGAGATCATCGACGATGACGACCTGGTAGCCACCCTCTAGCAGCTGAACGACGGTGTGCGAGCCGATAAAGCCGGCGCCACCGGTAACGAGGACGCAGGTGTCTTTGGGGTCGAGTGCTTTGGACATGTAGTCTCCTATCGAATCAGGAACACTTCTTCAGGGGAGTATAGCGCAGACAGTTGTTCCAAAAAACGTACGCGGCGGGAAAATCAGAGGATTATGTTAACGTACTCATACAAGAGCTTGCGTACGCATAACCTGATCTTTGGCATTTGCTTACGAGCCGTCGACCTTGCAGTTTCCTGCCGTTCGTGGAAATCGTTGGGACGCGCCATATGTACGCTAATATGTATGAGTTGAGCGACATATAAATAAGCATGTAACGGAGTACATATGTCACCAAACAGCGATCCCATCCTTTCCCAGGAGCTCTCGCGCCGCACTGTCCTCAAGGCCCTGTTCGGCGCCGCTTCTGCGGCAGTTCTTTTTGGCTTGCCCACTCGCGCCCATGCGGCGGAGGCTTCCAAAGAAACCACCGATAAACTGAATGCCGCCCAGGCCCAGCTCGACGAGGTTCAGGCCCAGCTCGACAGCATCGCAAATGAATACGCGGCGCTGGCCAGCAAGAATGCCCAGACCCTCAACGATATCGAGGGCGTACAGGGCCAGATCGACGACACGCAGGCGCAGATTGACGAGAAGAAGGCCGAGCTCAAAAAGAAACGCGGCGATCTTTCCGATCGCGTTGCCGCCAGCTACAAGTCCGGCGGCACGAACATCCTGTCGCTGCTGCTGGCCTCAGGCTCGTTTGAGGAACTCGTCGCCAACGCGCATTACGTTGAGAAGATTAACAAGAGCGACCGCGATGCCATCGAGGATATCCAGACGATTCAGGCTGAGCTCGACGCACAGAAGACCGAGCTCGAAGCACAAAAGGCCGACTTGGAGAAGCTCAAGGACCAGCAGACGGCTCAGATGCAGGATATGCAGGCCAAGCAGCAAGAAGTCCAGACCGTGCTGAACGGTCTTTCCGACGACGTCAAGGAGCTCATGGCTCAGCGCGATTCCGAGATCCTCGCTGCCGCCCAGGCCGAGGAGGCTGCCAGGAAGGCCGCCGCCGCTGCCGCCGCCGCGAACAAGAACAATTCCTACTCGGGCGGTTCGAGCTCGGGTGGCGGATCGTATGCTCCCGGAACTCCGCAGCAGAATGCCGGATCGGGCAAGCAGCAGGCCGTCGTCAACGCGTGCTACTCCACGCCTTCGCCGGGTCAGAACTGGTGCGCGGCGTGGGTTACCAATGTCTTCCGCAATGCCGGCGTGGGCTATTTTGGCGGCAACGCGTGTGACATGTTCAACGCCTGGTGCTATAGCTCCGACCGCTCGGCGCTGCAGGTGGGCATGATCGTGGCCGATTCCTCGCATAGCGGCACGGGTGCTCCGGGCCTTATTTACGGTCATGTGGGTATCTACGTTGGCGGCGGCATCGTTATGAGCAACGAGGGTGCCATTACATCGAAGTCGCTCGATTCGTTTATTAGCTTCTATGGCACTGGCTCTGGCGTGCGTTGGGGCTGGCTTGGCGGTATCGCGCTGTCGTAACGGCGGTTTGAAGTAAGTTGGTCCGTGGCTGCCCGGAAGGCATTAGGTTGCCTGCTCGGACAGTCCTGCTCGCACGGAGAGCACATTAAGCGCTCTCCGGCTCGTGCGGAACTCGCGATCAACCTAATGCCTTCCGGGCAGCCACGGACCTCTCGGATCCAATGCGTCACACACCGGACTGGTTGTCTGAATAAATATGGCGAAGGCCCCTTTCGGGGCCTTTTTTAAATGAATTTATCGACTCCGTGGACTTCGGTTTTGGTATTTGGAACCGATGGTTCACCAAAAAGAAAAATGAAATATAACCTAGCTGCAATAATCGCCTTGTTGCGAACTCGAACTGATCATGTAGATTTAAAATAGCCGCAATTTACAATTGTCGAGCGGTGCGTTGGGTTGGAGCTGCTGCGGGTCCTATATGGATTGCGGTCTTGCGCCCCGATGTCCAAATAGGTCTCTCTAGACGGGAAGTTGCTCATGGACACCATATATGACGGAGACGACTGGGTCGATCATTATAGTTGGCGACTAGTCGGCTCGGATGACAATGGGGATGTGGTGTTTGATGGACTATGTCCAAAGCATCTCCATCCTTTTGTTTCGTCGTTAATTGAGAGTTCCGCTCGTGTTGCCCCCTATAGCTCGGCGTCGCTTCATGATACGGACGTTTTGAAGACCATAAGGGAATCAATTGACGAGGGCACGATGAGCAGCCCGCTGTTTTCTCAGCTTGTGGGGCTAGATGAGATTGGCTCGAAACGACTGCTTGCGGGCGAAAAAGTGGAACCCACTTATCGGTCGATGATTTCAATCCTGCGGCTAGCCGATGTTCTTCGCAAATAAATGATAACGGGACAAGTGAGCTAGATCACTTGTCCCGTTATTAATTAAAGTGGATCGCGGTGGGCAGGCTATAAAAATTCGCCGACTCGGTGGACTTCGGGTTCTAGGTCTACGTTGAATTGGTCTTTGACGGTTGTTTGGATGTGGCGGATGAGTTCGTCGACGTCGGCGGCGGTGGCGTGGTCGGCGTTGACGATGAAGCCGCAGTGTTTCTCGCTTACCTGGGCGCCGCCGACAGCGTGACCGCGCAGGCCGGCGTCCATGATGAGCTTACCGGCAAAGTAGCCCTCGGGGCGCTTGAAGGTGGAGCCGGCGCTCGGCATGTCGAGTGGTTGCTTGTCCTCGCGGCGTTGGCGGTAGTCGTCCATGTCGGCCTTGATCATCGCGGCGTTGCCCGGGGCGAGGTTAAAGGTGGCAGAGAGCACGATAAAGCCGTCGTCGGCGATGCGGCTCTTGCGATAGCCCAGGTTAAGCTCGTCGACATCGAACTCAATGATATTACCGCTGCCGCGGGTGCCGTCGTCGAGCACGCGGGCGGGCTTATAGACGCGCACGGACTCCAAAACATCGGCCATACAGGCGCCGTAGGCACCGGCGTTCATATAGCAGGCACCGCCGACCGAGCCGGGGATGCCCGAGATGGGCTCCATGCCGGTGAGACCGGCCTCGGCGGCAGCCGCGGCGACATCGGAAAGCAGGGCGCCGGCTGCTGCCGTAACATGCGTGCCGTCGATGGTGATGTTAGAGAGGCCTTCGCCCAGTGCCACGACGACACCGCGGATGCCCTTGTCACCGACGAGCAGGTCGGAGCCGTTGCCCACGATGGTGAGCGGCAGATCGCAGCGGTAGCAGGTATCGAGCGTGGCGACGAGGCCCTGCTCGGTATCGGGCGTGACAAAGACGTCGGCCGGGCCGCCGATCTTAAACGTGGTGTGCTCGCGCATGGGCTCGCTCATCAGTACGTTGTCCTCGCCGGCAACGCCAGCAAGCGCGCACAGCAGGTCCTCGTTAAAAAAGTCGTTCTCGTGCATACGAATATCCGCCTTTTGGTGGTCGTTGTCATCAATCGATTGCAATATACCCCACCCGGACGGATTTGGTGCGCTGGCGGCGATAAAACAGCCGTCTACCGGATTGGTAAAGTGTTTATCACCGAGGTAGAGGGGTAGTCGCTATACTTTCAAGAGATTGCGCGTAAACCCGGAAGGAGCGAGATGGCCAACAAAGTCACCCTCAAGCAGATCGCCCAGGAGGTGGGGCTTTCCCCCTCGTCGGTCTCGCTTGTGCTCAATAATCGGCCCTGTCGCATCTCGGAAGAAAACCGCAAGCTCATCAAAGAGGTCGCGGCGCGCAACCACTATGTTCCCAACCAGATCGCGCGCAGCCTGGTCATGCGCGAGTCGCGCACCCTGGGCCTTATCGTCCCTAACATCGAGAGCCGCTTTTTTGCCTCGCTCGCCGGTAGCCTGGAAAAGCGCTGCCGCGAGGACGGCTATGCGCTCTTCATTACCAGCTCGGGCGGAAGCGCCGATGACGATCTGGAGCTGCTGCGCCAGCTGGTGACGCGCGGCGTTGATGGCGTCTTCCTGGTCGTAGGCGACGAGTTCTCCGACGACCGCGCCCTGCGCGAAGAAGTCAGCCATCTGCCTATCCCTGCCGTGATGGTCGACCGTGCCATTGAGGGGCTCGAGTGCGACAAGGTGATGTTCGACCACGAGATGGGTGGCTACATGGCCACTCGCTATCTGATCGAGCAGGGCCACCGTCGCATTGCCTGCTTGGTTAACGCGCGCCGTTCCAATACGGGGCGTAAGCGACTTGCCGGCTATGAGCGCGCGCTGCGCGAGGTTGGCCTGCCTATCGACGCACGTTTGGAGTTTGAGAGCGAGTACTACATTCCGAGTGCCTATGAGGCCTCGGAGGCGGTGCTCGCAACTGATGCCACCGCTGTGTTCGCAAGTTCGGATAACATCGCCCTCGGTCTGCTCAAGCGCTTGCACGAGATGGGGAAGAGCATCCCGGGCGATATCTCGGTGGTGAGCTATGACAACTCGGCGGCCGACGTTCTCTTTGAGCCGGCGCTGACCGCGATTGAGCAGGATCCTGGTGTCCTTGCGGAGCATGCTTTTGGCTGCATGTCCAAGCGTCTTGCCGGTAGGGGCGGCAGGCGTGCCGAAGAGGTCGTCCTGGAGCCGGCGCTTATCGTTAAGGGCAGCGTGCTCGAGCTTACCGAATGTAGCTAAGCGTACTTGTTTGTTTGCATAGATTGCATGCGGAGTGTCCGCTATTTGCCGGCGGGGCCGGGGTGCCTGCCTTGTTTTGAAAAGTGGGCTTCGCGAACTTCTCAAAACAAGGCAGGCACCCCGGCCCTCGTCCGTAAACTCTTCCGCTGGGCGAGCCATAGACGCCGCGTACCGATACGGTAAAGTGGCGGCTTGAAATTGGTGCTATATTCAGCTTGAGTTGTTTAATGCTAGTACGGGAGGGTGATATGGGGCTGTTCAAGAAGAAAAACCCGCAGGATGCCTTTGATCCCGATGTGTTTACCATCACGGATACGATTTTGGACCCACCGCGGTTTACGTTTTTGCCGGCTATCTACCAGGATGCCACGCGCCGCAAGTGGGCCGTGCATCAGCGCGGCGGCGAGCCGAAGATTTTTGACTATGCGGATGTGCTGCAGTGCGAGATTGCCGAGACCGGAAATCCCGAGGATGTGCCGGAGCTCAGCAAACGCGAACTGGCTCAGCAGATTTTGATTAATCCAGCTCAGGCTACCAAAAACAACGCTGCCAAGCGTAATATGTGCCTTGGTATGGGTGTCATCGTTGTCGTGCAAACCGGCAAGGATGAGATTTCGAAGCTTGAGATTCCGGTGACCGCGGGCGAAGTCAAGCGAGACTCCGGCCTATATCGGTCGTATCGGAACGTTGCGGAGCAGATCAAAGAAGCCTTCGACGCCATGAGGCGTCCGGAGCAATGATTCCTGCAGCATCAAGCAGTTGAGGAGTCTTGCCCATGTCGAGTGAACCATATGCGATTCCGCCCAAAGACCGCGCCTTTGAGGGCATTCTTTGGTATATCAAACATTATGACCTGCAGAGTGGCGACCGGCTGCCCGCCGAGCGTGTGCTCTGTGAAGAGCTGGGCGTGTCGCGCACGGCGTTGCGTGCTGCGATCACGCGCCTTATTTCGTGCGGAACTTTGGAAAGCCGCCGCGGTTCGGGCACCTATGTGTGTCCTCCCAAACCGCTGAACATCTTTCAGGAAACATGGAACTATACGCAGGCGGTGGAGAGGGTTGGCTCAAAGTCGACCGCGCGCCTGGTTTGGTCCAAGGTCGTGTATGCCGATATCGATCTTGCCCAAAAAGCCCAGATCGACCTGGGCATGCCGCTCTTCTGCATTCGGCGCGTGCGTGTGGTCAACGGTTCCCCGGCATCGATCGAGACGGCTTACGTCAATCTGTCTTTGTGCCCCTCGCTTCCCGATCACGATTTTGAGCAGGAAAGCCTCTACGACGTTTTGCTCAAGGAGGGGAATGTCCATGTGACGCACGGCAAGGAGCATATTTCCATCAGCCGTCTGAACGCCGACGAGGCCAAGTTGCTGAATGCTCAGGAGGGCACGCCGGTGTTTTACAAGGCTTCGCACGAGCGCGACGAGACCGATGGCTTTGTCGAGTATTGCAAGTCCGTGATTCTGCCGACCAAGTATCGTTTTGCCGATAACGGCGAGGCAGACGGCGTTGCGACGAAGGTGGGTGTCGAATGGCTGATGCAGTAGAAGACTTGCCGGTTTACAAACAAATTCGCCGCTGCATTGCGGAGCGAATCGAGCGCGGCGACTACCCGACGGGCTCGATGATTCCGTCCGAAAACGAGCTGGCCGAGGAGTTTGGCACGACACGCCTGACAATCCGAAGCGCCATGGACGAGCTGGTCAAAAGTGGCCAGATTCGTCGCGTGCAGGGCAAAGGCGCCTTTGTGGGACACAAGTGGTTTGACGAGCACGAACGCAAGGGCGGCTTCCGCCAGTCGGTTCTGGCATCGGGCGCGACGCCGTCGGTGCGCATCCTGGCGCGCTCCAAACGCTACGCCGGCCCGTATTATGCCGACTTGTTTGGCATCGCCGAGGACGATCTGCTTTACTCGGTGCGCCGCCTCAACTGCATCGATGGTGAGCCCGTATCGATCGAGATGACACTGATTCCGTGCCTGCTGTTTCCGGGCATCGAAGACGTGGACATTTCGGTCTTCAGCCTGTTCGAGACCTACGATATGTTGGGACGCAAGCCAGATCAGTCGGTAGAGAAACTCGATATCGAGGCGCTGGGCGCACGCGATGCGAGTTTGCTCAATCTTGAGCCGGGCGATCTGGCGCTCGTGCTGGAAGGCCTGACCTATGACTCGAGTGGGCAGGCAATCGAGCATGCCAAGTCTTTTACCCGCGGCGACGCCGGCGGATATACCTACAACTATTAGCGTCTAGAGCGTCCCTGCGCATGGCGGGGGCGCTCGTTTTTACGGATATATGTCGCTTGACCGATGAGCGGCAAAAACTGACCGTCTACCGAGAGGGGAGGATGAAATCATAAAATCGGTATTAAAAACGGCTAACCTGTAATCGTTCACTGGTATTAAGAACCTTTGAATTGTTGAGCTTGGGGCCAAGATGTCCACAAGGTTAAGCGGTGCGACGGGGCGGCAAGCCCGTTCATTCCGTGCGACAATTCAAACTGCTCGTGAAAGGAGCGGGAATGAAGGAGACCGAGAAGATCGAGATCATGCACTTCGACCAGGAGGGCTACCT
>NZ_QRVE01000021.1 GCF_003462685.1 Collinsella sp. AF23-4AC | reverse complement strand
CGGCAAGGAGATATATTGCCAGACCGGAGGGGCCCCGGGGGCGGGAATCTGGGCATACACATTTCCTACACAGTTTGGGATCCGACTAACGTTTGCCAGCCGTTAACTACCGCTCGCCGAGCATCTCTTTATATAAGGCAGTCTCATGGTTAAAGCGGATACGTTCCCCTAGCTAAAGCACAGCCAGCATCGAGCAACTCATCACGTTCTTCCACCGAGAACCCCTCGGCGTAGACGCGCACCACTGGTTCGGTCCCGCTAGGACGGACCAGCAGCCACGTGTCATCCTCGAATGCTAAACGCAAGCCATCCATATGACTAACGTTTTGCGGCACCTTGCCACAAATCGACTTGGGGTTTACGCCCGGCAGCAGGGTTCGTAACGTTTCGGCATCTTCGGCCTCAAGGCGCAAATCGCGTCGACCGTAACTCGTCTTACCAAAACTGTCCTCGAGTTGGTCGACCAGAACGCCCAAAGGCGCGTCCGTCTTTGCCATAAGCTCACACAGAATCAGACAGGCGAGGATTCCATCGCGCTCGGGCATATGCGCGGCGATGCCGATACCACCGGCTTCTTCGCCGCCTATGAGGACGCCACCCTTCTTCATCTCTGCCGCTATATATTTGAAACCGACTGGTTTGACGGTCACGCGGCAGCCAAGCGCCTCGGCAATGCGACGCACGAGCGTCGAGCACGAAAGATTGACGACGACGCGCCCCTCCAAATTACGAAATTGAACCAAGTCGCCCAAAACGAGCGCCATGATCTGATGCGGATGTATATATCTGCCGCGCTCGTCAACCGCGCCGATACGGTCGGCGTCGCCGTCGGTCACCAGGCCAGCGCAAGCTCCGTCCTCGATAACCGTATGCTCGCAAGCGTCCACCCACGGCTCAACGGGGTCGGGGCAGATATCTTCTTGGTCAGGCGCCTGCCCGGCGTGAATCTCGTGCACCTCAACGCCAAGCTCGCGCAGCAAGTCGGCTAGATAGCCCTGGGCTGCGCCGCCCATGGGGTCAACAACCACGCGCAGGTGCGCGGCGCGGATGGCTTCGGCATCGACAAACGATGCCACCGCTTGCATATAGTCAGGAATGATATCCGCGGTGCGATATTGCCCCTCGATCCCCATTGGCTCGGGAGCCATGGTCTCTTCGAGCTCTTCGATGACATCTTGGTTGGCGGTCGAGCCGTCACCCATGCGAATTTTGAGACACAGATAACCCTGCGGATGATGGGACCCCGTCACCATGAGCGCGCCGCACGCCTCACCGTCATAAGCCGCCGCCCACGTAAGGGCAGGGGTCGGAACAGGTCGCGAAGCGAGCACGGCGTCTAGCCCGTGCGCTGCTAGCACACCCGCCGCAAGCTCAGCGAACTCGCGCGCCAGGGGCCGAGTGTCGAACCCTATATATACCGTTTTGCCCGGATTGGTCTTTTGCCACAATTCGCCGACAGCATCGGCGATACGGGCAACGTTATCGGCAGTGAAGTCCTCATCGACGCGAGCGCGCCAACCGTCAGTTCCAAAATGAATTATCGCGCACACGCGCAGACACCTCACAGTGTTTGGATCATGGTACGCATGAGGTATACCCGCGATACACACTCGGCAACCTGCCGGCACCAGCATTCACCATTTGGGCAAATGCTGCCGAGGACATGCAAGCAATGAAAAAACCGCCCCGTATGGAGTGGTTTTGCCCTTTATATATCGAGCGCCTCGGCCATCGCTGCCGTAGTGATTGCCGTGGTTCCACAGCAACTGCCCACCATTGCAGCACCGGCATGCCTCCATTCGATGCATGCGCGCGCGAAAGCTTCGGGATTCTCGTGCCATACGGGGCCATCCTGAGTCTGGACCGGATCGCCTACGTTGGGACGCACCGTGACGGGAGTAGTCGCCGATGCAACCATCCTGGGCACCGCCGCGTTCGCGGCCGCAAGCGAACAGCAATTAACACCAACCGAGTTTGCGCCGTGTTTTTCGGCGTACAAAACGGCTGCCTCGATGTTGAGGCCATCGCCCAACAGGTCGCCTTTATCGTCAACGACAAAACTCACCAGAACAGGCATGCCGTCGGCGGCATCTCGAGCGCCGGCAAGCATGGGCTGCAAATTACGGATAGACGTCACCGTCTCGATCAGCAGACCGTCAACGCCGGCGTTGAGCAAGGCGTGCGCCTGTTCGCGCGCAATGCCTCGGATTTCACGATACTCGGCAGAGTCCTCGGCAAACCACTCAATACCGATCGGGCCCATCGAGCCTAGCAGCAGCTGAGGGTGCGCCTGGCGGGCATCGTCGACGGCCCCGCGATTGACCTCCGCCACGGACGGCGCAATCTGGTCGTGCTTGAGGGCATAGCTCGATGCCTGAAAGGTGTTGGTAATGAGCACCTGCGCGCCGGCGGCGACATACAAGCGATGGATACGAGAAACGGTCTGCGGCTCTGCCAGATTCCAAAACGCCGGTGGAATGTCGGCGGCATCGTACTCACTCAACAGAACACTGCCCATGGGGCCCTGCGCCAACAAGGTCTCGCTCGACAAGCGGCGCGCAAGTTCCTCGGCACCAAAGCGGTTGTAATAACTCGTATCCATATATATCCCGCTATTCCTCGACGCTGATTCCCTGCTTTTCGAGATAGGCGAGCCAGCGGTTCATCGTGTCCTCGGAAAGCGCATGCTCCATCATGCAGGCCTCGGAATCGGCTCGCTCAAATTCGACACCGAGCTCCTGAACCAAAAACGTGCGGACGAGGCGATGACGGTACCAGATAGCCGTGCCAACCTCGCGGCCGCGATCGGTCAGGACTACCTTGCCGTAGTGCGATTGCTCGACAAGCTCGGATGCCTTGAGCGCCGAAACCGCTTTATTGACCGATGCCTTGGAGACGCCAAGGCGCTGCGCGATGTCGACCGATCGCACGCCGTTGGTTTCCCCCTCTTCGCTTTCAATGCGAACCATGCACTCCAAGTAGTCTTCGTTCGCCACCGTCAGATGTAGTTCGCGCGAGCTATTTGTCGTATCCATGATCTTCCGTCCCTTCTGCATTCAATGGCTGATTCTACCCCATCCAAGCGTCGTGGTATGCCGTGGCATACCGTGCTAGAGTTCTTGTTGCACACGACGACCAAGATTGGAGCGGTCTTTATGGAAAACACCACCACGAGCCCCGATGTCCTCGAACGCTTTTTGCGCTACGTCCAGATCAACACGCAGTCCGAGGATGCAAACTGCGACCAGGTACCCTCGAGCGCCGTTCAGTTTGACCTTGCCAACGTGCTGGCTGAAGAGCTGCGCGAGCTTGGTGCGGAAGATGCCCACGTGACCGAGCACGCCTATGTCTGCGCGCATATCCCCGCAAGTGCGGGCGCTGAGGACAAGCCCGCCCTGGGCCTGATCGCCCATCTCGACACCACCGAAGTTGCACCGGGCGCCGGCGTGAAGCCGCACATCGTACACTACGAAGGCGGCGACCTGGTCTGCGGCACGGTTGACGGTAAGCCCGTTGCCATGAGTACCGCCAAGCTTCCCGCCCTGAATGACCTCGCGGGTGAGGACCTGGTCTGCAGCGATGGCACCACGCTGCTGGGCGCGGACGACAAGGCAGGCGTCGCCGAGATCATGTCGCTTGTCGCGCGTATCGCTCAGGACCCTTCTCTGCCCCATCCCGCACTCGGCATTTGCTTCTGCCCTGACGAGGAGATCGGCCACGGAGCCGAGCTGTTGGATATCGATACCTTTGGCTGCAAGTACGCCTACACGGTCGACGGCGGCCCCATCGGCGAACTGGAGTGGGAGTGCTTTAACGCCGCCGAGGCGACCGTCTGCTTTGAGGGCCAGTCCATCCACCCGGGCGACGCTAAGGGCCGTATGGTCAACGCAGGCAATCTGTTCTGCGACTTCAACGCGTTGCTCCCCTACGTGCAGCGCCCGGAGTATACGGAAGGCTACGAGGGCTTTTATCACCTTGAGGGTGTATCTGCGACCGTCGATCACGCCACAGCGCGCTACATCGTCCGCGACCATGACGCCGCCAAGTTCCAGCAGAAACTCGACCTTATTGATGCCGCCGCCTCGATGCTCAACCAGCGTCTGGGTGAGGAGCGCGTGACAGTCGAGATTAAGCAGCAGTATCGAAATATGGCCGAGATCGTTCGTGACTATCCCGAGCTTATTGATGTTGCCAAGGAAGCCTACCTTGCCTGCGGCGTTGAGCCCCAAGTGCTGCCGATTCGTGGCGGCACTGACGGCGCTCAGCTGTCGTTCCGCGGTCTGCCCTGCCCCAACCTTTCCACCGGCGGCTATTGCTACCACGGCGTCAACGAGTTCGTCCCGGTCAGTTCGCTCGTCAAGATGACCGACGTGCTCCAGGAGCTCGTCGCTCGCTTTGCATAAGCCTGGCCGCTCAAGCCTAAAAGACAAACCGCCCCGTCCTCTACAGAGAACGGGGCGGTTTTTTGCTGCAATGAGAACAGGTTGACGCACGCCAGCCTCTTAACGCAAGGAGTGTCCCAAACTGCCGGCACAAAAGGAACGTCCCCAAGTGCCAAGTGCATCAAGAGTGTCCCCTTTGACCAGTCGTTTAAGAACGTCCCCAATGACTAACGTCGCAGGTTGAGGACGGGCAGCGAGCGGGTCGCATTTGAGACAAGGTGACGTGAAACGAAAGGGCGCTGACCTTCTGGTCGCGCCCTTGAAGTTGAACGTCAGATTGTCCAAATGCGGCCCGCGCAGCGTCGAGCCGTTACGCGGTTTGGTAAAACCGCGTAACTTAGTAGTTGGCTTCGTAGCCGTTGCCGTCGCCGGTGGGCTCTTCGTAGTAGTCCGAATCGCTCGAATCGCTTGAGTCATCGGAATCGTCAGAGCTGACCGATGAGGTTGCGGTACCGTTTGCGTAGTCGTCAGACGTGTTGTTGCTGAGGTCGCCGATCGTAGAGCTGGAACCGTCGGAAAGACCCATGGTGTTGGGACCCTTGGGATCCTTGCCGGCATCGACGCGCTCCATCATTTCCTTGAGCTCGTCCTCGTAGACAAAGACGTAGCTCACACCGTCGATCATGGTGCTGTCGTCGGCGTACGAGGGCAGGTTGGCCGAGTAGATACCGTCGACATCCATACCGCGCATGGCATTGACCGTAGCCACGATATCCTGAACGCTCATATCGGTTACGAGCATATCGGACAGCGAATTAACCAGGCCAAAGATCTTCGTGGCATCGAAGTTATTGAGAATCTGGTTGGCAAGGGCGCCAAGCACCTGACGTTGGTGGCGCATGCGCGTGTAATCGCCGTCGGCATAGGTGTAGCGGCAGCGGGCATAGGTAAGGGCGGTGGCGCCGTCCATATGCTGCTGACCAGCGGTAATCTTAATATCCAGGTGCTCGGGGTCGTCAACATCATCGGTTGCGTTAATGTCGATACCGCCAACCGAATCAATCAGCGCCTGCATACCGTCGAAGCTGACCTCGGCATAGTGGGAAATCTGAACACCGCACAGCTCGTTGACCGCCTCGACCATGGCCTCGGCGCCGCCAACGGTATGGCAGGCGTTGATCTTCATGGTCTCGCCCTTGTACTCGACCTTGGTGTCGCGCGGAACGGAAATGAGCGTCGCCTGCTTTTGCGTGGGGTCGATGCGTGCCAGGATAATCGAGTCGGCACGATACGTATCCTCGCCCGGACGGCCGTCGGTGCCAAGAAGCAGCACGTAGAACGGATCCTTTGCCTCATCGGTGTCAACCAGAACCCGACGCAGATTGTCGGTAATGACATTAGAATCGCCGAGCTTGCCCATAATGGTGGCAAACCACAGGCCGGCAGCGGTAGTGGCACTCAGCAGCACACCAAGCACGACAATGAGCGCGACGTGACGAATCGTGTGGCTACGGCGACGTTGACGAGCGCGCTCGGAATAGCGAGCCACGTTATCGCGACTGTAGATCTTGGCCTGCGCACCAGTTGAGGGTCTTCGGGTGGTGGTATCCGCGAGGGGCTTTTTATTAAACATAGGCAACCTGTATTAGTAGATGACGGGATCGGGGACGGTAGCATGCTCGACATGCGCGCCAAGCGCCTGCAGCTTTTCGACAAACTGCTCGTAGCCGCGCTTGATGTGATGGATAGCCGAAACCTCGGTCGTCCCGTCGGCGATCAAGCCCGCTACGACGAGGGCCGCTCCGCCGCGCAGATCGGGCGAGGTAACCTGTGCACCCGAGAAGCCCTTGACGCCATGAATCATGGCATGATGGCTCTCGATACGAATGTCGGCACCCATGCGCACCAGCTCAGAGGCAAACATAAAGCGATTCTCGAAGATGTTTTCGGTGATAACGGAGCTACCATCGGCAAGGGCGGAGAGCACCATAATCTGCGCCTGCATGTCGGTCGGGAAACCGGGAAACGGAAGCGTCTGGATGTCGACCGGCTTGATACGCTCGGCACGGTTCACATGGACGCCATCCTCGACGCGCTCGCAGTCGATACCCATGAGCTCCATCTTCTTGAGCACCATGCCCAAGTGAATGGGGCAAAAGCCCGTGACATCGACACCGCGATCGTCGGCCATCAACGCACCGGCAACGATAAAGGTACCGGCCTCGATGCGGTCGCCCACCACGCGATGGGTAACGGGATGGAGCTCTTCCACGCCTTCGATAGTCACGACGGGCGTACCGGCGCCAACAATCTTGGCGCCCATCTCGTTGAGCATGTTGGCGAGATCGACGATCTCGGGCTCGCGGGCGGCATTGTCGATAACCGTGGTACCCTTCGCGCGCACGGATGCCATAATGAGGTTCTCGGTCGCACCGACACTGGCGAACTCGAGCGTGACGGTGGTACCGCGCAGACCTTGGGGCGCATTAGCGTTGATGTAACCGTGGGCGGTATCGAACTCAACGCCCAGGGCCTCGAGACCCAGAATGTGCATGTCGATCTTGCGAGCACCCAGGTTGCAGCCGCCCGGCATGGCAATTTTGGCGCGATGGAAGCGGCCCAGCAGGGGTCCCATGACGGCGGTGGAAGCACGCATCTTGGCAACGAGCTCGTAGGGGGCCTCCCATGAATCGACCTGAGAGGTATCGATCTCGAGCGTGTGCTCGTCGAGAACATCGATCGTAGCGCCCATGCCCTTGAGCACCTTGCCCATCACGTGGACATCGGAAATATCAGGCACGTTCTGCAGCGTCGTCTTGCCCGGCGCCAGAAGCGTTGCCGCCATGAGTTTGAGCGCGGAGTTCTTAGCACCCGAGACGGGCACGGAGCCTCCGATGGCGTGGCCACCCTCAACGCGGATAATATCCAAGGTCTACCCTTTCAAAAAGCATGCCCGGGGTGGCTGGGCCATCCCGGGCATGATGTGTTCGCAAATGGTCGAACGCTAAATCGTTTGACTATTGGGCAAGCTTGAGCTTACACCATGCGATTTCATTATAGAGGTAGGCGCGGCGTGCATCATCCTCCGACAAATTACCCAGCTTCTCTTCAAAACCTTGAATATCAGCTTTAAGCTTGTCGGCATCGACGGTCGCCAAATCGCAAGCGCGCTCGGCGAGAACGGTCACGACATCGTCCGCAACCTGGGCATAGCCGCCGGCCACGGCAAACGTGTGGTCGACAGTGCCCATGGCCTTATCGGAAACGCGAACGTAACCGCGGTCGATCGTGCAGATCTCGCTGGAGTGAGCAGGCAGGACGCCAAACTCGCCATCCGTGGACGGAATCGACACAAACGCAGCGTCGCCCTCATAGGCGCAGCTCACGGGGCACACGATGCGGATACGCATAACCTACTTCTCCCCCATCTTGCGGGCGCGCTCGCGCACGTCCTCAATCGTGGAAGCATAGCGGAAAGCCTGCTCGGGCAGGTCATCGGCCTTGCCGTCGACAATCTCGGCAAAAGAGCGGACGGTATCCTCGACGCGGACGTAGACACCGGGGTTACCGGTGAACTTCTCGGCGACGTGGAAGGACTGTGAGAGGAACTGCTGAATCTTACGGGCACGGTTGACCGTAAGGCGCTGCTCCTCGGACAGCTCGTCCATACCCAGAATGGCGATGATGTCCTGAAGGTCGGAGTACTCCTGCAGGAGCTCCTGGACCTTGACGGCGACACGGTAGTGCTCCTCGCCGACGATCGAGGGATCGAGAGCGTCGGAGGAAGATGCGAGCGGGTCGATAGCCGGGAACAGGCCGAGCGACGAAATGCTACGCGAAAGAACCGTGGTGGCGTCGAGGTGCGTAAACGTCGTGGCAGGCGCCGGGTCGGTCAGGTCGTCTGCGGGGACGTAGACAGCCTGGACGGAGGTAATGGAACCCGTCTTGGTCGAAGTAATGCGCTCCTGGAGGTCGCCCATCTCGGTTGCCAGCGTGGGCTGGTAACCAACGGCGGACGGCATACGGCCCAGCAGTGCGGAAACCTCGGAACCGGCCTGGGAGAAGCGGAAGATGTTGTCGATGAACAGCAGAACGTCCTGGCCGCGATCGCGGAAGTACTCAGCGGTGGTAAGGCCGGCCAGACCGATGCGCAGACGCGCTCCGGGCGGCTCGTTCATCTGACCATAGACCAAGCAGGTCTTGTCGATAACGCCAGACTCGCTCATCTCGAGGAACAGGTCGGTGCCCTCGCGGGTACGCTCGCCGACGCCGGTGAACACCGAGGTGCCGCCGTGCTCCTGGGCGAGGTTGTTGATGAGCTCCTGAATCAGAACGGTCTTGCCGACGCCGGCGCCGCCGAACAGGCCCGTCTTGCCGCCACGGATATAGGGCTCGAGCAGGTCGACGGCCTTGATGCCGGTCTCGAAGATCTCGGTCTTGGTGGTGAGCTCGTCGAAACGGGGCGCTGCATGGTGGATGGGGTAGAACTCCTCCACCTCGGGCATGGGCTTGCCGTCGACAGGCTTGCCCATGACGTTCCAAATGCGGCCGAGCGTCTTGGGGCCAACGGGCATCTTCATGGGCTCACCGGTATCGGTGGCGATGAGGCCGCGCTGCAGGCCGTCGGTCGAGGACATGGCGACCGTGCGGACGACGCCGCCCGGAAGCTGGCTCTCGACCTCGAGGATCGTGCTCAGATGACCGATCGGGGTCTCGGCCTCGACCGTGAGCGCGTTGTAGATCGGGGGCACCGCACCGTCAAACTTGACGTCGACGACAGGGCCGATGATTCGCACGATGCGACCATCACCGGCAGTCGTCTTCTTGGTGGCTTCCTCGACCGCAAGCTTTACGGTGTTATTAGCCATTACTGTTCCTCCAATGCTGAGGCTCCGCCGACGATCTCGTTAATCTCGGTCGTGATCGAAGCCTGGCGCACGCGACTATACGTGCGGGTAAGGGTCGAGATGATCGCGGTGGCGTTTTCCGTCGCGGAGTGCATGGCCTTGCGGCGTGCACCCTGCTCGGCAGCCGCCGAATCGATCAGGGCCTGGTAGATGACCGTCAGGATATAAGACGGCACAAGCTTGCCGAGAACATGCTCGGGAGAGGGCACGAACTCGAACGTGGACGAGATGCGCTTAGGGGCGTCGGTCTCGTTCTTACGCGGACCGTGGGCCATAGCGATCATCTCGGGGTCGAGCGGCAACAGATGCTCGACGCGAAGCTCCTGATCCACGCGGTTCTTGGCGTGGTGGTAGACAAGCTCGACACGGTCAAGCTCACCGGCACGATACGCATCGCAGATATGAGAGGAGATCATGCGGGCCTGATTGAAATCGGGCTCAGAGGAGTTGCCCTCAAAGTGCATGACAACGTTTGCGCGGTCACGGAAATACGTGGCCGGCTTACGCCCGCACGCGATGATCTCGCACTCGATGCCGTCGTTCGCCCAAGAAGCGGCGAGCTTTTCGGCCGTGCGCTCCACCGTCGTATTGAAACCGCCGGCAAGGCCGCGGTCCGAGGCAATAACGACAATCAGGCCATGCTTGACGCTCTCATGCTTCTGCAGCATGGGATCGGTGCCCGAACAGGAGGCGTCGCCGGCGACCGTCAACATGACGTCGGTCAGCGCCTCCTTATAGGGCTCGGCCTGCTTGGAGCGATCGAGGGCACGACGGATCTTGGCCGTAGAGACCATCTCCATCGTGCGCGTGATCTGCTTGGTCGTGGTAACCGAGGAGATTCGCTTCTTAATGTCGCGAAGGTTGGCCATGGGGCTTAGTTCTCCTCTGATCCAGAAACATCCGAATGGTGCTTGGCCATGAACTGCTGCTTGAAGTCGCCGATGACGCGCAAGAGCTCAGCCTTGGTGTCATCATCGATCTTCTTGGCGCGAACCTTGTCGAGCAGCGAGCCAAAGCCATTGTCCATGTACTCGATGAGCTCGGCACGGAAAGGCAGCACGTCGGCGATCTCCAGGTCATCCAGGAAGCCCTCGTTGCCAGCGAACAGCGTAACGATCTGCTCGCCAACCTCAAACGGCTTGTAACGCGGCTGCTTAAGGAGCTCAGTCATGCGGGCACCATGGGTCAGCTGCTTCTGAGTAGCCTCGTCGAGGTCGGAGCCGAACTGCGTAAAGCCGGCGAGCTCCTGGTACGAAGCGAGGTCCAGACGGAGGTTGCCGGCGACCTGCTTCATAGCCTTGGTCTGCGCGTCGCCACCGACGCGGGACACGGAAATGCCCACGTCGACTGCCGGGCGCTGGCCCTGGAAGAAGAGCTCGGACTGCAGGTAGATCTGACCATCGGTAATGGAAATGACGTTGGTCGGAATGTAGGCCGAGACGTCGCCGTCCTGGGTCTCGATGATCGGAAGAGCCGTCATGGAGCCATAACCGTTCTTCTTGGACATCTTGACTGCACGCTCGAGCAGACGAGAGTGCAGGTAGAAGATGTCGCCAGGATAGGCCTCGCGTCCGGGCGGACGATGCAGCGTCAGCGACATCTGACGGTAAGCCACAGCCTGCTTGGACAGGTCGTCGTAGATGACGAGCACGTGGCCGCCGGGGTTGGTCTCGCTGGCGGGCTTGCCATCCTCGCCGTTGTACATGAAGAACTCGCCGATAGCGGCACCGGCCATAGGCGCGATGTACTGCATAGGGGCGGAATCGGCAGCGGTGGCCGAAACGATGATGGTGTAGTCGAGCGCACCGTGCTGAGCGAGGGTCTCGCGGATGTTGGCAACCGTGGAGGCCTTCTGGCCGATGGCGACATAGATGCAGACCATGCCCTTGCCGCGCTGGTTGAGGATAGCGTCGATGGCGATGGCGGTCTTACCGGTCTTACGGTCGCCGATGATGAGCTCACGCTGACCGCGGCCAATAGGCACCATGGAGTCGATAGCGAGCAGACCGGTCTGAACCGGCTCGCACACCGGGGTACGGTCGATGACGCCGGGGGCCTTGAACTCGATAGGACGACGGTGCGTGGCGACGATGTCGCCCAGGCCGTCGATGGGCTGGCCGAGCGGATTGACGACGCGGCCGAGCATGGCACGACTCACGGGGATATCCATAATGCGGCCAGTGGTGCGGCACTCGTCGCCTTCCTTGATGGAGTCGACGGCACCAAACAGAACGGCGCCGACCTCGTCACGGTCAAGGTTCTGGGCAAGGCCGAAGACGGTCTCACCGGTATCGGAGCTCTTGAACTCCAGAAGCTCGCCTGCCATGGCGCTCTTAAGGCCGGAGACGCGCGCGATGCCGTCGCCTACCTCGTCGACCGTTGAAACCTCATGCGTATCGACCGTCGCGGAGAGGCTCGTGAGCTGCTCCTGCAGTTTCTTGGCGATATCCTGGGCATTGAGGGTTTCGGACATTAGGCTTCACCTCCGTACGAATTAGCAGAGTTTGCGAGGGTCTCCTGCGCGATGCGCAGCTGCGTCTTGACGGAAATGTCACGACGCTCGCCGCGGGCCTCGAGCACCAGGCCGCCCACGATAGACGGGTCGACCTGCTCGATAAGGAATACCTTGCGGCCGAAGTCCTGCTCGCATTTCTTAGTGATGGTTTGACGCAGCTCGTCGTCGAGCGGGATCGCCGTGGTGACGGTCACGCCCACTACATCCTCGTCTTCCTCGGCAACATACTTAAAGGCAGCTGCCACCTTGGGAAGAAGGTCGAGCTGGTCGCGCTTGGACATGGTGTCGAGCACGGCGATGATCTCGGGGCTGGCAGAAGCCAGGCGCTCGATCATCTCGAGGTCCTCGAACACATGGTTCTCGGCCTTAGCGGCTTCCAGAAGGGAGCGTGCGTAGGTCTCGAGCACCTTGTCCTGATAGCGGCTAGTCGGCATTCAGGCTACCTGCTTCCTGGATGTAGCGCTCGATGAGCTTCTTCTGCTCGGCCTCGTCCTCGAGTGCCTCGCCCACGATCTTGGTGGCGACGGCAACGGACAGGTCGGCGATGGAGCTCGCGGCACCGGCGTAGATGGACTTGCGCTCGTCCTCGACGGTCGTATGGGCCTTGGCGATGATCTCCTCGGCCTCCTTGTGAGCAGCCTCGATGATACGGGCGCGCTCGGACTCGGCGTCCTTACGGGCCTCGAGAACGATGTCGGCAGCCTGACGACGGGCGTCGGTGACGATCGAGTCGGACTCAGCGCGCTTGGCGATAGCCTCCTGCTTGGTCTTCTCGGCCTCGTCGAGGCTCTCCTCGATCTTCTTGCCGCGCTCCTCCATGGTTTTCATGATGCCCGGCAGGGCAACCTTGGCCAGCACGATCCAGATAATCAGGAAGGCGATAAGCGCCGGGATGAACTCCGCCATCTTAGGGATGAGGATGTCCGCACCGGCAGCGCCGTCCTCAGCGAACGCGGAAACCGGCATGAGCAGCGCGGCCGCGGACGCGGAGAGTGCGGTCGCGCTCTTCTGGGATGAAAGATTCATACTTGACGCTCCGTGCTATTTAACGATCAGCGCGACAACGAAGCCGATCAGAGCCAGAGCCTCGCCGAAGGCGGAGCCCATGATGAAGACGGTGAACACGCGGCCCTGGACCTCAGGCTGACGGGCCATAGCACCCGTAGCACCCAGAGCAGACAGGCCGATAGCAAGACCAGCGCCGATAACACCGAGACCGTAACCGATAACTCCCACGATTCCTCCTTTGTCGTGCGTGTCTTATTTCACGCAGGATAACCTTTTTATAACTGCCGGGCTCCATGGGTACGGGCACCGGCGGTTTAACGAATTACCTTACCTTTAAGGCGCGAACGGAAGACTACTCCTCCTCCGCGACCTCCTCTGCCTCGGAGACATACACGGCGGTAAGGACCGTGAAGACGTAAGCCTGGATGGCGCCGACCACAAGTTCGATCGCATAGATCAGGATGAGGATGGCAAGCCAGGCCAGCGAAGGCAGGGCGCCGACGGCGTGGGCCGCGGAAACCTGCTGAAGCAGCGGCTGCATGAACATGCTCGCCATGATGGCGAACGAGCCCATGACCACGTGTCCTGCGAACATGTTGCAGAACAGACGGACGGCGAGCGTGATGAGGCGCAGGAAGGTCGAGAAAAGCTCGACGACCCACACGAGCACGTTCATCGGGAAGCTCACGCCCTGCGGGGCGAGGCTCTTGATGTAGCCGATCACGCCGTGAGCCTTGCATCCGTAGTAGATGAAGTACACGAAGGCGAAGATGGCGAGCGCGGCGGTGGAGCCGATTGCGCCGGTGCCGGGCTTCATTCCCGGGATCAGGCCGATCATGTTATTGATCAGAATGAACAGGAAAAGCGAGCACAGGAACGGGAAGTGCTTCTTCCAGTTCTCACCCACGACGCCCTTGCCGATATCGTTCTCGACGTACTCGATGATGTACTCGAAACCGTTGACGAAGAAGCCCTTGGGAACCAGGGTCTGCTTCTTCTTGAACACGGCCAGGACGATCAGGAGCACGATCGTGGAGACGATCAGCCAAAACGAGTACTGCGTGATGCCGCAGCTCAGATCGCCCACGACAGGGGTGGAGCTGAACTCGCTGACCAGATGATTAATCTCATCAGGCAGCTTTTCAAAAATTTCCACGACTTACCTTTCGACCTCATGAGGATCTCGCAGCGCCTTGGCGACGCGAACCGTGCAGGCGGCCATAAAGGCCACGAAGCCGATCGCCTCGCCCAGGAGGAACATGCGAAATGCCTCTCCGAACAACACAAACACAACCAAGGTAAAGACGAGCAGGGCGATTGCCGAGACCGCCAGACTCACCATACCCTTGAGCATGTCCGCATTCTGTTTATCGTCAAGAACCGGCTTGAGCGTAAAAACAAAGGGAAGGAAGGCAATTGCGCCCGCGATGACGCCTGCAACGATAGCGAGCAGATCGGCTATCTGAAACACTGGCGTCCTCACTTTCCTTCTTTAACGCTTCCCAGAACAGTTCCCGCCAAACATTGGTGACTATTGTACGAGCCAATCGCTAAAGTACAACCGAAAAAGCATCGGTTAATACGCACCTGTTCGTTTTCTTAAGACCTTCTTTATGCCGCAGGTAGGTAATACGTTTTTCTCGAACCCTGCAGGGCAAAACGTCCGTTAACAGGAGTGCGCGCGGTCGCCTTTTGTTCGTCCGCGCGCACCGTTTCTTCGTATTTGCAGCCGCGGCCGTCTTAGCCAAGCGACTAGAGCGTGCCGTAGATGCGGTCGCCGGCGTCGCCGAGGCCGGGAACGATGTAGGCAGCCTCGTTGAGATGGTCGTCGATGGCGCAGGTATAGATATGCACATCAGGGTCCTTCTCAGTCAGCGACTTGAGGCCCTCGGGGGCCGCGACGATGCACAGCATGCGGATGTCCTTGACACCGCGCTCGCGCAGGTAGCTAATGGCCATCTCGGCCGAACCGCCCGTGGCGAGCATGGGGTCGACGACCAGGCAGATGCGCTGGTCGATATCCTTGGGCATCTTGCAGTAATACTCGTGCGGCTCGTGGGTGACCTCGTCGCGCTCCATGCCGATGTGACCCACGCGAGCGGAGGGCACCAGGTCGAGGATGCCGTCGACCATGCCAAGGCCCGCACGCAGGATGGGCACGATGGCGAGTTTCTTGCCGGCGAGCTGTTTGAACGTGGCGGTAGTGATGGGGGTCTCGACCTCGACGTCTTCCATAGGCAGGTCGCGCATGGCCTCGTAGCCGTCAAAAAGTGCGAGTTCGCGCACGAGCTGACGGAACTGGTTGGTGCCGGTGTTTTTGTCGCGCAGGATCGACAGCTTGTGCTGGACGAGCGGGTGATCGACAAGCGTCACACGGGACGCATCGTAGGTGACGGTCATGGATTGATTGCCCCTTTCGTTGCGGCCGCAAAACGGCCTTGCTGACAAGGCGTGCAGCAATGTTGCCGCCGCACGCCATGCATTAGTTTAGCGGTTTGTTGTATCGAGCAGCCCATCGCAGCCCTACTGTGCGGTGCTGAGCGAGCGCCTGACTGCATCACGCCAGCCCGCAAGGTTTTGCTCGCGGCGCTCGGCGGACATGTGGGGAAGGAAGGTCCTAACGATCTGGGCATTTTGCTCCAGCTCTTCCAGGTCTTCCCAATAGCCGACGGCAAGACCCGCCAAGTACGCGGCACCGATTGCCGTGGTCTCCACCGTCTCGCATTGCAGCACGGGGATATCCAGCAGGTCGGCCTGGAATTGCATGATGAACTCGTTGCGCGAGGCACCGCCATCGACAGACAGGCGCTCGATCAAAAGCCCCACGTCCTGCTCCATGGCGCGCAGCACGTCGTAGCTCTGATATGCCATGGATTCGCAGGCGGCACGTACGATGGTCGCACGGCTCGAGGCGCCGGTCAGACCGCACACGATACCGCGAGCATGCGGGTCCCACCAGGGAGCACCCAAACCCGCAAAGGCGGGAACGAAGTAGCAGCCCTCGTTGTCGCTAATCGAAGCGGCAAGTTGTGCCGACTCGCTCACGCTCGAGATGATGCCCATGTTGTTGCGAAGCCAGTTCATCGTTGAGCCGGCGGCAAAAATAGAGCCCTCGAGCGCATAGCTGACTTTGCCGTCCGCAGCGATACCGATGGTGGAGACCAGGCCATTCTTG
The DNA here is from genome assembly GCF_003462685.1 of Collinsella sp. AF23-4AC. GTDB lineage: Bacteria > Actinomycetota > Coriobacteriia > Coriobacteriales > Coriobacteriaceae > Collinsella. The sequence continues at coordinate 14,594 of NZ_QRVE01000021.1, read as the reverse complement.
GATTCGACGATCTCGTCGCCGGTGTTCATGAGCATAAAGCAACCCGTGCCATAGGTGTTTTTGGTCTGGCCGGGACGGAAACAGCAGTGGCCGAACAGCGACGCCTGTTGGTCACCCGCCACGCCCATGATGGGTGGCATGTTGGTCATGATGTCGCTCGCGACGCGGCCGTAGTCGCCCGAGCTCCAGCGAACCTCGGGCATCATGGAACGTGGAACGTCAAAGAGTGCCAGCAGGTCGTCGTCCCAATCGAGCGTATGGATATTAAAGAGTGCCGTGCGGCTGGCATTGGTGTAGTCGGTGGCAAAGACCTGGCCGCCGGTGAGGTTGTAGATGAGCCAGGTGTCGATGGTGCCAAACATGAGGTCGCCCGCCGCCGCGCTTTCGCGTGCGCCGTCGACGTTGTCGAGAATCCACTGCACCTTGGAGGCCGAGAAATACGGGTCGAGCGTGAGTCCCGTGCGGGAGCGCACCAGCCCTTCTGCGCCCTGCTCGACCAGCTCGTCGATCAGAGGTGCGGTACGGCGGCACTGCCATACGATGGCGTTATAGATCGGCTGACCGCTCACACGGTCCCAGACCACCGTGGTCTCGCGCTGGTTGGAGATGCCGATGGCGGCAATGCGGTCGGAGTGGATACCGCTCTTAAACTGGACTTCCATCATGACCGCGATCTGGCTGGCAAGGACCGCCATGGGGTCTTGCTCTACCCAACCGGGACGCGGGAAGCTGGTTTTGACGCTGCGACGTGCCTGCGCGACGATGCAGCCGTACTCGTCGACGATGGTCGCAAGTACCGAGGTGGTGCCGCAGTCGAGCGCCATGATGTAGGAACCGCCAAAGTCAAACGAGGCATCTTCCATGCCCAGGCTGCCCAGATTCAACGACATCGCTTAAACCTTTCTATTGCATCGGGTCGGACAGGACCCGTTCGATCTCTGATGCGGGAAGTGCGCCTTGGCGCAGGATCTGGAGCTCGCCGTGCTGAAACGACACGATGGTCGAGGCGTCGCGACACGGGGTCTCACCGGCGTCGACGGCAACATCGACCCCCTCCAGGATGCGACCCTCCACCGTGATAAAACTTGCCGACGCGGGCGCGCCATGCGTGTTGGCGCTGGTGCAGGCAAGGGGGCTGCCACAGGCGCGAATGAGCGCCTGCACCACGGGCGAGGCCGAAGCGCGAAGTGCCACCGTGTCGTCGGCAGCGCGCATAAAGGTCGGCACGCAGGGGGCTGCCTTGACCACGATAGTCAGGGCTCCCGGCCAGCATCGTCGCGCGAGTATGCGGGCATCTTCCGGGATATCCACGCCATAGCGGTCGAGTGCTTCGACGCCATCGACCAGCCAAGCGACGGTTTGCGTGAGTTCACGTTGCTTGAGAGTGAAGATACGGCGATAGCCGGTGCCGAGCGCAGGAACTGCGGCGCCATTGACGGCAGCCTGCGGATCGCGCGGCCACGATGGGAATTCGCTTGTATCTTGGGGCACGGCGTCCGAGAAGGCGTTGACTGCCACGGCGACACCGTAGACGGTCTCGGTCGGGATCAAAGCCAGGCCGCCGCGGCCGAGCACCTCGGCCGTGCGCTCGACGGCAAGCCGATGCGGCTCGCGCGTTCCCTCGTATACCCGATAGACCGTCTGCATGTGTATGCCAGCCCCTTACGCTCTGGTGCAAGTTTGTTTACTGTGGGGCATTCTCGCACGAAACGTTCAACCTATTTGCCCAGAGCGCATGTTGGTTTGGTGAGCGGCTCTAGTAGTCGGTGAAAGTGAGGGGGTTATTGGACTGCGACGAACTTCTTTGGCCTGCCGGCGTGGCGTTCTTGGGCGGCGTAGCGCTCGATGCTGTCTATCGTTATCATCCGACGGCCGTCGACGAGTTCAACATCGAGCTTTCCGGCTTTGACCAGCGCGGTAATCCGCGGAGCGGAGACTTTGAGGTCCAGCGCTGCGTCTTTAAATGTTCGGCACGCCGCTTCCCGAGCGTCCTCGTGGTCGATTTCGACTGAAAGGGCCACGACCTCGGCCGAGCGTTCGTACCCTGCCGGAGTCAAACCGTTGTTGAGGTCGTCGGCCAAAAACGCCATCAGTGCCTCGGTGGCATGGGCAATCGCTTCTTCGCGCGTATCGCCATCGGCAAAGGCGCCGGGAATCTGCGGGAAGCTAGCGCAGTAACCATCGTCTTCTTTTATGAGAACGCAGTCATAGGTAAATCGCTGCCTCATTTTGCCTCCAACTACCATCCAGCTTGGCGACGAATACTTGCCCACGTGCCCTTCTTTGGTCGATCGCCACCAGAGCCGTTCACGGTGACAACACGGTCACCAGAAACATACTTAGCATGACTACCGACTTGCGCGACCTTCACGAATCCATCGTGCTTGAGTAGGGCAATGATTTCCCGAAAGGTAGGAGGTTGCATGGGCCGACCTCTTTCAGCCGTCCTAATTATAAACTACTTTATAATTTTTACTAACCAGTTAATAAATATTACTGGCGTTGCTTGGGCTCGGTGACGACGGCTCGAACGATGCGGGGGCGATCGGTGAGGTCGCGGACGATGCGCACGTCCGAAAGGCCCGCTTGGCGACAGAGCTCGGCCGCGGCGTCGAGGGCGCCCTCGTAGAGCTCGCAGGCAAACAGGCCGCCGGCGCGCAGCATATAGGGTGCCGCATTGAGCAGGCGGCGGAAGATGTCCAGGCCGTCGGCACCGCCCTCGAGAGCCAAATCGGGCTCAAAGTCCTTGACCTCGTGCGGCAGCGAGCGCATGACGTCGGTCGGGATGTAGGGTGGGTTGGAGACGAGCACGTCGAAGGTGCCCCACTCGTCGTGGGGAATGGAGCTCACCAGGTTGGTGAGGCTGAAGGCAACCTCATCTGCCGTGAGGCCGAGCGCGTCGCGGTTTTTGGTGGCCAGATCGATAGCGCGCGGCTCGATATCGGTGGCGGTGCAGGTGACATGGCCGCGGCGCTCCCAGGCAAGGGAGAGCGAAATGCAGCCTGTGCCGCAACCGACCTCGAGAACGCGGGCAGTGCGGGGCTCGGCTGGGGCAGATACGTTGGCCTCGGCGGCATCTTGCGCGGGAGTCGCCTGTTGGTCGTTGTCCTCAATGGCGATGCCGTATTCGTCGAGCTCGGGCTCGGGGGTTTCCATGGCCTCTGCTTCTGCCGCTTCGGCTTCTGCCGCCTGCGCGGCAGCTTCCTCGGCCTCGCGATCGGCAAGCTCCTCGGCATAGGCGCGGCTACCGAGCACGTCGCTACCCAGCGCAGCCTCGTCGGCGGCCGTGAGATTGGCGGCACGGCGCTCGGCAGTCGCGCGCTCGTCGGCCAGCGCCGCCTCGGCTTTGCGTGCTTCCTCGACCTCATCGTTCCAAGGCAGCTCAACACGCTGACGGGCAGCAGCCTCGGGGCTCAGCACCTCGGCATCCAGATAATTGAGGACTTCCTCGACGAGCATCTCGGTCTCGGGGCGCGGAATGAGCACACCGGGGGCGCACGCGACGTCGATCATGCGGAACTGCGTGCTGCCGGTGATGTACTGCAGCGGCTCGCCCTTGGCGCGGCGGACGACCGCCGCGTGCATAGTCTCGAGCTGCGCCGCATCGAGCGTCTCGTCCATACGCATATATAAGTCGATGCGCGCCAAGCCCGTGGCAGCGCACAGCAGCCACTCGGCAGAAAGACGGGGATGCTCCTCGCCGCGCTCGGCCAGGTACTCCTTGGTCCACTCGAGACAACGCTTGATGGTCCAGATCTCGTTTGTCATGGGGCCCTCCCCTCTTAAGCGCCGAGCGGCGCGCGAATGTCGGAGCAGATTGTAAGCGAGGCCAGCGCTTGGCAAGGGACGATTGAAGGCGATTATCGAGAATCAGCCCAGAATTTTGCTTGGAGCCCACCTGAAGTGTTCATTCGTCGACGTCTAAATCTGCATTCGTCAAGCTTTTGGCAAGGTTGCCCCAAAACTGACCAATATCTAACCAAGAACTTGCCAAATCACTTGACGCGCGACGCACCAAAAAGGGCCCCGCGACTTCTTGGACGATATTTTGAGCAATATTTTCGGTAGAAGATGCCCGCTGTTAATTGCTTTAAGCAGGTAGCTGGCTTAATGGCCATCAAAGCCGATTAAATAACATCTCAAAGCAATGTGCACAACCTAGTCATTTAAGAACGTCCCCAATGACTACCTTGGAAACGCCGCAGGTTGAGCATACCGCATCCGGAGCAAGGCGGCGCCGCAGGTAGAGGACGGACAGCGAGCGGGCCGCATTTGAGACAAGGTGACGTGAAACGAAAGGGCGCTGACCTTCTGGTCGCGCCCTTGAAGTTGAACGTCAGATTGTCCAAATGCGGCCCGCGCAGCGTCGGCTGGTCCGCCGTTCGGTAGAACGGCGGAACCTACACAGCCTGTGCCAGCTTCTCGGCACGCTCGGCGGCGGCGAGCGCCTCGATGACGGTGCCGAGCTGGTCGCCCAGAAGGACGCCGTTGTAGGTGGAGTTGAAACCGATGCGGTGATCGGTCACGCGGTCCTGGGGCTGGTTGTAGGTACGGATCTTCTCGGAACGGTTGCCGTGGCCGATCTGGCTCTGGCGCTCGGCACCGAGCTCCGCCTGCTGCTTCTCGAGCTCCATCTCGTACAGACGGGCGCGCAGCATCTGCATGCAGACTTCGCGGTTCTGGATCTGGGAGCGCTGTTCCTGCGACTGCACCACGGTGTTGGTGGGCAGGTGGGTGATGCGCACGGCGGAATAAGTGGTGTTAACGCACTGACCGCCAGGGCCGGAGGCGCAGTAGGTGTCGATGCGCAGGTCGGACTGGTTGATCTGGACGTCGATTTCCTCGGCCTCGGGAAGTACGGCGACGGTCGCCGTGGAGGTCTGGATACGGCCCTGGGACTCGGTCTTGGGAACGCGCTGGACGCGGTGCACGCCGGACTCGAACTTCATGACGGAGTAGACGCGGTCGCCCTCGACCTTGAACTCAATGGACTTAAAGCCGCCGGCCTCGCTGGGGCTGGAGTCGAGCACGGTGGTCTTCCAGCCGCGCGACTCGCAGAAGCGCTGATACATCTTGTACAGATCGCCGGCAAAGATGGCCGCCTCGTCGCCACCGGCGGCAGAGCGAATCTCGACGATGGTGTTCTTGTCGTCGTTGGGGTCGCTCGGGATGAGCATGTACTTAATGTCTTCCTCGAGCTGGGGAAGCTTGGCCTCGTTTTCGGAGATGTCCATCTGGAGCATCTCCTTCTCATCGGCATCGGTAGTATCGTGGAGCATTTCCTTGGCAGCCTCGATGTCATCGAGCGCGCCGATGTACTCGCGCGAGGCGGCGATGAGGTCGGACTGGTGCGCATACTCCTTGTTGAGACGCGTGAACTCCTTGATATCGGAGGCGACGGCCGGGTCGGAAAGCTTCTTCTCGAGCTCCTCGTAGGCCTTGATGATCTTTTCGAGCTTGTCGCGCATGACGGGACTCCTTTATATGCGTGAAGGTGAAAATCGGCAGAATTGATGGGGCGCACGGCGCCACTGCGGGGGTAAGTCCAGCTAGAACATGTCGATCTTCAGATACATGCGCATCCCTTCGCGTACGGGGTACATAGTTGCGGTCTAACCCATACATGATAGCGTGCGCAGGCAAACCTGCATATAACCCGCACGGAATGAGTGGACGTAGCCGTTGGGGACGTTCCTTAACGGCTAGTCGTTTAAGAACGTCCCCAACGGCTAACAAAGGGAGCGTCGCTTTGTCACATTCGAGAGCGTTTGAAGCAGGGCGATGAGGAAGCGAACACCCTGGAGGTAGGCGCGGCGGGTGATGCGCTCGTTGGTGCCGTGGACGCCGCGGTCGCACTCGTCATCGTCGACCACAAACGCCGAAAAACGAATGCATTCGGAGCAAATGCGCTGGTAGTTGGCAGCGTCGGTCGCGCCGATCACGGTCGAGGGGACAATCGCCAACGGCTCGGATGATCCGTTTTCCTCCGTCCCCTTTGGATCGCGGAAATAGCGGGCGGCGATGGAGCGAACCGCCTCGAGGCCGGGACCACCGATGCGCGGGGACGGCGAGGGTTCGGAGCCGCCGGGGCCCAGCTCCACTTCGACACGACCGGCAAGGTCCGCCCCGGCAACCGCCTCACGGCAGCGCGCCACAACGTCGGCCACGCTCGTGCCCTCGAGCATGCGGAAGTTAATGTTGGCCCACATATCCTGCGGCATCACGTTAGCACCGGTGCTACCGCCCTCGATTTGGGTCGGTGCACAGGTGGTGGTCACGAGCGGATAGAGCTTCTTGCTGGCGAGGCAATCGCGGACAATGGCGCCCCCGTTGGCGGCAATCTCATCCGCCGTGTAGAGCCCCAGCTCGACAAGCTGCGCGGCAAGCAGGTCCGTGACGCGCGTCGGCCACTCGATATCGCAGATTACGGCGATGGCACGGCTGAGCACCTCGAGCGACGTGCCACCGTAGGGGTTGGACGAATGCCCGCCCTCGCTACGCGTCCTCAACACGATATCGGCGTAGCCCTTCTCCGCGAGATCGGCATGCATAAGCCAACCCTCGCCCGCGCCGTACTCGGCAGCCGAAACGATACGGTAGTCACCCTCGTCGATCAGGTACTCAAGCTCAATGCCGCGCTCCTCGAGCGCGCGGCCGATGGCGCCTGCGCCGCACTGCGTAGTCTCCTCGTCCTGGCCAAAGGCCAGGAGCAGCGTGCGCTCGTGCTGCCAACCGTGCGCCAGCGCATACTCGACAGCCTCGAGAATGCCTGCGACCTGGTCTTTCATGTCGATCGCGCCGCGACCCCAAATGTAGGTGTCGTCCACGTGGCCGCTAAAGGGGGCATGCGTCCAGTCAGCCTCGGTGCCGGGCACCACGGGGACCACGTCCATGTGGCCCATGAGCATGACGGGTTTGAGGGCGGAGTCGGAACCGCCAAGCGTCACCAACAGCGAATGTCCGACAAGCTCGACCTCGCCCGCCGCAAATACGTGCGGCCAGGCCTGCTGCATATACGCGCGCAGGTCGTCAAACGGCTGCCAATCCACCGCCTCGGCATCCATGCTCGAAATGGTCGGAAACGACAGCACGCGGCCCAAGCGCTCGCACGCGCCGGCCTCGTCTATATCGGCAAAATCGTCCTCATGCGCAAAGAAGCGCCAAACCTCGGCCATGACATCCTTTCGATTGTGATGACGAGGGCCGCCCCACCGGAGCGGCCCTGCAACGTAAGCGTTTGCGGTCGGTTATTTGTCCTCGAGATAGCGAGAGAGGAACTCGCGGGTGCGCTGGTGCTTGGGGTTGCCGAAGAGCTCGGCCGGCGCGGCATCCTCGAGCACCACGCCCTTGTCCATAAAGACCACGCGGTCGGACACCGTGCGGGCAAAGGCCATCTCGTGCGTGACGACGACCATGGTCATGCCGTCGGCGGCGAGCTTGCGCATGACCTCGAGCACCTCGCCCACGATCTCGGGGTCGAGCGCAGAGGTCGGCTCGTCGAACAGCATAATCTGCGGATTCATGCATAAGGCACGAGCGATGGCCACGCGCTGTTTTTGACCACCGGACAGACGACCCACGGCGGCGTGCGCGAACTTTTCGAGTCCCACGCTCGTCAGATGCTCCATCGCAATTTTTTCAGCCTCGGCCTTGCTCATCTTTTTGAGCGTGACGGGCGCGAGCGTGCAGTTGTCGAGCACATCCATGTTGTTGAACAGGTTAAAGCCCTGGAACACCATGCCGATGTCCTCGCGCAGCTTGTTGATGTTGCAGCGCTCGGCCGTGAGGTCCTGGCCGTGGAACCAGATGTGGCCCGCGTCCGGGGTCTCGAGCAGGTTGAGGCAGCGCAGGAAGGTCGATTTGCCCGAGCCCGAGGCGCCGATGATGGTGACAACCTCACCGGGATTGACGGACAGGTCGATGCCCTTAAGCACCTCGAGCGAACCAAAGCTCTTGCGCAGGCCCTCGACGCGGATGAGCGGCTCATTGGTCTGTGCGGCGGCCGCAACGCCGGTAATGGCGGTATCTGCCATGATGATTCTCCTCGTCTTAAGCCTAGTTAGAGCTGGGCAGCGTGGCAGGAGCCTCGGCGCCGAGCTTTTTGCCAAAGGCCTCGAGCAGGCGGCTCGCCACGAGCGTCAGGATCAGATAGACCACGAGCGCCACGCAGTAGACCTCCATCTGGCGGTAGTACACGCCGGCGACGGTGGTGGTGGCATACATGAGGTCGAACACGCCGATGACCGAGAGCACCGACGAATCCTTGATGTTGATGATGAGCTCGTTGGTGAGCGCCGGAATCGCGTTTTTAATGCCCTGGGGGAACACGACCTTGCGCATAGCCTGCCACTGCGAAAGCCCCAGCGAGCGCGCTGCCTCGGCCTGGCCGGGATCGATGGACTCGATGCCGCCGCGCAGGACCTCCATCATGTAGGCGGTGGAGTTGAGCGAGATGGTGACGAGGCCGGCGGTGAAGGTACTCCAGATCTGATTGGCCTGGGCAGTCTCGAAGCCCATGCCGCGCAAAACGGTGAAGCCCGCGTAATAGATGAGCAGGCCCTGGACCATCATGGGCGTGCCGCGCACGATGGTGGAGTAGACGGTCGCAAAGCCGCGGCCGATGCTCTTAAAGAAGCGCGTGAGGTCGCTATCCACGCGGTCGAACGTCTGAATGCGCAAAAACACAAGGAGCAGCGCCAGGAAGAATGCAATGACGGTACCGAAGGTCGCAAGTGCGATGGTGATCTCGATGCCACGGATGAAGAAGTCGCCGCTCTTGTAGGTCATGTAGACCAGGCTCGACAAAAAGTCGCTGGGGTTGGAGTCCGAGACAATGCTCACCTGCACCAAATCGATAAACGACATGACGCAGCGGTCCGCGAAAAAGATCGCCGCGATGGCGACCACGACATAGCTGCCCAGGCGCGCGCCGCGACGGAAGCGCTCGGATGCGAACGGCGACGTTTCGCGATAGTCGCTCCAGTGCATAAGCTTGGTGACCAGCGCCGCCGCCGACACGACGAGCCAGGCCCAAAGGATCGCCCAGAGGCAGTCTTGGAACACGCCCGTAGGCGCCAAGAAGCTCAGCGGCGTGGGGTTGCGTTGGCTAAATGCCAGGCCGAGCGCCGCGATAACGCTCGTGCCCAGGTATACATAACGGTGGTCGGCCTTGATAAAGGAGGCCAGGCGATTGATGGTTTTCATGCTGCCTCCCTATGCCGGCTGACGGTCGAGGCACGCGTCCCACATTTGGTCGCGCTCCTCTTGGCTAATGCCCTTGAGTGTCTTGTCGATGAGCTTAAGCAGCTTGTCCGAGCCCTTGCGGCAGCCGACATTTGCCGTGACCTCCTGCTTAAAGCCCTCGCCCTCGGCAAATTGAATCGGCACGATACCCGGGTTTTGGGCCATATAGCCCTTCTCGTTCTCAGTGTTGTAGGTCACGGCGTCGCACGTGCCCTGCAGCAGATTCGAGAACACCGTGGGGACGGAGTCGACCGGGTTTTTGTGCACAACACCCGGGATCTCGTCGATGACAGTGTCGAGCATGGTGTCCTTTTGGCCGAGCACCGTAGCGCCGCTAAAGTCGCTGAGCTTGGTGGCGTTTTGGTAGGGCGAGCCCTCTTTTACGAACAGGCCAAAGTAGCCGATGAAGTACGGGTCGGAAAAGCCGACGGACTCCTCGCGCTCGGGCGTGGCGCTCATGCCGGCGATGATGAGATCGATCTGGCCGTTGTTGAGCGAATCGATAAGACCCGAAAAGCTCTGCTTGACGGCAACGGGCTCGCCACCGAGAGCCTTGCAGACAATCTTGGCGATCTGCACGTCGTAACCATCGGCATAGGCGCCCTGCACGTTGTCGATAGGGATGGTGTACTCGCTGGCTTCGGAAACTTGCCAGTTGTACGGGGCGTAGGCTGCCTCCATACCGATGCGGATCTTGTCCTTGCCGATAACGGAATCGGACAGGTCGTCGCGACCGCCGCCCGTCGTGGGCTGAACTACTTCCAGCGTGGAGGGGCGCTGGCAACCGGCAAGTGCGCCGGCGACGACAGAAGCGCTCGCAGCGAGAGCGCTACCCAAAAAGATGCGACGGCTGCATACCGGCTGTGGATGCGCGTCGCGTTGATGGGGAGAATGCATAATCTGCCTTCCCTGTTGAATCGTATGCTGACGACTTTACAGGATATACGCCAGCGACCAGCAGCGCAGCACAAGCTCGAAAAATTAATAGACACACGGTAGTCATTGGGAGCGTCGATGTTTTGGCAATGCCAGCGAGCGCCGCCCAGAGCGAACAAGTTGGCATGAAAAAGGCAAGGCATAGACCTTCTGGTCATGCCATGCCTTTTGAATGACAAATTGTCGCTCTGGGTAGCGCGCAGCGTCGACCGGCCCGCCGTTCGTCAGAACGGCGGAACCTCTAGAGCAAGGTGACGCTAAAGCTGCGGACGTCCGTCTCGCCCGGCGCCAGCGTAATGGTGTTGACCTTGTGCTCAAAGACGTCGTCCTCGGTGTCCATGGTGGTATGACCGGTCCAGGGCTCGAGCGCCACAAACGGAGCATCGTTGGCGGCAGACCACACGCCGATGTACTTAAAGCCCTCAAAGTCGATCTTGACGCCGCGGCCCGACTTGCGACCGCGCAGCGTGAGCGTGGAGCCCGGGGTATCGGTGAACATGATGGCGTCGTTATCGAAGCTACGGTGCGTGATGGGCAGCACGTCCGAGTTATCGGGGGCCTTGTAGCTGCCCTCGAACGTCATGAGGCCATCGGGCGTGATGATGGGGGCCTCGTTGGTCCAAGCCTCGGTAAATGCCAGCTCGTAATCCTCGAACGTCTCGTCCTCGGCACCGGAGACGGGCACGTTAAACGCGGGGTGGCCGCCCACCGAGAACGGCAGGTCCACGTCGCCGGTGTTGGTGACGGCAAAGGTCTGGGTAAGCGTGGCGTCACCAGTCAGGGCATAGGTCATGTTGAGCTTAAAGTGGAACGGGAAAGCCTTGAGCGACTCGGGCGTGTCGGTGATCTCGTAGGTGACGGACGAGCCGTCCTCGGAGACCTCGACGATCTTGTGCTCCACGATACGCGCGATGCCGTGGCGAGCCATCTCGCAGGTGCCGGCCGCAGACGTCGCCGTGTTGTTGCGCAGCGATCCCACGATGGGGAACAGGATGGGCGCGTGCTTGCCCCAAAAGGCGGGGTCGCCCTGCCACAGATACTCGTTGCCGTTGAGGGCAAGGCTCGTGAGCTGGGCACCCATGGAATCGATGGCCGCGGTGAGGCCGCCGCGCTTGATGGTAGTGACGGTAGACATGCTACTTCCTCCAAAAGTAAACAATAGTGTCGAGGGCTATTGTCCCACTCTTGGCGGCAGGGTTGAGCGTCAGGCGCAGTTATTGAGCAATAGCGTAAAGGTCAAACCCGCCCTGCGGCGTGCTATCGACCGTATCGGGCGCCTGTGAATTAAAACTCACCGGAACCATGCGCTTTGAGGCACGGTAACGCGTGCCGTCGGTGGCGACGGGCGGCTCATCGACCGTGAGCTCGTAGTCGCCGGGCTTGAGCTCGATGCCGTCACCTTCGGAATTGACGTATTGATACTCGTCGATTGCTTGTCCCTTGAGTGTGCGGCCCACGATATGGACGAGCATCTGGCTGTCTCCCCGGGCGGTGTCCCATGTCGCACCGTCCTTGACCTCGACCGCCACATGCACCGAGCGCGTACGGCTGAGCGATTGCTCGACAGACATCTCGACCTTGGCGGCGTCTTTGCGCTGTTGCTCCACGTGGCTCCAGACATTTCCGATCGCCGAGCAAGCGATGACGCCGGCCATGAAGGCGATAAGGATGGGGCCGAGCGGCGAGCGACGTCCTGCATCTTCCTCGCGAGACAGATTGGGGCGACGTGTGGGCGCGGGCGCCTGAGCACCCTGCGAGGGCACGTCGAGAATGCTGAAGGATGCCGTGCTGTCGGGGTCGATGGTATGGCGAGGTTGCGGGGTCTTTGCCGGCGAGATGGACATGTCGGCTGGCTCGCCGAGCGTGGCCGTAGCGTCGGCCTTGGCCTCGTCTGCCTCGGCCTGGGCCCAGGCCTGTTCAAAGGTTAGGGGCTCGACGGGGTCGAGGGCGGCGTCCGAGTCGGCGGCGACGACGTTGCCGGTCTCGTCCTCGTCGCTCGACACGTCACGCGACGCGGGCTCGTCCCACTCTTCGTCCGGAGCCTCGCCCTCGCTATACCACCATTCAAAGTTATCAATATCCATACGGGGCGCCCCCTTGGCCTCGCAAATAAACACTTGCCAGCCTTATACCCCCAGATGGCACGGCGGCTCGCATGGAATGTAACAAAGGGACTATCCCTTTGTCACATTTTGCGTTTAGCCGTGGGCGATCTTGTTTCTCAGCAAGAAGTCGACCGCCCCTACGATTCTGATGCCGTCGATGTCTGTTGGATGCTCACCATCCCTGACGATCAGGATCTTCTCGTACGAATCAGGGATTTTTCCCAGCGTGTTTAGTTTGAGCGGTCGCAGCTCGCGCTCTCTGGTCGCCTCGGCATCGATCCGTTCGGTAACCTGGATATATTTACGGTCCGATCCCTCGCCGATTGCGACAAAGTCGATTTCCCCCGCGCGCAGATGGCCGCAAAACACTTCGTATCCTTCAAAGACAAGCTGGTTGTAGATAACGTTCTCGAGCATCCTTCCGCTATCGCTGCCTCTATATCCGTCAAGATAGCTGCGGATTCCCGTATCGGCTATGTAATATTTACCGCCTGTCTTGAGAAGCTCCCGCCCCTTGACGTCATACCTTTTTACCTTGGTAAACAGGTACGTCTCTTCCAGAGCGTCAATATACGCCGACACCGTCGATGCGTTGGTCTTACCGCCCGATGATTCGTTGAGCGTCCCTACGATTTTGTTGACCGAGGTTTGATTGGAGATGTTGTCTGCCAGATACGCACAGAGCCGCTCGAGAACGTCGCGCTTGGTGATAGCTCCGCGACCTCTACGCGTCGCGCGCAATAGGATATCGCGCGCGACAATCGTCTGATAGAGGCTGCGGATGTAGTCGCGGCACGGTTCGCGTCTTGGCTCGTCATGAGCCAGAAACGGCATGCCGCCATAGGTTATGTACTGCTCGAGCACGGTGTTTGAATTAAGGCGATCGCCCGTCTTGGAAACGAGCTCGGCCCTCTCGTCAAGCCCTTCGGCAACGACCGCATCGATCGAGCGAAAATCAAGATACTCGCCAAACGTGAGCGGCTGCATCTTGACCTCGATATACCGGCCCGAGATAAGCGTTGCAAGCTCGCTCGATAGCAAAAAGGCATTGGAGCCCGTGACATAGATATCGCACGGCAAATCGATTCGGAGCGAGTTAACCGCCTTTTCCCAGCCCTCGACATTCTGGAGCTCGTCAAAGAACAGATAGGGGCGATCGACACCGTCAACGCGCTCCCGAACCATGCGATAAAACGTCAGGTAATCTGTAATCCCCGCATACTCTAGAGATTCCATCTTAAAGGTCAGCAAACGCTCGGCCGGCACCCCCTGTTGCGCCAGGTGCTCCCTCATCATGTCCAATAACGTGGATTTGCCGCAACGGCGTATACCCGTCACGATTTTGATGAGGTCGGTATCCTGAAAAGCAATGAGTCGATCAAGATAGCGGCTTCGGCGAACGATGTTCATAGAGTCTCCCTAGCGCCCGGCCAGACGTAACATCTTATAAACTTGCAGATTTTACAAGTTTATAAGATGTTACCTTACAAACTTGCAAATAATGCGAGTTTATAAGAAATGAGCCGCCTCCTCCGCTTTAAAACAAACTCGCGGTGCCGCTCGTCAATGTGACAAAGGGACTATCTCTTTGTCACATCGAAGTTGCGGTGGAATAGTTCCCGTTTGTGCGATTACTCAGGCTATTTAGGAACTATTTCACCGCAAGTTATTTGAGGACAACGGGGACTTGGATGCAGCAGAAGTCTTCTTGGTGGGACTCGTCGTAGCTCGTGGTATCGAGGTAGCAAAAGTCGAAGGCGTTGCCGATGGGCTGGAGCGCGTGCTCGTCCATGCAGGCAACGATGGCGCGGATGCCCTCGGGCTCGTACGGCATACCCCAGCGGCTCATGCACAGATACGTGCCCTCGGGCAGCACTTCGATGCCGATCTCTGCCAGCTCGGCGGGATCGCTCGGCAGTAGCCCCTCGGCACCGCGCGGCAGCACGGCAAAGGAGCCGGCGCCGGCGATGGGGTCGTCGGAATGCAGTGCCTCGCGACGTAGCATGGCGCCCCAGCCGCGCATGGGGCGCGTGCCCGTCAACGTACGCATGCGCAGAATCGCCCGCATGAGCGTGGGGTGAAGCATCGAGCGGCCACGCTCGATATCGCCTGGAAACTCCTCAAAGACCACGTAGCGGCGCTCAAACTGCTTGAGCTCCGGCCTGCCCTCGCGCTCGCGCCAGTAAACCGCCTCGTCGTAAAAGCTCAGGCGCTCCTGCACGCTCGCGCGCTCGGCTTTGAGCTCGGCGATCTGCTCGGTACCGTCAAGATTCTTTCGCAAATTGATTTATTCGGCCTCAGCCCCGTCCT
>NZ_QRVE01000020.1 GCF_003462685.1 Collinsella sp. AF23-4AC | reverse complement strand
AGGACGGGGCTGAGGCCGAATAAATCAATTTGCGAAAGAATCTTGACGGTACCTTGTTGTTGGAGCGCGGCTTGTCATGGGGGCATCCGCTGAACATATATAAGACGAAGGCCACGTCATGTGGCCTTCGTCTTGCGCAGGACTGTAGAGCAGGGAACTTCGTGCCCGCCGCCCGGGAGGGCGTTTCATTTAGAAGATGGATCTAGCGCTTGTTCCTCCGGGACAAAAGAAGCGCAGCTATAAAAGCGATGATGGCAAGCGCCAGCAACACCAAAAGCAACGCGAGCGTGTTGTCGCCCGTTGCCGCCAGACCAAGCAAGCCGGGCTTCTTGCTGCCAGCAGGCCGCGCGAGGATCTTCTCGCCATCGTCCTCGGCGGTGATTTCCCAGCGAATTGCCTTGTTTGCATCGGCAAGCTCGTTGCCCACCGACGTCGGAACGCTTAGCTGCAGATTAAGCACCGTGCTGCCATCGCTCGTAAACGTGGCGATTTGCGTGGGATAGGCGAACACGCTGCCCGGTGTTCCTGTCTGGAGCCAACCTGCAGAGGCATCGCCCACAGTCGCCGTTAAGGTGATGGGCGACAGCATATATGCCGTCTCGTGATCGACGACGGCACGCACAAACACGCGCACCTGGGACTTTACGCCCGTGGCACGAACCTCGATCTGCTGCTCGCGCGCATCGCCGGGCATTAGATCTTTAAAGGCGGGAAACAGATCGGGCTCCCCCGAGGAGCCCGTCGCCCCCGTTACCGTCAGCTGGCGCGCATTTCCGTCATAGGCAATCGCGGGACTATCGGCAAACGCGCGGGCGGGAACGGCGAGCGCGACCACGCAGAGAATGGCCGCGACCACGCAACGCACGGAGCGCGCAACGCCTTTGCGAATCGGGAACGCCATACTCACGCACCTCCGTGCGGCGGCACCAGCACGCCATCTTTGACCGTACAGTTCCATGCCTCGGTGACCGCATCGTCGGGCGTGGACTGAATCGCCTGGGTCGAAATGTCGACGACTAGATTTTTACCATCTGTCTTCTTCTCGGACACGCTCTTGATGAGCACGCCCGTCTTGTCGAGCGGCTTAACAGAAGACGTCCAGTAGTAGAACCCGTCGCTCGCAAGAACCCAAGACGAAGGGCTGTTAGTGGCGGCGGCATCGCCTTTATCGTCCCACTCAATGGTGTAGTCGGTGCCGGCAACAGGCTCATCCCACAGGCGCGCGCCATCCTTATCCTGCCAGTAGATATCCACCGCGACACGCAGGTATGCCGGAGCCGAACCCGTGTTTTTTACCGAGACATCCCTTTTCACGTTGTCCTTGAGCGTCTCGTCCACCGAAGGCGCCACCGAGCCAAAGCCAAACTCGTTGACCAGCACGCCCGTAACCGAAAGCCACGCAAAGGTGCCGACGACGCTGGCCAAAAGGAGGACGCCGACAAGGAGGGCAACGATCCGCTTGCGCTTAGTCATCCTTGTCCTCCCTCCTCAGCGTGCCGTTTTCCCAAACATTCTTGGCACGCGAGCCGCCATCGACCCATTTGTCCTTCGCGCGCGTGTTGACGCACGTCACCACCGCATCGCCCGCGCTCGAAGCAGACGAAATCGTCAGCTCGGCAGATTTACCGGGCGCCTTGCCCGGCGTGCTCAGCTCGCCCTCGTAGCGCCATGCCCAATTCGTGTCTTCCTCGACGGTATAGATGCCCGTCGGCGCGGCAAATTGCACGCTGCCGACATACCAGGTCTCGCCGTCTTCGTCGCGCCTCTCGCTAACTTTCACCTCGACCATGCGCGTCTCGGCAGGAGAATCCTCCGACGCCTTGCGTGCCACCTTAAAGCGGAACGTTTGTCCCATGGCGCTGGCATCGGTGGTCTTTTTGACGATCGTCAGCGCATGGGTCTTGGCGAAGTCGAACACGGCATTGCCGTCGCCTTGCTTGCCTTCGCCTGTCTTCTTGGACTCCAGGCGGTTGGCCGAGTCGAACGAACCGTTACCCGAGCCCAAGCTGTAGAGCGAGACATACTGGTCGTTAACGGGTTCCTCCGTCATGGACGCATCAGGACCGTAGCTCGCCCGCTTAACGGTAACAGTCAGCTGCGTCCCCATAAACGGCTCAGCAAAGCAGACCTTAAAGGGTGCTTTGTCGGCGCTATTGTCGACTGTGTTGGCGGCGTTGGGATCGAGCAGCCATTTAAGCTGCGCGGTGGTCATGGTTACGTGGTTCTCGGGGTCGGATGTATCCTTGGCGACCACGCGATACGTCACGGGATACAGGTCCATGTCGCCCTTAACCGGCTCGTCCTTAAACTCATCCCAAGACTTCGCAGCGCCACCGTCAGGCACATATCGCCACTCCAGGAAGAGTTCGCGCACGTCACCGCTGACCGCCCGTTCATCGAGCAGCGCGACGATCTTGGAGTGGGCGTCCGGGTCGTATGCCACGGACTTTTTCTCCATCTCGGGATTGCCGTCGTTGTCATAGACCGGGTTGCCGCTCTCATCCACCTTGGGAACATCGACGTTATGGACAAAGCCGGCGCCCGTCGCGCGCTCGCCGTCCGAGTCGACCGTCGCCGTAAAGACGACCGACCCGTCGACACCGTGATAGCGAACCTTATACGGCGCGATCTTGTACACCGCGGTGTAGGTCACGCTCTCAAAGGGCTCGCTGCCCTCGAGGGGATACTTCTCGTCATCGGTCAACAGGGTGTATTTGCCATCGGGTTCGTAGTCGCGCGACCAGCCGACAAAGTCGTACTTGGTGCCGTCAATGCCCACAACATCCTTGACAGCCTTGACCTCAAGAGAAATCTGGTCGCCGGAATCAGTGCGGCCGAGGCTACGGACAAGATCGGGATTCGCAAGTTTAGAGTCAATGTTCGATTGAACGGTAACCAGGCTGGGACGGTAGACCGGGTACAGCTCCATGGGGGCCTTGACCACGGTAGAAGCACTCACCATACGGATGCCCTCTGACCAAGCGACATAGCCCTTGCCAGGTGCCGGCTCGGCTTCCGTCCAGCCCACGAAGACGTTGAACTTGCCTGTATCCGCATCGATAGTGCTGACGTCATAAGTAGGCTTCGGGATGCCGCCATTAAGGTTGCCGAGCATATCGTCTTGCTGAGCAACTTTGCCGTCCACATCCGTGGCATTGAGGTGGTACACAACCGCCAACGGCGAATAGTACGCCACGAATGTATAGGCTCCGCCAGGTTCCACCGGATAAGAGCAAGTACCATGCTCCACATCGTAGGGAAGCGTCTTGATCTCGCCGTTCGGAAGCTCGATCTCAACCTTCTGCAACTTATACAGCTCACCGCCTGCTTTATAAACCGGCGTCGTAACGTCAGGGGTCACCGTTGCCGTAGCAGGATTGGTGTCCGCGTTGATAACGGGAGCGATGTTGTAGCTAGGCACATTGACCTTGTCCGTACCCTCAAAACCTGCGCGGTGCAGGTTGGTGGTGTAGTTAACGTCGTACTTTACGTACACGGGATACGCATCCTGCCACTGGGTGACCTTGGACTCGTCGGTCGCCAGATACGGCTCTGCCTTATCCGGATCACTCGTCACATAGGGGTCGCCGGCGACGTCGTAGATATACTTCCAGACGTCAGAGTCCTTCTGAACCTCGGCAGTCGAAATCCAGCCCAGGAACTTATAACCAGGCACGGCCATCTCGGCATCGGTCGGAGAGGCTTCGAGCGTCAGATTGGGATTGACGTCACCCTCCTTTCCGTCGTAGGGCCTTGTATTAACCGTCCTATCCTTATAGAGATGCGGATAGCAATACAGGAACGTCGGATCTTTACCTTCCACCGTTTTCTGCTGGAGCAAGTTGCTTTCATAGCGTCGAGTAGCAGCCTGCTTTACGTTGCCATCCTTGTCATAGAAGTTGACGTCCGTGGTCACCATGGCGCGGACATAATATTGCTCTGTCGTTAAAACAGCACTCGAAAAAGGATTCTCTATATACGTCCAAGAACCGTCGTCGGGTCTTTCGAGCGTCCAAAAACTGAAGTGGTACCTATCATGTGCGGGGGAAAATTGAACTTTAATACTTGACGCTTTCCACTCATCACTCAGTTTACCGGCTCCTGGAAAATCAGTGTCGGCAATCATATCCTTGATAGTATTTGCGCCAGTGTCGTTACGCACATTATGCGAGTAGGCGTTAATAGGCGCGACGATTCGCGTCGCATCAGAGAGAACCGTAGTGCACTTATCCGCTGGATTCTTATCATCGTGTAACACGTGAGCGGAATCATCCGTACCAGCACCCCAATGGACAATGTTTTCACGAACATATGTCGCGCCAACGTTTTCCTCAAAGGGCGACTTGTACTTATTCCAAACCGAGCAGAGGAGCTTGCTGTCCGTTAGACCGCTATTTGTGAATGCCCGGACGTAGTAATCCACACGGTACTCAAAGCGTGCGGTATAGGTATGCGGAACGGTCAGGTCCACGTTGCCGGGAAGCTTGTAGCTCGGATCGCGGCTCACGCGAACATCAACCGGGGATCCATCGGCAGCCTGCTTGTTTTCATACCAACCCAGGAAACGATAGCCGTCGGGCAGCTGGCCCTCCTCGGATATAGCTTTACCGGATACGTCGAGCACCTGTACGGTATACGCGCTTGTGCCATCTTCTGCAGTCTCAACCTTAACGTCAGTTTTGCCCACACCGTCGCGCCGAGTCTGATCGTCGGTTGCATCCTGCTCATTGCCCTCAAACACCGTCATGATGTTCGACACATAGTCGGTGTACACCGGATAAAAATCGGTAGGACCAAGCACAGTGATCTCGGTGCCGGCAGGATAGAACGCACCGGCGTTTTTTAGCTCGGCAAGCTTAGGCGAGGTGATGGCCGCGTAACCGCCATGCATCCCGGCCTCGCCACTCGGCTGCGTCGTCCAACCGATAAAGGTGGCGCTGGCAGAAAGAGTGCCGCGGTCCGCAGGGGCAGCCGGCGTTAAACCGACGCCATAGCGGTACCAGTCCGTCGACTTGTCGTGCTCCTCGCCGCTCTGCCACGCGAGCGTCTCGCCCTTGACGTTATAGAACAGTACCTGCGCCTCGTACGAAGCAATAAACAGGTCGTTGCCCTTAAAGGCCTCGGCCCCCTTCGCGTTATCGGCGGTATAGGTCGACGTTATCTCGTGCGCTTCGTTCTTCTGGACCTGCTTGCCAGCCTTAACGGCATCGGCATCGGTCTTGCCGTTAAACCAGGCGTTATCGGCATCGATACGGTTCACATTGACTCCGGACTCGCGGAACCAGCCCATGAAGCGATAACCGCCGTTGGCATCGGTCAAGCCCTTGGGCTTTGCGGAGGTATCCTGCCTAAACGTCACCGATGTATCGCCCTGGGCCAAGCCCTGGGCCGTTCCCGCCAGCACGGCGCTCACGGCAAAGGCGTACGGATCCGAGGTCGCTTGATCAATACCGAGTTTGGTTGCCGTAATTGTCGCGGTACCCGCACCGGGAAAATCGATCGTCGCCTTAACGCTCTGGCCATGCACAGGAATATTCAGCTTGTAATCCATCGCCCACTCATTGGGGTGCGGGCCATCCAGGGTCCCGTCGTTAGCAGTCGAGCGCATGGTGCCGGCACAGAAGTCGTAGCCGTGCTCTTCCCACAGCTCGCGCGTGGTGTAGCGCTCGTCATCCCATGGACCATAGCCATCACCCTTGGTGGTGCCATCGCCGCCAAACGAGGGGATTTTCTTTTTAGCAGGGTTGCCCTGGCTGTTGCCAGAAAGGCTCACGCTCGGCTTAAAGTAGCACTCGGTGACCGTGGCATCGTCCTTGTTGGCACGCGCGGCAATGCCGCCCAGGTTCACATCGTTTTGAATGATGGGGATCACGGCGATGGGATTGTACTGGCGCGAACTCAAATCGCCCGCAAAATGGCTGCGGACGAGCTCGTTGCCCTCGGCGGTCAAAATTCGGCCCGCCAGGCCGCCTGTCCACGCACGCGTCACGGCGACGACGCCCACATATGACGCGGCATAGCTGTAGCACTGCGCCGTCGAGAAGCAGTCGATAATCTTGGCGTCACCCGCCATACAGCCCACAAAACCCGAGGCGTACACGTTGTTGCCGCCCAGGGCGCCAATGGCCACGTCGTACTTATTGGTGACGTCGGTCATGCCCTTCTCGGCAATCGAGCCGTCGTCCTTACGCGTCGGCGTCACGCGGCAGTACTCGATAGTCGAGTTCTTAACGTAGCCGGCAAACGCCGCCATATACAGACCCTCACCGCCGAGCGCCTGCACGCCCGAGGTCGTATTGTTGACGGCACGGCCGCCACGGACCTCGCAGTTGTAGAGGGTGCAGCCGTCGAGCTCGCCGGCGATGAGACCGCCCTCAAAGCCTGCGTTGGTAATGAGGTTGAGAGCATTGTTGGCGCAGGTCACGTGCAGCGTGCTCTCCATGACCATAACGTTTTCGAAGCGCGTATTGACGGCCTTGCCCACGATAATGCCACCACGGAAGTCCGCCCACACGTTGGCGTCCTTGACCAGGAAGTTTTTGATGGTGGCACCGTTGGTCTCGGCAAAAAATCCCGTATCGCGCTCGGGATCAAAAGCGTCTTTATCGTAGTTCAGGCCCTCAACGGTGTGGTTTTGACCATCGAACACGCCCTTAAACGGATGCTCCTTGTTGCCAAACGACAGATGCTTAACGGTGTTTGCAACGATGGCTTTCATGTCGTCGCTGTCGAGCTCAATGTCGTTATCGAGATAAACATGCCACTGCGACGTGTCGCGCAGGCGCGAAAGCGCCACGCACGATATAAAGTCAGCCTCGTTTGTGATGTGGAATTCGGTTTGCCCCTCGGGCACTTCCTCGGCACGTGCTGCCATCGGCAGCGCCATAACGCAGCAAAAGGCAATCGCCGTGAGGGCAATCAGCCTGCTCAGCACACCTCGGTTCATGTTCTTGATCTTCATGGGCTAGTTCGCCTCCGGCCAACCCACGACGTCGAGTACGTCGAGGACGGTATCGCTTTCCTGCTGGTTTTTGGCCTGCACGGCCTGAACATCGATATCGAGCCTGAATGAGCCGCCGCGCGCGGCATCGTGGTAGTCGCCCACAAAGCGCAGCGAGTCCATGAGGCTTTCCGTCATGGCGCCGGGGTCGAGCGTGCCGCCACGCCCGGCCAATCCACGGTAGTAGTACCACCCATCGCCGCCGTCGATCCACGGGGACCCCTCGCCCGCGTTCACGTTAAAGGCAACGTTGCCCGAAGCATCCGCGCTCGAACCGTCGGGCGCCACCGACGTCATGCGCAGGCGCGCGCGAACGTACTCAGGCTGCGCGCCGACGTTCTCCACGCGCACAATGCGGCTGATGTCAGAGCCCCCGGCTTTGGTGTCGGGATAGTCCCCGTGCTCGTTGGGCTCAAACGGAATCTCCTCGCCATGCTCGTTGAGGGTGTATTCACAGACTCGTACCTTCACGCTGCCAAACGATAGAACGTTGTTCGCCGGAACCATATCAACGGTAAAAGCCAGCGTGCCGCACAGGCACGCCAGGGCCAACAGCGCCATCGCAGCAAGCGCCAAGGTGCGTTTCTGATTGTCGGAAAGATTGTTGAGCATTACGTTCGCCAGTCGTCGATAAAAAGGGGACCGAGATCCCGACCCGAAAATGGGGATGGGGAGCGGGTCGGGATCTCGGTGGAGGGGATGGGATTACTGCAGGCCGTTAGCCCAAGTCCTGGCAGCAGTCAAAGCAGACGCAGACGAACCCTCAGTTGTGTTGTCTGCTGCGTAAATGAAGCAGTTGACTTCCATCGTCGCAGGATTGGCGAAATCCTTTTGCTCGGTCTCCTTGGGCGTAGTCACCTGGCTGAACAGCTCGCCAGTCCACTTATCCTCAGTCTTGCTGGCAATAAGCGGAGTTGCCTCGGTCCCATCGCCAACATAAACGAAAAGGCCACCGAGATAATGAGTCGGCTCTCCCGTAACGGTATCTGCCTGAACGGCTTTCCAGCCTTGATTAATGGTGAAGTAAGTCTTATGGGAATCAACGGCCGTATCAGACGCCGTCTCGTTCTTCACGAAAGCGTACACATAAGCGTTCTCGGACCCCTTACCAATACCCACATTGGGATTCTTGGAAACAGTCACGCCGGGAGCGAGCTTGGAGTCAGCAACCCATTTGGTCTCGGTCAGGTTGCCGTTGACCTTAGCATTATCATCCGGAAGCGGCTTATTCGGGTTATCGGGTTCAGTAGTCGGCTTGTTAATGCCTGCAGTAGTAAAGTTGTTGGTCAGGCTCGACTGTGCCGTCAGCCATGCATAGGTGCCAACGCCGGCGGCCAGCACCAACAGCAGCAGGGCGGCAATGATGCCGTAGCGCTTTTTCTTCTTGTTTTCCATCGTTCTCTTCCTTTCGAGAATCGTTTTCCCCGGCAACGGCCCCTACCGCCGCCGACGCTTTTCCCTGCCGCTATGAACGCCGCTCCCTCGCATGCACGCGGGTATGCTTGCCCGCAGGCTCGTCGGGAACCATCCGATCGAGCACTATCGACGCCGCGATCAGCAGCGCCAGAACGGCCACCACAACAAGCAAACCGGGCATCGTCGTGCAATATGCGTTGACGAAGCCCAGGTAAGGGACACAAAAAGAAACAGTGCCGATAACACTCGAAAAAGGCGTCTGCTCGGCATCGTGCATGATGCTTCCGTCTGCATTTTTGTTCGCAATTCCCTGCGTGCCGATCATCTGTGCCACAGGATCGATCTCGTACACCTGGTGCGTCACCACGGCACCGTCCGATCGATAAAAGGTTGCATTGTCGCCCACGGCAATATCCGCCGGCTCAATCTGGTGAACAAACACCATGGAACCAACGGGAAGCTCGGGTTCCATAGAGCCCGAAAGCACAGCAAAGGGCGTGTATCCAAATGCGCGAGGAACAAAAGAAACGACGGCAAGGGCTATGACAAGCGCGAACGCCAAGCTACTCAAAAGTGCAATAAATCGTTTGAGTCTACGCGCCGTCAAAGTGATAATTCATCCCCCTTGAGGCCTTATTCGACCCATCCAAAGGTCAGCAAGTTTCAACAGGAACCGCAAGGCGCTTGAAAAGTGAGTCCGAAATAAGCCAATTTGGAATCTTTTCGTAATAAAAACATAGCGATTTGCTACACTTATTTCAATGTTTTGTCGCTGAATGCTACTTATTTTGGCGTAAGTGGTCATTTATCCCCAAATTAGTCTGTTTTATCCAATATCTGTGACTAACCCCCCACGCAACTTCCCCATAGAGGGATCGATTTTTTGTGAAAGTAAAATAATGGTACCCCCCCCCCCCCCCCCCCCCACATTAAAACAAACTGCTGGAAGTGTCATTTATTTCCGACCCCCTTTTACCGGAGTTTCATGACAGCCCCATGTAGTTCGCAGCCCATAATCCTCTGAGAACCGTGTCCCAGAATTCACGTCCGGAGTGGGATACGGCTTCCGCTTGTGCCCCCGTTGGGAAACCACATCCCACTCCGACTACAAATTCCGGGTCGTACTTTCCGCCAAGGCGCTCAACCGGAAACCGCATCCCATTTCTCGGCCGAATACTGGGATGCGGTTTCCACAGAGCCCCTCAACGGGAAACCGCATCCCATTCCAAAGGCAAATTCCGGGACGCATTTTCCGAAACCCCACCCATCCGGAAATCCCATCCCACTCCGCACACATCCGGGCATAGAACAATCAGCTTATTAGGCCTTCCATCAATAAAGGGGCGCCCTCGTGTCACGAAAAAAGCCCCGAGAATTTCGAGGCTTTCACATTTGTATTGTTTTGCACGAAGGACCGCGAACGGCGAAGCTACTCGCCTAGCACGGCTTTCTTTGCAGCTGCGGCCATGTTGTCCAGATCTTCCTTGGTGGGGTGATCCTTCGCGGCGACCCAGTTATCGAGCAGCATCTTAAAGCGGGCATTGTCGGGATCTTGCTCGAGCATTGCCTCATAGCGCTGCTTTACGGCAGGACCCATCTTGCCCTGGCACATCGCCCAGCCCGCAAGCTCGGCATCCCCAGCCAAATTGGAAGTTACGCGATCAATAATCTGCTGGTAATAGCTCTGGTCAGCCCCAAAGCCGCAGGTGCCAAACAGGAAAACGCGCTTGCCGTGCAGAGCGGAGAGCAGCGCGGCAACCGAAGGCGTGCACGCGCCCTTGTCGCACCAAAAGCCAACGAGCACCGTGTCGGCCGCGCAGGCGCCCTGCGCCTCGAGCGCAACCTGATCTGCATCCGCATCGTCGCTCAACGCCGCGGCGTGGACAAACTCAACGCCCGCAGCCTGCAGAGCGCGCTTGATCGCGCCCGAAACCATCCTGGTATTACCGCTCTTGCTGTTAACCACCAAAGAGCACGTCATAGTCACGTTGCCTCGTTTCCCCCAAAACTAAAGCCACTAATGCAATTTATTAGATGAATATCTTAGTACTAACGTGACAGATGTAAACCACCGTCTGTCGATTGGCGACGCAGACGACATTTTTGGACAAAAGCCCACAGCGCAAGCCCCATACTTTTTAAAATTTGGGACAGTCAAGCGGCCCTGCCCCCGAATCAATGACAATCGTCACCATAATATGCCATCAATCGTCACCATAATTCTCCGTTAATCATCACCTCAAATTATCGTTAATCGTCACCACGTTGCTGGTAGAATACATAATCAAAGTAATTAAAGAAGGAGGCAGTATGGATAGATATGTAGACAGATGCATCGATAAGGTAATCAGGCATAATCTCGATATCTTCGGTGCGGTTCTCATTCAAGGCCCAAAGTGGTGCGGAAAGACCACTACGGCAAAACGTTTTGCTAGATCATCCTTGTCTCTTTCCGATCCAACTGGTAATTTTGCCGCCCTCCAGCTGGCTCAGATCGATCCAGCACAGGCAATAGCAGGGCCCTCTCCTAGGCTCATCGATGAATGGCAGGAAGAGCCAAAGCTGTGGGATGCCGTACGTTTCGAGTGTGACGCAAGACAGGGAGAATCCGGACAGTTTATTCTTACGGGATCAGCAACGCCGCGAGATTCGAAGCAGCCGATGCATAGTGGCGTTGGACGAATAGCAAGGTTGCGGATGGATACCATGACGCTGTTCGAGCTTGGCGTTTCTTCTGGCTTAGTCACTATCGGAGCGCTGCTTTCAGGTCATCCTGCTAAGCGGGCAGTCGGATCGATTGCCGGCATCTCCGGTATCGCCGATTTGCTGTGTCGTGGCGGTTGGCCTCAAGCGATGGGGAAAACAACTGAAAATGCCATGCGGATTGCCGCTGCTTATGTTGATGGCGTATGCGAATCGGATGTTTCTAGAACTGACGGCGTTAAGCGTGATCCGGTCAAGGTCAGGTCCCTTTTGACATCGCTTGCGCGAAATGAGTCGACGCTTGCCGGATCGAAGTCCATCGACAAAGATATCGGTACCGGCGTTTCGAAGAATTCGGTCTCCAGATACATGGATGCTCTGAGACGAATCAATATCATCGATGATATCCCGGCTTGGCATCCGGCGCTCAGGTCTCCGGTAAAGCTGCGGCAAAGTGCAAAAAGGCACCTCGCCGACCCTTCGCTTGCCGTCGCACTGCTCGGAGCAAATCCGGAGTCATTGGCATCCGACCCGAAGACGCTGGGACTGCTCTTCGAATCCCTCGTCCTGCACGACCTTAAGGTCTATGCAGCCGCAAATGACTCATCGGTGTCCCACTACCATGACGCCGACGATCTCGAGGTCGATGCCGTTATACACAGGCGCGATGGAACTTGGATTGCCGTGGAAATAAAACTCGGAAGTCCGCAGATCCCCGAGGCATCTGCAAACCTGCTTCGACTCGAGCGCAAACTTGTCGAGCGTGGCGAGAGACCACCCGCGGCCAAGCTCATCGTCATCGGGTTCGGCATGCCAGCCCATACAATGCCCGAGGGCATTATCGTTGCCCCCGTTGACACACTCGCGCCCTAGCGCTGCATTACATGCCCCACGGGCTTGCTCACTGGGCGAACTGGCTGCGGTAGAGTTCGGCGTAGAAGCCGCCTGCCGCTAGCAGCTCGTCGTGCGTGCCGCGCTCGATAATCTCGCCGTCGCGCATCACCAGAATGCAGTCGGCGTTACGAATCGTGCTCAGGCGGTGCGCCACGACAAAGCTTGTGCGACCTGCCATGAGCTCGTCGAATGCCGCTTGAACCTGCAGCTCGGTGCGGGTATCGATGCTCGATGTTGCCTCGTCCAGCAGCAGAATCGCCGGGTCGGTGAGCATGACGCGCGCGATGCACAGCAGCTGTTTTTGACCTTGGCTAAACGTGCCGCCGTCCTCGCCGACCACCGTATCGTAGCCGTCGGGCAGCTGCACGACAAACTTGTGCGCGTGCGCGCGCTTGGCGGCTTCGATAACTTGTTCGCGCGTAGCATCGGGACAACCGTAGGCGATGTTTTCGGCCACGGTGCCCTCGAACAGCCAAGTGTCCTGCAGCACCATGCCAAAGGCACGGCGCAGGCTTGCGCGCGTGTAGTCACGCGAGGAACGGCCATCGACCGCAATGCGACCGGCATCGATATCGTAAAACCGCAGCAGCAAGTTGATGAGCGTCGTCTTGCCGCAGCCCGTGGGGCCGACCAGGGCAAAGCGCATGCCGGGCTTGGCCTCGATGCAGATATCCTGCAGCAGCTTGCGGTCGGGCACGTAGCTAAAGTCCACATGCTCAAAGGCGACCTCGCCCTGCGGGGCGGCAAGTTCCACAGCATCCGCCGCATCGGGCTCCTGCTCGCGTGCATCGAGCAGCGCGAACATGCGGCGCGCCGAGGCATACGCCGTCTGGATCTGCGTAATGACGTTGGTGACCTCGTTGAACGGCTTGGTGTACTGGTTGGCGTAGGACAGGAAGATCTGCACGCCGCCCACCGTGAGCGCCGCAGGCACGCCCGTGATCACGCCCACGCAGCCGATCACAGCGACCACGGCATAGATGATGTTGTTGATAAAGCGCGTGCCGGGGTTGGAGAGCGAACCCATAAACTGCGCGCGCTCGCCCGCGGTGTAGAGCTCAGCGTTGAGGGCATCGAAGCGCTGCTGGGCGTTGGGACCATAGGCAAAGGCGTCGACAAGCTTTTGCTCGCCTACGTACTCCTCGATATGACCACCGAGCTGCCCTTGAATACGCTGCTGTGCCGTAAAGCTTTTGTTGGAAAGCTTGGCAATGGCGCCGGCTGCAAAAATGGAAAGCGGCGTGACGAGCACCACCACAAGCGTCATGGTCAGGTTGATGGAAAGCATAAACGCGAGCGTGCCCACAATGGTAATAACACCGGTGAAGAGCTGCGTGAAGCCCTGCAGCAGACCGTCGCCCACCTGGTCGACGTCGTTGACCACGCGGCTCATAAGGTCGCCGTGGGCATGGCTGTCGACAAAGCTGAGCGGCATACGGCTGAGCTTGTCGCTCGCCTCCACGCGCATGTCGCGCACCGTTTCGTAGGACAGGCGGTTGACGCAGTAGCCCTGCAGCCACTGGAAGGCCGCAGCACCTATCACGACAATCGCGAGTTTGGTAACGAGCGGCAGCAGCGCATCGAAGTCCACCTGCCCGGTGGCGACGATCAGGTCGATGCCCTCACCAATGAGGATGGGCGTGTAGAGCTGCAGAATCACCGAGATGGCGGCGCTCACAAACGACGCCGTAAACGAAATACGGTGCGGGCGAACATAGCCCAGCAGGCGGCGCGTCACCGCGCCCACGGGATAGCGCTCGGGATCACCGGGTTGGCGCGGGCCGTCGCCCAGGTCGTTGAGGTTATCGTTGCCGGACACGTTAGCGGTCATCGTGGCGACCGAACCGGAAGAAGTATACGGGTTCATCTAGCAACCCTCCTTTGAGCAAGTAGGCGCAGGGGCAGTCGGGGCGGACGCGGGCACCGTGCTCCCCTGCTGGCCCTCGAGCTCCTCGCGGCGCAGCTGCGACTGGCAAATCTCGCGATAGAGCTGGCAGGTCGTGTACAGCTTATCGTGCGTGCCCAGGCCTGCAACCGAGCCGTGGTCAAGTACGCAGATCATATCGGCGTCGCGCACGGTCGAGACGCGCTGGCTCACGATGACGGTCGTGAGCGGCAGCCCGCCCTCGGTGGCACCGCGCACGCTGCGCTCGCGAATGGCATGGCGAAGCGCCGCGTCGGTCTTAAAGTCGAGCGCCGAGGCGGAGTCGTCCATGATCAGAACCTGCGGCGAGCCCACTAAGGCGCGCGCGATGGTCAGGCGCTGGCGCTGGCCACCGCTAAAGTTCTTGCCGCCCGCCTCGACCGGGGCATCGAGCCCCTGCGGCTTGTTGCGCACGAACTCGCTCGCCTGCGCCATCTCGAGCGCCGCCCAGAGCTCTTCGTCAGTCGCCGACTCGTCACGCCAGGTCAGGTTGCTGCGGATGGTGCCGCTCACCAGCGACGCGCGCTGCGGGACGGTCGCGACCACATGGCGCAACTGATCGAGCGGCCAAGTGCGCACGTCGGCACCCATCACGCTCACGCTGCCGGTGCTCGCATCGTACAGGCGCGAGATAAGCGAGACGAGTGTGGACTTGCCGCTGCCCGTGCCGCCGATAATGCCGAGCGTCTTGCCCAGCGGCAGCTCCAGGGTCACATCGTTGACGGCGTTAGCAGCGCCCGCGCCAAACGAAAAACTCGCATGGCTCAAGCTCAGCGCGGGGACCGGAACAGCGCCACCCGCCAGTTCGCTCGGCTCGGGCAGCGCGACCGGCTCGTTGTCCTCGTCAGTGATGCTCGGCACGCAATTGAGCACCTCGTTGATGCGCGACGCGCTGGCGCTCGCCTTGGTAAAGACCACGACCAGGTTGGCGACATACACGATGGAGGTGAGGGTCTGCGTCATGTAGTTCACAAACGCCATGACCTGGCCCTGCGTAAGCTCGCCCACGTTGACCTGGATGCCGCCCACCCACAGGATGGCGCACACGCCCAGGTTCATCACCAAAAACGTGACGGGATTAAGGATTGACGAGAGCTTGCCCACCGCGATGGCGGTATTGGCCTGGTCATCGGCGGCTTGGGCAAAGCGCTCGCGCTCGTGGTCCTCGCGCACAAACGCACGGACCACGCGAGCGCCCGAAAGGCCTTCGCGGCAGATAAGCGCGATGCGGTCGAGCTTTGCCTGCAGCTGCTTGTAGTACGGAATGCAGCGCGCCATGACAAACCAAAACACCAGGCCGATGGCGGGCGTGCAAATCAAAAAGATGATGCCGAGCTTAAGGTCGATGGCGAGGGCCGCGACCATGGAGCCCACCGCCAAGAAAGGCCAGCGGATGAGCATACGCA
Source organism: Collinsella sp. AF23-4AC (assembly GCF_003462685.1). GTDB lineage: Bacteria > Actinomycetota > Coriobacteriia > Coriobacteriales > Coriobacteriaceae > Collinsella. Next base: position 15,691 of record NZ_QRVE01000020.1, on the reverse strand, counting down.
CGCCCAGCGCCACGGCGAGCTGCACCTGGTTGACGTCGTTGGTGATGCGGGTGATAAGCGACGGCGTGCCAAAGCGATCGAGCTCAGCATAGCTCAGTTTGTTGATGTGCCCGTAGAGCGCGCCGCGGATGTCGGTGCCCATGCCCTGTGAGGTGAGCGCCGCCATCTTTTGGCAGACGAGCGTAAACGAGATGCCGATCACGGCCATGGCGGCAAGTACCATACCGTAGTGGACGACGGCGTTCACGTCGTGCGAGCCAATGCCCTTATCGATCATCTGGGCAATCACCAGCGGCGTCAGCAGGTCAAAGATCACTTCGATCAGCTTGCACGCAGGGCCAATCACCATATACCGGCGAAACTTACCACCAAAACGCCTGAGCAGCTCAATCATGTATAGGCGCTCCCTATCATCATCCACACTCAATTCGAACCATGATAGTACCGCCACCCCAAAAGAAGCGTAAACAACTCGTCATTTCTAACGGGATTCGGTTTCCAAAGAAGCGGAGGGGCACGCGCACGCCCAGCCAGTGTCGGGTCGACCACTTGGTATACTTACCTTAGTGCTACCAGCTGAGTCGCCAACCCTTGAAATGAGGTGCCGAGATGAACGACATTCTCGCAAGAAGAGCAAGACGAGCAACCGTGGGCATCGCCCTTCCCGCGGCACTTGTCGCGGGAATCGCCCCCGCAACGGCGATCGCGGCAGAAACCAGTTCCCCCACCGGTGCAGTTGCCTTGCAGACGGAAGACGCGGCCGCCGCAAAAGAAAAAGCGTATGCAGCCATGCAGGAAGCGCTCAAAAACCTCGAGGCCGCAAAAGACGCCGCAAGTCCCGAGAAAATTGCGAGATTCAATGATGACATTGCCCGTTTTCAAGAGCTCCGCGACAAGATGGTGGCACAAGCCGCCGAATTGAGGGAATCCCTTCCCGCCATGCAAGCGGACGTCGATGCAGCCCAAGCCAAATACGACGGGGCCATCAACCGGGTAAGCGAGCTCCAGGCAGAATTAGACAAGAAACTTGAGGCGCTTAAGGAACTCGAAGCACTCGGCGACGAGGAGCTTGTCGAAACTGTTAAACAGCAAATAAAGCAGTTGCGCCAAGAGATCGTAACGGCAAAAGCGCGAGTTGACTTTTGCGAAATGGAGCTCCGCAAGGTCAAGGGCCGCCTCGAAAGGCAGGAAAGACAAGTTAATGACTGTGAACGTGCTGCAGAGAAATATAAAGCCCATACCGACCAGTTCATAGCCTGGCGAGATGCGCTCCTCGACAATTTGAAAAAAGCGCAAACGGCCTATGACGACGCCTGCAAGGCATACGAAGAGGCAAAGGCCGCGGCAGACAAGGCCACCTCGCCCGAGATAACGCAACCGACCGAGACGATGCCTCCCTCCAACTCGGCGCAACCGGCCGAGGCGACACAGCCCACCGGCTCGTCCGCGACCGGCAAAAATACCCCGCCAAGCTCCATCAAGCAGGCGAACTCGAACAGCGGCAAGCAAGCAGATACGACCGCCGGCAAGCTCGCGAACACGGGCGACGCAGCACCGAGCGCAATCGCACTAGCAGGAATCGCCGCCGCAGGCCTCGGAATAACCGCCACAGCCACACGCCGCCTCAAGAACTCAAAATAGCCGCCAGAGCATACCATCTTCGCCAATCCACAAGCCAAGAGACAAAAAGAGGCCCGTTTCCCCAACCCATGGAAACGGGCCTCTTTACTTGAAAAAACAGATGGCAATGCCGCCGTCTCTTGTACCACGCAGCCATCAATGCCCAGACAACACTAGCAAGCCGCGTTCCTTAAGGGATAGATTTAATGGCTGTTAATCAAGAGGTATACGCGCACGCCCGATCAATGGCGGGCAAACCGCCTGATATACTTACATTAGTGCTACCAAGTTAGTCGCCGACCCTTGAAATGAGGTGCCGAGATGAACGACATTCTCGCAAGAAGAGCAAGACGAGCAGCTGCGGGCATCGCCCTTTCCGCGGCACTTGCCGCGGGTATCGCCCCCGCAACGGCGATCGCGGCAGAAACCAACTCCCCTGTCGATGCAGTTGCCTTGCAGACGAAAGATGCGGACGCCGCAAAAGAAAAAGCGTATGCAGCCATGCAGGAAGCGCTCAAAAACCTCGAGGCCGCAAAAGACGCCGCAAGTCCCGAGAAACTTGCGGAAATCGATGATGACATTGCCGCTCTTCAAGAGATCTACGACAAGCTGGTGGCGGAAGCCGCCAAATTGAGGGGACCCCTTCCCGCCATGCAAGCGAACGTCGATGCAGCCCAAGCCAGATACGATGAAGCCCGTAACCGGACAAGCGGCCTTCAGGCAAAATTAGATAAGGTACTTAAGGACCTCGGCGACGAGGAGCCTAGCAAAGCTATTAGCGAAACTATTAAGCAGTTGCGTTCGGAGATCATGGCGGCAAAACGGCAAGAAGAGTTTTGTGAAGAGGAGCTTGACCAAGTTCGGCATAGGCTCGAGAGCCAGGAAAGAGTGATTAATAACCTTGAAAGTGATGCGGAGAATGTCAAAGCCCATATCGACGAGGACATAGCCAAGCGAAATGCGCTCCTCGGCGATTTGGAAAAGGCACAAGCGGCCTATGACGACGCCTGCAAGGCATACGAAGAGGCAAAAGCCGTGGCAGACAAGGCCACCTCGCCCGAGGTGACGAAACCCGCCGAGACAACGCCTCCCTCCGGCTCGACGCAACCGGCCGAGACGGCACAGCCCGCCGGCTCGCCCGCGACCGGCAAAGACACCGCACCGAGCTCCGCCAAGCAAGCGAACACAAGCAGCGGCAAGCAAGCAGATACGACCGCCGGCAAGCTCGCGAACACGGGAGACGCAGCACCGAGCGCAATCGCACTCGCAGCAGTCGCCGTCGCAGGCCTCGGAATAACCGCCACAGCCACCCGCCGCATCAAGTACCCGAAATAGTTTCCAACATCCGGATCACGTAGCCACCGATGTTTTGGCGCAGCCAGCGAGCGACATCCAGGGCGAACAAGTTGGCATGAAAAAGGCAGGGCATTGACCTTCTGGTCATGCCCTGCCTTTTGAATGACAAATTGTCGCCCTGGATGGCGCGCAGCGTCGAGCATTGCGCGGTTTGGTAAAACCGCGCAAAAAGAAAGCCCGTGCGCTCGATGGATTCGGATGCCCGACAGAGGCTCCTTATGGCTGCTTCCTTCCGGACCTGACCAGATTCGGAACATGTCGTCATCCGAACCCATCGAACGCGCTAGGCGCTCGGTATATCTTACCTGCTCCCGCCCGCCGCGGCAAGTGGGGCGAACCCATCGGATGGATTCGCCCCACTCGTCCATATCGCTAGCGGCGCCTGCGGTACAGGACCGCGCCGCCCGCTGCGGTCAGCGCGCCGATGCCGGCCATGGCCGCGAGCGCCTCGATCGGCAGGCTGCGGTCGCCGGTGTCGGGCATGCCGCCCTTGGAGCCGTCGCCGCTGGAGCCGCTGCCGGAGCCGTTATCTGAACCGCCGCCCGAGCCGCCGCCCGGCGTGCCGGGGTTCTCGGGGGTGCCGGGGGTCCCGGGCTCCTCGGCGTAGCTGTTGGTGAAAACCGGCGGCAGGTTGGCGTCGCCCTCGTAGGAGACCTTCGCCGACAGATAGCCCGTCCTGGTGCCGTCGGCCGCCTCGTCGCCCACCGTGACGACGATCTTGCGCACCGCCTTGTCGTAGGTCACGTGCGCCTGGCCGTCGTCGACCTCGCTCACCGTGAAGGTGTAGGTGCCGGCCTGCTTGAAGGTCAGCGCATCGAACGTGACGCTGCCATCGGCGGCATTCTTGGCGGTCGACATGACCTTGCCGTCCCGGCTCTTGAGCTCAAAGCTAAACTGGTCCGCCTTGAGCTCGGCGCCCTTGAGCACCTTGGCGGCGCCCAGCTTGAGGGTGACGGGTGCGGCCTCGTAGCCGTTGGTAAAGGTCACCGAGGTGTCGCCCGTGGGATTGCCCTCGGCATCCGCCAGCTCGTGCTTGACGGTGAGCGTGCCGTTACCGGCATCGGTGACCGTCGTGCGCACGCGGTACGTCGCCTTGTCGTACGTCACGCCGCCCGCCGTGCCGGCGACCTCGCGCAGCTCGTAGCTGTGCATGCCGGGCGCGGTGTAGGCGACGGGGCTGAGCGCGACCGTGCCGTCTGTGGCGTTCTTGCCCGTCGCCGCGACGCTCTCGCTGCCGTCGGCGGCGATCTCGACCAGCTGGAACTCGAACTCGCCCTCGACCAGGTCACGGCCCTTGAGCTTCTTGCTCACTTTGATCTGGTCGGTGACGGAGCTCGGCGTCGGGTTCACGCCGTAGGTGTTGGTGAACTCGAACGCGCCCTTGCCCTCGGGCGTGCCCTCTGCGGGCAGGACCCCCGCGACGAGCGTGCCCGCGTTGGTGTCCTCGACGACGCTGACCGTGAAGGTCCTGGTCGCCGTCGCGTCATTGGCCACGCCGTCGACCGAACCGGACTCGCTCACCCGGTAGGCAAACGTCTTGGTGCGCAGGCCGTCGCCGTCGATCTCGACGTCATCGAGGTCGCTCGGCTGCTTAAACGTGACATGGCCCAGCTCGACGTTGCCGGCGGCGTCGTTGGTCGCCTCGGTCACCGTCTTGCCCGAAGCGTCGACCGGCGCGGGCGCGCCGTCCAGCGGCTCGATCTTAAAGGTGTACCTGCCCGCGATGTCTCCCTGCGTGAGGCCGAGGCCGGCCTGGCCGAGCGCCAGCGTCTTGGTACCCGCGATGTCGACCGTCGCCTCGCCGGCGCTATAGCCGTTTACGAACGACAGCGTGCCGTCGGAGCCCTCGGGGTAGACCACGGCCACATCCAGCCCGCCCTTGCCGTCATCGGTCACCTTGACCGTGATGCCGAAGCTCGACGTGGCCGCCGTCACGCCCGCGGGCAGCCGGTCCGTGCCGTCCTCGGATACGGTATAGGGAATGGCCCAGGAGCCGTCGGCGGCCCTGGTGGCGGTGCCGTCCGCCACCATCTGCCCGAGGGCGCCGGTGGTGTAGGCAATGGGCGAGAACGCGAGCCCCGCGGCCTCACCGTCGCCGGAGGCCCGGTTGGTCGCAGTCGCGACCACGTCGCCCCGGGCATCTCGGACGGAGAACGAGAACTCGCCCGCCGCCGCGGCGCGGCCCGTCAGCGTCTTGGTGGCGTTGATGGCCACGTTGCCCTCGCCGCCGAGCGTTCCGGTGGCCTCGTAGGAGTTCTGGAACGCGACCGTCACGGGCGCGGGCGTCGCCGCGGCGTCATCCGCCGTGGAGACCTCGCTGCGGGCGACCTCGACACCGTCCTTGGCAACCGTGGTCGTGACCGTGAGCTTGCCCGTCGCGGCGTCGTAGGCGGGCGCGATGGTCACCGTGCGCGGCGCGGTGTCGTTGGCGTAGCCCTTGCCGCCGAGCTTGGTCTCGGTGACGGTGAAGCGGTAGGTCTTGCCCGCGTCGGCGTCGGTGAACTTCACGTCGCTGCCCGCGGTCCCGCCGATGATGTCCATCAGGTCGGCCTCTCCGTCATCGGCCGCGGAAACGGTATAGGCGTCCCTGCCGGTCTTGAGGCCGAGCTTGGCGGCCGTCTCGGCGTCGGCGGTCACGGTGAAGGCGAACTGCCCCGCCTCCATGGCGCGGCCGGAGAGCGTCTTGGACAGGCGCACACCCGCGCGGGCCGAGTAGTCGAGCTTGGTCGTGTAGGTGTTGACGAAGTCGCCGCCGCTCGCCTGCGCGATCGCGGGCGTCGTGGCCGTGAGGTTGCCGGAGCCGTCGTCGGTCACGGTCACCGTCATCGTGGCGGCGTGGCCGTCGTAGGCCACGCCGGCGATGGCGGAGCCGTCATCGGGCCTGACCTCGCGCACCGTGTAGGTGAAGGTCTTGGCGCGCACGCGCTTGCCGCCGACCTCGGCGAACCCGGCGTCCTTGATGTCGTCGAGCGTGTAGCGGATGGGGCCGAAGTCGAAGGCGACCCTATCGCCCACCTTGGTGCCGGCGGCGGCCGTCACGCTGACGGTCTTGGAGCCGTCGGCAGAGCCCTCGGGCATGGGGGCGCCGCCCTCGCCCGCGAGCGTGAACTGGAAGCTATCGCCCTCCGCCCAGTCGCGGCCCTCGAGCGTCTTGGTGAAGAGCCCCGCGGTGGAGACGTCCCTGCCCTCGGTGGCCGTTCCGTACGTGTTGGTGAACGCTGCAGTCGCGCCTGCCTCGGTCACGGTGCCCTCGGCCCCCTCGGCCGTGGTCGCGTAGCCCTCGGCGGCATCCTCGGTCACGGTATAGTGCGCGCCCACGGGTAGGCCGGAGATGATCTTCTCCCCGCCATCCTTAAGCGTGAAGTTCGCCTTGCCGTCCGCGAACGTCACGGCGTGCTCGCCCTTGCCGAAGGTGCCGGAGACGGGCTCGCCGTCCCCGTCGGTCAGCGCGACCGTAAAGCCGAACTCTCGCTGGCTGTCGCCGCCGACGACCGTCTTCTTGACGGTGAGGCTGCCCTCGCGGGACACGCTGTTGTGGGTCGTGTTGGTCTGGGATTCGTTCTCCCCCACCTTGACCGTGGCGGTGTTGGAGATGTCGTCGACCACGGCGGCTTCGGCGGAGACCTTCACGTCAAAGCTGAGCGTGCCCGTGGCGCCCGCAGTCTGCTCGCCGAGCGACCAGGTAAGGGTGCGCGTCGCGGCGTCGTAGGCGGCACCGTCGGCAGAACCCTCAACATAGTTAACGCCCTTGGGCAGGACATCGGTCACCGTCACGTCAGCCGCCTGCGCGGCGCCCCTGTCGTCGACGCTGTTATTGGCCCAGCCGATGGTATAGGTGAGGGTATCGCCCACGCCCACCAGCCTGCCATCCACATCGACCTTGGCGCCCGAGGCGTCCGCCTTGGTGACGGTCTTGGTGTTGTCGTGCGGCGTGAAGGTGTTGGTGAAGGTCTTCTTGCCCCGCTCGTTGGAGATCTCGGCCTTAAGGCCGGCGCCAGTCTGAGTCACCGTGATGTCGAAGGTGTAGGCGTGCGCATCGTCCTCGATCAGGACATCGCCGCTTGCTTTCTCGGTCACGGTCGCGTGGTAGGTGCCCAGATTGGTGAAGCTGAGCTCGCCAAAGGAAACCTTGCCGTCCTTGTCATTCTTCGCCTCGATTGGGTAGCCCTCGAGAACATTGCCCGCACCGTCGGTGAGGGAGAGCTCAAAGACGAACTCTCCCTCCTGGAGGCCGGGCTTGCGGCCGCCCGCGAGCACCTTGGTGAGCTCGGGGACGGACGCCGTGGCGGGGGCGGGGTCGAAGGTGTTGGTGAAGGCGGCGGAGGCGACCTGATCGGCCGAGATGGAGCCATCGGCCCTGGATCCCTCGGCTCCGTTCACCGCGGTCGTGTAGCCCTCGGCGGCACGTTCGGTCACCGTGTAGGCAGTTCCCGCGGGCAGCCCCGTGATCCTCGCCGTCTGGCCATCTTTGAGCTTGAGGGTCGCCTTGCCGTCCTCGAACGTCGCGTCACCGTAGGTGCCGGACACTTTGCGGCCCGCGGCATCGGTGGCCTCAACCGCAAACTTAAATGTCTTGTCCGCGTCGACCGCCAGGCCCTCGCGCGCCACGACGGTCTTGGAGACATCGAGCCCGCCCGTCTTCACAGTGTTGGTCACGGTGAAGCCGCGCTCGGCGTCGCCGGTGACCTTCGAGCTGTAGCCCTCGACGGGCACCTCGGCCACGGCGTAGTCGATCGCGGAGCCGGACTCGGAGTACTTGGGCAGGCCCTCGAAGGAGTGCTTCCAGCTATTGGACTTCGACAGCTCGGCCGACTGGCCGGCGTCCTTCCCGTCGGCGAGCAGGCGCACGGTGGCCCTCTCGGCCGCCGGGCCGACCCACTTCTTCTCGACGGGCACCGAGACCTTGGCCGTGGAGGTGTTGGTCACGGTGAAGCCGCGCTCGGCGTCGCCGGTGACCTTCGAGCTGTAGCCCTCGACGGGCACCTCGGCCACGGCGTAGTCGATCGCGGAGCCGGACTCGGAGTACTTGGGCAGGCCCTCGAAGGAGTGCTTCCAGCTATTGGACTTCGACAGCTCGGCCGACTGGCCGGCGTCCTTCCCGTCGGCGAGCAGGCGCACGGTGGCCCTCTCGGCCGCCGGGCCGACCCACTTCTTCTCGACGGGCACCGAGACCTTGGCCGTGGAGGTGTTGGTCACGGTGAAGCCGCGCTCGGCGTCGCCGGTGACCTTCGAGCTGTAGCCCTCGACGGGCACCTCGGCCACGGCGTAGTCGATCGCGGAGCCGGACTCGGAGTACTTGGGCAGGCCCTCGAAGGAGTGCTTCCAGCTATTGGACTTCGACAGCTCGGCCGACTGGCCGGCGTCCTTCCCGTCGGCGAGCAGGCGCACGGTGGCCCTCTCGGCCGCCGGGCCGACCCACTTCTTCTCGACGGGCACCGAGACCTTGGCCGTGGAGGTGTTGGTCACGGTGAAGCCGCGCTCGGCGTCGCCGGTGACCTCAGAGCTGTAGCCCTCGACGGGGTCCTCGGACACGGTGTAGTGCGCGCCCGCGGGCAGGTTGGAGAAGACGCCCTTCCAGTCGTTGGACTCGCTCAGGGTGATCGAATCGATGACGGTATCGCCGTTCTTGAGATTTACTTTGACCTTATTAGGATGGGGAATCCTGGGGTTCTCCCAGACCTTTTTGATGGGAATGTCGATGTTCTCGGACTTGCCGATGATGACACCGCCGTTGGCGCCGATGCCGCCTCCCCGCTCGGCCGTATTGCCAGAGATCGTCAGCGACGTCTGACCGCGGCCGAGGTTATACACATCCTCGCTCATCACAGATTTAAGCGCGACGTTCGGCGTGGCGTCGGTAAAGGACAGGGGCTCGCCGTTGCCACCGTCGGGAGAGAATCGCGGGATTTCGGTGTTTGTTTCCGCATAAGTGCCTTCGGGGTTAAACAGCCCACCGTCTCTGTACCAGCTGACCTTTCCGCCGCCCGGAGCGCGGTTGGCCAAGGTCAGTTTGTATTTGGCGTCTTTGAAGCCGGTGAAGACGAGGTCGTCTCCCGCCTCATCGGCCGAGTTCCTGGCGATCAGGCCACCGTTCTTGACGTAGACCTTGGCATCTCCGGTCGGGCAGAACCACATGCCGCCGCCCTGCTTTTTCGCATGGTTATCAACAACGAGAGCGTTTTCGATATGAAGCGTGCTATAGACGAGATACTCGTTGCCTTCGCTATATACGCCGCCACCCATATTCCGAGCAGTATTGTCCTTGATCTCGCCCGCACTGAGCTTGACGTCATCTGAATAGGTATAGATGCCTCCGCCGGCGGAAGCGGAGTTACCCGATACGGAGCCACCTTTCATAGTGAAAGCGGTATGGTCCCTACCACCCTGCTGCAGGCCGCGATCGACCACGCACACTCCGCCGCCTTTGCCATCAGAATACGCAATATTGTCCTCGATCTTGCCGCCCTTGAGGGTAAACTCGGCATTCCCTTCGACGTGCACTGCGCCGGAGGGAGTTCGATTCCCAAGCTTATAGCCTCTGTTGCGCACAAGCTGACCACCGGTCATCTCAAAGGAGGTTCTCTGGTTACGAGCCTCGCTGTACATGACCACCGCGCCGCCCTGATAGCCGGCGTTATCCTCGATACTGCCGTTACTCATCTCAAGGTGGGCATCGCCCATCAGCATGATGCCGGTAGACGAAAGGTAATTACCATCGCCGTCTGCGGAGAAAGACACGTGATTCTTACGGATAACGCCGCCCTTCATGACAACATGAGCGCCGTCTTTCGCGTGGACAGCGCCGCAATACGCGTCCTTAAGTTCGCACTGCTCGATAACGCCGCCCGTCATGGTAAGCGAAGCCTTGTCTCCCGACACGTCGATGACACCCGTATTGACGGTGTTCGCAGCGCCGTCGCACACAACGGCCTCGTCAGAGAGCACAACCGCTCCCCTGCTAGAAATAATGGCGCCCTTGTTGTAGCGACCACTCAGGGACACTTTCCCCGACAGCTCGAGGGATGCCCCCTCGGCAACATTGACCAGTACGGAGAAGCCGCTTTTCTTTGCCAAGATGGTATAGGGCTCATCCGACGTGATCTTAATCATCTTCCCGGCAGGAATCGTGAGCGTGGAGCCAAGCTTCACGTGCTTTTTCAGGGTGATGACGGTTTCCTTGTCATAGGGGGCCTCGTCGACCAGATCCTGAAGGGTCTTGGTGCTGTCATCGCTCACGGTACCGCCGACGCCGTCATCGATGGACTCGCGCGTGTAGACGATATCGACGCCAAAGAACGGGAGGTTCTCCGAGCCTTTGATGTCGTCCATGCTGTTTTCGATTGTGATCTTTTTAACCGTGCTGCCTTCAAACATACCCGAGGGTATTTCGGTGAGGCCGCGCCCGATCGTCACATCCTTCACGCCACCTACGCCCGAGAAGGCCGCCGTGCCAACGGAAGTCACGGAATCCGGAATGGAAAGCTGCTCCGGCAACGTGCCGTAATAGAAGGCGTAGTTGCCAATTGTCTCAAGTGTCCTGGGAAGCTGGACGGCGACGTTGCTCTGGATAAAGGCCCACTCACCGATACTCTTCAGGCTGTCGCAAAGCCCCACGATCTTAACCGGTGTGTAGCAGAACGCATTGTCCGGAATGTTCTGAAGCGAGGACAGATCCACGGACGCCTGCAGATTTTTGCACTCGTAAAAAGCCCCCCAGCCCATCTTTGTCACCTTGCTTAGATTGGGCACGCTCACCAGGCTGGCGCACCCCTGGAAAGCAGAGGATCCGATGCTCTTCAATGTGCCTGGGAAATCGATCCCAGTCAAACTCGAGCAAGTCCGAAACGCCCCATCCCCGATGGACTCGATTTCGCTCAGCGCGGTGACGGACGTGAGAGAGGTGCATCCGTCAAACATGTGCGAGGGGATCTTGGTAACCGAAGCGGGCAACGACACGCTTGTCAGAGACGTGCAGTCTTCGAACACGCCCGTTATGGTGTCGGAGAAGGCGACATCTTTTGGAAACTCGATGCCTGTGAGGGCCGTAGCCCCCTCGAAGGCGCCCGAGCCCGAAATCATTTTGAGGGTTGAGGGGAGATCGATCTCCGAAAGGTTGCTGCAGCCATAGACCATCATGTTGGCGCTAATCTCCTCGACGCCCTCATCGAAATAGAGCTTTTCGAGCGAGCCAGCGTTTTGCAGCGAGCAAGCGAAGTTCTTGATGGAGCCAGGGATATGGAGCTCCTTGACCTTTGCGAACCTCCGGAAATTCCCTCCGTACATTTTTTCGAGCGTGTCGGGAAGCGTCAGCTGCTCAACGTTCTTGGCCACGATACCAGACGAGAAATAAAGTTTGGTGACTTTGTAGGTCTGGCCACCATGCTCGATGGAGCTGGGCACACTCACCGCGGTCACACTGTCGTCGGCAACAATACCTGTGATTTCCGCCGTGCCCTTATCCGTGGTCTCGCACGAATAGGTCACGCCGTCCTGGGTGATCTCAAACTCCTCCGCAGTATACGCAGTCCGCGATGCCGTGGCCGCATATGCGACACCGGCCGTCGCGCCAACGGATAAACATCCGAAGCCGAGAACCAGCGCAAGGCAGAGAGCAGCGACTCTCCGCCCCCCCCCGCCGAAAACTTTCCTCTCCAATTCCCTTCTCCCCCTCTGGTGTCGCCTTCTCTTCCCAAGAGCGATCTATTGATTAGGACAGTTTAAAGACAACATTATGCCCAAAGAGGCCCATCATGGAGATAATCCACGTCTTCGCCCGAAATGGTAATTAATTGGCAGGATTAATTGGCGAACAACTGAACGAAAGGCAATCTACTAATGGCACATAAATGGCGGCGTCAACACCTGAAGTGCATAGTCTCCGATCCCCAGACAACACCATCGAGCGCCGCAAGGCGCAGGATTGATTTGTTCAGATTCACATGCCTTTACGGGTGATTTTCTAGCCCCGTCCCAAAATGACTACTTTTCTAGATTCGGCCGAGGTCGTAGGATCGAGCGGCAGACTCGCCGGCGCAGATGAGGTTGGTTGTGGCTTCTTGCACACCGAGCGCCTGGTCGAGGGGCATGGGCTTGCGGCAGATCGGCAAAACCAGGTCGACGCCCTGCCCATACACCGCATCCAGGTTGACGGCGCGACCGCCCACGACGGCGACCACCGGCTTGCCATAGCGCTTGGCACGGCGGGCCACACCCACCGGCGCTTTGCCGGCGGCGGATTGCTCGTCCATATTGCCCTCGCCCGTTATGACCAGATCGACATCCCGCACGCGCTCGTCAAACCCAATCAGATCGAGCACCGTCTCCACGCCCGAACGCAGCTCCGCGCCGAGCGCCAGCAGCGCGGCGCCCAGGCCGCCGGCGGCACCTGCGCCGGGCACGCCGAGCACCGAGCCAAATGTCCGTGCGCCCTCGGGTGTGCGCAACAACCCCTGGGCCCGAGCCTCGACAATTGCCGTATCGAGCAGACGACCGTAGCCGACCATCCAGCTGTCGTACTTGCCCAGGGCCTCGGCATCCCCCGTCGGCAGACCCTTCTGTCCGCCGAACACCGCAAGCGCGCCGCGACGCCCCACGAGTGGGTTCTCGACATCCGAAAGCACAACGATACGAGCGCCATCCAAAGCCTGCAGCGCGGGCGCCAAATCAACGCTCGCCACCTGCTCAAGGCCGGCAAGACCGGGGGCGATATCGCAGCCCCGATCATCGACCACACGCGCGCCCAGCGCCTGCAGCATGCCGGCGCCACCGTCGTTGGTGGCACTGCCGCCCAAACCAATATAGAGTGTCTTTGCGCCCTTGCGAACCGCGCGAAGCATGAGCTCGCCCACGCCATAGGTTGTAGCAGCCAGCGCCGACGACTCCGTGCAAGGCGAATACCCAATGCCAGCCGCCTCGGCCATCTCGATGACCGCGGACTCGCGCTCGACATCAACCAGCATCCGGGCAGACGCGCTCTTGCCCAAGGGACCTGCTACCTCGCAGGTCACAACCTCACCGCCGCACGCGGCAATGGCGTCGAGCGTTCCCTCGCCGCCGTCTGCCAGCAGCAATGTGCACACCTCGGCATCGGGCCAAACGCGGCGCACGCCTTCGGCAACGACCTCCTCTGCCTGCGCACTCGAAACGCTGCCCTTAAAGGAATCAATCGCCAGCAGCACACGGCGAGGCCGGCGGCACGCGGGGCCAAAGTCAACCGCCGCGCCAGCATCCTCTTCGGCACACGCGAGCGCCTCAGCATGAGCGACATGCGCCTCAAGATCGGCCCCGCAACCGCAGCCAGCACCATCGACGTCACGCAGCCCACTAAAATAGTCGCTCAACACCTCACGACACTCCTCCGCCAGCACGCCGGCATGTACGTTAAACCGATGATTCAGGCGCGAATCGGCATTCAGGTCATACAGCGAACCCAGCGCGCCCGCCTTGGCGTCGCTCGCGCCATACACGCAGCGCCCCACGCGCGCGTTAACCATAAGGCCTGCGCACATGCAGCAGGGCTCGAGCGTTACGTAGACCGTGCAATCGGAAAGGCGCCAACGACCGAGCGACCGAGCGGCAGCGCACAGGGCCGCGAACTCTGCATGAGCCGAAGGATCCTGGTCGAGCTCGCGCCGATTGTGCGCCCGCGCGACAATCTCGCCCGCGCGCACCACTACGGCTCCGATGGGCACCTCGCCCACCGCAGCAGCGGCGCAAGCCTCCGCCAGCGCCTCGCGCATGAACTTCTCGTCGATTTCGGTGATCGTCATCGTTCGCCTTCCCTGTTGCAAATTCAAAACGATGCTATCATTACGACTCACGGAGAGATGGCAGAGCGGTTGAATGCGGCGGTCTTGAAAACCGTTGAGCGCGAGAGCGTTCCGGGGGTTCGAATCCCCCTCTCTCCGCCACTTTAGTGATTCACCGGTGTCATGGTCCGCTCGAACAGCGCATCGACCACGTCGGCCATCTCAGGTCGACGCTCCAAATCGTGGCCCGATTCCCACCATATCGTGAAAAGTCGAATAATACCGCCGGCGACAAACTCAGACGTCGTCTCGAGTGACACGGGGGCCAGGGCATCCTCGGCAAGCACGTTCATCACACGCTCGCGGATGGAGCGGGCAATGCGGTCGCAAATAACGTTGGTCAACATGCCCGACATGCTGCTTGCCAAAATGTTATCCATGAGCTGCTCGTGCGCCAGAATCAAATCCATGGCATCGTCCAAAATCGCGTGTCGAAGCGCGCGCACGTCCTCGGCAGACACTGCGCCGGCCTCATCGGGCTGTTTTTGAGGCAATCCCGACATGAGCTCATCGATATAAAAGGCAAAGTAATCGTTCTTATCGCGAAAGTGCTTGTAGAACGTCGTGCGGCGAATCATGGCACGGTCGCACAGCATGGCAACCGTCAGGTCCTCAAAACGATGCTCCTCGAGAAGCTCGGTGAAGGCACCGAACAGGGCGCGGTAGGTTTTCTTAATGCGAAGGTCCACTGGTATCGCCATCCTCAGGGCAAAGACAACACTCGACAATCTGTCGCATATCTTACACCTGTACCTCGCGCGCTTTGCCCCGGTGCCAACCCCGCCGAAAACATAACGCTTACCGGAAAGTTCGGCACGGCAAAACGTTGCGGGTATACTAGTAGCGTTATACCAACGGCAGCTGGCGCATGCCGCCGCGGCCATTCGAAACGGAGACATCATGATTACCGTCATCATCGGCATCGTTGTTGTCATTGTGATTGTCTGCGCCATCGCCGGCATCTACAACAACATGGTCACCAAGCGTAACCGCATCGATAACGCCTGGCAGAACATCGATACGCAGCTGCAGCGCCGCAACGACCTGATCCCCAACCTGGTCGAGACCGTCAAGGGCTACGCCAAGCACGAGCAGGAGACGCTCTCCGCCGTGATCAGCGCGCGTAACACCGCCGTCAAGGCCACCACGCCCGAGGCCAAAATGGAAGCCGACAACGTGCTGACCGGTGCGCTGCGCCAGCTCTTCGCCGTGGCCGAGGCCTATCCCGATCTTAAGGCAAACACCAACTTTACGCAGCTGCAGGCATCGCTCGAGGATACCGAGAACAAGATTAGCTATGCACGCCAGAGCTACAACGACTGCGTGCTCAGCTACAACAACGCCATTCAGACGTTCCCGGCTGTCATCTTTGCCGGCATCTTCCAGTTTAAGGAGCGCCAGGGCTTCGAGGCCGCCGAAGCAGCCCGCCAGGCCCCGACCGTCAAGTTCTAGTAGTTTGGCAGCGCATCCTAAATCGGCTATATGCATAAACCGCCCCGTCGAATGCATACTTCGACGGGGCGGTTTCCTTTTTCGCGAAGGTCCCCCCTCTAAGCGCCGTGCATTTTTAGGAGTATTCAACATAACCAAGGGCTTCGGGCGCCACGATAAATGCCAAAGACCGCGAATATCCCTGCAAATCAAACGCTGCCAGCCCATAACCCCGCCCATCATTCGTGGAAAACGTCGAGAAATCCCGATTTTTCGCCCGAAGTCGGTATGCAAGGGCCTTCGATTGCAGAATACTCGCATAAATGCACGTCGCCACCACCCCCACATGGCGCGAACCAAAACAAAAGCGCGGCCTTCCTTTCCGGCGCACTCCGCAGGACGAAAGAACCCCCGCCGCACGTAGTGTGAACTGCGCCCCAATTCTTGGACGGGCTAATAAGCGGCCTACGCCGCAC